>NZ_JBIAGM010000011.1:0-316461 GCF_042869815.1 Streptomyces sp. NPDC006739
TGCGTTTCCGACTCTATCAGATCTTTTCTCGACCCGATTTCCTCGGTGCTTTCCAGGTTTTCGCTCTCGCGTTTCCCTTTCCGGCGGTTCCGACTTTATCAGAGATTCTGAGTCGGATTTCCACCCGGTCCGGGTGACCGGATCAGGCGCATGAAGTACCTGGGTTCCCGGTCGGGCAGAGCCGTAAACGTACTGGAGCGAGGCGCCTCGATGCAAATCGAGGCGCCCCGCCCCGGGTTGACGCGTCTCAGCGGCCGTAGGACCGGCCGAGCGAGGTCAGACCTCCACGACCACCGGGAGGATCATCGGCCGGCGCCGGTAGTTGTCCGAGACCCACTTGCCGAGGGTGCGGCGGATGAGTTGTTGCAGCTGGTGGGGCTCCACGACACCGTCCTGGGCCGAGCGTTCCAGCGCCTCGTTGATCTTCGGGACGACGTCCGAGAAGGCCGCGTCCTCGATGCCGGATCCCCTGGCCTGGATGTGCGGACCGCCGGTGATCTTGCCCGTGGAGGCGTCCACGACCACGAAGACCGAGATGATGCCCTCGTCGCCGAGGATCTTGCGGTCCTTCAGGGCCGGCTCACCGACGTCGCCGACCGAGAGACCGTCGACGTACACGTAACCCGCCTGGACCTTGCCGGAGATCTTGGCCTTGCCCTCGACCAGGTCCACCACCACGCCGTCCTCGGCGATGACGATGCGGTCGTGCGGGACACCGGTGAGGGCTCCCAGCTCGGCGTTGGCGCGCAGGTGGCGCCATTCGCCGTGGACCGGCATCAGGTTCCTCGGCCGGCAGATGTTGTAGAAGTACAGCAGTTCGCCCGCGGAGGCGTGGCCGGACACGTGCACCTTGGCGTTGCCCTTGTGGACGACGTTGGCACCCCAGCGGGTCAGGCCGTTGATCACGCGGTAGACCGCGTTCTCGTTGCCGGGGATCAGGGAGGACGCCAGGATCACGGTGTCGCCGTCGACGATGCGGATCTGGTGGTCCCGGTTCGCCATCCTCGACAGCGCCGCCATCGGTTCGCCCTGCGAGCCCGTGCAGACCAGGACGATCTCGTGGTCCGGCAGGTCGTCGAGGGTCTTGACGTCGACGACCAGTCCCGGTGGCACCTTCAGGTAGCCCAGGTCCCGGGCGATGCCCATGTTGCGGACCATGGAGCGGCCGACGAAGGCGACCCGGCGGCCGTACTCGTGCGCCGCGTCCAGGATCTGCTGGATCCGGTGGACGTGGCTGGCGAAGCTCGCCACGATGATCCGCTTGCGGGCGGTCGCGAAGACCTGGCGCAGGACGTTGGAGATGTCCCGTTCGTGCGGCGTGAAGCCGGGTACCTCGGCGTTGGTGGAGTCACTGAGGAGGAGGTCGATGCCTTCCTCGCTCAGCCGTGCGAACGCGTGCAGGTCGGTCAGACGGTTGTCCAGCGGCAGCTGGTCCATCTTGAAGTCGCCGGTGTGCACCACCATGCCGGCCGGGGTGCGGATGGCGACCGCGAGGGCGTCCGGGATGGAGTGGTTGACCGCGACGAACTCGCAGTCGAAGGGGCCGATGCGCTCGCGGTTCCCCTCCGCCACCTCAAGGGTGTACGGGCGGATGCGGTGCTCCTGGAGCTTGGCCTCGATCAGGGCGAGGGTCAGCTTGGAGCCGATCAGCGGGATGTCCGGCTTCTCGCGGAGCAGGAAGGGGACACCGCCGATGTGGTCCTCGTGGCCGTGCGTGAGGACGATCCCCTCGATGTCGTCGAGGCGGTCCCTGATGGACGAGAAGTCCGGCAGGATCAGGTCGATTCCGGGCTGCTCCTCCTCGGGGAAGAGCACGCCGCAGTCGACGATCAGCAGACGGCCGCCGTACTCGAAGACCGTCATGTTCCGGCCGATCTCACCGAGGCCGCCGAGCGGAGTGACCCGAAGGCCCCCCTCGGGGAGCGGCGGGGGCGGGCCGAGTTCAGGATGCGGATGACTCAAAAGACTCTCCTCAACCACACACGCCACGTACCGGTGGGCACGTGGCGCGCGTGACGTTCGTGCAGAAGCAGTTGTCGTTGTAGGTGCAGGCACCGGAGTCCTGCGTATTCAGTTGTGAAGTCCGTTGTCAGAGCTGTACCCCGCCGGCGGCAAGATCGATCTTGAGCTGGGCAATCTCCTCGGGCGAGCACTCCACCATGGGCGCGCGCAGGGGTCCGGCGGGCAGGCCCTGGAGGGCGAGCGCGGCCTTGGTGGTCATGACGCCCTGGGTGCGGAACATGCCGGTGTAGACGGGGAGCAGCTTCTGGTGGATCTCCGTCGCCTTCTGAACGTCGCCGGAGACGAAGGCCTCCACCAGCGCCCGGAGGTCGGGGGTGACCACGTGGCCGACGACCGAGACGAAGCCGACCGCGCCCACGGAGAGCAGCGGCAGGTTCAGCATGTCGTCGCCGGAGTACCAGGCGAGGCCGGACTGGGCGATGGCCCAGCTGGCGCGGCCGAGGTCGCCCTTGGCGTCCTTGTTGGCGACGATCCTCGGGTGCTCGGCGAGCCGGACCAGCGTCTCGGTGTTGATCGGGACGCCGCTGCGGCCGGGGATGTCGTAGAGCATGACCGGCAGCCCGGCCGCGTCGGCGACGGCCTTGAAGTGCCGGTACAGGCCCTCCTGCGGGGGCTTGTTGTAGTACGGGGTGACGACCAGCAGGCCGTGCGCGCCGGTCTTCTCGGCGGCACGGGCCAGCTCGATGCTGTGATGGGTGTCGTTGGTGCCGACACCGGCCACGACGTGGGCCCGGTCGCCGACCGCCTCGAGGACCGCTCGTACGACGTCCGTTTTCTCCGCGTCACTGGTGGTGGGCGACTCACCGGTGGTGCCGTTGATGATCAGGCCGTCGTTGCCTGCGTCCACCAGGTGGGCGGCGAGCCGCTGTGCGCCGTCGAGGTCGAGTGCGCCGTCCGCCGTGAAGGGCGTGACCATGGCGGTGAGGACCCGCCCGAAGGGGGTCTGCGGAGTCGAGGTCGGAGCCATGGGTAACACGCTACTCGGTGCCCAGAACGTGGTCTGCCCTCGGGGCCCCCGGAAAGTCCGGACAAATATGGAACCCGGCACTGCCTGCTCGGGGGTTCAAGCAGTGCCGGGTCCGTTTGATCAGGCTAGATGAACTTCTCCAAATGCCGCAATACGGACACTTCACCTGGCTGACCCGTACATGTGTGCCGCGCTACGGTGCGATCCGGCCGTTGGCGTTGAAGGCGGCGTGGGTGAGCGGCATGAGCCGGGCCCACTCGGCCTCCATCCGCTCGCCGACCATCTCGATCTCCCGCTGCGGGAAGGACGGCACCTTGGCCAGCTCGTGCTGGGTGCGCAGGCCGAGGAAGTGCATCAGGGAGCGGGCGTTGCAGGTGGCGTACATGGAGGAGAAGAGCCCGACGGGCAGGGTGGCGCGGGCGACCTCGCGGGCGATGCCGGCCGCCAGCATCTCCTGGTACGCGGCGTAGGACTGCCGGTACGACTCCTCCATCGCGGCGGTGACGGCCCCCTGCTGCTGGGGAGTGCCGTGGACGAACTCGTACCTGCCGGGACGTCCCTGCTGAACCAGCTTGCGGTCCTCGCCGGGAATGTAGAAGACCGGCTGGAGCTCGCGGTAGCGGCCGGACTCCTCGTTGTACGAGTTGTGTACGACAAAACCGTCCGCGATGAAGTTGTGGTGCGGCGGCGGCATGGAGATGTCGTAGGTCATCTCCTCCCCGTCGGGGACGACGGAGAGAACGCCCTCCCACCGCACACCGTCCTGGAGGGCACGACGGAGCACTCCGGCCGGCGCGCCTTCGCCGTCGGTCTTCCGCTGGTGACACGGCTTGCAGGCCGGTCGCAGGTTCGAGACGTCGAGTGCCTTGGTCAGGTCGGCGTCCACCGGGACGACGTGATCCAGCTCCAGGTCCTCGGCCTCGAACTTCTCTTCGCAGATGTAGCAGAGATCCCTGGGCGCGATCAGCTCGGCTCGCTGCTCGGTGGTCCAGATCTGGATGCCCTCGCGCAGGCGCTTCGGGATGCCCGCCCGCTCTCCGGCCTCCACGCGGCCCAGTCGTCCGACCCGGTCACCGACGCGCAGGTCGCCGGCGCGGACCCAGCCGTCGGGCGTCCATACGCGGTGGTCCGCGGTGCACCGCAGGGCGTTGCCGTTCGTCGTCGACACCTTGAGGATCGGTTTCACGCCGGACTCGAAGACGTCGACCATGGGCGCCTTCTCCGCCAGCCCGGTCTCCAGGTTCACGGTGTCGGCCAGCATGGAGTCGGACACACCGATCTTCCAGTCCCGGTAGACGTCCGCGATGCGTTTGGCTTCGCCGTTTTCGCCGTTCTTGCTCGTGCCGACACGGATCATGGCGTCCCCCGGCAGGCACCATCCCACCCGGTGCCGCATGAACTCGCGGAAGACGAAGATCGGAGCACTGATGAAGAACGTCATCGAGTTGTGCTCGAACGGGCTGCCGTGCCGGTCCCGCATCAGGTAGTTGATCAGGCCCTTGGAGCGCTCCGGGTCCTTCTGCAGCTCGTCCAGGGACTGCTCGCCGGCGGTGGAGACGCGGGCAGCCCACAGCACGTCGGAGTCCGCCGCGCTGTGCTTGACCAGCTCGACGGTGACATCACTCCGGAAGCTGGGCTTGAGGTCGTCGGCGGGGGTGTCGGTCACGACTCGCAGGGTCCTTCCATCACTTCTCGGGTTCGCGCCCACTGTACGGGGCACCCGGCCGCACCTGGGCAGCGCCCGGCACAGGTGATTTCCGGTTATGGGCACCTTTTGTGTCACTCGATCGTCTGTGTTGGTGAGGCCCACTGGTTCGACGTGTTTCACCCCCGAAAGGAGAGGCCGAGCCCATGTTCCGGCGGCGCGAGCCCGTACCCTTCGCCTTCCTCGCAGAAGCCGACAGGTTCCGCAGTAATGTCACTCCCCCACCCCGGCAGCGGGCGTCCTTCGGCCAGATGGCCGGCAGCTGGCTGCTGGGGCTCACCATCGTCGCCGGTCTCGTGGGTTCGCTGGTCCTCGGCATGCCGGCGCTGTCGACCCCGGCCGGCCCAGCGGCCTCGCAGGCCCAGCAGTCACAGGCCTCCCAGGGGCACTGACCCTTCCGGGCCCCCACGGCTGGTGAGCGGGAACACGGCCGGATAGCCTCACGGGCACAGCCCATGCATGGATTGAGTGAGGACCAGCCGTGCCCCTGCCCTTCCTGACGGCCGACCGCAGCTTCGAGGCGGCACCCGACAGCGCGCTGCCCTACGACGACCGTGACCGCTGGCGGCGCCCCTACCGGCCCGGGCCGTGGCGCGTGGGCGCGGCTGCCCTGGGGCTGCTGCTCGCCTCGTTCGTGCTGTTCGCGGCGGTTCTCATCGCCCTGACCGGCTCGCTGTCCTCCGCCTCGGTGGTGCTCGGCGTCGCGCTGGCGATCATCGTCGGCACGCTGCGCATGCTGCGGATGGGGGTGTGGGTGAGCGGGCGCGGGGTGCGCCGGGTGCACTTCCTGGTGACGAGCACGGTCCCGTGGCAGCGGGTCGCCTCGGTGCGCACCGCGCAGCAGCCGGTGCGCTGGCTGGGTCTGCCGCGCACCGTGCAGGGGCAGGCGCTGGCCCTCGTGCGCAAGGACCGTCCGGCCGGGGAGACGGTGCCGCTGCTGACCACGCAGGGCCTGGACTTCGTGGGCCGGCTGTCGGCCTTCGACCGTGCGGCGGACGCGGTGGAGGCGTGGGCGGCCGAGTCCCGGCGCCGCTGACCCGGGCCCTTCGGGCACACGGCAGAGAAGGGGGCGGTTCGCGAACGCGCGAACCGTCCCCTTCTCTGCCTTCGCGCGGCTCAGGCCCGGACGGGCCTGCCGTCGTGCAGGGCGATCGCCCGCTGCATCGCCTTGCGGGCGCGCGGGGTGTCGCGGGCGTCGTGGTAGGCGACGGCGAGGCGGAACCAGCTGCGCCAGTCGTCGGGGGCCGCCTCCGTCTCGGCCTTGCGCTTGGCGAAGACCTCGTCGGCCGAGTCACGGTCGATACGGCCGCCGGGGGTGCGCCTCAGCTCGTCCACGGGCAGACCGCCCTCGGCGTCGAGTTCGGCGGCGAGGGCGTTGGCCTTGCGGACGAACTGGGTGCTCTTCCACAGGAACCACAGGCCGATCACCGGCAGGATCAGCACCGCGGTCCCGAAGGTGACGGTCAGGACCGTGCCGGACTGGATGAGCATGACGCCGCGGCTGCCCACCAGGACGAAGTAGAACAGCAGGACGGCGGCCGTGATGGCGTAGGAGATCTTCGCGCGCATGTCAGCGGGTCCCGTGTCAGCCCAGGTCCAGGAAGTGCTCCAGGCCGAAGGTCAGGCCCGGAGTGCTCACCACGCGGCGCGCGCCGAGCAGGATGCCCGGCATGAAGCTGCTGTGGTGCAGGGAGTCGTGGCGCACGGTGAGGGTCTCGCCCTCGCCGCCCAGCAGCACCTCCTGGTGCGCCAGGAGGCCCCGCAGCCGGACGGCGTGCACCGGGACGCCGTCCACGTCGGCGCCCCGGGCGCCGTCCAGGGCGGTCACGGTGGCGTCCGGCGCGGGCGCGGTGCCGGCCCGGCGGCGGGCCTCGGCGATGAGCTGGGCGGTGCGGGTGGCGGTGCCGCTGGGGGCGTCGACCTTGTTCGGGTGGTGCAGTTCGACGATCTCGACCGACTCGAAGTAGGGGGCGGCGATCTGTGCGAACTTCATGGTCAGGACGGCACCGATGGAGAAGTTCGGCGCGATGAGCACACCGGTCCGCGGAGACCGGGCCAGCCAGTCCTCGAGCCGGGCGAGGCGCTCGTCGGTCCAGCCCGTCGTGCCGACCACCGCGTGGATGCCGTGGCGTACGCAGAAGTCGAGGTTGTCCATGACCGAGGCCGGGGTGGTCAGTTCGACCGCGACCTGGGCGCCGGCGTCCGTCAGGCTCTCCAGCTTGTCGCCCCGGCCGAGCGCGGCGACCAGCTCCATGTCCTCGGCGGCCTCGACGGCACGTACCGCCTCGGCGCCGATGCGTCCCTTGGCCCCGAGGACCGCCACACGCAGCTTGCTCATGTTCCTTGCTTCCTTACCGGAGACGGGTGTCAGGCGACGGCTTCGTGCAGGCGGGAGGCCTGCTTGTCCTTCAGCGGGCCGATGACCGACAGCGACGGGCGCTGTCCCAGGATGTCGCGGGCGACCGAGCGGACCTCGTCCGGGGTGACCGCGGCTATCCGGGCCAGCATGTCGTCGACCGACATCTGTTCGCCCCAGCACAGCTCGCTCTTGCCGATACGGTTCATCAGCGCGCCGGTGTCCTCCAGGCCCAGGACGGTGGAGCCCTGGAGCTGGCCGACGGCGCGGCCGATCTCGTCGTCCGACAGGCCGTTCTCGGCGACGCGGTCGAGTTCGTCCCGGCAAAGCCGGAGCACGTCGTGCACCTGGCTCGGGCGGCAGCCGGCGTACACGCCGAACAGGCCGCAGTCGGCGAAGCCCGAGGTGTACGAGTACACACTGTAGGCGAGGCCGCGCTTCTCCCGGACCTCCTGGAAGAGGCGGGAGGACATACCGCCGCCGAGGGCCGCGTTGAGCACGCCCATGGCCCAGCGGCGGTCGTCCGTGCGGGCCAGGCCGGGCATGCCGAGGACGATGTGCGCCTGTTCGGTCTTGCGGCCGAGCAGTTCGACGCGGCCCGAGGTGCGGATCGTACGGCGGCCCTCGCGCGGGGCGATGGGCTCGGCGACGGCGCTCCGCAGGGCGCCGGCCTTCTCGAAGGCCGCGCGGACCTGTCGTACGACCTTGGTGTGGTCGATGTTGCCGGCGGCGGCGACCACCAGGTGGGTCGGGTCGTAGTGCTTCTTGTAGAAGCGGCGGATGCGGTCGGCGGTGAGGGCGTTGACGGTGTCGACCGTGCCGAGGACCGGGCGGCCCAGCGCGTTGTCGCCGAACATGGTGTGCGCGAACAGGTCGTGCACGCAGTCGCCCGGGTCGTCCTCGGTCATCGCGATCTCTTCGAGGATCGCGCCGCGCTCGACGTCGACGTCCTCTTCGCGGATGAGCGAGCCGGTCAGCATGTCGCAGACGACGTCGATGGCCAGGGGCAGGTCGGTGTCGAGCACGCGCGCGTAGTAGCACGTGTACTCCTTGGCCGTGAACGCGTTCATCTCGCCGCCGACGGCGTCGATGGCGGAGGAGATGTCCAGGGCGCTCCTGCGCTGCGTGCCCTTGAAGAGCAGGTGCTCCAGGTAGTGGGTGGCGCCGTTGAGCGAGGGGGTCTCGTCGCGGGAGCCGACGTGCGCCCAGATACCGAAGGTCGCCGAGCGCACCGAGGGCAGGGTTTCGGTGACGATGCGCAGGCCGCCCGGGAGGGTGGTCTTGCGGACCGTGCCGATGCCGTGGGTGCCCTTGATGAGGGTTTGGGTACGGGCGACGGCCCGCGCCTCCGAAGAGGTGCGGGCCGTCGCCTTGGAGCTACGGGACGTCACTGGTCGGCGTCGTCCTTCTTCGTCTCGTCGGAACCGTCCTCGCCCTCGACCACGGGGATCAGGGAGAGCTTGCCGCGGGAGTCGATCTCGGCGATCTCGACCTGGACCTTCTGGCCCACACCGAGCACGTCCTCGACGTTCTCCACGCGCTTGCCGCCGGCCAGCTTGCGGATCTGCGAGATGTGCAGCAGACCGTCCTTGCCGGGCAGCAGGGAGACGAACGCGCCGAAGGTGGTGGTCTTCACGACCGTACCCAGGTAGCGCTCGCCGACCTCGGGCATCGTCGGGTTGGCGATGCCGTTGATCGTGGCACGGGCGGCCTCGGCGGCCGGGCCGTCGGCGGCACCGATGTAGATCGTGCCGTCGTCCTCGATCGTGATCTCGGCGCCCGTGTCCTCCTGGATCTGGTTGATCATCTTGCCCTTGGGGCCGATGACCTCACCGATCTTGTCGACCGGGATCTTGACCGTGATGATCCGCGGGGCGTTCGGGGACATCTCGTCGGGCCGGTCGATGGCCTCCATCATCACGTCGAGGATGTGGAGACGCGCGTCGCGGGCCTGCTTGAGGGCAGCGGCCAGGACGGAGGCCGGGATGCCGTCCAGCTTGGTGTCGAGCTGGAGGGCGGTCACGAAGTCCTTCGTGCCGGCGACCTTGAAGTCCATGTCACCGAAGGCGTCCTCGGCACCGAGGATGTCGGTGAGGGTGACGTAGTGCGTCTCGCCCTCGATCTCCTGGGAGATCAGGCCCATGGCGATACCGGCGACCGGGGCCTTCAGGGGCACACCGGCGTTCAGCAGCGACATGGTGGAGGCGCAGACCGAGCCCATGGACGTCGAGCCGTTGGAGCTGAGCGCCTCGGAGACCTGGCGGATCGCGTAGGGGAACTCCTCGCGCGTCGGCAGGACCGGGACCAGGGCGCGCTCGGCGAGCGCGCCGTGGCCGATCTCGCGGCGCTTGGGGGAGCCGACGCGGCCGGTCTCGCCGGTGGAGTAGGGCGGGAAGTTGTAGTTGTGCATGTAGCGCTTGCGGGTCACCGGGGAGAGGGTGTCCAGCTGCTGCTCCATGCGGAGCATGTTGAGGGTGGTGACGCCCAGGATCTGGGTCTCGCCACGCTCGAACACGGCCGAGCCGTGGACCCGCGGGATGGCCTCGACCTCGGCGGCGAGCGTACGGATGTCCGTCACGCCACGGCCGTCGATGCGCTTCTTCTCCTTGATGACGCGCTCACGGACCAGGGTCTTGGTCAGCGAGCGGTACGCGGCGGAGATCTCCTTCTCGCGGCCCTCGAACTCCGGCAGGAGCTTCTCGGCGGCCAGGCCCTTGACGCGGTCCAGCTCGGCCTCGCGCTCCTGCTTGCCGGCGATGGTGAGCGCCTGGGCCAGCTCGGGGCGGACGGCGGCCGTGAGGGCCTCCAGGACGTCGTCCTGGTAGTCCAGGAAGATCGGGAACTCGCCGGTCGGCTTGGCGGCCTTGGACGCGAGGTCGGCCTGGGCCTTGCAGAGCACCTTGATGAAGGGCTTCGCGGCCTCCAGGCCGGCGGCGACGACGTCCTCGGTGGGCGCCTCGGAGCCGCCCTCGACCAGCTTGATGGTCTTCTCGGTGGCCTCGGCCTCGACCATCATGATCGCGACGTCGCCGTCCTCCAGGACGCGGCCGGCGACCACCATGTCGAAGACGGCGTCCTCGAGCTCGGTGTGCGTCGGGAACGCGACCCACTGGCCGTTGATCAGGGCGACGCGGACGCCGCCGATCGGGCCGGAGAAGGGCAGGCCGGCCAGCTGCGTCGACGCGGACGCGGCGTTGATCGCCACGACGTCGTACAGGTGGTCGGGGTTGAGCGCCATGATCGTGGCGACGACCTGGATCTCGTTGCGCAGGCCCTTCTTGAAGGAGGGGCGCAGCGGGCGGTCGATGAGGCGGCAGGTGAGGATCGCGTCCTCGCTCGGCCGGCCCTCACGGCGGAAGAAGCTGCCGGGGATCTTGCCGGCGGCGTACATCCGCTCCTCGACGTCCACCGTCAGGGGGAAGAAGTCGAGCTGGTCCTTGGGGTTCTTGGAGGCGGTGGTGGCCGACAGCACCATGGTGTCGTCGTCCAGGTACGCCACGGCGGAGCCGGCGGCCTGCTTGGCCAGGCGGCCCGTCTCGAAGCGGATGGTGCGGGTGCCGAAGGGACCGTTGTCGATGACGGCCTCGGCGTAGTGGGTCTCGTTCTCCACTAGCGTTTTCTCCGTTACATGTCGTCTTTTGTCCCGCCTCGCCCGTGTGGCGGGGGGACGGTGGCGGAGAAGCGCGCCGTGCGGTGCGGGCCGGTCTTCGATCGAAGCACCCGGGGCTCACTTCCCCCGGGGGCCACTACCGAGGACCGGCGGCGGCGAGGTGCGCTTCTCCTCGTTCTGTGTCCTGCGTTCTGTGTCGTGCGTATTGCGTTGTGCTACCACACTACAAAGCGTGAGTGACACTCCGCATGTTTCCGCCCGTGCGGTCGTACGTTCCGCACGTACGGCAAAGGGAGCGGCCCCCGATGGTTTCGGGAACCGCTCCCTTCACGGCGTCTTACTTGGCGCCCGCGGCACCACGGCGGATGCCGAGGCGGTCGACCAGCGTACGGAAGCGCGTGATGTCCTTCTTCGCCAGGTACTGCAGCAGGCGACGGCGCTGACCGACGAGGATCAGCAGACCACGACGGGAGTGGTGGTCGTGCTTGTGGACCTTGAGGTGCTCGGTCAGGTCCGAGATCCGGCGCGACAGCATGGCGACCTGGACCTCGGGGGAGCCGGTGTCGCCCTCCTTGGTACCGAACTCGGTGATGATCTGCTTCTTCGTAGCGGCGTCGAGCGACACGCGTACTCCTCATTGGTCTGTGTGTGGCCACCGAGTGCCCCCGGTCTGCGTCTCGGGGAAGCTTCCGTTACTCGGGAGGCGGGGATCCGCTGGGCGCGGCCTCCGGGATCTGCAGGGGATGCCTGCGGAAGGTCCGGGGGTGCGTACACAAACGGCCGTCAGCCAGGGTACCAGTGCTCACGGGCGGTCCTGACCGCTGGAGGGAGCCGGGGGACGGTGAAGGGCGTAACCGGCAGTGCCGGTACGGCTACGCTTGCCGTCGGGGTCATTCGTAGGCCGAAGAGTTCAGGAAGTCGGGAAGGGGACGCTGCCGCATGGCCGAGACGGCTGAGGAGATCAAGGCGCGCAAGGAGCGTGAGAGGGACGAGCTGTACGCCCTCGACATCTCCGGTGTCGAGTGGCACAGCGCGCCGGGGACCGAGGAGCACGAGGAGCGGGTCGAGATCGCCTACCTTCCCGAAGGCGCCGTGGCCATGCGCTCCTCGCTCGACCCGGACACCGTGCTGCGGTACACGGAGGCGGAGTGGCGGGCGTTCGTCCTCGGGGCACGGGACGGAGAGTTCGACCTGGAGCCCGCGTCGCACAACGGAGGCCTCCCGGCGGCGGAGGCGGACGCACGGTAGAGGGGCCGGGAGACAAGGCTTCGAGGGGAGGGGGCGGCACGGACAGGTGCCGCCCCCTTTTCAGTGCTTCAGTCCCGGAGGAGTTACGGGGACCACGGCGGCGGCTTGCGCGGTGTCGCTGCTGCTGCGGTAGATGAGCAGGTCGCCTCCGCTCATGCGGAGGCGGACGACCATCTGGACCGAGCGGCCCTCGAACGTCCGTCTCCCAGTGTCAGGACACGGGTTTCGCCGGGGGCGGGGTTCTACGACTTCTCGCCGTTCTCCGGCACGGTCGACAACTGTGACGGCCTGGTCGTGGGCCGCACCCGGATCTGCGTCATGAGCAGGCTCCCCGTCCGCACCCGCGGGCACCGTCACCGCCTTCGATGTCAGACCCGGCCCCTACTATGCATGGTGTCGACAGGGGCTGCCGCAGGGGGGTTTGAGGGGCCCGGTCCGGAGGGGACGCGGCCGGGGCAAGGGGACCGTTCCGGCTGCAACGGTTCGTACCGCTGGAGTTGGCGGCCGACGCGTGGTGGACGGCTGGTCGGCGGAGTGAACTGACCTTTCTTGTCCGGTTTGTTGAGGTATCGCATACCAGAACGAGGGTCTTGTACGTCACTTCTGGACGGGATGTGACCTGGTGTGCCAGTGCTGAGAGGCGGACGGGCCTGCCGAGGCGCGGCAAGTGGTGATTAGGCTGGGAGGGGGCGCGATGCCAGAACCCGTGGACCAGGTGTCGGCGGCCCAGGGGGAGAGCCGGTGGATCGGACTACCTCGAACGAATACGGACGACTTGAACGACGACATGGTCGGCCCGGCACGGCATGAGGGTGCTCGACCACACCAGGAGGAACTGTGAGCAGCGATCGGGACGGGATCCGCGGGGGCTGGGCCACACCCGGCGATGACCAGCCCGACGCGGAGTCCGGCATCGAGACCACCGGCGAGTTCACCATCGACTACGCGCCGCCCGCCTGGTACACGCAGAACGCGTCCGGAGGGTCTGAGGCACCCGGGTCGCAGGGGGCCTCCGGGGTCTCCGAGGCGTCGGGCTCCGGTGGACCCGGGGATGCCGGTGCGGGTCGTGCCGGTTCCGGCGCCGCTCAGCCGGCAGCGGGGGCTTCCGGTGGGGCCGGCTCGCCGTTCCCGGTGGGGGCTCCCCTCCCGGGTCTGACGCCTCCTCCGCACGCCACGCAGTCGGCCGGGGGCTCGGCTCCGGGGGTGCCGTTCACGCCGCCCGCGCCGCAGGCACCGCCCGCGCCGCCCGCCCAGGCGCCGGTTGCGCCGTTCACTCCGCCGGCTCCGGTTGCGGGTCCGGGGGCTCCGTTCGGTCCGCCCACGCCGTCTGCCGGGAGCCCGGGGGCGGTGCCGAGGTTGCCGGTGGGCGGCGGATTCGAGCTCCAGCAGCCGCAGGCAGCCGCCCCGCAGGCGCAGGACGCCGCCAACGGTGACCTGGAGAGCGGGGCGACGATGCGGTTCTCCGCCGTCGCGCTGAAGCGTGAGATGGCCGAGATCGCGGAGCGTGAGGCCGCAGCCGCCGCCACCGAGCAGGCCGTCGAGGCCGGTGACAACCCTGGCGACGAGGTCGCGGCGACCGGCGCCGCGCCGGAGTCGGTGCCCGCCGAAGCAGCAGCGGGGACACAGACGGCAGAGACGCAGACGGACGCAGTCGCAGAGGCAGAAGCAGAGGCAGAGGCAGAGGTGGCCCTGGCCGAGGATGCCCCGGCTGGGGAGGTCCCGGTTGCGGAGATCCCGGCTGAGGAGGTCCCGGTTGCCGGGGTCCCGGCTGAGGAGGACGCCTCGTCGCTTCACGAGGACAGCGACGCGCCCGCTTCGGCGGGCGCCGGCGAAGCGGGTGGGACTCAGGAGGCCGAGGTGACGGACGCGGCCGAGGCCGACGGCGCCTCCGCCGACGCCGAGCCCGACGCCCCGAAGGCCGAGGACACCCCGCCCACGGCACCGGAGCCCGGCGACACGGCACCCCCCGAGCCGCAGGACGCGGTGCCCGCACCGTCGGCCCAGCCGGAGGACGTCGTATCCACCGCTCCCCCGATGCCCCAGGACGCGCCCGCCGCCTGGACGCCCCCGCCGGCGCCGGCGCCGCAGAACGGGCTGCCGCCGCTGCCTCCGTCGTACCAGCCGGCCGCCCCCGCGGCGGCGGACCAGTGGCCCGCGCAGTCGACGCCGCCGCAACCGCAGGCAGCGCCCGGACAGCCGCAGCCGACGGCCGCGCAGGGCCCTGCGGCCGTGCCCGGACAGCAGCCGCCCTTCCAGCCCCAGGCACCGCAGGCCGCGCCCGCCGCCTGGAACCAGCCCCCCGCGCCGCAGCCCGGCCAGCCGTACGCCCCCGGCGCCCCGACGGCCCCACAACCCCCGGCTCCGAACGCGCAGGACGGCTACGGCTTCCCGCCGCCCGCACCGGTGCCCCACCCCCAGAACGGCTACGGCTTCCCCCCTCCCGGTGCCCCCGGCACCCAGCCCCCCGCCGCACCCGCACCCTCCCAGCCGGCCCCGCCCACGCCCAACCCGCAGGGTGGCTACGGCTTCCCGCCGCCCGGCGCGCCCAACCCGCCCGCGCCCGGCCCCCAGTTCGGCTACGACTCCCCCCTGCCGGGCCCCGCCGCCCAGCAGACCCCTCCGGTACCCCCGGCGCAGGACCCGCAGGGCGGCTACGGTTTCCCCCAGCCAGGGATGCCGGCGGCTCCCCATCCCCACCCCCAGGCGCAGCCCGGCGGTTACGGCTTCCCGCAGCAGGGACAGCCCGACGGTGCCCAGCCGCAGCCGCCTCAAGCCCCGCAGGCTCCGCAGGGTCCCGTGGACCCGCGTGCCGGTGCCGCATGGCCGCAGCCGATCCAGCACGACCAGCGGCAGCCGACCAACCCCGGTGCCGCACCGCTCGGTTACACGGCGGCGGTCGAGCTGTCCTCCGACCGGCTGCTCAACAACAAGAAGCAGAAGGCGAAGAGCGGGCGGCCCACGGCAGCGGGGTCGCGGTTCAAGATCGGCGGGAAGAAGGAGGAGGCCGAGCGGCAGCGGAAGCTGGAGCTGATCCGCACGCCCGTGCTGTCCTGCTACCGGATCGCGGTCATCAGCCTCAAGGGCGGTGTCGGCAAGACGACCACCACCACCGCCCTCGGCTCCACCCTCGCCACCGAGCGCCAGGACAAGATCCTCGCGATCGACGCCAACCCGGACGCCGGTACGCTCGGCCGCCGGGTGCGCCGGGAGACCGGGGCCACCATCCGTGACCTCGTCCAGGCGATCCCGTACCTCAACTCGTACATGGACATCCGGCGGTTCACCTCCCAGGCGCCGTCCGGCCTGGAGATCATCGCCAACGACGTCGACCCCGCCGTGTCGACCACCTTCAACGACGAGGACTACCGGCGCGCCATCGACGTGCTCGGCAAGCAGTACCCGGTCATCCTCACCGACTCCGGCACCGGTCTGCTCTACAGCGCCATGCGTGGTGTGCTCGACCTCGCCGACCAGCTCATCATCATCTCCACGCCGTCGGTGGACGGTGCGAGCAGTGCCAGTACGACGCTCGACTGGCTGTCGGCGCACGGTTACGCGGACCTCGTCTCGCGGTCCATCACGGTGATCTCCGGGGTGCGCGAGACCGGCAAGATGATCAAGGTCGAGGACATCGTCAGCCACTTCGAGACGCGCTGCCGGGGGGTTGTGGTCGTGCCCTTCGACGAGCACCTCGCCGCCGGTGCCGAGGTCGACCTCGACATGATGCGGCCGAAGGTGCGGGAGGCGTACTTCAACCTCGCGGCCATGGTCGCCGAGGACTTCGTACGACACCAGCAGATGCACGGCCTGTGGACCAGCGACGGCAACCCGCCGCCGGTGGCCGCCCCGCCCATGCCGGGTCGGCCGATCCCGGGTCCCCAGTACCAGGCTCCGCCCCAGGCGCCCGGCCCGGAGCTGTACGGACAGGCCCCGGGCGGGCCGTACCCGCCGCAGCAGGGCCAGCCCCACCAGCAGCCGTACCCCCCGCAGGGCCCGCCCCCGCAACAGCCCCAGCAGCAGGCGCCGGGGCAGCAGCCCTACCCGCAGGCCCCCGGCCAGCCGTATCCCCCGCAGCAGCCCTACCCCCCGCAGGGGCCGCCCCCGCAGCGGTAGAGCGGCGGCACAGCGAAGGGCGGCCGGTGCTCATCCGCACCGGCCGCCCTTCGGCGTCGTACCCCTCGGGCGCATCGGGCGCATCGGCGCCCTACGCCGTCACGTGTCGGCGGCCACCAGTTCCCGGCACCGCTTCACGTCCTCGCCCATCTGCACCAGCAGCGCGTCCAGCGACTCGAACTTCGCCTGACCGCGGACGTACGCCAGGAAGTCGACGGCGACGTGCAGGCCGTACAGGTCGAGGCCGACGCGGTCGATGGCGTACGCCTCGACCGTGCGCTCGGTGCCGTCGAACTGCGGGTTCGTACCGACGGAGATCGCGGCCGGCATCACCTCGCCCTGCGCGTGCAGATAGCCGGCGTAGACGCCGTCGGCCGGGATCGCGGTGTGCGGGAGGGTCTCCACATTGGCTGTGGGGAAGCCCAGTTCGCGGCCACGCTGGGCACCGCGGACGACCACGCCCTCCACCCGGTGCGGGCGGCCGAGGATCTCGCGGGCGCCCTCGACATCGCCTTCGGAGACCAGGCGACGGGTCAGGGTCGAGGAGAACGGCTCGCCGCCGCCCGCCTCACCACGCACGTACAGATCGACGACCTCGACCTCGAAGTCGTAGACCTTGCCCTGTTCGGCGAGGAACTCCACGTTCCCGGCGGCCTTGTGGCCGAAGCGGAAGTTCGGGCCCTCGACGACCGCCTTGGCGTGCAGCTTGTCGACCAGGACCTTGACCACGAAGTCGCCCGGGGACAGCTTCGAGAACTCGGTCGTGAACGGCAGGATGAGGACCGCGTCGACGCCCAGCTCGGCCATCAGTTCGGCGCGGCGGTGGTGCGGGGCCAGCAGCGGCGGGTGGCTGCCGGGGCGGACGACCTCGCTGGGGTGCGGGTCGAAGGTGACCACGACGGCGGGGACGCCCAGCTGGCGGGCGCGGTCCACGGCGTGCTTGATGATCAGCTGGTGGCCGCGGTGGACTCCGTCATAGGAGCCGATGGTGACGACGCTGCGCCCCCAGTCCTGGGGGATGTCCTCCAAGCCACGCCAGCGCTGCACTGTGACCGCTCCTCGAACCCGTGTCCGTGTCTACCGTTGACCTCTTACGCAGCTCTAAGGGTGCCATGCCGGGTGCTCCGGGCCCGCATCGGCATGGACGCTGTGATCCGGCGCACGTCCGGGCACGGGCCCGCCGCGTCACGCCGGGACGCGCACTCCGGCCAGGTCTCCGATCATTCTCCGGGTGCTGGGGCCCACCACGGCGACCCAGTCCTGCGGGCTGTCCGTCAGCCAGCGGGCCACCAGGGCGGCGAAGCCGGGGACGTGCCGGCCCAGCTCGACCAGGCCGCGGTCGAAGCGGGTGGCGCCGTCCGGGGTGCGGACGAGCAGCAGACCGGTGCGGTGGACCAGGGCCCGGGTCTCCTCGTCGCCGCCGTCCCCGGTCCGCGCGGCGGCGTGCAGTACGGCGTCCAGCACGGCCGGCTCCCGCTCGTGGGTCAGCAGGAACTCCAGGAGTTCGCGGCGCAGGGGGCGGGAGGCCGGGGCGCCCGGGGCGGCGAGCACGGTCGCGAGGGCCGCCCGGACCGGTTCCGGACCGCCGGCCAGCAGGCGGGTGACCAGGGGCTGGAGTACGGCACGGGCGGTGGGACCCTGGTCGAGGCGGCGGTCGACGTACGCGGCCAGGTGCCCGGCGGTCTCCGGGCGCAGTGTGACGGCCTCGCCGGCCAGGGCGGCCACCCGATGGGTGAGTGCCGGTGTGGTGGTGACGTCGGCCAGGGTGCACAGCGCGGCCGCTGCGTCCGGTCCCCGCAGCCGGGCGCGGAAGGCTTCCAGGACCTGCTCGGGGTGGGTGGACAGGGCCGGGACCAGGGTGTTCGGCGGCAGCTGCGGGTCGCCGTCGGCGAAGTGCCGCAGGGCCTGCGGGAGATGGCGGGCGCGGGTGTGCGGGTCGCGGACCAGGAGGGCGAGGGCGCCGCCGTGCAGGCTGCAGTCGGCGGGGCGGGCGAGCAGGGCGAGGGCGGCGTAGCGCAGCAGTCCGCGGTCGGCCTCGGTGCGGACGTGGGGCGCGGCGCGCAGCCCGTAGGCCATCGCCGCCACCCGTCGGGCCGGGCGTTCGTCGTGGGCCCACCGGTCGACGGCCCGGCAGACGGCCGACGGTTCCTCCTCGGCGAGCACGGCGAGCAGTTCGTCGCCGCGCCGGTGCGCACTGGTCACCAGCACCTCGGTCAGGTTGTCCAGGGCCTGGTGACGGTGGGTGTGCAGCAGCGCCTGCGCGGCCGTCGCCACGGTGGCGTGCGGCATCGCGGGCAACGGCCGCTCGTCGTCGAACCACCGGGTCAGCTGCGGTTGCACGGCCGTGGGCCGGGCGGCGAGCAGCGCGGCGACGGTGTCGAGGTAGCGGGGTACCGCGTCCGGGCCACCGCCGGGGCAGAACTCGGGGCCGGGGCCGGAGCCGACATCCCGGCCGGCCCCGGAGCGGATCAGCCCCGGCCCCGAGCCGGCCTGCGCGTCGGAAGCGCCCTCGGAGCCGTCCTCCTCCGGTGGTGCCTCGTCCGCCAGGACCAGTCGGCGCAGCAGGTCGAAGCGTTGGGTGTCCGGGATCGGCAGGGTCGCCCAGAAGCCGGGGCCGAACTCGGCCGGTACCGGAAGCCGTGCGCGGCGCCGGCCCACGATGCGGTCGGCGAGCAGTCGCAGCACGCCGGTGTAGGGGCCCGGGTCGGGGAGCCGGCGCAGCACTTCGGCGAGCAGGCGGGCGGCCCACCAGGAGTCCGGATCCAGGTCCAGGGCCTCGATCAACTCCACCAGTCGGGCGGCGAGTCGGTGGGCGCCCTGCTGGCGGCCCAGCAGGAGCAGGGCCTGGACGACGGGGCCGATGCGGTGGTGCGGCACGGGCAGGGGGTGGGCGTCCTGGGGGGTGCGGGGGCGGTGGACCAGGGCGTGCAGGGCCTCGTCAAGGTCGAGGTGGGTGCCCTGGATCCAGTCGGCCAGCTCCTCGTGGGCGAAGCGGTAGCCGCCGCCCGCCGGGACCAGCAGCCCCTCGGTGAGGACGGCGGACGCCCAGCCGGAGCCGCCGCCGAGCCGGGCGGGCGCGGGTCCCCAGGGGAACACCGCTTCGAAGGACTCCCGGTCCAGCTCGCCCTGTCCGGGGCCGAGGCTGCGCCGGGCGGCCTCGTGGACCTGTCCGGCGACCCGCGCCGCCAGCCTGCGTACGGCGGTGCCGCGCAGGCCGTTCTCGGCGGCGAGGCGGACGGCGACGCGCAGGCACATCAGGTCGAGGTAGGCGGAGAAGACCTCGTGCCGGTCGGCGGGCGCCGTGGCCGGGGCCCCGGGCAGGAGGGCTGCGCGTACCTCCGACAGGAGCCGGAGGGTGAGCGGGTGCCGGGCGTCGCGGTCGGCGAGAGCGCCGTCGGGGATGCCGTACCGGGAGCGGGCCCGGCGGGCCTCCTCGGGGCCGAGGTCGGTCAGCCGCACGCAGGGCGGCGCGCCGCCGGCGGCCGGGTGCAGCAGGTCCGCCGGGAACTCGGCCCCGGCCCGCTCCCAGTACTCCTCACGGCAGGCCACCACCAGCCGCGCGCCGGTCTCGCGGAGCCAGGCCGCCGTGCCCTCGGTCCACTCGGACAGCCGGTGGGCGAGCACGGGAGGCATCTCCTCGGGGCCGTCGAGGAGCAGCAGGAGGGGATGTCCGGACCGCTCGGCGAGGCGGGTCAGACGCTCCGGGGTGAGATCACCGAGGTCGCCGAGGCCGACGGGGTCCGTGGGGTCGGTGGGGCGGGGCGGGCGGGAGGCGGCGACGATGCGGACCGCGCGGTCCAGGGTGCGGCGTACCGCGTCGGCCACCGAGCCGTCGGTGTCCCTGAGGTCGGCGCCGCGCAGCCACAGGGTGGGCAGGGCGTTCCGGTGGCGGCGGGCGGCGAGGGCGGCGAGTTCCGTCGTACGGCCGCTCCCCGGGGCGCCGACGAGGCCGAGCACGGGGGCGTCGCCGGCCGCGAAGGCCGTCAACTCCCGCAGGACATCGGGCCGTTCGACGGGCTCCAGGGGGCCGAGGCCGGCCGCGCCGAGCCGGCCGACGCAGCCGTCGAGGGCGCCGGGCGGGCCGTCCTGGCCGACCGAGGTGGCGGTCAGCTCCAGGAGGCCGGCCAGGTTGAGGTCCACGCCGTAGGCGGGCACCGTGGCGGCGTTGCGGGTGAGCAGTTCGGCGAGGGGGCCGGCGGCGGGGCGCAGCGGCACCGCGAATCCGACGTCGCGCTGGCCGGACTGGAGGGCGGTGCCGAGGACACCGAGCACCGCGCCGGTCTCCGCGTCCAGCACGGGCCCTCCGGCCGCGCCGCCGCCCAGCCGCAGCGCGTCCCGCCCCGCGGTGCCGATCGCCAGCTCCAGGGCGTCCTGGAGGAGATGGAATCGGTCGGTGGCGGTGTACGTCACCTGGGTCGCGCCCAGCACCCGCGCCTCGCGCCAGCAGCCGGCGGGGATCCGCACGTAGGTGCCGGTCTCGACGCGCTCGCGCACGGTGAGCGGGAGGGGGTCCACCCCGAGTCCCTCGGTCCGGACGATGGCCAGGTCCAGGGCGGGCAGCGGGGTGACGGCGTCGGCGGTCACCACACAGGTGCGGCCGCCGGTGGTGTGCAGGACGAGCCGGGGCAGACCGTCGACGGCCTCGTGGCTGGTGAGGAGGGTGCCGCGGTGGTCGGCGAGAAAGCCGACACCACGGGGCCGCCCGGCCAGATCACGGATCTGCACGAGACGGTCGTGGCCCTGCTGCGCCACGCGGTCCGGCGGTTGCCCGAGGCCGTGCTGCCGCTCTTCGACGCGGTCGCGGTCCTGCCCGGGGTGGTCCGCCCATCCAGGGGCACCGTTCCGCCGCTCTCCCGCGCCCGCACGATCCGCCGCACGATCCGCCCGCTCCTGCGCCGGGCGGTGACCGCTCCCGGTTCGCGGGCCCCGTCCCGTCATCGTCTGTGCCTCCCGCCCGTACACCCGTACATTCGTGCGCCGGTTCCGACGGTAGGCGGGGAGTGATCATTGGGACAGATCGTGCGGCGAAAGCGCCCCCTTCCGCTCCCCCGGTTCACTCCGAGCGCCTGCTCGGTCGGGTGAATAGCCGGGGGCCACTGGATACACCCTAGGGGTGGGGGAACCGAGGGGGGGACCGTGGAGCGGCGGGCAAAAGGCAGCACCCCGTGGCCGCCGCTCCACGGGCAGGCATCACGGCCGCACCCCGGCCCGCTCCCGGTCAGGCGAACACGGCCAGGCTCTTGGCCTTGCCCTTCTGCTCCTCGACCAGCGCCAGGAAGCGCCCCTCGGGGTCGAAGACGGCGACCGCGCCGGCACCCGCGTACTCCTCGGGCATCTCCAGGCGTACGCCGTTGACGAGCAGCCGGGACCGCCCTGAGTCCACGTCCCAGCGCGGGAACGCGGCCGCGGCCGCCTCGGCGATCGGCATCACCGTCAGCTCCTGCTGGAGCTGGTCCAGCGTCTTCGCGGAGTCCAGCTTGTACGGGCCGACGCGGGTGCGGCGCAGCGCGGTGAGGTGGCCGCCCACGCCGAGGTCGGCGCCCAGGTCGCGGGCGAGGGCGCGGATGTAGGTGCCGGAGGAGCAGACCACCGACACCACCAGGTCGAGCACCGGGGTGCCGTCCTCGGCGACGGCGTCCCGGACGTCGTACACCCTGAAGGAGGAGACGGTCACCGGGCGGGCCGGGATCTCGAAGTCCTCGCCCTCGCGCGCCCGCTTGTACGAGCGCACGCCGTCGATCTTGATGGCGCTGACCTTGGACGGCACCTGCATGATGGCGCCGGTGAGCTTGGCGATGCCGGCGTCGATGGCGTCGCGGGTGACCTTCGAGGCGTCGACCGACCCCGTGATCTCGCCCTCGGCGTCGTCGGTGACCGTCGTCTGGCCGAGCCGGACGGTGCCCAGGTACTCCTTCTCGGTGAGGGCGAGGTGCCCGAGCAGCTTGGTGGCCCGTTCGACGCCGAGGACGAGCACGCCGGTCGCCATCGGGTCGAGGGTGCCGGCGTGGCCGACGCGGCGGGTGCGGGCGATGCCGCGCATCTTGGCGACCACGTCGTGCGACGTGAAGCCCGACGGCTTGTCGACGATGACAAGGCCGTCGGGCGCGGTGTGCTTCTGGGTCATTCCGCGACGTCGCCGTCCGTCTCGCCGTCCGCCTCGTCGTCCGGCTTCTTGTACGGGTCCGCGCCACCGGCGTAGGTGGCGCCCGCCGAGACCTCGCGCACCTTCTCGTCGGAGGCGCGCGCCTTGTCGAGGAGTTCCTCGATGGTCCGGGCGGTGTCGGGCAGGGCGTCGGCCACGAACGTCAGCGTCGGCGTGAACTTCACGCCCGCCGCCGCGCCGACCGCGGAGCGGAGCACGCCCTTGGCGCTCTCCAGTCCGGCGGCCGCTGCCGCCCGCTCCTCGTCGTCCCCGTACACCGTGTAGAAGACGGTCGCCTCCCGCAGGTCTCCGGTGACCCGGGTGTCCGTGATGGTGACGTGTGAGCCGAGTCGCGGGTCCTTGATCCCACGCTGCAGCTTCTGGGCCACCACCTCTCGGATGAGGTCCGCCAGCCTCTTGGCCCGCGCGTTGTCGGCCACTGGTCGTCTCCCGTTCTTCCTGTGCTGTGTTCGAAAATCAGTCTTCGTCGCCGTGGAGGCGCCGTCGCACGGACAGCAGTTCCACCTCGGGGCGGCCGGCGACCAGCCGCTCGCACCGGTCCAGTACGTCGCTCAGGTGCCCCGCGTCGCCGCAGACCATCGCCAGGCCGATGACGGCCCTGCGGTGGAGGTCCATATGGTCGACCTCCGCGGCGCTCACGGCGTACTTCCGCTGGAGTTCGGCCACGATCGGACGGACGACGGAGCGCTTCTCCTTCAGCGACCGAACGTCGCCGAGCAGGAGGTCGAAGGACAGCGTCCCCACATACATAGATGTCACCGGATGACCCGCCGGAACGGGATTGACGGGCCCGCCGAACGATCGGCGGGAACATCAGAACCGTACAACGAACGGCCGGGGCCGATCGACGGAAATTACTCTCCGTCGACCGGCCCCGGACCGGACCGTCTCGGAAGCCCGAGCGCTTACGCGCGCGGCTTCTCCCGCATCTCGTACGTCGCGATGACGTCGTCGATCTTGATGTCGTTGAAGTTTCCGAGGTTGATACCGCCCTCGAAGCCTTCGCGGATCTCGGTGACGTCGTCCTTGAAGCGGCGCAGGCCGGAGATGGTGAGGTTCTCCGCGACCACCTTGCCGTCGCGGATGAGACGCGCCTTGGTGTTGCGCTTGACCTCGCCCGACCGGACCAGGACACCGGCGATGTTGCCCAGCTTGGACGACTTGAAGACCTCGCGGATCTCCGCCGTGCCCAGCTCGACCTCTTCGTACTCCGGCTTGAGCATGCCCTTGAGGGCCGCCTCGATCTCCTCGATCGCCTGGTAGATGACCGAGTAGTACCGGACGTCCACGCCTTCGCGCTCGGCCATCTGCGCCGCGCGGCCGGCCGCGCGGACGTTGAAGCCGATCACGATGGCGTCGGAGCCCATCGCCAGGTCGATGTCGGACTCCGTGACCGCACCGACGCCGCGGTGCAGGACGCGGATGTCGACCTCTTCGCCGACGTCCAGCTGGAGCAGGGAGGATTCCAGGGCCTCGACCGATCCGGACGCGTCGCCCTTGATGATCAGGTTCAGCTGCTGGACCTCGCCGGCCTTGAGCACCTTGTCCAGGTCCTCCAGCGACACGCGGCGCGTGCGCTTGGCGAACGCGGCGTTGCGCTCACGGGCGGCGCGCTTCTCGGCGATCTGACGGGCCGTACGGTCCTCGTCCACCACCAGGAAGTTGTCGCCCGCACCCGGGACGTTGGTCAGGCCCAGGACCTGGACCGGCGTCGAGGGACCGGCCTCGGCGACGTTGTTGCCGTTGTCGTCGAGCATGGCGCGGACGCGGCCGTAGGCGTCGCCCACCACCATCGTGTCGCCGACCCGCAGCGTGCCTCGCTGGACGAGGACCGTCGCCACGGCACCGCGGCCGCGGTCGAGACGGGACTCGATCGAGATGCCCTGCGCGTCCTGGGCCGGGTTGGCCCGCAGGTCGAGCGAGGCGTCGGCCGTGAGGACCACGGCCTCCAGGAGGCTGTCGATGTGCAGACCCTGCTTGGCGGAGATGTCGACGAACATGGTGTCGCCGCCGTACTCCTCGGCCACCAGGCCGTACTCGGTCAGCTGACCGCGCACCTTGGTCGGGTCCGCGCCCTCGACGTCGATCTTGTTGACCGCGACCACGATCGGCACGTCGGCCGCCTTGGCGTGGTTCAGGGCCTCGACCGTCTGCGGCATGACACCGTCGTTGGCCGCCACCACGAGGATCGCGATGTCGGTCGACTTCGCACCACGGGCACGCATGGCGGTGAACGCCTCGTGACCCGGGGTGTCGATGAAGGTGATCTTGCGCTCTTCGTCGTTGACCTCGGTCGAGACCTGGTAGGCACCGATGTGCTGGGTGATGCCGCCGGCCTCGCCCGCGATGACGTTCGTCTTGCGGATGGCGTCGAGCAGTCGGGTCTTACCGTGGTCGACGTGACCCATGACGGTGACGACCGGCGGACGGACCACCAGGTCCTCCTCGTCGCCCTCGTCCTCGCCGAACTCGATGTCGAAGGACTCGAGCAGCTCACGGTCCTCCTCCTCGGGGCTGACGATCTGAACCGTGTAGTTCATCTCGCCCGCGAGGAGCTGCAGCGTCTCGTCGGAGACGGACTGCGTGGCCGTGACCATCTCGCCGAGGTTCATCATGACCGCGACGAGCGACGCCGGGTTGGCGTTGATCTTCTCCGCGAAGTCGGTGAGGGAGGCACCGCGCGACAGGCGAATGGACTCGCCGTTGCCGCGAGGCAGCATCACGCCGCCGACCGACGGGGCCTGCATGGCCTCGTACTCCTGGCGCCTCTGCCGCTTCGACTTGCGACCGCGACGCGCGGGACCGCCGGGACGACCGAAGGCGCCCTGCGTGCCACCACGGCCACCGGGACCGCCGGGACGGCCGCCGAAGCCGGGACGGCCACCGCCGCCACCGCCCGCGGGACCGCCGGGACGGCCGGCGAAGCCGCCGCCACCGCCACCGGGACCGCCGGGACGACCGGCGAAGCCGCCGCCACCGCCGCCACCGGGACGGCCGGCGAAGCCGCCGCCGCCCGGACGACCGCCGCCGCCACCGGGACGACCGCCGCCACCGGGGCCACGGCCGCCGGGGCCACCGCCGCCGGGACGCGGGCCGGCAGCGGGACGCTGCGGCATCATGCCGGGGTTCGGACGCGGGCCACCGGGGCCGCCACCGGGACGGGGGCCGCCCTGCGGACGGGGCATGCCGCCCGGGGTGGGGCGGGGACCGCCCGGAGCCTGCGGACGGGGGCCGCCCGCCGCGCCCTGGGGACGGGGACCGCCCTGGCCCTGGCCCTGGGGACGCGGAGCGCCGCCGGGAGCACCGGGACCGCCGGGGCCGCCCGGCCGCGGGGCACCGCCCGGACGGGGCGTCTGCGGACGCGCCATGCCGGTCGAGCCACCGGAGGTGAAGGGGTTGTTGCCCGGACGGGGACCCGCCGGACGGGCGCCGGGACGCGGAGCCTGGCCGCCCGGACGCGGAGCGCCGGGACGGTCGCCCCGGTCACCGCGGCCCTGGCCGCCCTGGCCGGGACCGGCGGGACGCTGGGCGCCCGGACGGGGTGCCTGGCCGGCCGGACGCGGAGCGCCGGGACGGGGGCCGGAACCGCCGGAGGCGGCCGGCGCGGCGGGAGCCGCCGGGGGGGCCGTGAACTCGGGCGTGGTCGGAGCCGGGGACGCCGGGGCGGGCCGCGGCGCGGGCTTCGGGCCCGGGGTGGGACGGGGGCCGGGAGTGACCGGCGCGGCGGGAGCCGCGGGCCGCTCGGCGGCGGCCGGCTTGGGAGCCGGCGGGCGCGGGGCGGCCGGACGGGCGGCCTGCGCCGGAGAGGGGGCCGCCGGCTTCGCCGGGGCGGCCTTGCGGGCGGAGGCGGGCCTGCCGCCACCGCTGCCCTGCTGGAGGGCGTCAGTCAGTTTGCGTACTACGGGCGCCTCGATCGTCGAAGACGCCGATCGGACGAATTCACCGAGTTCCTGGAGCTTGGCCATGACGACCTTGCTCTCCACACCGAACTCCTTGGCGAGTTCGTATACCCGGACCTTAGCCACTTCGCTCCTTTTAGGTCCGGGTTGCGTCCGGACCGTCGCTACTTCATGGGCGTACTCATCGCGTGCTCATCGAGTGCTCATCGCAATCTCGACCTACTTCCAACTCGCGGGGTACCAGGGCCGCACGGGGTTCCGCGCGACGCTTCTTACGGTGTTGCCTGCTCAGCAACTGTCGTCTGCTCGACGTACTGGCGCAACGCCTTTGTGTCGAGCGCTCCCGGGGCGCGCAACGCCCGCGTGAACGCCCGGCGGCGCACCGCCTGGTCGAGACAGACCAGTGCGGGATGCACGTACGCACCCCGGCCGGGCAGCGTACCGCGAGGATCGGGGACGCATGCGTCCTCGATCGCCACGATGCGCAGCAGCTCGGTCTTGGCCGCTCGCTCCCGGCACCCCACACAGGTGCGCTCAGGGCATACTCCGGCGTGCGTCCGGCCAGACACTGTTAAGTCTACCTCCCCGCACCGACCTCACCCCTTTGGGGCAGGGATCGAACGGTTGTCGTGCATATAACTGTCGTGATCTGAGCGGCCTGCGGCCGGGATCTATTCCCCGGCCTGCTCGGTGTCCGGCCGGATGTCGATCCGCCAGCCGGTCAGCCGGGCCGCGAGCCGGGCGTTCTGCCCTTCCTTGCCGATCGCCAGCGACAGCTGGTAGTCCGGCACGGTCACCCGGGCGGACCGGGCGGCCATGTCGACGACCTCGACCTTGGACACCCGGGCGGGTGACAGCGCGTTCGCCACCATCTCCGCCGGGTCGTCCGACCAGTCGACGATGTCGATCTTCTCACCGTTCAGTTCGCCCATCACGTTGCGCACCCGGCCGCCCATGGGGCCGATGCAGGCACCCTTGGCGTTCAGGCCCGAACGGGTGGACCGGACGGCGATCTTCGTGCGGTGACCGGCCTCACGGGCGATGGCGGCGATCTCGACGGACCCGTCGGCGATCTCCGGCACCTCCAGCGCGAAGAGCTTCTTCACCAGATTGGGGTGGGTACGCGAAAGAGTGACCGAGGGACCCCGGACGCCCTTCGCCACCCGGACGACGTACGACCGAAGCCGCAGGCCGTGCGCGTAGGTCTCCCCCGGCACCTGCTCCTGCACCGGCAGGATGGCCTCCAGCTTGCCGATGTCCACCAGCACGTTCTTCGGGTCGCGGCCCTGCTGGACCACACCGGTGACGATGTCGCCCTCGCGGCCGGCGTACTCGCCGAGCGTCGCGTCGTCCTCGGCGTCGCGCAGCCGCTGCAGGATCACCTGCTTGGCGGTGGTGGCGGCGATACGGCCGAACCCGGACGGGGTGTCGTCGAACTCGCGGGCCTCCTGGCCCTCCTCCAGGTCCTCCGGGTCCTCCTTCGCCCACACGGTCACATGCCCGGTCTCCCGGTTGAGCTCCACGCGTGCGTGACGGCGGCTTCCCTCGGTGCGGTGGTACGCGATGAGGAGGGCCGACTCGATCGCCTCGACCAGCAGGTCGAAGGAGATCTCCTTCTCCCGAACCAAGCCCCGCAGGGCACTCATGTCGATGTCCACGGCTACGCCTCCTCCTCTTCCTTCATGTCCTTCTCGGCCTTGTCACCCTTGTCGGCCTTGTCGCCCTTGCGGTTGAACTCGACCTGTACCCGCGCGCGTTCGATCCCGTCGAAGGCGAGTCTGCGGGTGGTGGCCTTGCGGCCCTTGACGCCGGGCACCTCCACGTCGAGGCCCTCGTCGTCGACGCCCAGGATCCGGGCGACCAGCTCGCCGCCGCCCTCCGTCAGCTGGAACCTCACCAGCCGGTCCACGGCGCGCACATAGTGCCGGTGCTCGGTGAGCAGGCGTTCCGCGCCGGGGGTGCCGACCTCCAGGTCGTACGCGCCCTCGCCCATCGCCTCGGTCTCGTCGAGCTTCGCCGAGAGCGCACGGCTCACATCGGCGATCTGGTCCAGGTCGGCGCCGGTGTCGGAGTCGACGACGACGCGCAGCACCCGCTTGCGGCCGACGGAGTCCACGGCGATCTCCTCGAGATCCAGCCCCTGGGACGTGACGAGCGGTTCCAGCAGTTCCCGCAGCCTCTCGCTCTGGGTGGTGCTCATCCGGGTGACTCCTCGGCCGCGTGTGCTGTTGTGGGATGGGTCGCGTGTCTGGTCAAAGGGTATCCGGTCGCAAGGGGTGTTGCCGTCCACCCGTGCGCGGGCGGTGCCGCTGAGTGCCGCCGGACGGGGGCGCGGGTACGGTGATCACGGGCGTGCCGCCCTTCCGTTCGTACGAGTGCCTCCGAGGACGTCTGCAGTGCCGTACCCCCCGCCGTCGCGCACCCCCTCGGGGCCGCGCAGAAGATCCCTGCTGGCCTCGGCCGCGGGGACCGCTCTCCTCGTGGGCTGCTCCGCCGGCCCCGGCTCCGACTCGGGTTCGCCCGACGGCCCTTCGGCCGTGGCCCGGGTACGCGCGCGTGCGGCCCGGGACAGCGCCGGGCTGCTGGACCGGTACGACGCCGTGCTCGCCGCGCACCCGCCGCTGGCGGGCCGGCTGCGTCCGCTGCGGGCGCAGGTGGCGGCGCACGTGGCGGCCTTCGGGGCGGGCGGGACGCCCACCGCGTCGGCGACCGGCTCAGGGTCGGACGCCCCGTCCGCCCCCTCCGTGCCGTCCGTGCCGTCCGTCCCGGTGAACGAGAAGGACGCCCTCGCCGCTCTGGCCGCTGCCGAGCGGGGCCTCGCCGACCGGCGGGCGCGGGCTCTGCTGGGGGTGCCGGGTGAGCTGGCGCGGCTGCTGGCCTCCGTGGCGGCGGCCGGAGCGGCGCACGCGTTCCTGCTGACGGAGGGGGCCAGGTGAGCGGCAAGGCCGGGAGCGGCGAACTGACGGCGCTGCAGGCGGCGCTGGCGGCGGAGCACGCGGCGGTGTACGGGTACGGAGTCGTCGGCGGACGGGTCGGCGCGGCCGGGCGCGCGCAGGCACAGGAGGCGTACGACGCACATCGGGCGCGCCGGGACGCGCTGGCGCGCGAGGTGCGCGACCTGGGGGGCGAGCCGGTCGCCGCGAGCGCGGGGTACGCGCTGCCGTTCCCGGTGCCGGACGCGGCCACGGCGGTGCGGCTGGCCGCCGTACTGGAGGAGCGGGTGGCCGATGTGTACTCGGACCTGGTGCGGGCGGCGACGGGCGAGCGGCGCGGCGCGGCGGCGGCCGCCCTGCGCGAGGCCGCGGTCCGGGCGGTGCGCTGGAGCGGGGAGAGCGTAGCCTTCCCTGGTCTCGCGGAGCGCTCCGGCGAGGAGGCCGGTGCGGCCGGTACGACGGCGTCGTCGGCCTCCGCCTCCGTGGCTCCGCAGGGAACGTGAGGACGCAGGGAAGGGGACGACTCGCGCATGGCTTTCGAACCGCCGCAGCGCCTGGTGCGGGCGCTCGGTGAGACACCGGACGGTGACGACTGGTTGGAGAAGCTGCCCGAGACGGCACGGCAGGCCGTCGCGCTGCGCGAGTTGACCGTGGAGCGGATCCAGGTACCGGGTGGCCGCAGCAGCCTGGTCGTGCTGGTACGGCGGGCCGACGGCACCCCGGCGGTGCTGAAGCTCGCTCCCCGCCGGGCCCGGCCGGAGGGCGAGCGGGCGGCGCTGGCCCACTGGGGCGGGCTCGGTGCCGTCCAGCTGCTGGAGGCCGAGGCCGGGGAGGCCGGCGCGGGGGTGCTGCTGCTGGAGCGGCTGCATCCGGACGTCTCGGTGCGGTCGCTGCCCGAGGCGAAGGCGCTGCTGGAGGCGGCGGGGACGCTGCGCCGGCTGTGGGTCGAGCCGCCGGGTGATCACTCTTTCGAGACCGTGGCCGAGCGGACGGGGCGGCAGGCGGCGGCGATACGGGCGGGTGCCGAGTCCGATCCCGAGGTGGCGCCGCTGGCCGAGGCGGCGCTCGCGGCCCGCGAGGAACTGCTCGTCGCGCCGCCGGAGGACCGGTTGCTGCACGGGACGTTCCGGCAGAGCAAGGTCCTGTCCGGGGAGCGGATGCCGTGGCTGGCTGTGGGGCCCGACCCGGTGGTCGGCGAGTGCGCCTTCGATCTGGCGCGGCTGGTGCGCGACCGGGTGGAGGACCTGATCGCGGCGCCGTCCGGCGCGGCCACCACCCGGCGGCGGGTGAAGAGGCTCGCGGAGTCCCTGGAGCTGGACCAGGAGCGGCTGCGCGGCTGGACGCTGTTCCGGGCGGTGGAGTCGGGGGTACGGGCCCGCCGGGTCGGCCGTGAGCGGGACGCCGAGCTGTTGCTGGAGTTCGCCGGCTGGCTCTAGTACCCCGGAAGGCTTGCGGGTCGGGAGGGACCGGTCGCCCGGGGGCACCCCCACGCCCGAAGGCCGCGGGGGTGCCCGGCACCGGTCACGGCGCTCACTCCGCGGTCAGGCGGGTGATCGCCTCCTCGACGGTCAGTTCCTCGCGCTCACCGGTCCTGCGGTCCTTCAGCTCCAGGACGCCCTCGGCGGAGCGGCGGCCGGCGACGAGGATCTGCGGTACGCCGATGAGTTCGGCGTCGGTGAACTTCACGCCCGGGGAGACGCCGGCCCGGTCGTCGACCAGGACCCGCAGGCCCGCGGCGCGCAGCTGCTCGGAGACGTCGAGGGCCAGCTCGGTCTGCAGGGCCTTGCCCGCGGCGACTACGTGCACGTCGGCCGGGGCGACCTCCTTGGACCACACCAGGCCCTTGTCGTCGGCGGTCTGCTCGGCGAGGGCGGCGACGGCGCGGGAGACGCCGATGCCGTAGGAGCCCATGGTCACCCGGACCGGCTTGCCGTTCTGGCCGAGGACGTCGAGCTTGAGGGCGTCGGCGTACTTGCGGCCGAGCTGGAAGATGTGGCCGATCTCGATGGCGCGGTCCAGCCGGAGGCCGGTGCCGCACTTGGGGCAGGGGTCGCCCTCCCGCACGACCACGACGTCGACGTACCGGTCGACCTCGAAGTCACGTCCCGCGACGACGTTCCTGGCGTGCGTGTGCTCCTTGTTGGCACCGGTGATCCAGGCGGTGCCGGGGGCCACCCGCGGGTCGGCGATGTAGGTGACCTTGTCGCCCAGGCCCTGCGGGCCGACGTAGCCGCGGACCAGGTCGGGCCGGCCGACGAAGTCCTCGGCGGTCACCAACTCCACGGCGGCCGGCGCGAAGTGCGCCTCCACCTTGTCCATGTCCACCTCGCGGTCCCCGGGCACGCCCACGGCGACGATCTCGCCGTCGACCTTCACGAGGAGGTTCTTGAGGGTGGCGGAGGCCGGGACGCCGAGGTGGGCGGCGAGGGTCTCGATGGTCGGGGTGTCGGGGGTGGGGATCTCCTCGGCGGCCGGCAGGCCGGAGGCGTCCCGGGTCTGCAGCTCGTAGGTGATCGCCTCGGTGTTGGCGGCGAAGTCGCAGTTCGGGCAGTCGGCGAAGGTGTCCTCGCCGGCCGCGGCCGGGGCCAGGAACTCCTCCGACTTGGAGCCGCCCATCGCGCCCGCCGTCGCGGCGCAGATGCGGTAGTCGAGGCCGAGGCGCTCGAAGATCCGCTGGTAGGCCTGGCGGTGCAGGGCGTACGACTGGGCGAGGCCGTCGTCGTCGAGGTCGAAGGAGTAGGAGTCCTTCATCAGGAACTCACGGCCGCGCAGGATGCCGGCCCGGGGGCGGGCCTCGTCGCGGTACTTGTTCTGGATCTGGTAGAGGGTGACCGGCAGGTCCTTGTAGGAGGAGGCCTGGTCCTTCACCAGCAGGGTGAAGATCTCCTCGTGGGTGGGGCCGAGGAGGTAGTCGCCGCCCTTGCGGTCCTGGAGGCGGAACAGTTCGGCGCCGTACTCGTCCCAGCGGCCGGTCGCCTCGTACGGCTCTCGCGGCAGCAGGGCGGGGAGCGTCACCTCCTGGGCGCCGATGGCGTCCATCTCCTCGCGGACGATCCGCTCCACGTTGGAGAGGACCTTCTTGCCCAGCGGCAGCCAGCTCCACAGGCCGGCGGCGGTACGGCGGACGTAGCCGGCGCGGACGAGCAGCTTGTGGCTGAGGACCTCGGCGTCCGCCGGGTCGTCGCGCAGCGTCTTCGCCATCAACCTCGACATGCGCTGGACCGGTGCGTTCGCCATGGTTCTCGTACTCCTGCCGGGGAAAGGGTGGTGGCTAGGAGGTTAGCCGGGGGGCCGCCGTGCCCGGAAATCCTTAACCGCGGCGCAGGGGCAGGGGGGCGCCCATGACCGCGTACGGCTTGGGGGCGCTGGGGAAGTGGACCCGGCGGGCGAGGTCCTGGTAGCCGAGGGAGCGGTAGAGGCCGCGGGCCGGGCTGTCGGTGTCGATCGCGGAGAGGATCGAACGGGGTTCGCCGGCGTCGTCGGTGATGGTGGTGATCAGGGATCTGCCGATGCCGCGGTTCTGGTGGTGGGGGTGGACGTGCAGTTCGGTGATCACGAAGGTGTCGTCGAGCCAGTCGTCGTTGCCGAGGGCGCGCAGGTACGGCTCCACCACGGTGGACCACCAGTGGGTGCGGTCGTTGGGCATGCCGTAGACGAATCCGACGAGTCGTCCGTCGCTGGTGGCGCCGAGGGCTCGGGCGCCCGGGTACTGCATGTGGCGCAGGACGATCTGGCGGCGGACGGCCACCTCGTCGGGGCCGAGCCCGAAAGCGAGGGCTTGGACGGCGAGTGCCTCGTCCACGTGGGACGAGAGGTCCAGGGGACCGATCACGAAGTCCATGCGGGGAGACTACAGGGGGCTAGAACAGCACACTCATGAAGGCGCCGGCCTCCTGGAAGCCGACCCTCCTGTACGTCCTTCTCGCGGCGGTGTTGAAGTCGTTGACGTACAGGCTGGCCACCGGGGCGATGTCCGTGAGCGCGTAGCGCAGGACCGCCGCCATGCCCGGGGCGGCCAGGCCCAGGCCCCGGTACTCCGGGGCCACCCACACGCCCTGGATCTGGCAGGCCTGGGGCGTCGCCGCGCCGATCTCCGCCTTGAAGACGACCCGGCCGCTGTCGTCGAGGCGGGCGAACGAGCGCCCGGCGCCGACGAGTTCGGCCACCCGTGCCTGGTAGAGGAGGCCGCCGTCCCCGGCCAGCGGGGAGACGCCCACCTCCTCGGTGAACATCGCCACGCAGGCCGGCATGATCGTCTCCACCTCGTCCTTGCGGATGCGGCGGACGTAGGGGTCCGGGGCGATGCCGGCGGGCATGCGGTCGGTGACCATGAGGGGCTGGTGGGCGCGGACCTCGCGGGCCGGGCCCCAGTGCGGCTCCAGCAAGCGCCACAGCTGGGCGGTGGGTTCGGCGGGGCCGACGATGGAGGAGCAGCGGCGGCCGGCCCTTCTCGCCCGGTCCGCGAAGGCCCGTACGGCCCGGGGACCCGCGCAGATGGGGACCAGGTTGGCGCCCGCGTAGCACAGGGAGGTCAGCATGCCGTCCTCGTACCAGCCCCACATCTCGCCGCCGAGCCGCCACGGGTCGAGGCCGGCGACCTGGACCCGGGACGTCACGAAGGCGTTCGCCACCGGCTCGCGGTCGAGGACGGCGAGCGCGGCGTCCAGGTCACTCGGTTCGAGCACCCGTGAGGTGGTCTGCGTCAACAAATGCGGGGCCTCATCCGGAGGGGTTTGTGCTGATCTCCGCACTGTACCTGCCGACGCCGCGCGGCGCCGCCCCCGCGAGAACGCCGCAGCGGGCGCGGGCGCAGGGCCCGTTCACCCGCTCCGGCACGGCCCGGGCGGCCGGCGACTCGTGCCGTGGGTCAGTCGGCGACCGACACCGACGGCTCGCCGGACGGGACGCCCTGCGCCTCCATCTGCTCGGCCAGCTTCATGGCCTCCTCGATGAGGGTCTCCACGATCTTCGACTCGGGGACGGTCTTGATGACCTCGCCCTTGACGAAGATCTGGCCCTTGCCGTTGCCGGAGGCGACGCCGAGGTCCGCCTCGCGGGCCTCGCCGGGGCCGTTGACCACACAGCCCATGACGGCCACCCGCAACGGGACCTCCATGCCGGTCAGGCCTGCCGTGACCTCCTCGGCCAGCTTGTAGACGTCGACCTGGGCACGCCCGCAGGACGGGCAGGAGACGATCTCCAGGCCGCGCTGCTTGAGGTTGAGGGACTCCAGGATCTGGTTGCCGACCTTGACCTCCTCGACCGGCGGGGCCGACAGGGAGACGCGGATGGTGTCGCCGATGCCCTGGGAGAGCAGCGCCCCGAAGGCGACGGCGGACTTGATCGTGCCCTGGAAGGCGGGGCCGGCCTCCGTGACGCCGAGGTGCAGCGGGTAGTCGCACCGGGCGGCGAGCTGCCGGTACGCCTCGATCATCACGACCGGGTCGTTGTGCTTGACGGAGATCTTGATGTCCCGGAAGTCGTGCTCCTCGAAGAGGGAGGCCTCCCACAGGGCGGACTCGACGAGCGCCTCCGGCGTCGCCCTGCCGTACTTCCGCAGCAGGCGCTGGTCCAGCGAGCCGGCGTTGACGCCGATCCGGATCGGGGTGCCGTGGTCCTTCGCGGCGCGCGCGATCTCCTTGACCTTGTCGTCGAACTGCTTGATGTTGCCCGGGTTCACGCGCACGGCCGCGCAGCCGGCCTCGATCGCGGCGAACACGTACTTCGGCTGGAAGTGGATGTCCGCGATCACCGGGATCTGCGACTTCCGCGCGATCGTGGCCAGGGCGTCCGCGTCGTCCTGCGTGGGACACGCCACACGGACGATCTGGCAGCCGGACGCGGTGAGTTCGGCGATCTGCTGCAGGGTGGCGCCGACGTCGGACGTACGGGTCGTGGTCATCGACTGCACCGAGACGGGCGCGTCCCCGCCGACCGCCACGGATCCGACCTGGATCTGCCGGCTCTTCCGCCGCTCGGCGAGCTTGGTCGGAACGGACGGCATGCCGAGAGAAATCGCAGTCATCTGCTGTGCAACCCCAAGTCGTGGATCAAGGTCCGGTCCCGTAACCGGCGGGCTCCAGGCTTCGAGATTACGGCACCGGCCCGAGCCCGGGCACATCCCGTCCGGCAAACCCACCCAATGGATGGCGGCCCGGAGCACGCGCTGCCGGGCCGCCTCGAACGTCGCACGGCTAGTGCTGCGACCGGAAGGGTTCCCCGGCTCGCGACGCCCGGCACGGCACTCCCCCAGCCTTCGGCCGGGGGTACCCCCACGCCGCGTTGTCGCATCACCCGAGTACATCCAGTACGCGGGCGGACGCTCCGCCCTGCGATGCTCCCCCACTGCCTGAACCGCGTGGGAGGTGCCCCCAGCACCGGACGCCGCGAGCTTCTCGGCAAACCTTTCCGGTCACAGCACTAGGTGATTTTCACCGGGTTGACGACGTCCGCCACCAGGACCAGCAGGGTGAAGCAGATGAAGATGCCCGCCACCACATAGGCCACCGGCATCAGCTTCGCGACGTCGAACGGGCCCGGGTCGGGCCGGCGCAGCACCTTCGCCAGGTTCCGCCGCAGCGCCTCCCACAGGGCGCCCGCGATGTGTCCGCCGTCGAGCGGGAGGAGCGGGAGCATGTTGAAGAGGAAGAGGGACAGGTTGAAGCCGGCCACCAGCATCAGCGCCATGGCCAGCTGCTCGGTGGGCGGGATGTGGAGGGTGAAGATCTCGCCGCCGACGCGGGCCGCGCCGACCACGCCCATCGGGGAGTCGGGCTGGCGCGGGGCGCCGTCGAAGGCCGCGTTCCACAGGGCCGGGATCTTGCCGGGCAGGCTCGCGATGGAGTCGACGGCCTCGCCGAGCCGGTCGCCCATCCAGGTCAGGGACTCGCCGAAGCCCTGGCGTACGACGCCGGTGGCGGCGCTGAAGCCGAGGAAGCCGGCGGTGACGTACTGGCCCTGGACGATCTGGCCGCTGGAGTCCTTCTTGGCGACCTGGTTGGAGGCGATCTTCGCGTGCAGGGTCAGCTGGTGGCCGCCGCGTTCGACGACGATCGGGACCTGCTTGCCGGGGGTGGCGCGGATGAGGTCGGAGAGCCGGTTCCAGTTGTCGGTGCGCACCCCGTCGAAGGAGACGATCTTGTCGCCGGCCTTCAGTCCGGCCGCGGCGGCCGGGGAGGCCGCGTCGCCGCTCTTGCAGGTGTCGCGGTTCTGGCTCTGGGCGATGACGCACTGGGAGACCGAGGAGACGGTGGTGGTCTGCTGCGAGATGCCGAAGCCCATGAGGACGGTCAGGAACAGGGCGACCGCGAGGACCAGGTTCATGAAGGGGCCCGCGAACATCACGATGACGCGCTTCCAGGGCGCGCGCGTGTAGAACAGGCGGGTCTCGTCGCCCGGCTTCAGCTCCTCGAAGGCGGCCGAGCGGGCGTCCTCGATCATGCTCCGCCAGGGCGAGGTGGAGCGCGCGGTGATCCGGCCGTCCTCGCCGGGCGGGAACATGCCGATCATCCGGATGTAGCCGCCGGCCGGGATGGCCTTGATGCCGTACTCCGTGTCGCCCTTGCGCCGTGACCAGATGGTCGGGCCGAAGCCGACCATGTACTGCGGCACCCGGATGCCGAAGAGCTTGGCGGTGGACAGATGCCCCAGCTCGTGCCAGGCGATCGAGACCAGCAGGCCGATCACGAAGACGACTATGCCGAGGATCATCATCAGGGCTGTCATGCACGCGCCTCCGCGGTAGCCGTCTGTGCTGTCAGTTCACGGGCCCGGGCCCGTGCCCAGGTCTCCGCCTCGAGGACGTCCGGCACGGTGAGCGAGGTTCCGGTGACCGGGGTGCCGTGCTCCTGGACGACCCGGGTGACGGTCTCCAGGATCCCGTTGAACGGCAGCGCGCCGGCGCGGAACGCCTCCACGCACTCCTCGTTGGCGGCATTGAACACCGCCGGCGCGGTCCCCGCGAGCTGCCCGACGTGCCGGGCGAGGTTCACCGAGGGGAAGGCCTCGTTGTCCAGCGGGAAGAACTCCCAGGTGGAGGCCGTGCTCCAGTCGAAGGCGGGTGCCGCGTCGGGGACGCGTTCGGGCCAGCCCAGACCGATGGCGATGGGCCCGCGCATGTCGGGGGGCGTCGCCTGGGCGATCGTGGATCCGTCGGTGAACTCAACCATCGAGTGGACATACGACTGGGGATGCACGACCACCTCAATGCGGTCGAAGGGAATGTCGTAGAGGAGATGTGCCTCGATGACTTCCAGGCCCTTGTTGACCAGGGTCGCCGAGTTGATGGTGATCACCGGGCCCATGGCCCAGGTGGGGTGGGCCAGGGCGTCCTCGACGGTCACCCGCGCCAGCTCGGCCCTGGTGCGGCCGCGGAAGGGGCCGCCGGAGGCGGTGACGACCAGCTTGCGCACGTCGGCGCGGGTGCCGGAGGCCAGCGCCTGGAAGAGCGCGGCGTGCTCGGAGTCGACCGGGATGATCTGACCGGGCTTCGCCAGTGCCTTGACCAGCGGACCGCCGACGATCAGCGACTCCTTGTTGGCGAGCGCGAGGGTGCGGCCCGCCTCCAGGGCGGCGAGGGTGGGCGCGAGGCCGATGGAGCCGGTGATGCCGTTCAGCACGGTGTGGCAGTCGGAGGCGGCGACCTCGGTGGCCGCCTCCGGTCCGGCCAGGATCCCGGGGAGCGGCTCCCCGGCGCCGTAGCGCGCGGCGAGCGCCTCGCGCAGCTCCGGTACGGCCTCCTCGCGGGCGACCGCGACGGTCCGCACCCGCAGCCGGTGCGCCTGTTCGGCGAGGAGGGCGACCCGGCCGCCGTTCGCGGACAGGGCGGTGACCCGGAAGCGGTCGGGGTGGCGCAGCACGAGGTCGATGGCCTGGGTGCCGATGGATCCGGTGGAGCCGAGGATCACCACGTCCTTGGGACCGTCCCCGGCGACGGGGTCGTACACGAGGTGCGGGTCGGCGAGGGGTGCCGGACTGGCGGGGCTGTCGGTCATCCCTCCATTGTTGCCGCAACCGTCGGCCGTGAGGACAGCGCGTCCCTCAGGAGGGTGCCTTATCAGTTCTCGTCGCCGAATAGGACGCACACCGGCCGGGTCACGGACACCGCGTCGGACAAGTACCAGAACCGCCGTGCCTACGTCTGGAACAACACCAGCGACACGGCCACGCCGACCAAGGCGAGCGGCACCGAGGTCGACTCCTGTTCCTGGACGACGCGGGATCCGAGCGACAGGTACCGCTGATTCACCTGATCGGGCGGCGCACATTCTCGCGTTGACTCGGGCCCGGGGTCGCGTCGGCGATCCACGGGCCCTCGCCCGACGGGTCGACGATCCCCTGCTCCAGCCACTCGTAGGCGCCGCCGAGCACTCCCTTGACCACCTTGCGGTCGACGTCGTCGGTGTTGGCACACAGGCGGTTGAACAGTTCGTCGACCCGGATGCGGGCCTGGCGGCAGAAGACGTCGGCGAGCTGGTAGGCCTCGCGGCCGTGCTCGCCCTGGCTGCGCAGCAGCTCGGCCCGTACACAGGCCGCGCTCATCGCGAACAGCTCCGCGCCGATGTCCACGACCCGGCCGAGGAAGCCCTGTTTGGTCTCCATCCGGCCCTGCCAGCGGGACATGGCGTAGAAGGTGGAGCGGGCCAGCTTGCGGGCGTGCCGCTCGACGTAGCGCAGATGCCCGGAGAGGTCGACGCCCTGCCTGAACTCTGGGTACGACGACGGGAGCTGCCCCGGCCCGGCGACCAGCTTCGGCAGCCACTTGGCGTAGAACACGCCGGCGTTCGCGCCCGCCCTCGCCTTGTCGGACAGGGACTTGTCGGGGTCGATGAGGTCACCGGCGACCGAGAGGTGGGCGTCGACGGCCTCGCGGGCGATCAGCAGGTGCATGATCTCGGTGGAGCCCTCGAAGATCCGGTTGATGCGCAGGTCGCGCAGGATCTGCTCGGCCGGGACAGGGCGCTCGCCGCGCGCCCGGAGGGAGTCGGCCGTCTCGAAGCCCCGGCCGCCGCGGATCTGGACCAGCTCGTCGGCCATCAGCCAGGCCATCTCGGAGCCGTAGAGCTTGGCGAGGGCGGCCTCGATACGGATGTCGTTGCGGTCCTCGTCGGCCATCTGCGAGGAGAGGTCGAGGACGGCCTCCAGGGCGAAGGTGGTGGCCGCGATAAAGCTGATCTTGGAGCCGACGGCCTCGTGCAGCGCGACCGGCCTGCCCCACTGCTCACGGGCCGACGACCACTCGCGGGCGATCTTCAGGCACCACTTGCCGGCGCCGACGCACATCGCGGGCAGGGAGAGACGGCCGGTGTTGAGGGTGGTGAGGGCGATCTTCAGGCCCGCGCCCTCGGGGCCGATGCGGTGGGCGGCGGGGACCCGGACCCGGTGGAAGCGGGTGACGCCGTTCTCCAGGCCGCGCAGGCCCATGAAGGCGTTGCGGTTCTCCACGGTGATGCCCTCGGAACCGGCCTCCACCACGAAGGCGGTGATGCCGCCCTTGTGGCCCTCGGACTTCGGTACCCGGGCCATGACGACGAGCAGGTCGGCGACGACCCCGTTGGTGGTCCAGAGTTTCACCCCGTCGAGGACGTAGTCGTCGCCGTCCGGGACCGCGCTGGTGGCCAGGCGGGCGGGGTCGGAGCCGACGTCCGGCTCGGTGAGCAGGAACGCCGAGATGTCGGTGCGGGCGCAGCGGGGCAGGAAGGTGTCCTTCTGTTCCTGGGTGCCGAAGAGCTTCAGCGGCTGCGGTACGCCGATGGACTGGTGGGCGGAGAGCAGGGCGCCGACCGCCGGGTTGGCGGAGCCCACCAGGGCGAGGGCCTTGTTGTAGTAGACCTGCGTGAGGCCGAGCCCGCCGTACTTGGTGTCGATCTTCATGCCGAGGGCGCCGAGCTCCTTGAGCCCGTCGATGACCTCGTCCGGGATCCGTGCCTCGCGCTCGATGAGGGCCGAGTCGATCTTCGTCTCGCAGAAGTCGCGCAGCTTGGCGAGGAACTCCTCGCCGCGTCGTACGTCCTCGTCGGCCGAGAGGGGATGGGGGTGGATGAGGTCGAGCCGGAGGCGCCCGAGGAACAGTTCCTTGGCGAAACTTGGCTTGCGCCAGTCCTGTTCCCGGGCGGCCTCCGCCACCTGGCGGGCTTCCCGCTCGGTGACGGTGCGTTGGGTGGTGGGGGCGGACATGAGGCTCACCTCACCGCGAAGAGGGATGATTGCGGACCGTTCGTTACCGACCCGTGCTACTGGATCGTTGGTACCCGAAACGGGCCGCCCCCACCAGTCCTCGCGCGTCCGAACGGCCGAATCGCCCCGCCCGCCGGTCTCCGCCGGGCACACCCTCCAGCGGTGTTGCGTCCCGGGCCCGTCCGGGGGACGGTTCGTGTACCGCCCCTGGAGCGAGCCATCGGAAAAACTGTCGAAGCGCTTCGACAACCTATGGACACCCCACCCTGGCTGAAGCTAGTGTCAATGCACCCCCACTCGCCCCTGTCAGCAATGCGCATTGTCGAAGCGCTTCACAAAGCTTGGAGAGCTGGATGGTCACCCTCGCCGAGGTCGCCCAGCACGCCGGAGTCTCGGCGAGCACGGTGAGCTATGTCCTCAGCGGCAAGCGGTCCATCTCCGCCACCACCCGGCAGCGGGTCGAGCAGAGCATCCGGGACCTCGGCTACCACCCGAACGCGGGCGCCCGCGCGCTGGCCAGCAACCGGTCGAACATCATCGCGCTGATGGTCCCGCTGCGCACCGACATGTACGTGCCGGTGATGATGGAGATCGCCATCGCGGTGGCCACCACGGCGCGCACGCACGGGTACGACGTGCTGCTGCTCACCGGCGAGGAGGGGCCGGACGCGGTCCGCCGGGTCACCGGCAGCGGTCTGGCCGACGCGATGATCCTGATGGACGTGGAGCTGGAGGACGAGCGGCTGCCGCTGCTGCGCCAGACCGACCAGCCGTCGGTCCTCATCGGCCTGCCCGCCGACACCACCGGCCTGACCTGCGTCGACCTGGACTTCGCGGCGACCGGCGCGCTGTGCGTCGAGCATCTCGCGGGGCTCGGACACCGTGATGTCGCGGTGATCGGGGAGGCACCCGCGGTCTACGAACGGCACACCGGCTTCGCCGAGCGCACCCTCGCCGGTCTGCGCGACCGCGCCCGGGAGCTGGGCGTCCGGGTGCTGCACCGGCCGTGCGAGGGCGGGTACGACGCGATGGCCCTCACCCTGGCCCGGCTCCTCGACGAACGTCCCGGCACCACGGGCTTCGTGGTGCAGAACGAGTCCGCGGTGGAGCCGCTGCTGGCCCTGCTGCGCCAGCAGGGCCGGGCCGTGCCCGAGGACGTGTCCGTGGTGGCGATCTGCCCGGAGCAGGTCGCCGTCCAGGCCTCGGTGCGGCTGGCCTCGGTCGCCATCCCGGCCCAGCAGATGGGCCGGTACGCCGTGGAGCACCTGGTGGCCAAGCTCGACGGGCGCGGCAGCGACGAGGTCGTGCTGATCGCCCCGGAGCTGACCGTGCGGGCGAGTACGGGACCGGCGCCCGCCGGGTCCTGACCACACCTCTCCGTCTCCGTGCCCTCCCTCCTGTCAGGGCACCCCCATGTCCGCACTCCTTCAGGAGCCGCCCCGTGAATCAGCCTGCCGACATCCAGCCCAAGGTCAGCCTGGCGCAGTCGTCCCCCACCGTCGGCACGTTCCGCGAGCGGGACGGCGGGCTGGAGTGGAGCGGCCGCCAGGAGACGGTACGCGTCGAGCCGTGGGGCCCGGACGCGGTCCGGGTACGCGCCCGGCTCGGCGGCCCGGTCCTCGAAGGACTGCCGGGCGCCCTGCTGGAGAGCCCGCCCGCAACCGAGAGCACCGTGAAGACCGGTGACGGGGAGGGGCAGCTGACGGTCGGCGCGCTGACCGTGGAGGTCGACGCCGAGGGCCTGATCCGCTTCCTGCGCACCGACGACCGCACCGAGCTGCTCGCCGAGGACCGCGCCCACTTCTGGTGGCCCGGCTCCCGCCTCTACACGGCCGTCGGCAACGGCCACCACCGCCTGGAGCAGCGCTTCGCCGCCTACGAGGACGAGAAGCTGTTCGGTCTCGGCCAGCACCAGCACGGACGCCTGGACCAGAAGGGCCTGGTCCTGGACCTGGTGCAGCGCAACGCCGAGGTGAGCATCCCGGTGCTGTCCTCCAGCCGTGGCTACACCCTGCTGTGGAACAACCCGGCGATCGGCCGGGTGGAACTGGCCGGCAACGGCACCCGCTGGGTGGCCGACTCGGCCCGTCAGATCGACTACTGGATCACCGCGGGCACCCCCGCCGACGGCCAGCGCAACTACAGCGCGGTGACCGGGCGTTCGCCGATGCTGCCCGAGTGGGCGGCGGGCTTCTGGCAGTGCAAGCTGCGCTACCGCACGCAGGACGAACTCCTCGCCGTGGCCCGGGAGTACAAGCGCCGGGGGCTGCCCCTCAGCGCGATCGTCTGCGACTTCTTCCACTGGACACACCTGGGCGAGTGGAAGTTCGACGCGCGGGAGTGGCCCGACCCGGCGGCCATGGTCCGCGAACTCGACGAGATGGGCGTCAAGCTGGTGGTCTCCGTCTGGCCGTCGGTGTCCCCGCTGTCCGAGAACCACCCGGTGATGGAGCAGCGCGGCTACTTCATCGGCACCCAGTACGGTCCGATGGCGCACGCGGACTGGCCGGACAAGGGGGTCGCCTCGACCGTCCAGGTGGCCTTCTACGACGCCACGAACCCGGACGCCCGGGAGTTCGTGTGGTCGCGGGTGCGGGAGAACTACCTGGAGCCGTACGGCATCACGGCGTTCTGGCTGGACGCCTGCGAACCGGAGCTGAAGCCGGGCTTCCAGGAGAACCTGCGCTACTGGGCGGGCCCCGGCCTGGAGGTCGGCAACAGCTACCCCGCCGAGAACGCCCGTACGTTCTACGAGGGCCTGCGCGCCTCCGGCGAGGACGAGGTGGTCACCCTCAACCGCTCGGCCTGGGCGGGCAGTCAGCGCTACGGCGCCGCCGTGTGGTCCGGTGACATCGGCACCGACTTCGCGACCCTGCGCCGGCAGATCGCGGCCGGTCTCAACACGGCCCTGTCCGGCATCCCCTGGTGGAACACGGACATCGGCGGCTTCCACGGCGGCGACCCGGACGACCCGGCCTACCGCGAGGTGATGGTCCGCTGGTTCCAGTTCGGCGCGCTGTCCCCGCTGATGCGTCTGCACGGCTTCCGCGACCCGGGCATGCCGCTGGGCCCGGAGATGACCGGTGGCCCGAACGAGGTGTGGTCGTACGGCGAGGAGGCCGGCGCGATCCTGGAGCGGTACCTGCGGCTGCGCGAGCGCCTGAAGCCGTATGTGCTGACGGTCATGCGGCAGGCCCATGAGGAGGGCCTGCCGGTGATGCGCCCGCTGTTCCTGGAGTTCCCCGAGGACCGCGCGGCCTGGTCGGTCGACGACGCCTACCTCTTCGGCCGGGACCTGCTGGTCGCCCCGGTGCTGACGGCGGGCGCCACGACCCGCACGGCGTATCTGCCGGCCGGTGCCCGCTGGACGGACGCGTGGACGGGTGAGACCTACGAGGGCGGTACGGCCGTGACCGTCGACGCGCCGCTGGACCGCATCCCGCTGTTCCTGCGGGACGGGGCGGAGCTGTCGATCGCGCGGTGAGCGCGGGAGAAGGGCCGGTCCCCGGAAGTCTCCGGGGACCGGCCCTTCATGGTGTTCAGCTGCTGCTGACGCTCTCGCTGTTGACGGTGAAGTTCAGACCGCCGGACGACGACGTGATCTCGAAGCCGAACTGGAAGTCGCCGATGGTCACGTTGCCGTACCAGCCCTTGGTGTCCTTGATCCACTTCAGGATCGGCAGGACGTTGACGGTGCCGGAACCGGAGTTGGAGGTGCGGACGAACGAGAACACCTGGTTGGAGCCGTTGGTGCCCTTGTAGACGGTCCAGGAGTGGCCGCCCAGGGTGACGTTGCCCTGCGAGGTGCCGAGCGGGCCGACGGGGCCCGTCTTGTTCATCCAGAGCATGATCTCGTACTGGTGGTTGGTGTCCCAGATGTCGTACGCCGTCTCGTACGCGCCGGACGACGGCACGCTGACGTTGTAGCTGCTGGACAGCGAACCGAGTGAGGTGATCGACTTGTTGATCACCTTGTCGGAGTTGGGGTACGACTTGATGCCGCCGGTGTTCGGGTGGTTGGCCCAGACACCCCAGTTGGTGCCGGAGTTGGCCCAGATGCACTGGCTGCCCGCGCCGGAGCCCCAGATGTTGTTGTACAGGGTGTAACCGTTCAGGCTCGTGTTGCCGTACTGCGCGCAGGAGTTCCAGACGGCGGCCGAGGCGGGGGCGGAGGCGAGGCCGACGGTGGCGCCGATGGCCAGGGCGGGGGCCAGCAGGGCCTTGGCGACCCTGCCGAGTGTGCGGGTTGTTGCCATGGTGTCCCTTCCATGGGTGGGGGGAATCGTGGGGGTCACCGCGGCCCCAGGGTGAGGACGCGGTCTTCTCCGGCGACGAGGTCGAGCGGCTGTGCGCCGGAGGAAGTGTGGAGTTCCACGCGCAGGGTGCGCCCGGGGCGCAGGACGGCTCGCGCGCCCCGGGGGGTCCAGGTGAGGTCGACGGCGGCGCCGAACCGGGTCCACACGCCCCGCAGCTCGCCCGCCGGGCAGTCGGCCGGGAGCGCGGGCAGCAGGACCAGGCGAGTGGGGGTGGACTGCACCAGCATCTCGATGAGGACGGCCGGCAGGGTGTGCGCGGCGTCCGCGTTGTAGACGTCACGGTTCGGGTAGTGCGCGCTCATCAGGGAGGCGTGGAAGAAGTCGCCGTCCAGGACGTGGGCGAGGGCCCGGGCGACGCGGTCGCCGTCCCTGAGCCGGGCGGCCACCAGGGCGTGGTGCAGATGGCCGTGGGCGGAGTCGTTCTCGGCGCCCCTCAGCTCCAGCGCGCGGTGCGCGGCGGCGGCCAGGCGGGGGGTGTCGTACGGGTTGATCTCGTCGAGCGGCCAGACACCGTAGAGGTGACTGAGGTGGCGGTGGTCGTAGGTGTCGTCGAGCCCCGGCCAGGCCCACTCGGCCAACGCCCCGTCGGCGTTGATCCGGTGGGGTGCCAGGCGGTCCGCCAACGCCCGCCAGGCCTCGGCCCGTTCGGGGTGGTAGCGGGCCGCGGTGAGCAGGGCGTGGCGGGCGGCCGAGAGGTCCATGGCCGCGTTGACCGCGCCCCAGCTTCCGTTGGCCGGCCGGTTCTCGGGCGAGTAGGAGGGGACGACGGCCAGCCGGCCGTCCTCGTCGGTGCGGGTGAGGAAGTCCTCGTAGAACGAGGCGACCTCGGCCAGGGCGGCGGCGGTCCCTGGGTCGTGGGCGCCGCGGATCTCGTCGTGGTCGACGAGCGGTTTGAGCAGCCAGTCGGCCCCGGCGGTCCACAGGTGCAGCGGGTACTCGCGGCTGAAGTGGTACGCGAACCCGGACTCGCCGTCGCTGTGCGCCGGGGCGACGACGCCCCGGGCGCCGAACACGGCGGCGGCGTTCTCCCGCCAGTCGGACAGCTGGCGCCGGATGAAGCCGGCGAGTGCCTCGGTGACCTCGGGGAGGGCGGCGGCCGGGGCGGAGGCGGTCTGCAGGTTGAGATTGGCGTCGAGGGTGAACGCTCCGGACCAGGCGGTGTCCCAGTCGCCGGTCCACAGGCCGGTCAGCCGGGGCGGGTTCAGTCCGGCGGCGGACAGCAGGTGGTAGCGGCCGGCCGCGAAGAGCCGTTCCAGCAGGGCCGCGCCGCGCGGGCGGGCGAGCAGTCCGGAGCCCGGCAGGGCGCGTTCGGCCGGATCGGCGGCGAGGTCGAGGGTGACGCGCTCGTAGGCGGTGCGGTGCCGGGGGAGGTGGCGGGCGAGGAGAGCCTCGTACGACTCCCCGCCCCACAGGTCCCGCAGCTGCCGGGCCTCCGGTACGACGTCCAGCTCGCCCGTGTGCCGGCGCACCCGGGTGAGCAGCAGGACCGATTCCGCGCCCTCGGTCCGCACGCCGGGCGTGGTGAGGGCGGTCGTACCGCCGGTGACGACGACGAGGGTGACGCCGGTGTAGGCGCGGTCGCTGCCGGGGTAGCGGGCGCGCAGGGTGAGCAGGGCGCCCTCGGGGGTCAGCAGGGCTCCGTGTCCCACGCTCAGGCCCGGGGGCGCGCCGGGCAGTCGGTGGTCGAGGAGGATGCCCAGGTCCGGGGCGGTGACCTGCTGGACGACGACGTCGTCCGCGCGGGAGACGAAGACCCGGCTGGTCCAGCCGTCGCAGGCGGCCGTGACCTCACCCGTGGCGAAGTCGACGGACCGGCGGTAGCCGCGCGGTGCGCCGGCCGGGCGGCGCAGCCGGATCTGGAAGGCGGGGTGGAAGGGCTGCACCCATCGCAGCGGGCGGCCGTCCGTGAAGGACTCGGCGGCCGTGACGTCTCCGGCGAGCAACCGGTCCTGGAGGGCGGGAAGTCCGGCGGCCAGCCGGGGCGGGCGGGCGGGTGCGCCGCCGTCCGGGCGGACCAGGGTGTGATGGGTGACGATCACCCGGACGTCGTGCGGGTCTCCGAACACGAGGGCGCCGTGCCGGCCGTTTCCGCTGAGGAAGCCGTCCTCCCAGCGGGCGGCGGGCACGGGCTCCCACGTCCCGTGCACGAGCGGGTGCGACGGGGCCTCGCCCGTCGCGGCTTCCGGTCCCGGGGATCCCTTTCCCGGGGCTTCGTGCGTGGGGGCTCGGCGCGTCATGGTTTCAGTACCGCCGTTCCGTAGCGTCCCAGCGTGGTCCGGCCGGTGACGGCGGTCCCGGTGAGCAGGTCGCGGTGGGTGCCGGGCACCTCGACGGTGACCGGCTCGCGCCCGTGGTTGAGCAGGAACAGCAGTTCGCCGCGCCGGACCGCCTCGACGCCCGCCGGCAGCCCGTCGAGCACCGGCCGGACGCCCGCCTCGGCGGTGATACGGGCGAGCAGGCCGCGCAGCGCCTCCGGTTCGGGGAGCGTGGACAGGTACCAGGCGCGGTCCGTGCGCAGGACGGCGGGCAGGCCGTCGAGTTCCCCGCCCTTGTAGGGGATCGTCTCGGTGACGGTGTCGGCGGCCTCGATCTCCTCCGACCACAGGGCCGCGCGAAAGCCGTCGCACTCGACACTCTCCCCCGCTTCCAGCGGCCACCACTCGTGCAGCGTGCGGATGCCGAACAGCTCGCGCAGCCGGGGGTCCATGCCGCCGGGCCGTACCCGGTCGTCCTCGTCGGCGATGCCGGTGAGGAAGCCGCAGACGAGGGTGCCGCCGCCGCGGACGTAACCGAGGAGGTTGTCGACGGCGGTGTCGGTGAGGAGGTAGAGCTGCGGCAGGAGCACGCACTTGTAGGCCCGCAGGTCGTGCTCGGGGTGGGCGAAGTCGGCGGTGATGTTCGACTCCCACAGGGCCCGGTGCCAGGAGTGCAGGACGGCCGGGAGGCCGGCCTCGGTGGAGAGCCGGCCCTCGTGGGCGCCGGCCCACCAGGAGTGCCAGTCGTGCAGGACGGCCACCTCGGCCTTGATGTGGCGTTCCGTCACTTTCGGTCCCAGGCGGGCGAGTTCGGCGCCGAGCCGCTTGACCTCCTGGAAGGTACGGCCCTCCTCCCCCGCGTGGCTGACCATGCCGGAGTGGAACTTCTCCGCGCCCTGCCGGGACTGGCGCCACTGGAAGTAGCAGACGGCGTCCGCGCCCCGGGCGACCGCCTGGAGGGACCAGAGGCGGTTGAGGCCGCGCGGCTTGGGGTGGTTCACGCCCCGCCAGTTGACCGGTCCGGCCGCCTGCTCCATCAGCATCCAGGGGCCGCGTGCCTGGGACCGGGTCAGGTCCTGGACGAGCGCGCCGTGCTGGGCACCGAGCGGATCGCGCGGATCCGGATAGAGGTCGACGGAGACGACGTCCTCCTCCTCGGCCCACCGCCAGGCGTCCTGACCGAACCAGAGCGGCATGAAGTTGGTGGTGACCGGGATGTGCGGGGTGTGCCGGGCGACGATGTCGCGTTCGGCCGTGTAGCACTCCAGGAGCATGTCGGAGGTGAAGCGCCGGAAGTCCAGCACCTGCGCGGGGTTCTTCAGGTAGTGGGCGTGGCGCGGGGGCAGGATGCCGTCCCAGCTGTCGTAGCCCTGGCTCCAGAAGGCGGTGCCCCAGGCCGTGTTCAGGGCGTCGAGGGTGCCGTACCTGCCGCGCAGCCAGCGGCGGAAGGCGGCGGCGGCCTCGTCGCCGTAGTCGTAGGTGCAGTACTCGTTGTTGATGTGCCACAGGGTGAGGGCCGGGTGGCCGGCGTAGCGGGCGGCGAGGTCCTCGGTGATGGCGGCGGCGTAACGGCGGTAGGTGGCGCTGGAGTGCGAGAAGTGCTGCCGGCCGCCCCACCACTCGGTGCGGCCGTCCTCGTCCCGGGGCAGGGTGTCGGGATGGAGACGGCCCATCCAGGGCGGCGGGGAGGAGGTGGGGGTGGCGAGGACGACACCGATGCCGTTCTCGTGCATCAGGTCCATCAGCCGGTCGAGCCAGCCGAACTCCCGTGCGCCGGGGTGGGGTTCGAGCTTTGCCCAGGAAAAAACACCCATGGTCACCGAGTTGACGCCGGCGTCCTTCATCAGCCGGACGTCCTCGTGCCAGGTCCGCTCGGGCCACTGCTCCGGGTTGTAGTCGCCGCCGAAGAGGATGCGGCCACGGGTGGCGTCGCCCAGCGAGGGCGCCTCGCGCCCGGACATCAGACCGGCTCCCCGTACTGGATGCCCCGGCCGTTGGTGGCGAGGTAGACGCGGCCGTGGATGCGCGGGTCGCCGGTGACGGCCTGGCCGGTCCAGCCCCACTGGTGGGCGTCGTCGTTGATCCGCACCCAGGTCCTCGCCTCGTCGTCGGAACGGTGCACGGCGGTGCCGGGCCCGGTGGAGCCGACGAGGTAGAGGGCCGGGTAGCCGCCGCGGTGGGCCGCCCTGCCGAACCCGAGGGTGTACGCCGCCCGGCAGCCGGCGACCCCGGTGAAGGCGGCGCCCCCGTCGGTGGACCGGTACAGCCCGTTCCCCTTCACGCTGAGCCACAGGTCACCGGACCGCCCCGGGGCCGCGGCCAGCTGGAACTGGCTGTCCCCGGAGGGCAGACCGCCAGCGCGGGCGGTGAACGACCGGCCGCTGTCGGTGCTGGCGTACAGCGTTCCCGTGTCGGTGTCGTACGCGTAGAAGAGCGTCGGGTCGGCCGGGTCGGCGACCGGTGTGGCTCCCTTCGGGAAGGAGGGGACCTCGGACCAGGTCGTGCCGTTGTCCGCCGAGCGCTGGGCGGGGTACTTGGTGCCGTCCCAGTGCACGAAGGACCACAGCAGCACACTGCCGTCGGCGTTGGTGGCGATCGGCCCGGGTGCGTCCTTGGCGATGGCGGGCTGGGCCGCGAAGGGCGCCCAGGTCCGGCCGCCGTCGTTCGAGTACGCGCCGTTGCCGTGGTCGCCGAAGCCGGCGCGGGCGACGTACGACGGCCTGGCCGCGGCCTGCGCGAGTCCCGTCGCCGACGCGAACACGGGGTTCGTGGCCATGCCGCGCGAGGGGGACGCCGTCAGCCGCTCGTGGTACATCACCCCGATGTCCCCGAGCCCGCTGATCAGATGGGCCTCGCCGGAGGGGGGCGAGATCAGCTGGCGCACGGACGTCTCCTCCAGGCCCCGGATCCTCGGGGACCAGCGGGTGAGGTCGCGGGTGCCGTAGAGGGTGGCGCCGGTGCCGTAGAGGACATGACGCGAGTCGAAGGGGTCGACGGCCACGGCCTGGATCCACCAGCCGAACTTCGGCTGGGCGTTCCCCCAGTCGAGGAAGGGGGTCTCGGAGACGTCCAGGACGGCGGAGTCCTTCAGGGACGTCCAGGTGCGGCCGCCGTCGGTGGTCCGGTAGAGGGTGTCGCCGTCCGCCCAGCGGTTGTTGGTGGAGACGACGACGGTGCCGGGCCGGCACGCGTCGGCCGCGGCACCGCCGTAGCCGAAGGTGTCGGCGGAGCCGTCCGCGGTGGTCCCGCCGGGCTTCACGGGCGTGACCTCGGTCCACTTCCCGGTGCCGGTGGCCAGCTTGTGCACGCTGCCGTCGGACTGGCCGCCCGGGCCGGGGGCGTCGGCGTACGTCACGTACAGCTCGCGGGCGTGCCGGTCGTACGCGGCCCGCACGGGGACCTTCGCGGCGGTGCCGGCGGGCTGTGCGGGGACGGCTTCCCAGGTGCTGCCGTCGGTGGTCCGGTAGAGGTTGGCGGCGCCCGGGCCGCCGTCGGCGTCGCCCCAGCCGGCGTAGAGGGCACGACCGGCGGCGACCAGGAAGGTGACGCCCTGCCCGGACGCGCCGGGGGTGGGCGGGAAACCGGTGGCCGCCGCCCAGGTGGCGCCCCGGTCGGTGGACCTGAGCAGGCCGTCGTGTCTGGTCCCGAGCCACAGGGTGTCGCTGTCCCGGGGGTCGACGAGGAGGCGTTCGCCGGTGCCGCGGCCGTCCTCGTTGGCGCCGAGCCGCACGGTGAGGTCGGTACGGCTCCAGGTGGCACCGCGGTCGGCCGAGCGCAGGACGGCTCCGTTGCCGGCCCAGGGCTGGGCGTAGGTGCCGAGGGCGAGGTAGAGGCGGTCGGGGTGGGCCGGGTCGACGGCGACGGCCTCCACGCCGAGCAGGTTCCAGTCGTCCCAGCCCAGCTGGTCGGTGAGCGGGATCCAGCGGGCGGTGCGCGCGTCCCAGCGGTACGCGCCGCCGATGTCCGTGCGGGCGTAGGCGAGGCCGGGGACGGTGGGGTGGAAGAGGATGCCGGTGACGAAGCCGGTACCGCCTATCACCGCGGTGCGCCAGCGGTAGGCGGGGCCCGCGCTGCCGTTCTCCTCGGCTGCCTGGGCTCGGCCCGGCATCGCGGGGAGGCCGCTCACGGCCGCGACGGCTGCCGTTGCGGCGAGGACGGCTCGGCGGCTCAGGGGGGAGGCGTGCATGGGGTACCTCGCGGGGTGGGTTGGATTCGTGGTCCTGGATGCTCAGCGCTGGTGCCGGTGCTGTTGGTGCGCCGGGGCGGGCGGCACGGCCCGGCGCTGCGACGGGCCGGGCCCGGTCGGGCCCTCGTGGCACTGGCGAGGGGGAAGCTCCTGGGGTGACGGCTCCGGCGGCTGCCGTCCCGCCGGGGCACGGGGCGCCCCGACGGTGGCACCCCGGCCCGGAGTTCAGCCCTTCACCGCTCCGGTGAGCATCCCCTTCTTGAAGTGCTTCTGGACGAACGGCGACAGCACGGCCACCGGCAGCAGCGCCATCACCATCACCGCCATCTGCACCGCGAGCCCGGACAGCTGGCCGGTCTTGATCGCCTGGCCGAGCCCCACCGGGGCCTGCTGCTTCTGCACGAGCTGGATCATGACGTTCTGCAGCGGCATCATGTCCTGGTTGTTCAGGTACAGGGAGGCGTTGAACCACGCGCTCCAGTACCCCACCGCGTAGAACAGGGTGATCACCGCGAGGACCGCCCGGGACAGCGGTATGACGATCTGCCACAGGATCCGGAAGTCACCGGCCCCGTCGATGCGCGCGCTGTCGATCAGTTCCTGCGAGATACCCATGAAGAAGCCGCGCAGCACCAGGATGTTGAAGACGCTGATCGCACTGGGCAGGATCAGCGCGAGGTAGCTGTCGGTCAGGCCCAGGGACTGCACGAGCAGGTACGTCGGGATGAGCCCGGCGCTGAAGAACATGGTCGCCATCAGCAGCATCAGGATCCCGCGGTGGCCGAGGGAACCGATACGGGAGAGGCCGTAGGCGCACAGCACCGACACCGACATCGAGAACGCCGTGCCGACCAGGGTGATGAGGACGCTGATGACCGTGGCCCGGGTCACCTGGCCGCCGCTGAGCAGTTCCCGGTAGGCGACGAACGTGATGCCCTTGGGCACCATCACCAGACCGCCCGCCTCGTCGATGGTCCTGCGCGAGGACAGACTCGTGACGACGATGATCCACAGCGGGAACAGGACGCCCAGACAGGCCAGGGTGAGGACGAGCCCCTTGCCCGCGACCCCGGCCTTGCCGGGCTCCTCCTCCCACACCGGCCGGGGCGGGGCCTCCCACCAGCGGGGTGCCCGCTCGGACGGGTCGGTGACGGCTTTGCCGATGACGGCGGTCACTTCTTGTACACCCCCTGCTCGCCCATGAGATGGGCCACCTTGTTCGCGGCGAGGACCAGACCGAGGCTGACCACGCCCTTGATCAGACCGGCGGCGGCCGCGTAGCCGAAGTCCTGGTTGCGGACGCCGTTCCACCACACGAAGGTGTCGAGGACCTCCGCCGCGCCGGGTCCGACGGCGTCGCGCTGGAGCAGGATCTGTTCGAAGCCGACGGTCAGCGCGTCCCCCACCCGCAGCACCAGCAGCAGGGCGATCACCGGGCGCAGCGCGGGCAGGGTGACGTGCCACATGCGGCGCCAGCGCCCGGCTCCGTCCATCGCCGCGGCCTCGTACAGGTCGGGGCTCACCGAGGCCAGCGCGGCGAGGAAGATGATGATCCCCCAGCCCGCGTCCTTCCAGATCCCCTCCGCCGTGACGAGGAACTTGAAGGTGGACGGGTTGGTCATGATGTCCAGCCCGTTGTACCCGTGCCGGCGCAGCACCTGCGACAGCACCCCGGCGCCGCCGAAGATCTGCTGGAAGACGGCGATGACCAGCACCCAGGAGAAGAAGTGCGGCAGGTACAGGACCGCCTGCGCGACGGCCCGCACCCTGGGCCGGATCACGCTGTTGATCAGCAGCGCGAGCAGGATCGGGACCGGGAAGAACAGCACGAGCTGGAGGAGGAACAGCACCAGGGTGTTCTTGACCGCGTTCCAGAACGCGGAGTCCCCGAACATCTGCTGGAAGTTGTCCAGGGCGACCCAGGCGCTGTGCAGCATCGAGACGATGCCGTTGTCGCTGACGTACGGGTCGTAGTCCTGGAAGGCGACGATGTTGCCGAGGATCGGCAGATAGTTGAAGACCAGGATGAGCAGGACCGCCGGCAGCGTCATCAGGAGCAGCACACGGTCGCGTCTGAACCTGAGCCGCAGGCTCAGCTTGCCGGGGTGTCGTTTCCTCCCGGAGCCGGTGGCGTCCCCGGACGCCCCCGGGGTCTTCCCCGTCGTCTCGGCCTCGGCCCTGCTCCGAGGCACCGTGCTGTGGGACACGGCCGTTCTCCTCGCCTCGTGCCTCGCCTCAGCCCGCCGCCGTGCCGTTCTCGTCGAGCAGCTTCTTGTACCAGTCGCGCAGCTTGTCGCCGCCCTTGGACTTCCAGTCGGCGACGGCCTGCTGCATGTCGCTGATCTTCTTGCGGCCGCGCGTGATGTCGTCCTCCAGCTGCTCGAAGTCGTTGCTGAGGTTGGTGTAGCGGGACGGCTCGGTGATCATCTGGCCGTAGAAGCTGGACTTCTTGGTGAAACCACCCATCCGCTGCTGCCACTCGACCTGTGCCTTGGCGACGTCGGGGAAGTCGGGGTGGGCGACGGTGGCGGCCGGGCTCGCGATCATGACGTAGGCGTTGGAGACCTCGTTGTTGCCCTGGTTGGTCTTGACGGGCACACCGTTCTTGACGGTGTAGTCGGCGCCCTGGACACCGTAGTTGGTGGCCATGTACTCCTTGGTGCCGTACGGCGCGGCGGTGACGTTGGCGACCGCCAGCGCGTCCCGGATCACCGACTGCGAGGCCTTCTTGTTGATGAAGGCGAAGATCCCGGCCGGCTGTTCGGCCCAGACCGTCGGGTCGCCGCCGTCGTGGCCGTAGACGTCCATGCCCCAGATCTTGAAGGAGGGGTTCTGGGTGGCCTGTTCGGCGGTGCGGCCCCACCACTGGGTGATGTTGTTGGAGTAGATCAGGAACTCGCCGGCCGCGAACTTGGGGCCCGGGTCGGGGGCGTTCTTGCCCATCATCGCGTCCGGGTGCACGACACCGGCGGCGAAGAGCTTGCGGGTCCACTCCAGCGCTTCGAGGTACTCGTCGGTCTCGACGCGGTTGATCATCTTGCCGTCGACGAGGTTCCAGCCGAGCGGCTTCTCGCTGCCGGAGAGCACACCGAACATCTGCCAGGCGGTCCACTTCATGTCCAGGCAGGCCCAGCGCTTGGCCTTGGCGTTGGTGATCTCCTTGGCGAGGGACATGAACTCGTCCGCGGAGCGCGGGACCTGGTAACCCTGCTTGTCGAAGAGGTCCTTGCGGTAGAGGGGCACGATGCCGGTGACGTACGACTGGGGCATCGGCAGGCCGCGCAGCTTGCCGCCGATGATGCAGCGCTGCCAGGCGTCGGTCGGGATGGCGGCGAGGTTCGGGTACTCCTTGACCGCGTCCCCGGCGAGGTAGGGGCCCAGGTCGGCGAACTTGCTGATGATGGCGGTGGGTATCTTGCCGCCCATGTTCCAGCTCGGGACGACCACGACGTCCGGTACGTCGCTGGAGGCGAGGACCGCGCCGAGCTTCTGGTCGTAGGTGTTGCCGTCCTGGTTCTGCCAGACGACGTCGACGCCGATCATGTCGTTCATCGCCTGGTAGTAGGCGTTGTTCTGCTTGGGCGGTGAGCCCCAGAACGGCGACATGACGGTGATCTTGCCGCCCTTGCCGAGCTTCTTGGGGACGGAGGTCTTCAGGGTCGCCAGGTCGAGCTTGGCGGTGAAGCCGATCGGGGAGCCGTTCTTGGAGGGGATGTCCGGGGTCACCACGTTGCTGGCCACGTACGACGGGAGCAGCTTCTTGGCGCCCTTGCCCGCGCTGCTGCCCCCGCCCGAGCCGCTGTCCGAGCCGCCGCAGGCGGTCAGCAGGGGCATCCCCCCGGCCACGGCCACGGCGGCGACCGCGGTCGAGGCGAGGAAGCTTCTCCGGCTGGGAGAGGAGGCGGAGGAGGCGTTCGGCGTCATTGCGTCAACCCTTCATGGCGCACCAGGACACCCGGCGGGAGGCCGTCGGCTGCGGTGTCTCGAGTGGAACTGGCTGAGCCGAAGCGGTCCGCCGACACCCTGAAGGCTGAGTCGAAGCGCTTCGATGTTGCTGCGAGGTTAAGTGAACACCTGGGGGTGCACAAGGGTCGCTTCCAAGATTCCCCGGTTGTGTCACGGAACCCCCGGGCAGCCTCTACCCCTTGAGGTGTCGGCGAGAAGTCGAAGGTCTTTCGTCGTAGTGGCTTGACACCTCACCGGTGGGCGAATGAGCATCGAAGCGCTTCGAAAGCGCCTCGTCGCTCCATCGCAAGGGGAACTGCCCGTGACCGACCCAACGCCGCCCACGCCGCCTTTCCGCGATTCGCATCTGCCGTTCGCGAAGCGCATCGACGATCTCCTGGCACGGCTCACCCTGGACGAGAAGGTCTCCTTCCTGCACCAGTTCGCGCCCGCCGTCGAGCGACTGGGCATCGCCGCCTTCCGCACCGGCCAGGAGGCGCTGCACGGCGTGGGCTGGATGGGCCCGGCGACGGTGTTCCCGCAGGCGGTCGGCCTCGGCGCGACCTGGAACCCGGAGCTGGTCCGCCGGGTCGGGGAGGCGGTGTCCAGGGAGGTCCGGGCGATGCGCGCCCGCGACGAGCGCGTCGGCCTGAACGTCTGGTCGCCGACCGTGAACCTGCTGCGCCATCCGCTGTGGGGCCGCAACGAGGAGGGCTACTCGGAGGACCCGAAGCTGACCTCGGCGATCGCCACCGCGTACACGCGCGGTCTGCGCGGCGACCATCCGACGTACTGGCGCACCGCGCCGGTCCTCAAGCACTGGCTGGCCCACAACAACGAGACGGACCGGGCCGTCACGTCGAGTTCGGTCCGGCCGCGCGTGCTGCGCGAGTACGACCTGCGGGCCTTCAAGGAGACCGTGGAGGCGGGCGCGGTGGCCGGTGTGATGCCCGCCTACAACCTGGTCAACGGCCGCCCCAACCACGTCTCCCCGCTTCTGCGCGAACACCTGCGCGTCTGGACCGAGGAGGACCTGTTGGTCTGCTCGGACGCGAGCGCGCCGTCCAACCTGGTCGATCTGGAACACTACTTCGACACCCATGAGGAGGCCACGGCCGCCTCCCTGCTGGCCGGTGTCGACAGCTTCACCGACCACGGCACGGACGGCTCGACGATCACCGCCCGGCTGCACGGGGCCCTGGAACGCGGCCTGCTGACCGAGTCCGACATCGACACCGCCGTCCGCCGCCAGCTCTCGGTCCGTTTCCGGCTCGGCGAGTTCGACCCGCACCACGACCCGCACCTGGGCACCGGCGAGTTCGACACCCCGGCGCACCGGGCGCTCGCCCGGGAGAGCGCCGAGCAGGCGCTGGTCCTGCTGAAGAACGACGAACTGCTGCCGCTGGCCCCCGACACCCGCGTCGCCGTGGTCGGCCTGCTCGCCGACGAGTGCAAGCTCGACTGGTACAGCGGCAGCCTGATCCACAGGTCCACTCCGCTGGAGGGCCTGTACGAGCGCTTCGGCGCGCAGCGGGTGGAGTTCGCGGAGGGCGTGGACCGGGTCCTGCTGAAGACCGCCGCCGGTACGTTCCTGCACGTACCGCCCGCCCCCGAGGCGCCGGACGAGGTGCGCGGCGCCGCGGGCGCCCTCGACCCCGCCCTGCTGGCCGGCCGCACCGACCTGCCCCCGCTCACCACCGACGCCACCGGCACCGAGTTCGCGCTGGTCGACTGGGGCGAGGGCGTGCTGACGCTGCGCGCCCCCGACGGGCGCTACCTCTCGGTCGCCGACGACGGCCGGGTGCGCGCCTCCGCCGACCAGCCCGGCGGCTGGGTCGTGCAGGAGACCTTCCGGCTCGAACCGCACGGGAACGGTCACCTCCTCAGGCATCTCGGCACCGGCCGCCACGTCTCAGTCGCCGCCGACGGCGTGCGGGTTGCCGGGCAGGACCCGGAGATCTTCGAGGTGGTCTTCGCCGAGCGGGGCGAGGAGGCGGTGAGCCGGGTGGCCGGGCAGGCCGACGTGGTCGTGGTGGTCGCGGGCAACGACCCGCACATCAACGGCCGGGAGACCGAGGACCGTACGACCCTGGGCCTGCCCGCCCACCAGGAGCGGCTGCTGCGCGCCGCGCGCGCCGCGAACCCGAACACCGTGCTGGTCCTGGTGTCGGCGTACCCGTACGCGGTGGACGTGACGCGGCTGCCCGCCGTGCTGTGGACCGCGCACGGCGGGCAGGCGGCGGGCACCGCCCTGGCCCGGGTGCTGGCCGGTGACGTCTCCCCGGCCGGACGTCTGCCGCAGACCTGGTACGCGGCCGACGCCGACCTGCCGGACCTGCTCGACTACGACGTGATCGGCGGCCGCCAGACCTACCTGTACTTCGAGGGCGTACCGCTCTTCCCCTTCGGCCACGGCCTGTCCTACGCGTCCTTCGCCTACGCGGGCCTCGCCGTGAGCGTCGAGGGCGGCACGGCGCGTGTGTCGTTCACGGTCACCAACACCGGTGATGTCACGGCGGACGAGGTCGCCCAGCTCTACGCCCGTGCCGTGGACCCGTCGGTGGTCCGGCCGCGCCGCGAGCTGCTGGCGCACCGCCGGGTCACGCTCGCGCCCGGCGAGCGGGCCGAGCTGGGCTTCGAAGTCCCGCTGTCCGCCTTCGAGTTCTGGGACGTGGCGCAGGGCCGGTGGCTGCTGGAGGAGGGGCCGTACGAGCTGCTGGCCGGCGCGTCCAGCGAGGACGTGCGACTGCGGACGACGGTCCACCTCGACGGCGGGGCCCCGACGCCACGCGCCGTGCTGCGGCACGGCCTGGCGGCGGCCGACTTCGACGAGCAGTCCGGGATCGCCATCGTCGACCGTACGAAGGAGGCGGGCGACGCGGTGACCCCGGTGCACGGAGAAAGCGGTGAACTGGTCTACCGGGGCTGCGACTTCGGCGCCGGAGTGACGGAGGTGAGCGCGCGACTGGCGGGCGGGGGCGAGGTCGAGCTGTCCCTGGACGGCGGTCCGGCGCTGGCGGTCCTGACGCTCGCCTCCGGCTCCGGTCCCTACGCCTACAGCACGCTCGGCGCCGGGATCGTCGCCGAGGGCGTGCACGACGTGCACCTCAGACTGCGCGGCCCGCTGCGGCTCGCGCACGTCGGCTTCTCCGGTTGAGGGTCCGGGGAAGGCGGCACCAAGAAGGGGCCCGGCACCGGAAGGCACCGGTGCCGGGCCCCTTCGGGCTCGAGGAGAGCGGAGAGAGCGGACCGCTCAGAGGGCGAGGCCGGTCAGGACCAGCACCCGCTCGTACGTGTAGTCGTCCATCGCGAACTTCACGCCCTCGCGGCCCACGCCGGACTGCTTGGCACCGCCGTACGGCATCTGGTCGGCCCGGTAGGACGGCACGTCGCCGATGACGACACCGCCGACCTCCAGCGCCCGGTGGGCGCGGAAGGCAACCTGCAGGTCGTGGGTGAACACGCCCGCCTGGAGGCCGTACTTGGAGTCGTTGGCGGCGGCGAAGGCCGCGGCCTCGCCGTCCACCCGCTGCACGGTGAGGACCGGACCGAAGACCTCCTCGCAGGAGAGGGTCACATCGGCCGGCACGTCGGTGAGGACGGTCGGCGCGTAGGAGGCGCCGTCGCGGTCGCCGCCGGTGAGCAGGGTGGCGCCGGCCTCGACCGCCTCCTTCACCCACGCTTCCACGCGCCGGGCGGCGTCCTCGCTGACCAGCGGCCCGACGTCGGTCTTGTCGTCGCTCGGGTCACCGGTGACCTGGGCCTCGACGGCGGCGACGATGCGCGGCAGCAGACGGTCGTAGACGGAGGTGTCGGCGATCACGCGCTGCACCGAGATGCAGGACTGGCCGCCCTGATAGTTGGAGAAGGTGGCGATGCGGGTGGCGGCCCAGTCGACGTCCGCGTCGGAGGCGAAGTCGGCCAGCACCAGTGCCGCGCCGTTGCCGCCGAGTTCCAGGGTGCAGTGCTTGCGCGGCACCGAGTCCATGATCGCGTAGCCGACCTTCTCGGACCCGGTGAAGGAGATCACCGGCAGCCGCTCGTCCTGGACGAGGGCGGGCATGCGGTCGTTGGCGACCGGAAGGATGCTCCAGGACCCGGCGGGCAGTTCGGTCTCGGCGAGCAGCTCGCCGAGCACCAGGCCGGACAGCGGGGTGGCGGGCGCCGGCTTGAGGATGATGGGCGCACCGGCGGCGATGGCCGGGGCGACCTTGTGGGCGCACAGGTTCAGCGGGAAGTTGAACGGCGCGATGCCGAGGACGACGCCCTTCGGGAAACGGCGGGTCAGCGCGAGCCGGCCCTGGCCGCCGGCGTCGGTGTCGAGCCGCTGGGCCTCGCCGCCGTTGAACCGCCGGGCCTCCTCGGCGGCGAACCGGAACACGGAGACGGCACGGCCGACCTCGCCCCGGGCCCACTTGAGCGGCTTGCCGTTCTCGGCGGAGATCAGCCGGGCGATCTCCTCGGTGCGCTCGGCCAGTCGCCTGCTGACGTGGTCGAGGGCGGCGGCGCGGACATGGGCGGGGGTGGCGGCGAACTCGTCCCGTACGGCGTACGCGGCGGCCACGGCCTCCTCGACCTGGGCGTCCGTCGGCACGCTCACCTCGCCGACCAGGCTGCCGTCCCACGGGGAGGTGACGTCGAAGGTGTCCTCGCCGGTGACCTGGCGGCCGGCGAGCCAGAAGGCGTGGGTGGAAGTCATAGGGAGTCCCGGCCCTTCCGCGTAGGGGGTGTGCGTTGCTTTCCTGCGTTCGGGTCCACGGTAGGCGCGCGACGGCCGGGGGTCGCTTGTCCGGAGCGTAGTGGTGGGGGCGGGGAGTGCGCCGCTTCGGCAGGGTGGGAGCCGAAGGGCCGGCCCCCCGGCCGGGCTCACTCCGCCGAGGTCGCCTTCAGCGCCAGCCACAGCTCCATCCGCACGTCGGGGTCGTCCAGCGACCGCCCCAGGATCTCCTCGACCCTGCGCATCCGGTACCGCAGCGTGTGCCGGTGCACCCCCAGGTCCGCCGCCGCCGCGTCCCACTGGCCGTGCCGGGACAGCCAGGCCCGCAGGGAGGCCACGAGGTCCCCCCGCCCGGTGGCGTCGTGCTCGTACAGCGCCCGCAGCAGACTGTCCGCGAAGGCCTTCACCGCGTCGTCCGCGAGCAGCGGCAGCACCGACCCCGATGCCAGCTGCTCGTGCTCCACGCAGACCCGGCCCCTGCGCCGGGCCACCGACAGCGCCTGTTCGGCCTGCTTGTACGCGGCGGCCGCGGCGATCGGCCCGGCCGGCGCCGACAGCCCGACGACCAGCTCGTCCTCCGGCACGGCGGTCTCCTCGGGTACGGCCCGGGCCGCCTCCAGCGCCGCCGCGTACTCGGCACAGGCGGCAGCCGCCGCTCCCCCGTCGGCGGCCAGGACCACCAGCCGCTCCCCCTCCGGGACCACGAGGACGGCCTCGCCGGCGCGGGCGGCGGCCGACTCCACGGTCTCCGTCAGGCCCCCCAGCGGATCGCCGCCCGCGCCGGCGGCGCCCGGCCCGGCGGCGCCCGGCCCGGCGGCGGGGGCGGGCTTGCCCGCGGGCACCCGCGCGTGCGCGTCGGCGTGCATGCGGGTGGCGGCCGACCCGGGCGCCGACTCGGCGAGGATCATCCGGAAGGGGGCGTCGAGCAGTCCGCCGTACAGGTCCCCGGCGACGGCCCGCGCGTGGTCCGGCTGTCCGGCGAGCAGCATGCGCAGCACGGCGGCGCCGATCCGCTGCTCGGCCGCCTGCAGGGAGCGGGAGCGTTCGGTGGTGAGGGTGAGCAGGGCGATGGCGGAGTGCACGGCGTACCGCTCGGCGGTGCCGAGGGGCGCGGCGGTGCCCACGGCGAGCGCCGCCCTCGGCCGTCGCCCGGTGCCCAGGGTGTGCAGTTCGACCCGGTCCTCGTTGTCCGGTCCGCCGACCACCGAGGAGGCGGGCGCGGGTCGCTCCCGCAGCCGCTCCACGTCCGGGACGAGCCGTGCCGCCCTGCGGCCGGCCCACTCGGGTGCGGTGGCGACGACAGCGCCCGAGGCGTCGTAGAGCGCCGCCCAGCCGTCGACCTGCGCGGCGAGCGCGGCGAGCAGCCCCTCCGGGCCGGCGCTCAGCGCCTGTTTGGTCAGCTCGCGCTGGGCGGCGAAGCCCGCGGTCACCGCCCGGTACTGGTCGGCCGCGATCGCGGCCGACACGGCCTTGCTGATGGCGAGGAACGGGGTGCGGCGCGGTACCTCCAGCAGCGGCAGCCCCTCGCGTTCCGCCGCCTCGACGAGCGCCTTGGGGATCTCCTCGTAGTTGACGCCGACGGCGAAGCCGAGTCCGACGACGCCGGCGCCGGACAGCCGCCTCACGTAGCGGCGCATCGCCTCGGGGTCCTCCGCGTCCAGCTTGAGCGCGGTGATCAGGAGCAGTTCCCCGCCCTCCATGTAGGGCACGGGGTCGGCCAGCTCGCTCACGTGCGCCCAGCGGACGGGCACGTCGAGACGGTCCTCGCCCGCGCGCACGGTGAGCTTGAGCGCGGAGTGGTGGACGAGCGAGGCGAGCGTGGGTGGCATGAGGCCTTCAGGTGGGTGTGATCTCTGTGATCATTTGGCCGTCGCGTATGAACGGCCTGTGCCGATTCTGCCTCACCGTACGGTCCCGTGGGGGGCTCGCGGCGGTCCCGCGGTGACCGTACGACCGCCCTCAGCCCCGCAGGTCCACCAGCAGCGGCGGGGCGTGCTCACCCTTCACGCTCGTCAGCGACAGCACCGCGTGCCCGGGCGGTACCCCGTGCGCCAGTTCGGAGGCGGACCAGCGTTCCCGTTCGACCTGGCGGACGGTGACGGCCCGGGCGGTCGGCGCCTTGCCGGTGATCACCCGGCGCACGGCGTGCAGCGCCTTGCCGGCCGGGGTCTCGGCGATGATCTGCCGGTCGGTGACGTCCCGCGCCTCGATCCACTCCTTGCCCCAGACCTCCGCGAAGTCCTGTCCGTCCCACGGGGTGAGTCCGGACAGCGCCATCCGGCATCCGGTGGCGCCCAGCAGCGGTCCGCGCAGCGGCCGGGGTACGTCGTCCAGGGTGCGCAGCGTCAGCACCGCCCCGGCGCCCGCCGACCGCAGCCGCTGGAGCGCCCGCACCGCTTCCGGCGTCACGACCCCGCTGGCGTCGTCCAGCACCAGGCAGGCGAACAGCGACCGGTCCTCCCGTACCGTCACACCCGCCGTGAACTGCGCGAGGACCAGCCGGGCCAGGATCCGCGAGGCGTCCGCGTGCCCGCGCTCGGGCAGGTCGACACGGACCCGCACCGGATGGTCGAGGGCCTTGAGCGAGAACGGCCGGGACTGCCCGGAGGTGTCGAAGAACCCGGCGAAGGCGGGCCGGTCGAGCAGGGCGATCCGGTCGGCCAGCACCGCCCCGATGTCGCCCGGCTGCCCCATCTGGCGTTGCCGCGCGTCGAGTTCCCGGATCAGCGGCTCGTGGCCGGTGTCGGCGAGTGCCTGGCGCAGGGCGGCCAGCGGGCCGGGGGTGCCGTCGAGGAGCTGGCGCAGCTCGGGGACGGAGGGGAAGCGGTCGTGGACCGCCCGGAAGGGCCCCAGGAGCTGGGCGAGGACGGTGGTGGAGCGGCGGCTGTCGCTGCCGGGGTGCGGGTCGGTGAGGTCGCCGACGAGGGCTTCGGCCAGTATGGCGGCGGCCTCGTCCGGGTCGGTGGTGCCGCCGTACAGGTCGAGGTCGTAGACCGACTCGGGGTGGCCGATGCGGACGACGACGTCGTACGACTCGGCGGGGCCGAGCCCCGCGCCGGCCGCGCCGACCACCACGACGGCGGCCCGGCCGGCCAGCGCGTGCAGGCACAGCGACTCGGCGAGCGGCCGGACCAGGGTGCCGGTCTTCCCGGAGCCGGCCGGGCCGACGGCGAGCAGCGAGGTGCCGAGCAGTTCGGGGCCGAGGGCGAGCCCGGCGCCCCGGTAGTGGTAGGGGTTGCGGGGGTCGTCGGCGGTGGTGCCGAGCCGTACCTGCCCGGTGAGCAGGTCGTGCCGGGCGTGCCGGGCGGGCAGGTCGCGCTCCCCGGAGGGGTGCAGACAGGCGGCGGCGCCCTCGCTGAGCACGGCACCGGTGAAGGCGGCCATGCTGTGCCGGCCGTTGCGCACACCCTGCCAGGCGCGGGAGATCCGGGCGTGGTCCACGTCCCGCATCAGCCCGGCCTTCGCCTCGGCGGCGAGCCGGTCGGCGGCGTCGTGGGCGCCGGCCTGCCGCAGCTGGGGCCACTCGGCGAGATCCTGCTCGGGGGCGGGCGGGCGTTCGGCGTCGGGGGCGGCGGCGAGCCAGGCGGGCGGGCCGTAGCGGCGCCAGACCTCGCCCCAGCGGCCCAGGCGGCCGACGACGAGCATGATCGCGGCGGCGATCAGGATGTAGTAGCCGTACCAGAGGAAGGCGTTGCCGACGCGGTCACCGCTGTGCCGCCAGGAGTCCGGGGTGAACAGTTCGAGGGGCACCACCCACCAGCCGCCGAGGTAGCCGTTCCACAGCAGCGACCAGACCAGCCAGCCCACCAGGAACGCGATGAGCGCCCCGCTCAGCAGCTGCCGGGCCGGGATCTGCTCGGGCTCCCGCTCCGGCCGGGGCCGGTAGCCGAAGCGCCATACGCCGGGCGCCGCCTCCGGGCGGGGCGCGCGCAGCCAGCTCAGGAACGCGGAGCCGTCCGGCAGCGGCGGCACCCCCGGCGGCCCGGCGGGCCGGGGCGGCATCGGGGGGGCTTCGTGGGGCGCCGCGGGCATGCCGTGCGGCGCCGCCGGGCGGGGCACCGGGTTCGCATGCGTGCCCCGCGCGTCCCGCGTCCCGTCGCTCTCCATCGCTCCTGCTCCCTGACCAGCCGTTCCGTCCACCATCAGCGAGCCAATCTAACGCGCTGGCAGGGGGAGTTCACCGCTTACGCGGCCGTCTGCCGGTAACCCGTCCCGAGGGCGCTATGTCCACGGCGGACAACCGGCCGTCCGGACAACGCCCACATGGAGCATGCCCACCCTCCGTCCCCCGTCCTAGCCTGCGAGAAAAGAAGACGAGAGTCCGCGAAGCACCGTCCGTGAAACCCGCAGAACCCCAGGAGCCCGTCATGAGCGCACTTCCCCAGGAGCGCCGCGTCGTCACCGCCATCCCCGGCCCGAAGTCGCAGGAGCTGCAGGCCCGCCGTACCGCCGCGGTCGCGCAGGGCGTGGGCTCCGTGCTGCCCGTGTTCACCGCGCGCGCGGGCGGCGGGATCATCGAGGACGTCGACGGCAACCGTCTGATCGACTTCGGCTCCGGCATCGCCGTGACCTCGGTCGGCGCCTCCGCCGAGGCCGTCGTACGCCGGGCCGCCGCGCAGCTCGCCGACTTCACCCACACCTGTTTCATGGTCACCCCGTACGAGGGCTATGTGGAGGTCGCCGAGGCCCTCGCCGAGCTGACCCCGGGCGACCACGCCAAGAAGTCCGCCCTGTTCAACTCCGGTGCCGAGGCCGTCGAGAACGCCGTCAAGATCGCGCGGGCGTACACGAGGCGGCAGGCCGTGGTCGTGTTCGACCACGGCTACCACGGCCGTACGAACCTCACGATGGCGCTCACCGCGAAGAACATGCCGTACAAGCACGGCTTCGGCCCGTTCGCGCCCGAGGTCTACCGCGTGCCGGTCGCCTACGGCTACCGCTGGCCGACCGGCCCGGACAACGCGGGCCCCGAGGCCGCCGCGCAGGCCATCGACCAGATCACCAAGCAGGTGGGCCCGGACAACGTGGCCGCGATCATCATCGAGCCGGTGCTCGGTGAGGGCGGATTCATCGAGCCGGCGAAGGGCTTCCTGCCCGCGATCAGCAAGTTCGCCCGGGACAACGGCATCGTGTTCGTCGCGGACGAGATCCAGTCCGGCTTCTGCCGCACCGGGCAGTGGTTCGCCTGCGAGGACGAGGGCATCGTCCCGGACCTGATCACCACGGCGAAGGGCATCGCGGGCGGTCTGCCGCTGGCCGCCGTCACCGGCCGCGCCGAGATCATGGACGCCGCGCACGCGGGCGGCCTCGGCGGCACCTACGGCGGCAACCCGGTGGCCTGCGCCGGCGCGCTCGGTGCCATCGAGACCATGAAGGAGCTGGACCTCAACGCCCGGGCGAAGGACATCGAGGCGGTCATGAAGGGCCGGCTGGCCGCCATGGCCGAGAAGTTCGACGTCATCGGTGACGTCCGGGGCCGTGGCGCGATGATCGCCATCGAGCTGGTCAAGGACCGTACGACGAAGGAGCCGAACCCGGAGGCGACCGCCGCGCTGGCCAAGGCCTGCCACCAGGAGGGCCTGCTGGTCCTGACCTGTGGCACCTACGGCAACGTGCTGCGCTTCCTGCCTCCGCTGGTCATCGGGGAGGACCTGCTGAACGAGGGCCTGGACATCATCGAGCAGGCGTTCTCGCGCATCTGAGCAGGTGCTCTCGCGCATCTGAGCGGGCGTTCGCGCAGGCCGCCGGGGCGAGCGGCAGGCCGTGTGAAGAAGGTGTGCGGGGTGGATGACGGGTGGCGGTTCCGGCTGTCCTCTCGTCATCCGCTGCCGTAGGTTCTACCCAGATGAGAGATACACCCCGCCCACAGGGGACTGTGGGCGACTTCAGGCCGAGGCCTCCCCAGCTTCGACCTGGTCGTGCCCTCGCGCACACAAACGGGGCCTCCGGCTCCGGATCTCCTCACCGATCGGACAGTCGCCCGCCCCAAACCCCCCGGGGCGCGCGACGTTCCGGTCCGGACGGCCGCCCCGGAACCACCCCCCCTGTTCCGGGGCGGCCGACCTCCTTTCTTCTCTTCCTCCTGCTGGGCCTTCCGGCCCTCCTCTTCGCGCTGATCACCTGGCAGGTCCTGGCCGCCGGCCCGCTGCTGCGCCTGGACGAGCGCCTGAGCGGCGCGCTCGTCCATCCGGACCGCCCCTCGGAACTCCTCTCCGACCTCGGCAACGTCCAGGTGGCCGTCCCCGTGCTGGTGCTCGCGCTCGGCTGGACCGCCTGGCGGGCCCGCGCCGCCGGTACGGCCCGGTGGTGGCTCCCGTCGGCAGCCGGGGCCGCGCTCATGGCCCTGGTCCCGGCGGTCGTCGTCCCGCTGAAGGACTGGACCGCCCGCCCGGGCACTCCCGCCGTCCCTCCCGGGACCGGCTACTTCCCCTCCGGCCACACGACCACGGCCGCCATCGCGTACGGCACCGCCACCGTGCTCCTGCTCCCCCGGCTCCGCTCCGCACGGGCCCGGCGCGCGCTCGTCGCCGGCTGCCTCGCGCTGGTGCTCGGCGTGTCCTTCGGCCTGGTCCGCCGGGGCTACCACTGGCCGCTGGACGTGGTGGCCAGCTGGTGCCTGTGCACGGTGCCGCTCTCCGCGCTGGCGCTCATCCTGAGCCGCCACCGGCCGGCGGCCCCACCACCGCCTCGTGCATCGCCAGCTCCAGCAGCCCCGGATCGGTGAGCGTGCCCGAGCCGTCCGGCGCGACCAGCCAGCGCACCCCGCGGCTCGCCCGGCCCGGGTACGGCACGACGATCCAGGTGCCGGGCCCCGCGGTGCGGATGCCGGTGCCGAGCCAGCGGGCCGCCGTGCCGGGTGGCACGAAGAAGCCCACCCGGTCGTCACCGAAGTCGGCCAGCACCGGACCGGGCTGGTCGAGGACCCGGGTGAGCACGTCGAGCGTGGGACAGCCGAGGTCGCCCGGCAGGATCAGGACGTCCCACGCCTTGCCTGCGGGCAGCAGGGCCACCCCGAGCGGGTCGCGCTCCCATGTCCGGCGACAGGCCCCGGGATCCGGTGCGACGGATGCCAGCCACTCGACCGCCGTCTTCGCCCCTGCCATGAGGACCTCCCTCTCTCGCGTCAGCGGAAGAGAGGGAGGTCCTCGCCGGGCGTTACGCGGGTCGCGATCCCCTGGACATGTGATCTGGATCACATCAACTGTCGAAGCCCAGGCCCAGCCGGATCAACTGTCGAAGCCCAGGCCCAGCCGGTCCATCGTCCTCAGCCACAGGTTGCGGCGGCCGCCGTGGGCGTCCGCGCGGGCCAGGGACCACTTGGTCAGGGCGATGCCCGTCCAGGCGAGCGGCTCCGGCGGGAACGGCAGCGGCTTCTTGCGGACCATCTCCAGCCGGGTGCGTTCCGTCTCCTCGCCGGACAGCAGGTCCAGCATCACGTCCGCGCCGAACCGGGTGGCGCCGACGCCGAGGCCCGTGTAGCCCGCCGCGTAGGCCACCCTGCCGTGGTGGGCGGTGCCGAAGAACGCCGAGAACCGGGAGCAGGTGTCGATCGCGCCGCCCCAGGTGTGGGTGAAGCGGACGCCCTCCAGCTGCGGGAAGCAGGTGAAGAAGTGCCCGGCGAGTTTGGCATAGGTCTCCGGACGGTCGTCGTACTCGGCGCGGACCCGGCCGCCGTAGGGGTAGATCGCGTCGTAGCCGCCCCACAGGATCCGGTTGTCGGCGGACAGCCGGAAGTAGTGGAACTGGTTCGCGGAGTCCCCGAGGCCCTGGCGGTTCTTCCAGCCGATCGACGCCAGCTGGTCGGCGGTCAGGGGTTCGGTCATGAGGGCGTAGTCGTAGACCGGGACGGTGTACGAGCGGACGCGTCTGAGGAGGCTGGGGAAGATGTTCGTGCCGAGGGCGACCCTGCGGGCGCGGACCGAGCCGTACGGGGTGCGGACGGCCATGCCCGCGCCGTACGGCTTCAGGGTGAGGGCCGGGGTGTGCTCGTACACGCGCACACCCAGGCGGACGCAGGCGCGTTTGAGGCCCCAGGCCAGCTTGGCCGGGTGGAGCATGGCCACGCCCCGGCGGTCGTAGAGGCCCGCCTCGAAGGTGGGCGAGTTCACCTGTTCGCGCACGGCGTCGGCGTCCAGGAACTCGATGCCGTCGGCCAGGCCCTTGTCGGCCAGCTCCTGGTGCCAGTCGCGCAGCTCCCAGGCCTGGTAGGTCTCGGTGGCGACGTCGATCTCGCCGGTGCGCTCGAAGTCGCAGTCGATGCCGTGCCGGGCGAGGGCCGCCTCGATCTCGTCGAGGTTGCGCTCGCCCAGCCGCCGCAGCGTCCGGATCTCGTCCGGCCAGCGGGTGAGGCCGTTGGACAGGCCGTGGGTGAGGGAGGCGGCGCAGAAGCCGCCGTTGCGGCCCGAGGCGGCCCAGCCCACCTCACGGCCCTCCAGCAGCACCACCTCGCGCTTCGGGTCGCGCTCCTTGGCGTTCAGCGCGGTCCACAGTCCGCTGTAGCCGCCGCCGACGACCAGCAGATCGCAGGTCTCGGCGCCGGTGAGAGCGGGCTCGGGGTGGGGCTTGCCGGGGTCTTCGAGCCAGTACGGGACCGGCTGTGCTTCGGAAAGGGACTTGGTCCAACGGGTCATGGCGCTCGGGGCCATGATCTCAACTCCCCACAGGGTTCTTCCGGGTGTGCGGTTATGCCTTTTGCCTGGTGCGGCGGTTGTTGATGACCATCGAGGCCAGCACGAACAGTACGGCGACCAGGAACATGGCCGTACCGATGACATTGATCTGAACGGGCGTTCCGCGCTGCGCCGAGCCCCACACGAACATGGGGAAGGTGACGGTCGAGCCCGCGTTGAAATTGGTGATGATGAAATCGTCGAAGGAGAGCGCGAAGGAAAGCAGCGCGCCCGCGGCGATTCCGGGGGCCGCGATGGGGAGGGTGACCCGCAGGAACGTCTGCGCCGGGCCGGCGTAGAGGTCCCGGGCGGCCTCCTCCAGTCGCGGGTCCATCGACATCACGCGCGCCTTGACCGCGGTGACGACGAAGCTGAGACAGAACATGATGTGCGCGATCAGGATCGTCCAGAATCCGAGCTGAGCACCCATGTTGAGGAACAGGGTGAGCAGCGAGGCCGCCATGACGACCTCGGGCATGGCCATCGGCAGGAAGATCAGCGAGTTGACGGCGCCCCGCGCCCGGAAGCGGTAACGGACGAGCGCGAAGGCGATCATCGTGCCGAGGACGGTGGCGCCGACCGTCGCCCACACCGCGATCTGGAGGCTGATGGACAGCGAGCCGCACATGTCGGCGACCCCGCACGGATCCTTCCAGGCGTCCGTGGAGAACTGCTGCCACTCGTAGTTGAAACGGCCCTTCGGTTTGTTGAAGGAGAACACCGTGACGACGACGTTCGGCAGCAGCAGATATCCGAGGGTCAGCAGTCCGGCGATGACCACGAGATGACGCTTGAGCCAGGTGACGAAGCGCATTTAGACCAGATCCTCCGTCCCGGAGCGGCGGATGTAGATCGTGACCATGAGAAGGATCGCGGCCATGAGGATGAAGGAGAGGGCGGCTGCCGTCGGGTAGTCCAGAATGCGCAGGAACTGCGTCTGGATGACATTGCCGATCATGCGGGTGTCGGTGGAGCCGAGGAGTTCGGAGTTGACGTAGTCGCCGGCCGCCGGGATGAAGGTCAGCAGCGTGCCGGAGACCACGCCCGGCATCGACAGCGGGAAGGTCACCTTGCGGAAGGTGGTCCACGGCCTCGCGTACAGGTCGCCGGCCGCCTCGTGCAGCCGCCCGTCGATCCGCTCCAGCGAGGTGTACAGCGGCAGGATCATGAACGGCAGGAAGTTGTACGTCAGTCCGCACACCACCGCCAGGGGGGTCGCCAGCACCCGGTCGCCGGCCGTCCAGCCGAGGAAGTCGGTGAGGCTCAGGACGTGCAGCGAGTTCAGCGTGTGCACGACCGGGCCGTTGTCGGCGAGGATCGTCTTCCAGGCCAGCGTGCGGATCAGGAAGCTGGTGAAGAACGGCGCGATCACCAGGATCATGATCAGGTTCCGCCAGCGGCCCGCGCGGAAGGCGATCAGGTAGGCCAGCGGATAGCCGAGCAGCAGGCACAGCACGGTCGCGGCGGCGGCGTAGAGCACCGAGCGCAGGAACTGCGGCCAGTACTCGCCGAACGCGTCCCAGTAGGTCGCGAAGTGCCAGGTGACCTTGTAGCCCTCCTCCAGGGAGCCCTGCTGGACGGAGGTGGAGGCCTGGTAGACCATCGGCAGCGCGAAGAAGACGACCAGCCACAGGATGCCCGGCAGCAGCAGCCAGTACGGGGTGAACCGGCCCCGCTTGCGCGGGGGCTTCTCCGCCGGTCCGGCGGGGGCGAGGGGCGGCGGCGCCTCGGTGAGGGTCGACATGTCTACGCGGCCTCTTCCTCGACGGTCTCCACACCGGCAGAGCCCACAGTCCCGGCAAGCAGGGACTGAGCCGCGTCCAGCCCGAAGGTGTGCGCCGGGTTCCAGTGCAGGACCACGTCCGCGCCGGGCACGAGCCGGCCGTCGCGCTCCACGTTCTGCACGTACACCGCCAGTTCGTCGCAGACCGGGCTGTCGATGACGTACTGCGTGGAGACGCCGATGAAACTCGCGTCGGCGATCGTGCCGGTGAGGCGGTTGCGGCCCTCGGGGATCTCCCCCGCGTCGTCGGCGTGGGTGAGCGAGATCTTCTCGGGGCGGACGCCGACCAGCACCTTGCCGCCGGCCTGGGCCGGGGCGGAACAGCGTGCCTCGGGCAGCACCAGCTTGCCGCCGCCCGCCCGCACCACGATGTCGGTGCCGCTCCTGGCGTCGACCTCGGCCTCGATCAGGTTGGAGGTGCCGAGGAAGTTGGCGACGAAGGTGGTGTCCGGGTTCTCGTACAGGTCGGCGGGCGAGCCGAGCTGCTCGACGCGGCCCGCGTTCATCACGGCGACCGTGTCGGCCATGGTCATGGCCTCCTCCTGGTCGTGCGTGACGTGGACGAAGGTGATGCCGACCTCGGTCTGGATGCGCTTGAGCTCCAGCTGCATCTGGCGGCGCAGCTTGAGGTCGAGGGCGCCGAGGGGCTCGTCCAGCAGGAGCACCTTGGGGTGGTTGATCAGCGCGCGGGCCACGGCGACGCGCTGCTGCTGGCCGCCGGAGAGCTGGTGCGGCTTCTTGCGGGCCTGCTCGCCGAGCTGGACCAGCTCCAGCATGTCCTCGACCTGCTTCTTCACGCTCTTGATGCCGCGCCGGCGCAGGCCGAAGGCCACGTTCTCGAAGATGTCGAGGTGCGGGAAGAGGGCGTAGGACTGGAAGACCGTGTTGACCGGCCGCTTGTACGGCGGCAGACGCGTGACGTCCTGGTCGCCGAGGTGCACGGTCCCGGAGGAGGGTTCCTCCAGGCCGGCGATCATGCGCAGGGTGGTGGTCTTGCCGCAGCCGGAGGCGCCGAGCAGGGCGAAGAACGAGCCCTGCGGGACGGTGAGGTCCAGCGGGTGTACGGCGGTGAAGGAGCCGTAGGTCTTGCCGATGCCGGTGAGGCGGACGTCGCCGCTGGTGTCTGTCGTCGTCATCGTCGTCGTCACGCCCCTGTGAGCTTGGAGAACTTCTGCTGGTAGGCGGTCTCTTCCTTCTGCGTCAGGGCGCGGAAGGCATGGGACTTCGCCTGCATGGCCTTGTCCGGAATGATCAGCGGGTTGCTCGCCGCCGACTTGTCGATCCTGGCGAGGTAGGGCTGCACTCCGGCGACCGGGCTGACGTAGTTGATGTACGCGGCGAGTTCGGCGGCGGGCTCGGGCTCGTAGAAGTAGTCGATGAGCCGCTCGGCGTTCGTCTTGTGACGCGCCTTGTTGGGGATCAGCATGTTGTCGGTCGACGTCATGTAGCCGCTGTCCGGGATGACGTAGCCGACGTCCGGGCTGTCCGCCTGGAGCTGGACGATGTCGCCGCCCCACGCGATACAGGCGGCGAAGTCGCCCTTGGTGAGGTCGGACGTGTAGTCGTTGCCGGTGAAGCGGCGGATCTGGCCCTTGTCGACGGCCTTCTGCAGACGGGCGATCACCGCGTCGAAGTCGTCGCCGGTGAACTTCGCCGGGTCCTTGCCCATGTCGAGCATGGTCATTCCCACGCTGTCGCGCATCTCGGTGAGGAAGCCGACCCGGCCCTTGAGTTTCGGGTTGTCCAGCAGGTCGGAGACCGACTTCACCTCGACGCCGTCGAGCGCCTTCTTGTTGTACGCGATGACCGTGGAGATGCCCTGCCAGGGGTAGGAGTAGGCGCGGCCCGGGTCCCAGTCGGGGGCGCGGAACTGGTCCGACAGGTTGGCGAAGGCGTGCGGCAGGTTGGACGGGTCCAGTTTCTGGACGTACCCCAGCCTGATCATGCGGGCGGCCAGCCAGTCGGTGAGGACGATGAGGTCACGGCCGGTGTCCTGGCCGGCGGCGAGCTGCGGCTGGATCTTGCCGAAGAACTCGTCGTTGTCGTTGATGTCCTCGGTGTACCTGACCTGGACGCCGGTCCGCCGCGCGAAGGTGTCCAGCGTCGGGTGGTGCTTGCCGCTGGAGTCCGCGTCGATGTACTCGGGCCAGTTGGAGAAGTCGACGGCCTTCTCCTTGGCCGAGTGGTCCTCGGCCGAGGCGCCGCCCTGGGTCTTGCCCGCCGCGGGGATCCCGCAGGCGCTCAACGCCCCGAGACCACCGACGGCCAGCGCGCCGCCGGCCGAGGCGCGCAGCAGCGACCGGCGGGTCGTGGCCGCGCGGCCGGTTCGCGTGCCGCGCCACAGGGCGGACGCTCCGGCCGGGGCCGGGCGGTCGGGCTGGTACTGCTCCATGCGCGTGATGCCCTTTCGGGAGGGTGGGCGCGGTCGCGGCCCAGGTCGTCTATCGGTCCCCGAAGATCGTGCGGTGCCAGTCCTTCCGCGCCACCGCCGTGTTGTCGAACATTACGTGCTTGACCTGCGTGTACTCCTCGAATGAGTACGCCGACATGTCCTTGCCGAAGCCGGAGGCCCTGAAGCCGCCGTGCGGCATCTCGCTGATGATCGGGATGTGGTCGTTGACCCAGACGCAGCCCGCCTTGATCTCACGGGTGGCGCGGTTCGCGCGGTAGACGTCGCGGCTCCACGCCGAGGCGGCGAGGCCGTACGGGGTGTCGTTGGCCAGCCGGATGCCCTCGTCGTCCGTGTCGAAAGGGAGAACGACCAGGACGGGTCCGAAGATCTCCGACTGCACGATCTCGCTGTCCTGGGCGGCGTCCGCGACGAGGGTGGGCCGGTAGTAGGCGCCGTCCCGGAGATCTCCCCGCGGGGCCTCGCCGCCGGTCACCACGCGCGCGTAGGCACGCGCGCGGTCGACGAAGGCGGCGACGCGGTCCCGCTGGACGTGCGAGATGAGCGGACCGAGGTCGGTGCCGGGAGCGAAGGGGTCCCCGAGCCGGACGGTCTCCATCAGGGCGGCGGTCCGCTCGACGAACGCCTCGTAGAGCGGGCGCTGCACGTACGCGCGCGTGGCGGCCGTGCAGTCCTGGCCGGTGTTGATGAGGGCGCCCGCGACCGCGCCGTGGACGGCGGCCTCCAGGTCCGCGTCGTCGAAGACCACGAAGGGGGCCTTGCCGCCCAGCTCCAGATGGAGGCGCTTGACGGTGGCGGTGGCGATCTCGGCGACGCGCCGGCCCACGGCGGTGGAGCCGGTGAAGGAGGTCATGGCCACGTCGGGATGGCCGACGAGCCGCTCGCCGGCCTCCTTGCCGGTGCCGGTGACGACGTTGACCACTCCGTCCGGCAGACCGGCGTCGGTGGCGGCCCGGGCGAAGAGCAGCGAGGTCAGCGGGGTCAGCTCGGCGGGCTTGAGCACGATGGTGTTGCCCGCGGCGATCGCCGGGAGGATCTTCCAGGCGGCCATCTGGAGGGGGTAGTTCCAGGGGGCGATGGAGCCGACGACACCGATGGGCTCGCGCCGGACGTAGGAGGTGTGGTCGCCCGAGTACTCCCCCGCCGACTGGCCCTGCAGATGCCGGGCCGCGCCGGCGAAGAAGGCGGTGTTGTCGATGGTCCCCGGGACGTCGAACTCCCGGGTCAGCTTGAGCGGCTTTCCGCACTGGAGGGACTCGGCGCGGGCGAAATCCTCGGCGCGGTCGGCGAGCACGGCGGCCAGGCGGTGCAGCGCGTCGGAGCGCTCGCCGGGGGTGGCGCCGGCCCAGCCCGGGAAGGCGGCGCGGGCGGCGGCCACGGCCGCGTCCACGTCGTCGGCCCCGGCCAGCTCGTACACGTACACGTCGGCGCCGGTGGCCGGATCGACCACGGCGTGGGTGCGGCCGGACGTGCCCTTGGTCAGGCGTCCGTCGATGTACTGCGCGCCGTCCGCGAGGCGGTCCCGCGCGGGGAATCGTTCCGGGGTGGCGGTGCCCGGGTTGTGCATGTCGCTCTCCTCCGCCGTCGCCCTGTCCCGGGGTGGGTGGCGTAGCTCCAGCTCGATTTGAGTGCCGATCCTGACAGAGGGAAGGGACTCCAACAAGTGATTCCGTTGTTGCCTTTTGGTTACGCAACGGAATCTGTCGACCAGGTGTCGAGTCGGGCTGGAAAAGGACGGACGGAGTGTCAGTGGTGCCTGCCAGACTCGCGTGCATGGGAGAGATCACGGGGGACATCGGCAGCCGCGAGGACCTGGTCAGGGCCGTCCGGTCCGGGGCGCGGGTGAGGTACCTGCACTTCTGGGGGCACCGGCCGCGTGCGGACGGCCGGGTCGGCGCGAGCTGTCTGAGCCAGTGGTGGCCGTCACCGTTCGCGGTGGAGGGCGTGGAGTACGCGACCGCGGAGCACTGGATGATGGCGCGCAAGGCCCGGCTGTTCGGGGACGCCGAGGCGGAGCGGCGGATCGTGGCGGCCGGTCATCCCTCGCAGGCCAAGCAGGCGGGGCGGCTGGTGCGCGGCTTCGACGAGGCGACATGGGAACGGGAGCGGTTCGGGATCGTCGTCGAGGGCTGCTTCCACAAGTTCGCCGCGCACCCCGGGCCGCGGGATTTCCTGCTGGGCACGGGCGACCGGGTGCTGGTGGAGGCGAGCCCGGTGGACCGGGTGTGGGGCATCGGGCTCGCGGCGGACGACGAGGCGGCGTCGGACCCCGGCCGGTGGCGGGGGCCGAATCTGCTGGGGTTCGCGCTGATGGCGGCGCGGCGGCGGCTGCGCCGGGGCTGAGTCAGCCCCGGACCAGGACCGGTGCCGACACGCTGGGGGCGGAGTTGTAGGACGGGTCGGACTCCCGCCTCTGCTTCTCGTGCTCGACGGCCATCGTGATGCCGATGATCAGCGAGACGATCGTGGCTATGCCGAGGAGGATCCCGATGATGCCCGTGACGAGACCCGCCTGGGCCTGACCGCGGTTGGTGGCCTCACCGCGGTCGGCCCGCTTCTTGCCCTTGATGCCGAAGATCACGGCGAGGGTGCCGAGGACCAGGGAGACGACGCCGTAGATGCAGAACAGGCAGCAGGACAGGATGCCCAGCACCATCGCCGCGGTGCCCATGCCGTTGTTCGGCTGCATCGGCATACCGGGCCAGCCGTAGCCCTGCGGATAGGCCGGGTAGCCGTACCCGCCGGGCGGCGGGGCCTGCATGCCGGGACCCGAGGGGGCGATGGGCGGGGGCGGTACGGCGGACCCGGTCCAGCCCTGGCCGCCGCCGGACGGACCCCAGCCGGGTGCGCCGAAACCGCCGGCGGGTGGCACGGGCGCCCCGCCGGCCGGCATGGACACCATGGTGGCCTGGTCGTGCACGGACGGCGGCCGCACCGGAGGCTGACCGGCGGGGGGCTGCCCGGGCGCGGCCGGCTGCGGGCCCTTCTCCAGCGACGGCCCGCTCCCCGGCGCGGCCCACGGGTCGAAACCCTCCTGCGCCCCGCCCGGCCCCGTCTGATCCGTCACGTCCCGTCCCCCTCAGTCGATCGACACGCCATGGTAGAGCGTCGCCGGCGCGGCCCCGCCGCCCGGCCCGTCGGCCCGTCCACGGGGCCCGCACCGACGCCCTCCCGCACCCGTCCTACGATGACCCCGAGTCATCGATCAGCCGATCACCGCGTCCGGACCCCGGTCCCTGGGCGCCGTTCCGGGGAGGAACCTTGACCGACCAGAGCACCGTGCCCGCCACCGGTACCGCCGACCGCGATCTGCGCACCTTCATCGCCGGGCTGCCCAAGGCGGAACTGCACGTCCACCACGTGGGCTCCGCGTCCCCCCGGATCGTCTCCGAACTGGCCGCCCGCCATCCCGACTCCAAGGTCCCCACCGACCACGAGGCCCTGGCCGACTACTTCACGTTCACGGACTTCGCCCACTTCATCGACGTGTACCTGTCCGTCGTGGACCTCGTCCGCACCCCGGAGGACGTCCGGCTGCTGACGTACGAGGTGGCCCGGGAACTGGCCCGCCAGCAGGTGCGGTACGCCGAGCTGACCATCACCCCCTTCTCCTCCACCCGGCGCGGCATCGACGAGATCGCCTTCATGGACGCGATCGAGGACGCCCGCAAGGCGGCCGAGGCCGAGTTCGGGACCGTCCTGCGCTGGTGCTTCGACATTCCCGGCGAGGCGGGCCTGGAGGCGGCCGAGGAGACCGTGCGGCTCGCGACGGACGACCGGCTGCGGCCGGAGGGGCTGGTGTCGTTCGGTCTCGGCGGACCCGAGATCGGCGTGCCGAGGCCGCAGTTCAAGCCGTACTTCGACCGGGCCATCGCCGCCGGGCTGCGGTCCGTGCCGCACGCCGGGGAGACGACCGGTCCCGAAACGGTGTGGGACGCCCTCGAACACCTCGGTGCCGAGCGCATCGGGCACGGCACCAGTTCCGCCCGGGACCCGAAGCTGCTCGCCCACCTCGCCGAGCGCCGTATCCCGCTGGAGGTGTGCCCGACCAGCAACATCGCCACCCGGGCGGTGGCCGTCCTGGACGAGCACCCGATCAAGGAGTTCGTCGGCGCCGGGGTCCTGGTCACCGTCAACTCCGACGACCCGCCGATGTTCGGCACCGACCTGAACAACGAGTACGCCGTGGCGGCCCGCCTCCTCGGTCTCGACGAGCGCGGGCTCGCCGGCCTCGCCAGGAACGCCGTCGAGGCCTCCTTCCTGGACCCGGCCGGCAAGGCCCGGATCGCCGCCGAGATCGACACCTACACCGCGGCCTGGCTCGCCCCCTGACGGCGGCCGGCGGCGGCCGTCCACAATGGGGGCCATGCAGACGCTGACCGCCGTCGCCCACCGCGGTGACCCCTACCGTTTCCGCGAGAACACCCTCGACTCCCTGCGTTCCGCGCTCGACCGGGGCGCGGACGCGGTGGAGACCGACGTACGGCTCACCCGTGACGGCGTCCCCGTGCTGCTGCACGACGAGACACTGAAGCGGCTGTGGGGACACGACCGGCCGCTGCGCGCGCTGTCGGCGCGGGAGGTGCGGGAACTGACCTCGGGCGGCGTTCCGACGCTGGCCGAGGCCCTGGCCGCGACCGGCGACGGCCGGGTGATGCTGGACCTGCCGGGGCGGGTGGAGCGGAGCACGGTGCGGCGGATCGTCGACGTCGTCACCGGGTGCGGGGCGCGCGAGCGGGTGTACTACTGCGCCGGCGCCGAGGCCATGCTCGCCGTCCGCGCGGTCGACCCGGCCGCCGAGATCGCCCTCACCTGGACGACCCTCGCCCCGCCCCGGCCCGCCCTGCTGGACGCGGTGCGCCCCCGCTGGCTGAACTACCGCTTCTCCCTGGTCGACCGGGACCTCGCGGCCCGAGTCCACCACGACGGCCACCTCCTGTCGGTGTGGACCCCGGACACCCGCCGCTCCCTGCGCCGGCTGATCGGCCTGGGCGTCGACTCGATCACCACCAACCGGCTCGACGCGCTCACCGCCCTGCGCGACGGCGCCCCGCGCCCGGCTACACGCGGGAGCGCTGGGCCACCGCCGCCGGGTCGGCCGGCGTCGACCGGGTGACGTACTGCGGGACCGGGGTGTCGTCCTCGCCGGTGTCGCGGACCAGGCCGTAGCGCTCGGCGCCCTGGGCGGGACCGGTCGCGACGTCCTTCTCCACCGCGTCCCAGGTGGTCGGGAAGACGTTGAGGTTGTAGTCGGCGCCGTGTTCGTTGACGGTGAGGGTGACGCTCCCGTCGACGTAGAAGTACTCGTTCTGCCACATGTGCTGGGTGCCGGGCGGCAGGACGTCGTAGCCGGTGCTCTTGCTGCCCATGCCGCTGGCGGAGCTGTCGGTGGCGCTGACCGGGTCGTCCATGCGGCGGCCGCCGCCCGAGGCCACGTGGAAGAGCTTGCCCTTCAGGCCGGTCCAGGAGGGCGGGACCAGAGGGCCGGGCCGGTACTGCGGGAAGAGCTGCCAGCGGACCAGGACGTACCCCCGGCCGCTGAGCCGCACGTTGTCTCCCCGGTGGTTCAGGGAGGCGTGCGCGCCGCCGCTGCTGGTGACGCCGGTGCCGGGCCGGTGCGGCAGCGCCGCGGGCGGCGTGCGCGGGTCCGGCGCCCGGTCGACGGCGTCCACGACACTGCCGTACGGCGCGCTCCGCTCCCGTGTCGCCGACGGGGAGGGCGAGGAAGAGAGGGAGGAGGACGCGGAGGACGACGGGGACGGGGAGGGGGACGGCGAGGCCGAGGGCGGCCGGATGCCGCGGGTGCTCGCGGCGGTGGGCGCGGTGGCGGTGTGCGGGGGCGGGGTGCCGGGGGTCCGTACGACGACGTAGGCGCCGCCCGCGACGATCGTGGCGCCCGCCGTGACGGCCACGGCGGGTTTGGTGAGGACGCCCAGCACCTTGGTGGACCAGCCGGCGGAGCCTGCGGTGGTGGCTGCCGCCGCGGTCTTGCCGCCCAGGGCCAGCGACAGCGTGAAGCCCGCCGGGACCGGTACCAGGGCGATGCCGACCAGCAGGCGTTCGGCCGGTACGACCGTCGTGCGCCCGTCGCCGCAGTAGCCGCAGCCCCGGATGTGCCGGGCCAGCCGCTTGCGCCAGACCGAGTCGGGCCGGCCGTCCCAGCGGGCGGTCGTCTCGCGCAGTTCGGGGCAGGCCCCGTCCAGGGCGCGCACGATGCCGCGCGAGGTCTCCAGCCGCTCCTTCATCCGCTGGACGCGTACGGCGGCGTGCTGCCGGTTGATGCCGACGGCCTCCGCCAGCTCACGCCGGGTCAGCTCCCCGGCCACCTCAAGCCACCAGAGGGACAGCAGTTGCCGGTCCTCCGCGTCCAGCCAGCGCACCGCCTCCGCGACCTCGCGCCGCTGCCCCTCCAACTGGAGCCTGAGCACGGTGAGTTCGGCGAAGTCGGCGGCGTCCTCGGGGATCTCCTCGGCGAGCCGCTGCGGAGACCTGCGGCGGGCCCGGTCGCGTATCTGGCGCATGGCGATGGCCATCAGCCAGGACCGGAAGCTGTCGGGGTCGCGGAGCGTGCCGAGGTTGTCGACGGCCCGCAGCATGGTCTCCTGGACGACGTCGTCGACGTCGGCGTGACCGCCCAGCGCGCGGCCGACGACGTTGTAGACCAACGGCAGCCAGCCCTCGACGAGTTCGTCCAGGGCCCGCCGGTCACCCGACTGCGCGGCCGCGATGGTGTCGCGCCACTGTCGCCCGTGCACGTCCGTCCTCATGCCCGCACCCTCTCAGGCGGGGCCGTGCTGTTGGCAATGTCGCGGATCACAGTGCGGAGACGGGGTGAAGGAACCGGGGATAACAGTTTTTTCGCGGCGGGTGGCAAGGACCTCTTGCGCAGGCGCCGCGCCCGGGGGCAGCCGTCCTCCGCTACGCCCGGGGGCGAGTGCCGGGCACGGAGGCGGACGCGGACCGGGCCGAGGGGTCCGTCGACGGCTGTGCCGTACGCGACGGTGCGGTGGGGACCGGGGTCTGCGGTTGCGTCGGGATGGGCACTCCGGTGGCGGAGGGCGAGGCGCTGGTGGCCGGGTGGCGGCCGGGGACGGCCGTAGCACCCCCTCGGGGGCGGGCGCTGGGACGAGGGGTGACGCCCGCGGAAGCCGAATCCGACGGCGTCGGCAGGGCCTTGGGGCTGCTGACCGGGGGCGGCGCGAGCGGGACGGTCGGGGAGGCGGGGGCCTGGTGGGTGGTGCGCAGCAGCGGTACGGCGAGGAGGGCGGCGACCGCGCAGGTGGCGCCGGCTCCGACGGCGGCGCGCAGGACGCGGCGGCGGGCCGCGCCACGGCGGATCTCCTCGTACCGTCCGGGGGGCGGGGCCAGGCGCTCGGAGGGCGGCCGCATGATGACGGCCAGCGGGTCGTCGGGTTCGAAGTCCGGACCGTCCTCATTGAATGTGATCAAGACTTCTCCTCAGGTGGGCGCGGAGCAGTTCGCGGGCCGCGTGCAGGTCGGCCTTGACGGTCCCCTCTTTGCGCCCGGTCAGCACGGCCACCTCCCGGATCGGCATGTCAGCGTAGTAGTGCAGGAGGATCGGTGTGCGCAGCCGTTCGGGAAGCGCCTGGACGAGCAGGCGGACCGAGGGGTCGCTCTGCTCGGCGGGCGGGCGGACGGATGCCTCGACGGTGGCGCGGTGCACCGCCTTGCGTTCGCGCTCCAGCTTGCGCCAGTGGTCCCGGACGATGTTGGCGGCCGTGACGTAGAGGAAGCCCCGGGGCTCCGACACGGACGTCCAGCGCGCCCAGAGGCGGGTGAAGGCCTCCGAGGCGATCTCGTGGGCGGTCTCGTCGTCGTCGACCAGACGGCGGCACCAGCCGGCCAGGCGCGGGTAGAGAGCGGCGAACAGCTCTGCTGCCGCCTTCTCACGGGACCGTTTCAACGCTCTCCAGGGGGGTGGGGGCACCCGTCGCGCTCTCAGTGCGCTCGGGGCGCCCGTGGGGAAGAGCCCGGACCGACGGCGTACGTTCCATCGGCCCGGGATCGGGGCGGGCGGCGGCCGGTCAGCGGCTCGCGGTGCTCAGCGCGGCGAAGACGATCACGTTGTCGAGGTAGCCGTCGCCGGTACGGGGTCCGCCGCACGTGATCAGCCGCAGTTCCGGCCGGCCGACGTCGCCGTAGACCTGCTGCGTCGGGAAGTGGGCCTTGGCGACCGTCCGCACGGAGGTGACGGTGAACCCGGCCGACGTGCCGTTCTCCAGGCGCACCGTGATCCCGTCGCCCCGGCGCAGCCGGTCGAGGTGACGGAAGACGCCGTCCCCGTAGGCGCCGACCGTGACATGGCCGAGGATCACCGACGGGCCGGTCTGGCCCGGCGTCGGCGAGTTCCGGTACCAGCCCGCCTGGTCGTGCGCGGTGATCGGGGGCACCTGCACACTGCCGTCCCGGGCCAGTCCGAGCCCCATGACCGGGGTGTCGACACCGATCCCGGGGATCCGCAGCCGTGTCGGGACCGAACGGGCCAGCGGGTGCGGCGCGTTCGCCGGGGCCACGGCGGACCGGGCCGGCGGGTGCGTGCCGGTGGGGTGGGCGGCCGGCGTCCCGTCGGTGCCGTGGCCGGCGCAGCTCACCAGGAGCGAGGCCAGCGCCGCGGTGACGAACGCGCGCCTGGAGAGCTGGGTCATGCCCCGGTCGCCCGTCGGCGGCGCACGAGGAAGACCGCCGCGCCGCCCACGGCGAGGGCGCCGGCGGCACCGCCGCCGACCAGCATGCCGTCCGAACCGGACCCGCCGGAGCCGGTGGTCACGCCGGTGTCCGGTGCTCCGCTCGGTACGACGCCGACCTGGCCGCGCCCCTCGCTCGGCGCGACGGTCGGCACCGGGGTGGCCCCACGGCCCGGCGCCCCGGTCGGCACGGGAGTGGCTCCCCGGCCCGGCGCCCCGGTCGGCACGGGAGTGGCCGACGCGCTCGGCCGCGTCGACGGCAGGGAGGTGGCGGACGGGCGGGGGGTCGGGGAGGCGCTCGACCCGTGGGCGAACGCGGGCACCGTGCTCGCCAGCACGGCGACACACGCGGCTGCCGTGGCGCTGAGGACTGTTCGGCGCATGAATCGCTCTCTTTCGTCGGCCGGCCCGGCGGGTCGCCGGGCGGGCTGCGTGATGGACCGAGCGAAGAGACGAGACAGGATCGGCACAGGTTGTAAAGGGTTGGCAAAGGGATGCGGGTGGGGGTGGGAGGGGACGACCCCCCGGGACGGCAGGCGCTCGGACATCACGTCCACCACGTCCCTCATCGGTACGAATTGTGATAAACCATTGCCGAATTCCAGAACCGGATGTAACCGGCAGACGGGGCAGTGGATGAGCACGGACGAGCGCGTCGCGGTGACGACCGGGATCGCACGGCTGCACGCGTCGCCCGGGCTCGCCGGACCGGGCCGGCTCGGACTGGTGACCAACCACACCGGCGTCCTGCCCGACCTGCGGCCGGCCGCGCCCGCGCTGCTGGCGGCCGGCGTGCGACTGGTCGCCCTGTTCGGCCCCGAACACGGGCTGCACGGAACGGGCCAGGCAGGAGAGAGCGAGACCGCCGGGACGGACCCCGCCACCGGTCTGCCCGTCCACGACACCTACCGGTGCGACGGCGAGCGCCTCGACGAACTGCTGCTCGACAGCGGAGTCGACGCCCTGGTGTACGACCTGCAGGACATCGGGGCCCGGTTCTACACCTACGTGTGGACCATGTTCGACCTGATGGCCTCGGCGGCCCGCACGGGCGTACGGTTCGTGGTCGCCGACCGGCCCAATCCCCTCGGTGGGCTGGTCAGCGAGGGCCCACTGCTCGATCCGGCGTGGGCCAGCTTCGTCGGGCGCGCCGCCATCCCCGTACGGCACGGCCTCACCTGCGGGGAACTCGCCCGGCATCTCAACGCCTCCGCCGTGCCCCGACTGGCGGGCGCCCCCGCCGACTTGACGGTGATCGAGGCCCTCGACTGGAAGCGCTCCATGGACGCGGAGGCCACCGGCCTGCCCTGGGTGGCGCCCTCCCCCAACATCCCGACGCCCGCCACCGCCACCGTCTACCCCGGCACCTGCCTGTTCGAGGGCACGAACCTCTCGGAGGGCCGCGGGACCACGCGGCCCTTCGAGATCGTCGGGGCCCCCTACCTCGACGACCGGTTCGCACCCTCGCTCACCGAACTCGCCCTGCCCGGGGTCCGCTTCCGTGATCTGCGGTACGTCCCGGCGTTCCACAAACACGCCGGACGGCCCCTGCGCGGCGTCCAGCTGCACATCACGGACCGCGAGGTGTTCGCCCCCGTGCGTACCGCCGTCGCGATGCTCACCACGCTGCGGCGGCTGTACCCCGACGACTTCGCCTGGCACGTCACGGACGGCGGGGCGCAGGAGACCGGACACCGCCACCTCGTCGATCTGCTGTGGGGGTCCGACCGGCTGCGGCGCGCCGTCGACGCGGACGAGGACCCGCAGCCGCTGTGCGACCCGCCGGCACCGCCCGGCCAGTGGGCCGGCGACGACGTACTGCTCTATCCCTGAGAACCACCGCGCCCGCAAAGGACGGCCCCGCCGATGACCGATCGCACGACGCGTACGACTCGTACGGCGCCGCCCCGGGCCCGCACGCGTGGCTTTCGCGCGGGCGACGGCCCGCCGTTGGTGGAGGCGTGGCGCCGCAGCGCCCCGGCCGACCCGATCACCCCGGACCGCTTCCGCTCCCTGGTGCTGCTCGACGCCAACTTCGACCCACAGGGCCTCCGGGTCGCCGTCGACGGCGACCGCACCGAAGGCGGCCGGGTCGTCGGCGCCGCCTACGCGGTGCGCCGTCTGACCCCGATGACCGGCACCGACCTGGAGCCGGAGCAGGGCTGGATCCCGTTCTTCTTCGTCGACCCGGCCGCCCGTGGACAGGGCCTTGGCCGCCGGCTGCTGACCGAGGCCCTCGACTGGCTGCACGGCCACGGCCGTACCCGGGTGGACTTCTCCTCGTACACCCCGAACTACGTCCTGCCCGGCCTGGACGCCGAGGCGTACCCGGAAGCGGCCTCGCTCCTGGAGTCCGTGGGCTTTCGCACGCTGTACGAGGCGGCGGCGATGGACCGCCGCCTGGTCGGATACCGCTTCCCGGAGGATGTCGCGCGCCGCCTGGACGAACTGACCGAGCACGGCTACCGGTTCGCCACCCCGTGCGACGACGACCTGGTGGACCTGTTCGCGCTCGCCGGGAACCACTTCGGCCCGGACTGGGCGTGCGCGATCCGGCAGTGTCTGGCCGCGGGCACACCGCTCGACCGGATCGTCGTCGCCCGGGACCCTTCGGGCCGTCTGGTCGGCTGGGCGATGCACGGCACGTTCGACGCGGTGGACGAACGCTTCGGGCCGTTCGGCGTGCTGGAGGAGACACGCGGCAGCGGAGTCGGCAAGGTCCTGCTCCACCTGGTCCTGGAGCGGATGCGGGCGCGCCGGGCGCACTCCGCCTGGTTCCTGTGGACCGGCGAGCAGTCCCCGGCGGGGCACCTGTACCGCGCGAGCGGCTTCACCACGACCCGGGTGTTCCGCGTGATGCGCCGGGAGGCCGCCGGATGACGCCGTCGCGCCCGGGCCGCACCGCCGGCCTGAGCCGCCGTCACTTCGCGCTCGCGCTGTCCTCGGCGCTGCTCGGCTCCGGATGCGCGGCGCCGCACCGGGGCACCGGGCGGCCCGGCGATCCCATCGTCCTCACCCTGCTCTCCCACTACACCAGCGGGGCGCTCAAGGCGGCCCTGCAGCGCCCGGTCGACGAGTGGAACGCCACGCACGACCGGGTCAGGGTGCGCACCACGGCCGTCGAGTTCACGGACCTGCTGACCACGCTGATGGTCCGGCAGGCCGCGGGCCAGGGCGCCGACCTCCTCCACCCGTACTGTCTGTGGACCGGCCAGCTCGTCCGGGCCGGCGTCCTGCGGCCCGCTCCGCCCGAGCACGCCGGGGAGATCGGACGCGGTTACCGCGAGGCCGCCGTCTCCTCCGCCTCGGTGGCGGGCAGGGTCTACGGCTACCCCACCGAGGTGCAGACGTATGCCCTCTACTACAACAGGCGGCTGCTGCGCGAGGCCGGCGTCGAGCGCCCTCCGCGCACCTGGCGGGAGCTGGAGGAGACGGCATACCGCACCGCCCGACGGGACCGGTACGGCAACACCCTGGTCCAGGGGTTCGGGCTGTCGGCGTACGACGACGCCACCACCGTCGGCCAGACGCTCGCCCTGCTCAACGCCGCCGGCGGAAGGTTCCTCTCCCCGGACGGCAGGAGCACCGCCATCGACTCACCGGCCGGCCGGGCCGTGTTCGGTCTGGAGCACCGCCTGGTCGCCCAGGGCGCGAGCGCCCCCGGCGTCAACGTCTACCAGGCGTTCCCGTCCGGGCAGGTGGCGATGGTGGTCGGCGCCGGCTGGTGGACCGGGAACCTGAAGGCCCTGATGGGCAGGGGCTACCGCGATGTCGGCGTCGCGCCGCTGCCCGTGCCCGGGGCGGGCGACGAGCGCGCCACCCTCTCCACCGGTTTCCTGCTCGGGGTCAACACCGCCTGCCCGCACCCGCGCGAGGCCTGGGAGTTCCTGCGCTGGCTCAACTCCGCGAAGGTGAGCGGCACGAGCACCGGGAAGGAAGCAGGGAAGGGCGCCGGAAACGGCATGGCCGCGACCAGGATGAGCCGGCTGCAGGTGTCGGTCGGCTCCATGACCGGCCGCGCCGACGACATGCGCACGCTCCTCGGCGCGGGCGCCGATCCGAACCTGCGCCCCTTCCTGGACGCGCTGGCCTACGCGGTGCCGGAGCCGAACGCCCCGGGCGCGCAGCAGGCCAAGTCGCTGCTGCGCAAGAACATCGAGGCGTTGTGGACCGGTCAGCAATCGGTCGAGGAGGCCCTGCGCAGCACCCGCCGCCAGGTCGATCAGGAGGTGTCGCGCTCATGGTGAACGCCGTGGCGACCCAGGCGGCCGAGCGGGCGGCGCACAGCCCGAGACCCACCGCGCCCGCCGTCGACGGCCGTGGCCGGGCCCGGCGCCGCCAGGTGCTCGTCGCCTACCTCTTCCTGGCGCCGACCCTGCTGTTCTTCGCCGTCTTCCTGCTGCTGCCGCTCGGTTTCGCGCTGCTGCTGTCGATGTCCCGCTGGGCCGGGTTCGACCTCGGCGGCATCGAGCCGGCCGGCCTGGACAACTTCACCGGCCTCCTCACGGACGGATCGACGTTCCTGACGCCGATCCTGACCAACACACTGCTGTTCGCCCTCGGCACCGTGGCCCTCGCGCTGGCCGGCTCCGTGCTCGTCGCCACCTGCATCGACCACCTGCGGTTCCAGGGGCTGTGGCGCACCCTGTACTTCCTGCCGATCGTCACGACCGTCGTCGCCGTCGGCAACGTGTGGAAGTACATGTACGAGCCCGGCGGCCTGGTCAACGGCGTCCTCAACGCCCTCGGGCTCGGCTCGGTGGCGTTCCTCCAGGACCCGGACACCGCGCTGCCCTCGGTCGTGGTCGTCCAGGCCTGGGCCTCGGTCGGCACGGCGATCCTCGTCCTGACCGCCGGACTGAAGTCGATCCCGCAGTCGTACTACGAGGCCGCCGCGCTCGACGGCGCCGGGGCCGCCACCGTCTTCTGGAAGATCACCCTGCCGCTGCTGCGACCGTCCCTGCTGTTCGTGTGCGTCACCCAGTTCCTCACCGGATTGCAGTCGTTCGCGCTGATCATCGTGATGACCAGGGGCGGCCCGGGTGACGCGACCGATGTGGCCGCGCTGGAGATGTACCGGCAGGCCTTCTCGTACGGCGACTGGGGCACCGCGAGCGCCGCCGCCTTCGTGCTGTTCCTGGTGGTCCTCCTGGTCACCCTGGGACAGCTGTGGTTCTTCCGGCGCGGCGGGGAGGACGCGTGAACCGCCGCCGTTTCCCTTGGCTGTCGTACCTGGTCGTGGTGACCGGCGCTGTGCTCACCGTGGTGCCGTTCCTCGACATGGTGATGACGTCCTTCAAGGGGCCCGGTGAGGCCGGCACGCTGCCGTACCGGTTCCTGCCCAGGGCGTTCGACCTGTCCAACTACCGGTCGGCGGTCCGCCAACTCGATCTGCCGGTCCTCTTCCGCAACAGCGTGACCGCTACCGCCCTGATCACCGGATCGGTGCTGCTCACCTCGTCGCTCGCCGGCTACGCGCTCGCCAAACTCCGCTTCCCCGGGCGCGACTTCGTCTTCCGCCTGGTGCTGTCGACGATGATGTTCCCGCCGTTCCTCTTCTTCGTCCCGCACTTCCTGATCCTGGTGCACTGGCCGCTGGCGGGCGGCAACGACCTGTTCGGGCGGGGTGGCGCGGGGCTGACCGTCAGCATCGTGGCGCTCGCGATGCCGTTCCTCGTCAACGGCTTCGGGATCTTCCTGACCCGCCAGTTCATGATCTCCATCCCGGACGAGGTCCTGGAGGCCGCGCGGATCGACGGGGCCGGCGAGTTCGCCGTGTGGTGGCGGATCGTGGTGCCGCAGACCAAGCCGGTCCTGGTGACGCTCGGGCTGCTGACCTTCGTCGACGCCTGGAACGAGTACATCTGGGCGCTGCTCGTCTCGACCGCCGACCCGCACGTGATGACCCTGCCCGTGGGCATCCAGCTCCTGCAGGACTACGTCGACCCGACCCGTACGATGCCCGTCGTCATGGCCGGCCTCGTCCTGAGCATCCTCCCGGTCCTGGTCCTCTTCCTGCTGCTGCAGAAGCACTACATCCGGGGCGTCATGCTGAGCGGACTGAAGTGACGGGCGGCGCGGGGGGCGGGCGGGCTAACCGGTGGCCGTCTCGGCGAACTGGTTGGTGTCGAAGAGCCGGCTGATGTGTCCCCCGAGTTCCGACCAGTGGTGCCCGGAGAGTTCGGCCGCGGCACGGGCGTCACCGCCGGCGCAGACGTCGACGAGCTGGTCGTGGTGTTCGATGGTGTTGCGGCCGCCGAGGAGCGTGGAGAACTTGCGGTAGAGGATGCGGTGGATCTGCGGGTGGAGCTGCTCGACGATCCGGCTGAGCACGGGGTTGTCCGCCGCGGTGAGCGGGACGGCGTGGAAGCGGTCGTCGGCGGCGAGCGCGGCCGTGGTGTCGTTGGCGGCGACGGCCCGTTCGAAGTCGCGGTTGGCCTCGCGCATGCGGCCCAGGTCCTGCTCGGTCAGGACCGGCACGGCCGTCTCGACGGCGAGTTGGTCGAGGGAGCGCAGGACGGCGAGGGTCTTCTCGACGTCCCGGCGGTTGAGGGTGGTGATCCGGGTGTAGACACCCGGTTTTGACTCGACCAGGCCGATTTCGGTCAGGCGGGCGAGCGCCTCGCGCACCGGGGTGCGGCTGAGACCGAGGCGCTCGGCGAGTTCACCGTCCTTGACCTTCTCGCCGGGGACGAGTTCGCCGCGCACGATCGAGTCACGCAGGCGGTCGAAGACCTCGTCACTGAGGAGGCGGCGGGAGACAGGGCTGTCGAGTGACATATCGCGTACAGTACATCGCCCTTCGCGCCTGTCTTCGCGCCTGTCTTCGCGCCTGTCTTCGCTCTTGCCTTCGCACTGCCTACGCGGCTGTCTGCCCGCCCCTGGCCCGGCGGACGAGCGCCCGGGCCAGGACCAGCGCCGGGTCGACGAGGGGGACGTCCAGGGAGTCGGCCGGCAGACCGAGGGGAATCTCGGTGCAGCCGGCGATCACCGCCTGGGCACCCCGTTCGGCCAGGCGCCGTGCGGCGCGGGACAGGAGCGCGGTCGTCGTGTCGTCGCGGGTACCCGCCTTCACCGCGTGGATGGCGGTCATGACCTCGTCGTCCTGGCTCGCGGCGTCGGGGAGCACGAGGCGGATCCCGGCCCGGTCCAGCCACTCCTGGTAGAGGCCGGCACGGACGGTGCCGCTGGTGGCGAGCAGTCCGGCGGTACGGATGCGCGGGCGCAGCGTGGCGAGGTGCCCGGCGACCTCGCCGATCATGTGGACGATGGGCAGGCCGACGTGGTCGACGATGCGCGGGACGAAGGCGTGGGCGGTGTTGCAGGGGATGGCGATGACCGTGGCGCCGGCCTCCCGCAGGACGCGGCTGCCGTCGAGGAGCCAGGGCGTGGGGTCCGGGCCGTCGCCCAGCAGGGCCTCGGTGCGGTCCGGGACGGTGGGGTCGGACCAGATGACCGTACGGAGGTGGTCCTGGTCGCTGGTGCCGGGGGTGAGCGCGACCAGCTTGGCGTAGAAGTCGGCGGTGGCCGCGGGGCCCATACCGCCGAGGATGCCGATGATCTCGGGGGTGGGGGTGGTCACCGTACGGGCTCCTTCCGGAGGGCGGCGGCGCCGGCCGGGGACGTCTCGCCGGTGCCGTACTTCGCTTCGCGCCGCTTCTCGGAGCTGTCGACGACGGCGGCGGCGAGCGAGTTGCCGATCACGTTCACACCGGTGCGGGCCATGTCGACGATGAAGTCCACGCCGAGCAGCAGGGCGATGCCCTCGGCGGGCAGGCCGAGGGAGTTGCCGGCGGCGATGAGGACGACGATCGAGGCGGAGGCGACACCGGCCATGCCCTTGGAGAGGATCACCAGCACGCCCACCATGAGCAGCAGGGCCGGCAGGGACGTGTCCGCGCCGTAGGCGTTGGCCAGGAAGACCAGGGCGGCGGCCTGGTAGAGGACGGAGCCGTCGGTGTTGAAGGAGTAGCCGAGGGGGACGACGAAGGAGGTCGTCGACCGGCTGACACCGAAGTCCTCCAGCTTGGCCATGAGCGGCGCCAGCACGGACTCGGAGCTGCGGGTGACGAAGGCGATCCCGGCCAGCCCGCCGATCGCCTTCAGCAGTTCGACGTAGCGGATGCGGTAGAGCGCCGCGATGAGCGGGAAGAGCACACCGAGCACGATGGCCAGGCCCGCGTAGACGACGGTGATGAAACCCACCAGGCTGCGCAGATTGCCGAAGCCGTAGTGGGCGACGTCGTAGGAGATGAAGCCCAGCACGCCGAGCGGCGCGACGCGGATGACGTAGCCGACGACCTTGAACATCACCGCCGCGACGGACTCCAGGACGGCGGCGAAGGGGTCGGACTTCTCGCCGATCGCGGCCATGGCGACGCCGACGAGAAGGGCGAAGACGATCGCCCCGAGCAGGTCGCCCTCGCCGAACGCGGCGAAGATGTTCTTCGGTACGGCGTTCAGGGCCAGCTCGTGGAAGTCGATGCCCTTGCTCAGGCCGGCCAGGTCCTTGGCGTCGGCCGAGTGGACGGGGGCGCCCTTGCCGATGCCCGTGAACTTGGCCAGTCCGACCGCGATCAACAGGACGACCGTGGTGACCAGCTCGAAGTAGAGGATGGCCTTGCCGGCGATCCGGCCGACCTTCTTGACCGACTCCATGCGGGCGATGCCCAGCACGATGAGCGGGAAGACCAGGGGCAGGACGACGACCTGCACGAGGTTCAGGAACACGTCCCCGAGGATCTTCATCTGCTCGCCCGCGGACGGGGCGAGGGACCCGACGAGGGCTCCGAGACCCACGGCGATGACCGACTGGACGCCGATCGGTATCCGCAGACATCGCCGCAAGAAGCCCGAGGGCCGGGTCGGTGGGGTGTTCGCGCTGGTGGGGAGGGGGTGAGCGGTGCTCATGGGAGGCTCCTCGAACATGCAATATATTGCGTTCTGCGTGTTGGCGGGTAACACTGGGCCCGGAAGCGGTGGCCTGTCAAGGGGTCCGCGAGGCGAGGAGCATCGGATGGCGCAGAGCACACGCACGGAGCACGACCTGGTGGGCGACAAGGAGGTCCCGGCGGACGCCTACTACGGAGTGCACACCGTGCGGGCCGTGGAGAACTTCGCGATCACCGGCTCGACCATCGCCCAGTTCCCGGACCTGATCACCGCACTGGCCGCGGTCAAACAGGCGGCCGCGCGGACCAACCGCGACCTCGGACTGCTGCCGCCCGGCATCGCCGGGGCGATCATCGAGGCGTGCCAGGAGATCGGGGCCGGACGGCTGCACGAGCAGTTCGTCGTCGACCCCGTGCAGGGCGGGGCCGGCACCTCCACCAACATGAACGCCAACGAGGTCATCGCCAACCGCGCCCTGGAGATCCTCGGCCACCCGCGCGGTCGCTACGAGGTGATCCACCCGCTCGACCACGTCAACCTCGGCCAGAGCACCAACGACGTCTACCCGACCGCCGTACGCCTGGCCCTGGTCGCCTCGCTGCGCCGGCTCGGCGACTCACTCGAGGCGCTGGCCGCGGCCTTCACCGAGAAGGCGGCGGAGTTCGGCGACGTGCTGAAGATGGGCCGTACCCAGCTCCAGGACGCCGTCCCCATGACACTGGGCCAGGAGTTCACCACCTACGCCGTCATGATCGAGGAGGACCGCCGGCGCCTCGCCGAGGCCGCCGCCCTCCTGCTGGAGTCCAACCTCGGCGGCACCGCCATCGGCACCGGCATCAACGGCCATCCCCGCTACGCGGAGCCGGCCTGCGCCCACCTCGCCGAGATCAGCGGTGAACCCGTCCGGCCCGCGGGCGACCTCATCGAGGCCACTCAGGACTGCGGGGCGTTCGTCCAGCTCTCCGGCGTCCTCAAGCGCGTGGCCGTGAAGCTCTCCAAGACCTGCAACGACCTGCGCCTCACCTCCTCCGGCCCCACCGCGGGACTCGGCGAGATCAATCTGCCGCCGGTGCAGGCGGGTTCGTCGATCATGCCCGGCAAGGTCAATCCGGTGATCCCCGAGCTCGTCAACCAGGTCGCCTTCGAGGTGATCGGCAACGACCTGACCGTCACCATGGCCGCGGAGGCCGGACAGCTCCAGCTCAACGCCTTCGAACCCGTCATCGCCTACAGCCTGCTGCGCTCCCTGACCCATCTGCGCGCCGCCTGCGACACCCTCGCCACCCGCTGCGTCCCGGGCATCACCGCCAACCGCGCACACCTGCGCGACACGGTCCACCGCTCCATCGGCCTGGTGACCGCGCTCGCCCCGTACATCGGTTACGCGGCCAGCACCACCCTCGCCCGCCAGGCCCTGGCCACCGGCCGTCCGGTCAAGGACCTCGCCGCCGAAGCGGGCCTGCTCACCACCGATCAACTGGAGACGATCCTGCGGCCCGAGAACCTCACCCGGCCCTCGGCACAGCCCTCGGCGCAGCCCTCGGCGGCACGCTGAGAGGTCAGTCAGCCTCGAAGGACCGGACGACTAGGGCGACGACGCGTCGCCGGGCGTCCGGGGCGGCATGACCGGTGGCGTTGACGACACCGGCGTCGGCCATGTGCAGCAGCGGACCGGTCCTACAGCCCCACGATCCGGTTCCACCGCTTGGCGAACTCCACCCGCTCCGCCGACGTGATGTCCCGCGCGATGGCGAGCCGCCCGCGCAGTGCCGCGTCGGGGAAGATCAGCGGGTTGTCCGCGAGGGCGGCCGTGTCCTTGTCCGGGGACGCGGCCAGTACCTCCCTCGCCGCCGGGACCGGGCAGACGTAGTTGACCCAGGCGGCCAGCTGGGCGGCGACATGCGGGTCGTAGTAGTAGTCGATCAGCCGTTCCGCGTTGGCCTTGTGCCGCGCCCGGTCGGGGATCATCAGGGAGTCCGACCACAGCTCGGCACCCTCCTCGGGGACGAGGAAGCGGATGTCGGGGTTGTCGGCCTGGAGCTGGATGACGTCGCCCGAGTACGCCTGACAGGCCAGCACGTCCCCGCTGACCAGGTCCTTGGTGTAGTCGTTGCCGGTGAAGCGGCGTATCTGGCCCCGGTGGACCTCCTTCTCCACCTGGTCGCAGACGGTGTGGAAGTCCCCGGCCGTCCACCGGGTGATGTCCACGCCGTTGCCCTGCATGAGCAGCGCGAACGCCTCGTCCAGGCCGGAGAGCAGGGTCACCCGGCCCTTGAGGTCGCTCGCCCACAGCTCCCCGACGTGCCGGAGCTCGCGGCCCAGCGCGCGGCGGTTGTAGGCGATGCCGGTGATGCCCGACTGCCAGGGCACCGTGTACCTGCGGCCCGGGTCGAAGGCGGGCGAGCGGAGCAGCGGGTCCAGGTGCTCCGACACGTTCGGCTGCCGGGCGCGGTCCATCTCCTGCACCCAGCCCAGCCGTACGAACCGCGCGCACATCCAGTCGCTGATGACGATCAGGTCCCGGCCGGTCGGCTGATGGTTCATCAGAGCCGGGCTGATCTTGCCGAAGAACTCGTCGTTGTCGTTGATCTCCTCGACGTAGTCGACCGACAGGCCCGTGCGCTTCCCGAAGGCCTCCAGCGTGGGCCGCCGGTTCGGGTCGTGGTCGTCGGTGTCGATGTACAGCGGCCAGTTCGCCCAGGTCAGCGCGCGGTCGCGGGCGGACAGGTCGGCGACCGAGCGGTCCCTCGGCCGGACGTACGCGGCGGGCACCCCGCATCCGCCGAGGACGCCGACGGCGCCGAGCGCGACGGCCGGCCCGAGCGCGCGCAGCAGGGAACGACGGGAGGGCGAGGGCGACTTGAGCGAGGGTGGCACGGGCGAGGGTGGCTCGGGCGAGGTCCGGGGCATCCCGGCAGGATGCCGTGCCGCCCGGTGAACGCACAATCAACACCGTGCCGAGCGGGCCCGGACGGAACCGGCGCCCTGCCGGTCGTCCGTCCGGGCCCCGGGCCCCGTGTGCGCGTCAGCCGTCCAGGGACGTCATCACGTGCTTGATCCGCGTGTAGTCGTCGAAGCCGTACCCCGACAGGTCCTTGCCGTAGCCGGACTTCTTGAAGCCGCCGTGCGGCATCTCGGCGACCAGCGGGATGTGGGTGTTGATCCACACGCAGCCGAAGTCGAGCTTCTTGGACATGCGCATGGCGCGCGAGTGGTCCTTGGTCCACACCGAGGAGGCCAGGGCGTACTCGACGCCGTTGGCCCACTCGACGGCCTGGTCCTCGTCGGCGAAGGACTGGACGGTGATGACCGGACCGAAGACCTCGTTCTGGATGATCTCGTCGTCCTGCTTCAGGCCGGAGACGACGGTCGGGGCGTAGAAGTAGCCCTTGTCCCCGACCTGCTGGCCACCGGTCTCGACCTTGGCGTGGGCGGGCAGCCGCTCGATGAATCCGGCGACCTGCTTGAGCTGGTTCGGGTTGTTCAGCGGGCCGAACAGGACGTCCTCGTCGTCCGGCAGGCCGGTCTTCGTCTCGGCGGCCGCCTTCGCGAGTGCCGCCACGAACTCGTCGTGGATGCCCTCCTGCACCAGCACGCGCGTGGCCGCCGTACAGTCCTGGCCCGCGTTGAAGAATCCGGCCACCGAGATGTCCTCGACGGCCTTGGCGATGTCGGTGTCCTCGAAGACCACGACCGGCGCCTTGCCGCCCAGCTCCAGGTGGACGCGCTTGAGGTCCTTGGACGCGGACTCGGCCACCGACATGCCGGCCCGGACCGAGCCGGTGATGGAGGCCATCGCCGGGGTCGGGTGCTCGACCATCAGGCGGCCGGTGTCGCGGTCGCCGCAGACGACGTTGAAGACGCCCTTCGGCAGGATCGAGCCGATGATGTCGGCCATCAGGACCGTGGACGCTGGGGTCGTGTCGGAGGGCTTCAGCACGACCGTGTTGCCCGCCGCGATCGCCGGGGCGAACTTCCACACGGCCATCATCATCGGGTAGTTCCACGGCGCGACCTGCGCGCAGACACCGACCGGCTCACGGCGGACGATCGAGGTCATCCCGTCCATGTACTCGGCGGCCGCGCGGCCCTCCAGCATCCGCGCCGCACCCGCGAAGAAGCGGATCTGGTCGACCATCGGCGGGATCTCCTCGGAGCGGGTCAGCCCGACCGGCTTGCCCGTGTTCTCCACTTCGGCCGCGATCAGCTCCTCGGCGCGCTCCTCGAAGGCGTCCGCGATCTTCAGAAGGGCCTTCTGCCGCTCGGCCGGGGTCGTGTCGCGCCACCCGGGGAAGGCGCGGGCGGCGGCCGCCATGGCGGCGTCCACGTCCGCCGGTCCCGACAGCGGCGCGGTCGCGTACGCCTCGCCCGTCGCGGGGTTGACCACCTCGGTGGTCCGTCCGTCGGCGGCGTCCCGGAACTCACCGTCGATGTGGTTGCGCAGACGACGCAGCTCGGTGCTCACTGCCGGCCCTCCAAGTTCGGGTGTCCATTGACTGAGACACCCACACTAATCGGAGTGCCCACGTTTTCAACACCCCCGATCCCGCTACTTCTGCGAAATCCGCAGGCTTCGGCGCCGTAGACAACGAATTTCATCGGTGAAGGCTTGCGGAACTGTCGAGACGTCGTGCACAGTGAGGCCGTGGCCAGTCGAAGCGCAGACCAGAGGGACTCCGCCCGCGAGTCCCGCGAGATCAGGAACGGCACCCCGCAGCTGGATGCCGTCTCCCTCGCCATCATCCAGCAGCTCCAGGAGGACGGCCGCCGTCCGTACGCCGCGATCGGCAAGGCCGTCGGGCTGTCCGAGGCGGCCGTGCGCCAGCGCGTCCAGAAGCTGCTGGACCAGGGCGTGATGCAGATCGTCGCCGTCACGGACCCGCTCACCGTGGGCTTCCGCAGGCAGGCGATGGTCGGGATCAACGTCGAGGGCGATGTCGAGTCGATCGCGGAGGCGCTGACCGCCATGTCGGAGGTCGAGTACGTGGTGATGACCGCGGGCTCGTTCGACATCCTCGCCGAGATCGTCTGCGAGGACGACGACCACCTGCTGGACGTCATCAACAAACGCATCCGGGCCCTGCCGGGTGTGCGCTCCACCGAGAGCTTCGTCTACCTCAAGCTCAAGAAGCAGACCTACATGTGGGGAACCCGATAACCGTGAGCCAGAAGGACCTCAGCCGTACCGCGTACGACCACCTGTGGATGCACTTCACCCGCATGTCCTCGTACGAGAACTCCCCCGTCCCGACCATCGTCCGGGGCGAGGGCACCTACATCTACGACGACAAGGGCAAGCGCTACCTGGACGGTCTCGCCGGTCTGTTCGTGGTCCAGGCCGGGCACGGCCGCACGGAACTCGCCGAGACCGCGTTCAAGCAGGCCCAGGAGCTGGCGTTCTTCCCGGTGTGGTCCTACGCCCACCCCAAGGCCGTGGAACTGGCCGAGCGCCTGGCCGACTACGCCCCGGGCGACCTGAACAAGGTCTTCTTCACCACCGGCGGCGGCGAGGCCGTCGAGACCGCCTGGAAGCTGGCCAAGCAGTACTTCAAGCTCAAGGGCAAGCCCACCAAGTACAAGGTCATCTCCCGTGCGGTCGCCTACCACGGCACCCCGCAGGGCGCCCTGTCCATCACCGGCCTGCCCGCCCTGAAGGCCCCCTTCGAGCCCCTCGTGCCGGGCGCCCACAAGGTCCCCAACACCAACATCTACCGCGCGCCGCTCTTCGGCGACGACCCCGAGGCCTTCGGCCGCTGGGCCGCCGACCAGATCGAGCAGCAGATCCTCTTCGAGGGCCCGGACACGGTCGCCGCGGTCTTCCTGGAGCCGGTGCAGAACGCGGGCGGCTGCTTCCCGCCCCCGCCCGGCTACTTCCAGCGGGTGCGCGAGATCTGCGACCAGTACGACGTCCTGCTCGTCTCCGACGAGGTCATCTGCGCCTTCGGCCGCCTCGGCACCATGTTCGCCTGCGACAAGTTCGGCTACGTCCCGGACATGATCACCTGCGCCAAGGGCATGACCTCGGGTTACTCCCCGATCGGCGCCTGCATCATCTCCGACAAGCTCGCCGAGCCGTTCTACAAGGGCGACAACACCTTCCTGCACGGCTACACCTTCGGCGGCCACCCGGTCTCGGCCGCCGTGGGCCTCGCCAACCTCGACCTGTTCGAGCGCGAGAACCTCAACCAGCACGTGCTCGACAACGAGGGCGCGTTCCTGTCGACCCTGCAGAAGCTGCACGACCTGCCGATCGTCGGCGACGTCCGCGGCAACGGCTTCTTCTACGGCATCGAGCTGGTCAAGGACAAGCACACCAAGGAGTCCTTCGACGAGGAGGAGACCGAGCGCGTCCTGTACGGCTTCCTCTCCAAGGCCCTGTTCGACAACGGCCTGTACTGCCGGGCCGACGACCGCGGCGACCCGGTGATCCAGCTCGCCCCGCCGCTGATCTCCGACCAGAGGACCTTCGACGAGATCGAGCAGATCCTGCGCGCGACGCTCACGGAGGCGTGGACGAAGCTCTGATCGGCCCGTTTCCTCCGGCCGGCCGACCAACACGGGCCCCGGTGCCGTCCGTTCGAGTGAGAACGGCGGCCCGGGGCCGTGTGCTGTCCGGCCGCCCGCCGGGACCTGCCTAGCGTGCCAGTGACCGATCGGCCGAGCGTTCGTTCCCCCGGACGAGGGATGAACAGGCACGGGAAACGGATCAGAACCGAGGTGTACGCCCATGGAGGCCCCGCCGGACAACGACGTGCTGTGGGCACGCGCCCTGCACTTCAGGTACCAGGACGGCTCCCCCGCGCTCGCCGGTGTCTCGCTCAGTGTGCGCGAGGGCGAGATCCTCGCCGTCAACGGCCCGCGCGGCAGCGGCAAGACCACCCTGCTGCGGTGTCTGTCCGGTCTGCTTCCGGCGCAGGGCGGCGAGGTCTGGTTCAACAGCGCGCCCGTCCACAAGATGGACCCCCTCCTGCGGGAACGGCTGCGCCGGGACCGCTTCGGCTGGATCGACCCCGCCCCGATGCTCGTGCCCGAGCTGAACGCCTGGGAGAACGCGGCCCTCCCGCTGATGCTGCGCGGCACCGGCCGCCGTCGGGCCAAGGTGACCGCCCTGGAGTGGCTGGAGCGCCTGGACGTCGGCGACAAGTCCCGCGACCGCCCGCACCAGTTGAAGCAGGCCGAACGCCAGCGCGTCTCGATCGCCCGAGCCCTCGCCCCCGCGCCCACCGTCCTGTTCGCGGACGAGCCGACCGCCCCGCTGCACCGCGCGGACCGCATCCAGGTGCTGCGCACCCTCACCTCGGCGGCCCGCTCGCACGGCATCACCGTCGTCATGTCCGCCCATGACGCCGCCACCGCGGCCCTCGCCGACCGCACGGTGACCCTGCTGGACGGGCGGTGCGTCAGAACGGTGCACCTGCCGCCGGCCCCGGAGGCGGAAGGCCGGGCCGCGTGCTCGCTCTCCGCCTGACCCGCTCCGGCCGCCCCGCCGTCCAACTGCGCCGCCTGCTGGTGGCGTCGGCGTCGGCCGCCACCGCCTTCCTCCTGCTCGGCGCCCTCGGCTACGCGCTCGGCCACCCCGAGACCCCCGGCGGCGCCGTACTCCGCCTGGGCTGGTGCGCGATCCCGCTGGCCGCCACGGTGTACTTCGCGGTCGCGGTCGCCCGCACGGATCCCGGCACCCGGCCGCGCCCCGGCCTGTCCGCCGTGGGCCTGGGACCGGCCCGCCTGATGGCGGTCTCGGCGGGGACCACGGCCCTGTCCTGCGCCCTGGGCTCGGCGCTGGCCCTGCTCGCCTTCCTCCACCTGCGCGGCGACATCACCGGCACGCCCTTCCACGGCGCCGCCGCCCCGTTCCTGGCGGCCGGCCTGCCGCTCCCCCTGCCGGCCACGCTGACGCTGCTCGCGGTGGTCCCGGCGGCCGCGGCCCTCGCGGTCGCCGTGACCCTGCGCCCCCGCCAGCCCCGCCGCACCCCGCCTGACCCGGGCCGCGCCCCCGGCCGCTTCGGGGCGTACGGCCGCACGGCCACGAGGGAGACCTTCGGGGCGTACGGCAGGTTCGGCGCGCGTCTGCTGCGCACCCGAGCCTCGGGCAGTGACAGCGCCGAGTCGCCGACCGTCCCCCGCCGGGACGGCACGGCAACGGCACCGGACGGCGACACCGCCCACGAGACGGGAACCGGGACACCGGACGCGGGCTGGTCCGAGGCCCTCCCCGACCCCCTGCCGAGCCGCGTGGCACTCGGCCTCCCCTGGGGCGTCGCCGTACTCACCGCGGGCCTGGCCGTGGAGGCCTACGCCAGCCGTTCCGCGTCCCACCTCATCGCCCGCCCCACGCACACCCCTCTCCCCGTCGGGGCCGCCGCCGTACTGATCGGCTGGGCGGTCACCGCGCTCGGCCTGATCCTCGCCGCGCCCGGACTCACCCACCTGTGCGGCCGGCTGCTCCAGTCCGTCCGTCCCGGCGTGCTACGGCTCCTGGCCGGCCGGGTGCTGATGGCGGAAGCCACCCGCCTCGGCCGCCCGTTGGGCGTGGTCTGCGCGGTCGCCTCCGGCGGGTACGCCATGTCCGCGCTGTACCGCGGCGGCGCCCCGGCCTTCGGCCCGCTCACCACCCTCGGCGCGCTCCAGGTCACCGGCTGCGCCGTGGCGACCCTGTTCACGGCGGCCGTGGAGACCCGGCAGTGCCGCGCCGAGACGAACGCCGTCCTGCTCCGGCTGGGCGCCCCCACCACGATGCTCCGTGCTGCCACGGCCCTGCGCGTGGGCGCCCTGCTGGCCCTGTTCGGTCCCCTCACCCTGGTGGTCGCCGGCCTGGCCGCGCTGCCCCTGAGCGGCTGACCCCTTCTCAACTCCCTTCGTATGACGGAATGGCCGTGCTGGGCCGGATTGAGCGGACCGGGACATTGCTGAAACGTCTCGCCTGTTAATAAGCGAGCAAAGTCAACACCCGTGGACCGCATATGCGTTGACACTTCTTACGAAGCGCTTATAGACCTGTGAAGCCTCCTGGGGTTGGTGGGGCCGCACACCGTCGTCGCCTCACCTCCCTCTCAGCCCCCCGCAGTTGCACTCTGTAAAGGACAAACGTGTCCATAACCCGTCGCAGCGCACGCCGCTCCGTGCGCGTCCTGGGTGTCGCCTCCGCTTCCGCCGCGCTGGCGCTCGGTCTGTCCAGCACCGCGCTCGCGTGCGACATCTCCGAGTTCTCCGCCGAAGCCAAGTGCGTCGGCACCAAGGGAGTCATCTCCGTCACCGACGTCGACGCCTCCGGTACCCCGGCCGTCGTCACCGTGTTCCTGGAGAACAACGGCGCCGACGTCCAGCGGGTCGGCAAGCCGACGGAGGTCAAGGGCTCCGTCACGGGCGTCACCATCGACTTCGCCGAGGACTGGAAGCCCAGCGCGACCTACCGCATCCACGTCAAGGCCGGCAATCTCGTCGACGCGGACATCAAGCAGAACCTGACGACGCCGTCCACCGCCTGCACGGCCGCGGACAGCGCCTCCCCGACCCCGTCGGCCACCCCGTCGCCGTCGGCGTCCGCCTCCACCCCCGCCCAGTCGGCGAGCCCCACTCCCTCGGCCTCGGAGAGCAGCAGCACGGCCCCGGCCGGGACGGCGAGCAACGCGCCCTCCCCGGCGGCCGGTGACTCGAACCTCGCCGAGACCGGTGCCAACTCCAACACGCCCCTGATCGCCGGCATCGCGGGCGCCCTCGTCGTCGTCGGCGGCGGCGCGGTGTTCTTCGGCATGCGCCGCCGAGGCTCGAACGGCAGCCGCTGACCTTCCGGTCCACCAGCTCACCGCGGCCCGCCCCTGCTCCGGGGGTGGGCCGCGGCCTGTCCGCGACGAGCGGCCCCCGGTGCTGCGGAGGGCGGCCGAGGTGTGCGCGTGAGACGTGGGGCCGGGGCGGTCGGGTCAGCCCAGTACCGCGATCTCGGCCGCGTCGAACCGCACGCCGACCTCGGCACCGACCTCCGGAGCCGCGCGCAGTGCGCAGGCCGCCTCCAGCGGGGGACCCTCCCGCGGCTGGAGGCACACCGTCACATGGGTGCCCTTGAAGGTACGGGCGGTCACCGTGCACGCCAGGCCCTCCTCGGCCGGCACCAGCCGTACGCCGGCCGGCCGGACCAGGAGCGTGCGGCTGCCCTGGGGCGCGTCCTCGGGCACCGGTAGCTTCCCCCACACCGTGTCGGCCGCCTCCGCGGAGACCGTCGCCGGGACCACGTTGTCGAAGCCGAGGAAGCGGGCCACGAACTCGTCGGCGGGCCGCTGCCACACCTCGAGGGGCGTCCCGGACTGCGCGATCCGCCCGTCCCGCATCACCACCACCCGGTCGGCCAGCGCGAACGCCTCGCCCTGGTCGTGCGTCACCGCGAGCACGGTCGTGCCCAACCTACCGAACAGTTCCCTCAGTTCGACCACCAGCCGCTCCCGGAGCGAGCGGTCGAGCTGACCGAGCGGCTCGTCGAGCATCAGCAGCCGGGGCCGGGGCGCCAGCGCCCGGGCGAGGGCCACCCGCTGCTGTTCACCGCCGCTCAGCCCGGCGACGGCCCGCCGGGCGGCCCCCGGCAGCCCGACCAGCTCCAGCAACTCCCCGACCTCGGCGTCCCGTTGCCCCTTCGGCACCCCGCGCACCCGCGGCCCGAAGGCCACGTTGGCGCCCACGTCCCGCTGCGGGAAGAGCTGATGGTCCTGGAACATCAGCCCGACCCCGCGCCGGTGCGCGGGGACACCCCCCTGGTCGCACCCGTCGAGCAACACCCGCCCGCCGTCGAGGGGTTGCAGACCCGCCACCGCGCGCAGCAGCGTCGACTTGCCGCTGCCGCTGGGCCCGAGCACGCACACCACCTCGTGCTCGGCGACCTCCAGGTCCACGGCGTCCAGCACCGCACGCCCACCGAACCGTACGGTCGCCCGCTCCAGGCCCAGCAGCATCAGAACTCCCCCGTCCGGTCGGTGCGCAGCCGCTCCAGCACCAGCAGGGCCACCGCGCACACCACCATCAGAATCGTCGAAAGGGCCATCGCCTGGCCGTAGTTGAGGTCGCCTGGCCGGGCCAGCAGACGGGCCACCGCCACCGGCAGCGTCGGGTTGTCGGGCCGCGCGATGAACACGGTCGCCCCGAACTCCCCGAGCGAGACGGCGAACGCGAACCCGGCCGCGATCAGCAGCGCCCGCCGCACCATCGGCAGGTCCACCTCCCGCCACACCCGCCACGGCGACGCCCCGAGCACGGCCGCCGCCTCCCGGAGCCGTCCGTCGACGGCCCGCAGCACGGGCAGCATGGTCCGTACGACGAAGGGGGCGCCGACCAGCGCCTGGGCGAGCGGCACCAGGATCCAGGACTGGCGCAGGTCGAGCGGCGGCTTGTCGAGGGCGATCAGGAACCCGAAGCCGACGGTCACCGCGGACACGCCCAGCGGCAGCATCAGCAGCGCGTCGAAGCCCCGCACCAGCCGTCCCGCGTCCCGGCGGGCCAGCGCGGCGGCGGCGAGCCCCCCGACGAGCACCGCGATGGCGGTGGCGGCCACCGCGTACTGCAGCGAGGTCCACACGGCGGTGACGGGTGCCACCAGGAAGGTGCCGCCGTCGGCGTTCGTCAGCGCCCGGTAGTAGCGGAGGCCGGGTGCGTCGAGGGAGCGGCCCACCAGCACGGCGAGCGGCAGGACGAGGAGGAGGGCGACGGTGGCGAGGACGCCGGCGAGCAGCGCCCACTGTCCGGCCCCGCGCGGCCGGCGCGCGGTCACCGAGGCGTCCACCAGGCGCAGCGCGGACTCCCGCCGCCGTACCGTCCAGGCGTGGACGACGAGGACGGCGCCGACCGCGACGAACTGCACGAGGGTGAGGACGGCGGCCGTGGACAGGTCGAAGATCTCCGAGGTCTGCCGGTAGATCTCCACTTCGAGGGTGGAGAAGGTGGGGCCGCCCAGGATCTGCACCACCCCGAAGGAGGTGAAGGTGAACAGGAACACCATCAGCGCTGCGGCGGCCACGGCGGGCGCCAGCGCCGGCAGGGTCACCCGGCGCCAGGCCCCGAGGGGCGAGGCGCCGAGCATCCGGGCGGCGTCCTCCTGACGCGGATCCAGCTGCGCCCACAGCCCGCCCACCGTCCGTACGACGACCGCGTAGTTGAAGAAGACGTGCGCCAGCAGGATCGCCCACACGGTGGTGTCCAGCCGCACCCCCCACAGTTCGTCGAGGAGTCCGCCGCGCCCGACGAGGGCGAGGAAGGCCGTACCGACGACGACCGTCGGCAGCACGAACGGCACCGTGACGACGGCCCGCAGCACCTGCCGGCCCGGGAAGTCGAGACGGGCGAAGACGTAGGCGGCGGGCAGCGCGAGGAGCAGGGTGAGGGCGGTGGAGGCGAGCGCCTGCCAGGTGGTGAACCACAGCACGTGCCGGATGTCGGACTGCCCGAGCACGTCGGCGACCCGTCCGAGCCGCCACACGCCGTCGGTCCTCAGCCCGCGGGCGACGATCGCGGCGACCGGCCAGGCGAAGAAGACGGCGAAGAACGCGAAGGGTCCGGCCATCAGGGCGAGCCGCGCCGCCCTCCCCGCCGTCCGCCCGCGAGGGGCCGTCACTTGAGTACGAGCGAGGTCCACGACTTGACCCACTGGTCACGGCCGGCGGCGATCCGGTCGGGGGCCATGGTCTCGGGATCCTTGGCCTGCGGGCCGTACTTCACGAACTCCGCGGGCACCTCGGCGTCCTTCCGCACCGGGTAGACGTACATGTTCAGCGGCATGTCGTCCTGGAACTCCCTGGTCAGCAGGAAGTCGATGAACGCCTTGCCGCCCTTGGTGTTGTGCGCGCCGGCGAGCAGCCCGGCGTACTCGGTCTGCCGGAAGCAGGTGCCGTACGACACCCCGGTGGGCGCGGTCGTCGGCTTCGGGTCGGCGTAGATCACCTCGGCGGGCGGCGAGGAGGCGTACGACACGACGAGCGGCCGGTCGCCCTTGGCCTTGCGGCCGCCGGCCGAGCCGGAGAACTCCTGGTCGTAGGCCTGCTCCCAGCCGTCGACGACCTTGACGCCGTTGGCCTTCAGCTTCTTCCAGTAGTCCTGCCAGCCCCCGTCGCCGTACCGGGCGGCGCTGCCGAGCAGGAAGCCGAGGCCGGGCGAGGAGGTGGCGGCGTTCTCGGTGACGAGGAGGTTCTTGTACTGCGGCTTGACCAGGTCGTCGAAGGACTGCGGCGGGGTCAGCCGGTGCTTGTCGAAGTAGGCCTTGTCGTAGTTGACGCAGATGTCGCCGGTGTCGATGGGGGTGACCCGGTGCCTGGCCTGGTCGACGCGGTACTGCGGCAGGACCTGGTCGGCGTCCTTGGCCCGGTAGGACTGGAAGAGGCCGTTGTCGAGGGCGCGGGAGAGCAGGGTGTTGTCGACGCCGAAGAAGACGTCGCCCTGCGGGTCGTCCTTGGTCAGGATCGCCTTGTTGACGGCCTGTCCGGCGTCTCCGTCCTTCAGGACCCTGACCTGGTAGCCGGACCGCTTCTCGAAGTCCTTGAGCACGTTCTTGGAGACGGCCCACGAGTCGTGGCTGACCAGGGTGACGGTCTTGGAGTCGGCCGCCCCCTTGCCGCCGGCCGACCCGCACGCGGACAGCGCGACGAGACCGAGGCCGACGGCCGCGACCACGAACTTGTTGTTGCTCACTGAGATTCCTCCTGGCAGACCAGGAAGAGACGCGGCCCTGTCCGGGACCGTCGGAGGGATCCGCCGGCTCCCGGGCAGGGCGCAACAGCTTGAGTGATGACCGAACTTCCTACCCAGAATGACCTGGGCAAGGTTCAGAGGGTCTGCGGCCCGGTTGCCGCACTCTCAGCGCTGTGGCGCTCCCCTGTCGGAATATGAAGATGTACGTACCGGCTCAGATTACCGCTCGGTGGCCGCGAGCTGACCGCAGGCCCCGTCGATCTCCTGCCCCCGGGTGTCCCGGACCGTCACCGGCACACCGTGGGCCCCGATCGCCTCGACGAAGGCCTTCTCGTCCTCGGGCCGGGAGGCGGTCCACTTGGACCCCGGCGTCGGGTTGAGCGGAATCAGGTTCACGTGCACGGGCTTGCCCCTGAGCAGCCGCCCCAGCCGGTCACCGCGCCAGGCCTGGTCGTTGATGTCCCGGATCAGCGCGTACTCGATGGACAGCCGGCGCCCGCTCTTCTCGACGTACTCGAATCCGGCGTCGAGCACCTCGCGCACCTTCCACCGCGTGTTCACGGGGACGAGGGTGTCGCGCAGTTCGTCGTCGGGAGCGTGCAGGGAGATGGCGAGCCGGCACTTGAAGCCCTCGTCGGCGAACCGGTGGATGGCCGGCACGAGGCCGACCGTCGACACCGTGATCCCGCGCTGCGAGAGCCCGAGCCCGTCCGGCGCGGGGTCGGTCAGCGCGCGGACGGCACCGACGACCCGCTTGTAGTTGGCCAGCGGCTCGCCCATCCCCATGAAGACGATGTTGGAGAGCCGGGCGGGCCCGCCGGGCACCTCCCCGTCCCTGAGCGCCCGCATGCCGTCCACGATCTGGTGGACGATCTCGGCGGTGGACAGATTCCGGTCGAGCCCCGCCTGCCCGGTCGCGCAGAACGGGCAGTTCATCCCGCACCCCGCCTGCGAGCTGATGCACATCGTCACCCGGTCCGGGTAGCGCATCAGCACCGACTCCACGAGCGTCCCGTCGAACAGCCGCCACAGCGTCTTGCGGGTGGTGCCCTGGTCGGTCGACAGATGCCGTACGACGGTCATCAGCTCGGGAAACAGCGCCTCGCGGAGCTTGTCCCGCGACCCGGCGGGGATGTCGGTCCACTGCTCCGGGTCGTGCGCGTACCGCGCGAAGTAGTGCTGCGAGAGCTGCTTGGCGCGAAACGGCTTCTCCCCGGCCTCCGCCACGGCGTCCTTGCGCTCCGCGGGCGTGAGATCGGCGAGATGCCGCGGCGGCTTCTTGGCTCCGCGGGGGGCGACGAAAGTGAGTTCTCCGGGCTTAGGCATAGCCGTACCAGTGTCGCAGATCCACTCCGCGGCCCGGTCCTCGCGTGCGAGGGCCCCCGTCCTGCCCGGGACGGGGGCCGTGTGCCGTGCCCGGGAGGGTCAGGCCGAGCCGACGAACACCACCATCAGCAGCCACACCACCGGAGCCGTCGGCAGCAGTGAGTCCAGGCGGTCCATGATGCCGCCGTGGCCGGGGAGCAGGGTGCCCATGTCCTTGATGCCCAGGTCACGCTTGATCATGGACTCGCCGAGGTCGCCCAGCGTGGCGCTGACCGCGACCGCGAGGCCCAGCAGCAGGCCCTGCCACCAGGCGCCGCCGTCGATCAGGAACTGCATGCACAGCGCGCCCGCCACCATGGCGAACAGCACCGCGCCGAGCAGGCCCTCACGGGTCTTGCCGGGGCTGATGCGGGGGGCGAGCTTGTGACTGCCGAAGCGCCAGCCGACGGCGTACGCGCCGGTGTCGCTGACCACCGTGAGCAGCAGGAAGGTCAGGACGCGCCACGGGCCGTCGTCGGCCGTCAGCATCATCGCGACGAACGTCGCCAGGAAGGGCACGTAGAAGGCCGCGAAGACGCCCGCCGTGACATCCCTGAGGTAGCCCTCGGGCGGCTCGGTCATGCGCCAGACCAGCACCGCCAGCGCCGTGAGCGCCATGGCGACCCACGCGCCCTCGGCACCCCGGACATACCCCGCGACGACCATCGCGGCCCCGCCGACCGCCAGCGGGACGAGGGGCGCCTTGATGCTCTTGCGTTCCTGCAGCCGGCTGGTCAGCTCCCACAGGCCCACGACCACGGCCACCGCGACGACGCCGACGAACACGGCCTTGACGATGAACAGGGACGCGACGATCACCACACCGAGCCCGACCCCGACCCCTATGGCCGCGCTCAGGTCCCGGCCCGCGCTCTTCTTCTGCGGGGCGGGCGCCGGCTGGGAGGCGTCGGGCATGGGCTCCGGATTCGGGTTCTGCGGCGCCGCCCCGTAGGGCCGCGCCTGCTGCATGTCGTCGCCGAACAAGGGGCCGCTCAGCCGAGCGGCCCCCCGGTCGTCATCCTGGTCTCCGCCGTAGGCGGCGGGTACGTCGGGCACGATGGGCATGGGGCGAGTGTGCTGCGCCTCAGGCGCATCGTATGCGGGACCCGCCGGGGTATGCCCATGGACATACCCCTGGTCAGATCCCTGGTCGGACGGCGCCCAGTAGCCGGCCGGTGGCGGCGCCCCCCAGGAGGAGTCGTTCATCAGACCTCTAGCAGCTCCGCTTCCTTGTGCTTGAGAAGCTCGTCCACCTGGGCGACGTACTTCGCCGTGGTGTCGTCGAGTTCCTTCTCCGCACGGCGGCCCTCGTCCTCGCCGACCTCGCCGTCCTTGATCAGCTTGTCGATGGCGTCCTTGGCCTTGCGGCGCACGGAGCGGATGGACACCTTGGCGTCCTCGCCCTTGCCCTTGGCGACCTTGATGTAGTCGCGGCGGCGCTCCTCGGTCAGCTCGGGGAACACCACCCGGATGATGTTGCCGTCGTTGCTGGGGTTGACGCCCAGGTCGGAGTCGCGGATCGCCTGCTCGATGTTGCGCAGCGCGCTCTTGTCGAAGGGGGTCACGACCGCCATGCGCGGTTCCGGCACGGAGAACGAGGCCAGCTGGTTGATCGGCGTCGGCGCACCGTAGTAGTCGGCCACGATCTTGTTGAACATCGCCGGGTGCGCACGGCCGGTGCGGATCGCGGCGAAGTCCTCCTTGGCGACCACGACGGCCTTCTCCATCTTCTCCTCGGCCTCGAGGAGGGTCTCTTCGATCACCACTTGCTCCTGCGTGTCTTGAGTAAGGCCCGGCTGCGGTTCCTCTTCGGGGCGGCGGCCGGCTGCGTCGCGTCTTCTTCCTGCACGGTTCCCGACCGGCAGGACATTGTCCATCCCCCGGCCGGGGCCCGGGGGCGGCCCGGTCAGTCCCGGCTGCCCTGCTCCCCCACGAGCGTGCCGATCTTCTCACCCTTGACGGCCCGGGCGATATTGCCCTCCGCGAGCAGCTCGAACACGAGGATCGGCAGCTTGTTGTCGCGGCACAGGGTGATGGCCGTGGCGTCGGCGACCTTGAGGTCGCGGGTGATGACCTCGCCGTAGCCGAGGGAGTCGAACTTGACGGCGTCCGGGTTGCGCTTGGGGTCGGAGTCGTAGACCCCGTCCACGCCGTTCTTGCCCATGAGCAGCGCCTCGGCGTCGATCTCCAGGGCGCGCTGGGCGGCGGTGGTGTCGGTGGAGAAGTACGGCATGCCCATACCGGCGCCGAAGATGACCACGCGGCCCTTCTCCAGGTGGCGCACGGCGCGCAGCGGGATGTACGGCTCGGCGACCTGCCCCATGGTGATGGCGGTCTGCACCCGGCTGTCGATGCCCTCCTTCTCCAGGAAGTCCTGGAGGGCGAGGCAGTTCATCACGGTGCCGAGCATGCCCATGTAGTCCGAGCGGGCGCGGTCCATGCCGCGCTGCTGGAGTTCGGCGCCGCGGAAGAAGTTCCCGCCGCCGATGACGACCGCGATCTCGGCGCCGTCGCGGACGACGGAGGCGATCTCGCGGGCGATCTTGTGCACCACGTCCGGGTCCACGCCCAGACCGCCACCGCCGGAGAATGCCTCTCCGGACAGCTTCAGCAGAAACCGGCCGCGTACTTTGCCGTCGTCGCTCTTCTGGGCCTTGGTGGTCATGGGGATCCCGCCTCTGTTACGTGATGCACATACGAAGAAGGCCACTGCCGGTTGGGGTCGCTTTTCGCTCCCATGCGCGGCAATGGCCTCCTCGTCAGATCTGCTGCCGTCCGCCACGTGCCTGTGGGTGGCGGTGTACGCGGACGACTGCTGTCGACCTTATCGGGATTTCCCCGTGGGTCGCGCGTCGATCGCGGTACGGACTCAGATGCCGACCTTGATGCGCGTGAAGCGCTTCAGGGTGACACCGGCCTCGTCCAGGACCTTCTGCACCGACTTCTTGTTGTCCAGCGCGTACGGCTGGCCGAGCAGCGTGGCGTCCTTGAAGAAGCCGTTGACGCGACCCTCGACGATCTTGGCGATCGCGGCCTCGGGCTTGCCCTCGGCGCGGGTGGTCTCCTCGGCGATGCGGCGCTCGGACTCGACGACCTCGGCCGGGACGTCCTCCTGGGAGAGGTACTTCGGCGCGAAGGCGGCGATGTGCTGGGCGACACCCTTGGCGACCTCGGCGTTGGGCTTGTCGAGCTCGACGAGGACACCGATCTGCGGGGGCAGGTCGGGCATCGTGCGGTGCATGTAGGCGGTGACGTAACCGTCCGAGAACTGCGCGAAGCGGTCCAGGACGATCTTCTCGCCGAGGTTGGCGTTGGCCTCGTCCACGAACGCCTGGACGGTCTTGCCGGCCTCGATCTCGGAGGCGAGGAGCGCCTCCAGGTCGGCCGGGGAGGTCTTGGCGACGTGCTCGGCGATCGCGTTGGCGGCGGCCTGGAACTTGTCACCCTTGGCGACGAAGTCCGTCTCGCACTTCAGCTCGACCAGGACACCGGAGGAGTTGTCGTCGGCGATGATGGAGACCACGGCGCCGTTCTCGGCGGAGCGGCCCTCGCGCTTGGCGACGCCCTTCTGGCCCTTGATACGGAGCGCCTCGACGGCCTTGTCGACGTTGCCCTCGGCCTCGTCCAGCGCCTTCTTGCAGTCCATCATGCCGGCGCCGGTCAGCTCACGGAGCTTCTTGACGTCGGCGGCGGTGTAGTTCGCCATGAGTCTGTGAGTCTTTCTCGAAGTCTTCGGAGATCGGAGATTCCGCACGGTCCGCGGTCCACATGAAGCCGTGGCCCGCGGACGCGGTGCTGACCTACGGGTGAACAGCGGGGGCGGACTTCATGTCGCCGCCCCCGCCGTACACACGAACGATCAGGCCTGCTCGCCCTCGGCGGCCGGGGCCTCGGCCGTCTCGGCGGCGGGCGCCTCGGTGGCCTCGGCGGCGGGAGCCTCGGTGGCCTCGGCGGTGGGAGCCTCCGTGGCGGCGGGGGCCTCGGCGGCGGCCGGGGCCTCGTCGGCCTTCTTCTCACCCTCGAGCAGGTCGCGCTCCCACTCGGCCAGCGGCTCGGCGGCGGCCTTCTCGCCCTTGCCCTCGGTGGCGACCCGGGAGCGGGAGATGAGACCCTCGGCGACCGCGTCGGCGATCACGCGGGTGAGCAGGGTGACGGAGCGGATCGCGTCGTCGTTGCCCGGGATCTTGTAGTCGACCTCGTCGGGGTCGCAGTTGGTGTCGAGGATGGCGACGACCGGGATGTTGAGCTTCCGGGCCTCACCGACCGCGATGTGCTCCTTCTTGGTGTCCACGATCCAGACGGCGCTGGGCACCTTCTGCATCTCGCGGATACCGCCGAGGGTCTTCTCCAGCTTGGCCTTCTCGCGCGAGAGCACGAGAAGCTCCTTCTTGGTCAGACCCGAGGCCGCGACGTCCTCGAAGTCGATCTGCTCGAGCTCCTTGAGACGCTGCAGACGCTTGTAGACGGTCGAGAAGTTGGTGAGCATGCCGCCCAGCCAGCGCTGGTTGACGTAGGGCATGCCGACGCGGGTGGCCTGCTCGGCGATGGCCTCCTGCGCCTGCTTCTTCGTGCCGACGAACATGACCGTGCCGCCGTGGGCGACGGTCTCCTTGACGAACTCGTAGGCGCGGTCGATGTACGACAGCGACTGGAGCAGGTCGATGATGTAGATGCCGTTGCGCTCGGTGAAGATGAAGCGCTTCATCTTCGGGTTCCAGCGACGGGTCTGGTGACCGAAGTGGACGCCGCTTTCCAGCAGCTCCCGCATCGTGACGACGGCCATGGCCGTATCTCCTCGAATTTCTCGGTTGTGCCGCGGATGCCGGACGGCTCCCGCGCCTGACGCCCGCGACGCGCCGTGCCACGAAGGACCGAGGGGCGCTGACAGGGACCGTTGCCGGCCGCCATGTCGGGGCGTGCGAAGTCGACCCGGTGACCCGGATCGCCACCAGAAGTGTACGGGACCGAGGAGGCACCGGGTGACGCCGCTGTCCACAACCGGTGGGTGGTCCACAGATCCCGGCCATGATCGGACGTGGTGCGGGACGGTTCTGCCATGCGAGCGAATCGATGTACGGCGGTGTGGCTGGGCCTGCTGGTGACGCCGACCGTGGCTGTCCTGACGTCTGTCCTGACATCCCTGGCGTGGGCGGACCCGCCGGCTCCGGCCACTCCCCGGGCGCCGGTCCCCGCCATCGCCCGCGTCTGGCCGGTGGGCACCCGCCCCCGGGTGCTGCGCGGCTGGCAGCCGCCCGCCACGGTGTACGGCCCCGGCCACCGTGGCGTGGACCTGGCGGCTCCACCCGGCACGGCGGTGCGGGCGGTGGCGGCCGGACGGGTGTCCTTCGCCGGACGGGTCGCGGGCAGGGGCGTGGTGTCCCTCGAGTTGAGGGGAACAGATCTGCGAACCACCTACGAACCGGTCCGGGCGTCGGTCGGCGAGGGGGACGAAGTGGTGGCCGGGGAGGTGGTGGGCACGGTCGAGCCGGCCGGCGGCCACTGCGGGCCCGGCTGCGTTCACTGGGGCCTGCTCCGCGGTGACACCTACCTGGACCCGCTGTCCCTGCTGCCGCCGTGGCTGCTGCACGCCGGCCCGTCGAGGCTGCTGCCGGTCCTCGGCGTACCGCTCCCGCGCCCGGTGAACTGACCACCGGGCCGGCACCGGCCGGTCTCAGCCCCGCACGCCCCGCAGCGCCATGCCGACCGCGGCGTCGGTGATCTCGGCGGGATCCTCCGCCGCGCCCAGCTCGATCCGCCGTACCGCCGCGTCCACGACTCCCTGCAGCAGCATCGCCGCCAGCCGGGGCCGGCGGTGCCCCATCTCCTCCAGCGCCTCGACGATCATCGCGACGAGCCCGCCGTGCGCGGCCCGGATCTTCTCCCGGGCGCCCACGTCCAGCTCGCTCGCCGAGATCGCCACGACGGCCCGGTGCCGCCGGTCCCCGACCAGCGCCAGCTGCCGGCGCACATAGGCCTCGATCTTGCCCTCGGCCGACCCCGCCCGCTCCATGGCCGCCGAGACCTCGGCCGCCCACACCGGGAAGTCGACCTCGCACAGCTCCTCGACCACGGCCGCCCGTGACCGGAAGTACTCGTAGACGGACGACCGCGCCAGCCCCGTCCGCTCGGCGAGGGCCGGGAAGGTCAGCGCCTCCGTCCCGCCCTCGGACAGCAAAGACCGGGCCGCGTCCAGCAGGGCGGCTCGCTGCATCGACCGGTGCTCGGCCACGGAGGCCGCTCGAATCCTTGGCACGTCAACCACTTTACGGACGGAGCACCCGGGACGGGAGTGTCACTCACCGGGACAACGCCCGAAGCTCGCCAGCTTCGCCCGCAGTTGCAGCACCGACTTGGTGTGGATCTGGCTGACCCGGCTCTCGGTGACGCCGAGCACATTGCCGATCTCGGCGAGCGTGAGCCCTTCGTAGTAGTACAGCGTGACCACGGTCTTCTCCCGCTCCGGCAGCGTGTTGATGGCCCGGGCGAGAAACCGTCTCAGCTCCCGGTCCTCGGCCACCTCCACGGGGTTGTCCGCGGCGGTGTCCTCCAGCGTGTCCATCAGGCTCAGCCGGTCGCCGCCCTCGCCGCCGACGTGCAGCAGCTCCTCCAGGGCGACCACGTTGGCCAGGGACAACTGGCTGAAAACGGCGTGCAGTTCTTCCACCTCGATGCCCAGCTCGGCGGCCACCTCCACCTCCGAGGGCGTGCGCCGCAGCCGTGCCTCCAGGGTGGCGTAGGCCCGCTCGACGTTGCGCGCCTTCTGCCGTACCGAACGGGGGATCCAGTCCAGCGCCCGCAGCTCGTCGATCATGGCCCCGCGGATCCGGGTGATCGCGTAGGTCTCGAACTTGATCTCCCGCTCGATGTCGAACTTCTCGATCGCGTCGATCAGCCCGAACACCCCGGAGGACACGAAGTCGGCCTGCTCAACATTGGGCGGCAGGCCGACACTCACCCGTCCCGCCACGTATTTCACCAGGGGTGAGTAGTGCAGGATCAGCTGCTCCCGCAGCCGCTCGTCCCCCGTCGCCTTGTACGACCGCCACAGCTCGTCGAGCGTCGAGGGAGCGGGCGGCCGCACGCTGCCACCGTCGCGGGCGGCTGGGGGGATCGCCGCCCGGTCGGACCCGGAGGTGTGCTGGGGCATTCGTCGCCTTGTGCCGTTCTGCCGTGAAGTGCCGTGAAGTGCTGGAAGTGAGATGTCGTGGGTCGTGGTGGGATGGAGTGGGGCCGGTTGGGTGAGTCGTCGGTCTGGTAGGGAGTTGGCGCGGTCTGCGTCGGGTCTTCGTGAGCGTAGCGTGACTGAGGAGTCGCGGTGTGCGAACAATGAGGCTCCACCCCTGCGCGGACCCGTTCCGGGGCGCACGCCGGCGCACGACCTGGGTCGCTCTGTGTGATCGGACGGAAGCATCAACTCCGGGAAACCCAAAGGGCTTCGGGGGTTCCCCCGGACGGCCGAACACGCTCGGTCAGCACGGACTGCGACCGCCTCGGACCGAGATCATCGCCTGGCGTGTCAACTTCCAGCCGTCGCCGTGTCTTTCGACGTAACCAAGTGCTCGGAGTTCGTACAGCCTCGCGATCGCCTCGTCCTGGGTGGTCTGCGCGCCGCGCGCGATCTCCCCGGGCGGTGCCGCGCGGTGTCCGGGCAGGGCGGCCAGGACCTGCCGGGCGGCGGGCTCCAGCAGGTCGCGCGGGAGGACCGGGCCGCGCCGGGCCGGGGCCAGCTGGCCGATGTCACCCACGAGTTCGACGACCTCCGCCGCGTCGGTGACCAGCACGGCCTCGCCGCGCAGCAGGTCGTGCACGCCGGCGGACAGTGCGCTGGTGGCGGGGCCCGGCACGCCCATCGTGAACCGCCCGAGGCGCTGTGCGGCCCGCGCGGTGACCAGGGAGCCGCTGCGGCAGGCGGCCTCCACGACGACGGTTCCCCTGGTCAGGGCCGCGATCACCCGGTTACGGAGGATGAATCTGCTCGGTGTCGGATGATCGCCGGGAGGAAGTTCACCGATGACGAGCCCCTGTTCGGCGATCCGGTCGATCAACTGGACGTGTCCGCGCGGGTAGGGGCGGTCGACGCCGCAGGCCAGGACGGCGATGGTGGCGCCGCCCGCGGCGAGGGCCCCGCGGTGGGCGGCGCCGTCGACGCCGTAGGCGCCGCCGGAGGCCACCACCCACCCGTGTTCGGCGAGCCCGGAGCCGAGTGTGGCGGCCATGTGGGCGCCGTACTCCGTGCAGGCCCGGGCGCCGACGACCGCGACCGATCGAAGCGCCCACATCCGCAGGCTCGCCCGGCCCCGCACCCACAGCCCCAGCGGGCGGGCGTCCCCCAGGTCGTCGAGCTGGGCGGGCCACTCCGGGCCGCCCGGGCACAGGAACCGCACCCCGGCGGCCCGGGCGAGGGCCAGGTCCCGCCCGGGGTCGGCCCGCCCGGCCCGTGCCCGCAGCCCCTCCCACCGGGCACCGCTCACCCCGGGCAACGGCTGCCCGCCGTCCCGCAGCCGCCGGACCACCTCAGCCACGCCGTACTCCCGCAGCCACCGCCCGCCGGTCTCGTCGCCGGGTTCGACGACCCGGCTGAGGAAGGCACGGGAGAGCACCTCGTCCGCGGCCTCGCCCTGCGTCTCGGCTCCCGTTCCACGCCCCGCCGGGTCCCGAGGATCGCCGTCGGGCGCCTCGCCCGCGCTCATGTCAGCGTCCCCATGGCCATGGGGACGCCCCGCGGGACGCCGGTGCGCAGCTGCAGGGCCAGCCCGACGTCGGAGGCGTCCGGCCGGGCGTGGCCGACGAGGTCGGCGACCGTCCAGGCGACTCGCAGCACCCGGTCGAGGCCACGGGCGGTGAGCACGCCCCGCTCCAGGCTGCGCTCGGCCTCCTCCATCGCGCCCGGCGCGGCCTGCCAGCGGCTGCGCAGCTCGCGTCCCGGTACCTCGCTGTTGGTCCGCCAGGGGGTCCCGGCGAGCCGGACGGCCGCCCGCCGCCTGGCTTCCCCCACCCGGTCGGCGACGGTCGCGGTGGACTCGCCGCGGGCGCCGGGCTCGGTGAGCTGGGCCCGGGTGACCGGATCCACCTCGACGCGCAGGTCCACCCGGTCGAGCAGGGGACCGGAGAGCCGGGCCTGGTAGCGGCGGATCGTCGAGGGCGAGCACTCGCACAGGGTGTCGCGCTGCGAGAAGCGTCCGCAGGGGCACGGGTTGGCCGCGAGCACCATCAGGAACCGCGCGGGGAAGCGCACCACGCCGGCGCTGCGGGCGATCACCACGTGCCCGGCCTCCAGGGGCTGGCGCAGGGCGTCGAGGGTCTGGCTGCGGAACTCCGGCGCCTCGTCGAGGAAGAGCACTCCGCGGTGGGCCAGCGAGACGGCGCCGGGGCGGGCGATGCCGGGGCCGCCGCCGACGAGGGACTGCATGGTGGCCGAATGGTGCGGGGAGCAGTAGGGCGCGACATCGATGAGCGGTTTGCCCGGTGGCAGCAGCCCGGCCACCGAGTGCACCGCCGTGACCTCCAGGGAGTCCTCCCGGCTGAGCCTGGGCAGTACGGCGGGCAGCCGCTCGGCGAGCATGGTCTTGCCGGCGCCGGGCGGTCCTTCGAGGAAGAGGTGGTGTCCGCCGGCGGCGGCCACCTCCACAGCCGTACGCGCGGACGTCTGGCCCACCACGTCGGCCAGGTCGTGGTCGTGCTCGTGCTGAGCGGCGCCCAGGCTGTGCATGCCGGTGGCCGCTCCGGTGCCGGGCACGCGCAGACCGGCCAGCAGGGGGTCGGGGCGTCCCAGGTCGTCCGGCTCCTCCTCGGGCACGGGCTCGTCGGTGAGGACGGCGATCAGCTGCCGCAGGCTGCGGACGCCGAGCACGGACACCCCGGGCACCAGGGCGGCCTCGGCGGCGGCACACTCCGGCACGACCACCTGCTCGTAGCCCGCGTCGGCGGCGGCCAGGACGGCGGGCAGGATGCCCCGCACCGGCCGCACCCGTCCGTCCAGTCCGAGCTCGCCGATCATCACGATGTCGGCGAGGACCCGGGGGTCGATCCGCTCGGCCGCGCCGAGCACCGCGCAGGCGACGGCGAGGTCGAAGCCGGAGCCCGCCTTGGGCACCGAGGCCGGGCTGAGGCCGACGGTGAGCTTCTTCTGCGGCCATTCGCCGCCGGAGTTGACCACGGCGGCCCGCACCCGGTCGCGGCTCTCCGTCAGGCTCTTGTCGGGCAGTCCCACCAGCGTGAACGCCGCCACCCCCGGTTCCAGGTCGGCCTGGACCTCGACCACGACTCCCTCGACGCCGACCAGCGCCACCGAACAGGTCCGGGCGAACCCCATCAGGCCACCCCCCGGGCGTGCTCGACCACCGGGGCGCCGCGCTCGGGGAGCAGGACACCGATCAGGTCGATCCGTACGCCTCCCGGCGGCGCGCCTCCGTGTTCCTGGACCCACCGCTCCGCGAGGCCCCGCAGGCGCTGTGCCTTGACCGGTGTGACCGCGGCCATCGGGTGCTGGAAGGGACCGGCGCGCCGGGTCTTGACCTCGCAGACCACCAGGACGTCACCGTCCCTGGCCACGATGTCGATCTCACCGGTCCGGCCTCCGCGCCAGTTGCGCTCCAGGACCGTCATCCCGGCCCCGGCCAGCCGCCGGGCGGCCAGGTCCTCTCCGTACCTGCCCATCGCGCTGCGCTGTGCGTTGCGTGCGTTCATGTCGGCACCACCTCCGGCGCCAACGATGACGGCGGACCACCCAGCTATTGGATCTTGGTGGACAGGTGGGTGCCTGTGGACAACTCCGTCACCCGCGCGAGCGAGACTCAGCCGCCCGGCAGCTCCAGGTCGCTCTTGTTCAGCTCCTCGATGTTCACGTCCTTGAACGTGAGCACGCGGACCTGTTTCACGAAACGGGCCGGCCGGTACATGTCCCAGACCCAGGCATCCGCCATCGACACCTCGAAGAACACCTCACCCTGGACCGAATGGACCTGCATTTCGTAGTCGTTGGTGAGATAGAAGCGCCGCTCGGTCTCGATCACGTATTTGAACAGACCGACGACATCGCGGTACTCCCGGTAGAGCTTCAGCTCCATCTCGGTCTCGTACTTCTCGAGGTCCTCGGCGCTCATGGCATGTTCCCCTTCAGCCGTGCGATCCCCCCATTGTGCGCCAGTCCGACGGACCCTCAGACAATTTCCCGCTCGCTGGGCGATTTCGGGTCGCTAGACGATTTCGGTGTCGAGGGTCACGGGGGCGGCCGGGGGACCTTCGTCGAGCAGCGTGCGCAGCAGCTCGGCGAGTCTGGTCGGATACACCGTCTCATGTGCCCGGGTCAGTTCCCGGCACGTCCACCAGCGTGCTCCGGCGACGCTGCGCCGCTCCAGCTCCGTCAGGCCCGCGGCCCGGGGCACCGGCCGCGTCGTACCGGCCGTCCGGGCCAGGTAGTACCACTCGTCCTGGTCCCAGCGGCGGCCCGCGAACGGGAAGGAGCACACCCGCCGCCACAGCACCGGGCCGAGTTCGACCTCGGTGATCCCGGTCTCCTCGGCGAGTTCCCGCAGCGCGGCCTCCTCGCGCGTCTCCTCGCCCTCCAGCCCGCCGCCCGGGGTGAACCACCAGTCGTCGGCCGGATCGTCCGGCTCATGGCCGTGCAGCAGCAGGATGCGGTCCTCGGGGTCGAGCAGGACGACCCGGGCCACCTTGCGCAGGCCACCGCTCCGGTCGTGGCCGCCCTGCTGATCGCACTCGCCGTACTCGTCGTGCCGGCCGCTCTCGCCGTACGCCGTCCCGCCCGGGCCGGTGGCCTCAGCGGGCACCGGCGGGCTCCGTGCGGGTGCGGGAACGGGAACCGCCCAGAAGCTTGGCGACGGGACCGTACGCGCCGCCGGCCAGGACCAGGAGGGCGCCGACGCCGATCAGGATCACGATCGTACGCAGCGGGCCCGGCTGCGAGAGCGTGCCGAGGGCCTCGAAGCCGGTGGGGCGCTTGAGCATGCCCTTGACCGGCCAGGCGATGGCGTCCACCCGGGCGGACACCGCGCTGCGGGCCACCGTGCCGCTGGCGGCGTCGGTGAGGTGGGCGGTGGAGTCCAGGGAGCCCTGGCGTTCGTCACCGAGGAGGAAGAGACGGCCCTGGGGGACCGTGATGGTGGGGATCTTCTTGGTCTCGGCCAGGCTGCCCTGGGGCAGGTACGGCTCGTCGATCTGCTTGCCGTTGACGATCAGCTTGCCGTTCGTGCAGCAGGAGACGGTGTCGCCGCCGACCGCGACCACGCGCTTGACCACGTTCGCGTTCGTCACCCAGCTCTGGTCCCGGAAGACGACGACGTCACCGCGGTGGATGTCCGCGCCGTCGACCCGCTCGGCCAGGACCCGGTCACCGGCGTCGATCGTCGGCGTCATGGAGCCGGTCGGCACGGTGTACGGCCGGTAGATCACCGCTCCCCACGCGAATCCGCCGAGGAACAGCAGCAGGCCCAGCCCGACGGCCAGCCCGGACAACCGCTGTCCCATCCGACTGCCTGCCTGTGCCGTGCCCGTGCCCGCGCCGGCGCTGCGCGGGGCCGTACGTGTCGTCTCGCCACCCATGGACCCGCACCCTACCCGGCAGTACCGAGCAGGGGCAGCCCTTCTTTGTGCAGATCCGGAAGTCAGGCTCGACGGGAGCGTCAGCGCCCGGCGACCGGCGTCCTGTCGACCTTGGTCTCCAGCCGGTCCGAGCGGCGGCGGCGCCACACCGCGGCCGGCAGGACCGCCACGAGGGCGACACCCTCGGGGGCCACCGGGAGGGACGCGGCGGAGGAGGCCTGCTTGTCCAGGCCCGTCTGGTCGAAGGTGTCCGGGATCGGCAGGGTGCCCCAGCGGTTGATCGGCCAGGCCTTGACGATGGCACGGCCGACGACCTTGTCGACGGGGACCATGCCGTGATTCTTGTCGGACTGGTTGTAACGGGAGTCACGGGAGTTCTGGCGGTGGTCGCCCATCACCCAGATGAAGCCCTTGGGGACCGTCACCTTGAACCGGCCGCCCTGGTCGTCGTCGCTGCACGGCGTGTTGCCGGGGTACACGTACGGCTCGTTCAGCGCGTGGCCGTTGACGATCAGCGGGCCGGTGCCGGTGCACTGGATGGTGTCGCCGCCGACGCCGATGACCCGCTTGATCAGGTCCTTCTCCTCGGCGGACGGCATCAGGCCGATCCAGCTGAGGACCTTCTGCACGGCGTTCGGGGTCGGCGTCGGCTCACCGGCCAGCCACTGGTCCGGGTCGTGGAAGACGACGACCTCGCCGCGCTCGGGCTTGGAGCCGAACCACGGCGTGAGCTTGTCGACCAGGACCCGGTCACCCTGCTGGAGGGTGTTCTGCATCGAGTCGGAGGGGATCGAGAACGCCTGCACCAGGAACGTCTTGATCAGCAGCGCCAGCACCAGCGCGATGCCGATCAGGATCGGCAGCTCCTTCCAGAAGGAGCGCGGCTTGCGCGGGCCGGGCGTCGCGCCGCCCGATCCGTCGTCCTCGCCGCTGGGCCGCTGCTCGTCCACCTGCGTGCCGTCCTCGTCCGCCGCGGAGTCATTCCCGGAGGTCACGGCGCCGTCCGCGGCGGAGACGTTCGCTTCCACAGGGTGCCCGCGGTGCTCCTCGCCGTCGTGTCCCGACCGTGCGCCAACCGCCACATCCCCCACGCCAACTCCTTACTCTCTGCCGCCGCCTGCCCCGGAAACGACGCAGGCCCACCACTCCCATAACGAGCGGGAGTTCCGCAGGGGTCGGGAGTTGGACCGATCCGTTCGGATCGCCGTAGGCAACCCTATGCGACAGCCGGGGAGCAGCGGTCGACCCCGGCACCGAGTTCGACACGCTTGCGAAGGTTTTAGGTTCCTTCAGGCTGGTCCAGTGACCGACGGGCCAGCCGATGACCATGGCCCGGCCCACCACGGACTTCAGCGAGACCGTTCCGCCGTAGTCGGTGTTCTGGTGGGCGCGCGAGTCCGCGGAGTTGCCCCGGTGGTCGCCCATCACCCACAGCCGCCCCTGCGGGACGGTGATGTCGAACGGGGTGACGGAGGGCGCGTTGCCGGGATACAGGTAGTCGCTCTCGCTCAGCGGTACGCCGTTGACGGTCACCCGGCCCTGTGCGTCACAGCACTTGACGTGGTCACCACCGACGCCGATGACCCGTTTGATGAGGTCCTTCTCGTTGTCCGAGGGCAGCAGACCGATGAAGGTGAGCCCCTCCTTGACCTGTTTGACCACGATGGGGTCGTTCTTCTTCGTGGTCTGCTCGTCCGCCAGCCAGCCACCGGGGTCGTGGAAGACGACCACGTCCCCGCGCTGCGGCTTGGAGCCGAACCACGGCGTGAACTTGTCGACCAGGACGCGGTCGCCGATCCGGATCGTCTGCTCCATGGAGCCCGAGGGGATCACGAACGCCTGGACGAGGAAGGTCTTCAGGACGAGCGCTATCAGCACGGCCACGCCGACCAGGAGGGGGATCTCCCGGACCGCGCCGCGCCTGCGCTTGCGTTTGACCTTGCGCTGCAGTTTGCGCCGCTCCGCGCGGCTGCGCCCGCCGGCCGGGCTGGCGGCCCGCCGGGCGCCGGTGGGCAGCAGGTTGTCGGCGGCGGTGACGGGCACCCCGCGCGGCTTGCCCCGGTTACCCATGCACACCGTCCGGTGCGGGCACGCGCGCGTAGGCGGCGGGGCGGTCGAGGCGCCTCCAGTGGCCGGAGGGCCACACGATCCAGTCGGCCCGGCCGATCACGTCGGAGACGGGGACCATGCCGCCGCCGGGCGAGCCGAGGTGGTCGCGGGAGTCGCTGGAGTCGCTGCGATGGTCGCCGAGGAGGAACAGGCGGCCGTCGGGTACGACGACGTCGAAGGGCACGGAGGACGGGGTGTCCCCGGGGTGGAGGAACGCCGTCTCGTCGACCGACCGGCCGTTCACCTCGATCCTCCCCTCCTGGTCACAGCAGACCACGTGGTCTCCTCCTACACCCACAACGCGTTTGATGTAGTCGGCGTGCCCGAAGTACCCGGTGCCGTCGAACACGACGACGTCACCCCGGCGTGGCGGGGCACCGAAACGGTACGCCAACTTATTTACGAGAACGCGGTCCCCGATCCTCAACCCCTGTTCCATGGATCCGCTGGGAATCTGGAAGGGTTGCACCACGAACGCGTTGAGGAGCAGCAAAAAGACCAGGCAGACGGGGAGTGTCAGGGTGATCCGGCCGCCGGGCAGCCACTCGGTGATCCGCGACACCAACGCGAAACGCGACCGTCCCTCCGGACCCGGCATGTCGGGTCGGGGGGAGCGGTCGCGCTCCGTCGTCGGCTGTGCTTCGGTGTCCATCGAGGCCAGATGTTATCCGGCCTCGCTGTGACCTCCGAGAGGCGCTCAGTTGTCGCGCTTCTCCTTGATCTTCGCGGCCTTGCCGCGCAGCTCACGCAGGTAGTACAGCTTCGCGCGACGCACGTCACCGCGGGTGACCAGCTCGATCTTCTCCACGATCGGGGTGTGCACCGGGAAGGTGCGCTCGACGCCGACGGAGAAGGAGACCTTGCGGACCGTGAAGGTCTCACGGACACCGGAGCCCTGACGGCGGATCACAACGCCCTTGAACTGCTGCACACGGGAGCGGTTGCCCTCGATGACGCGGACGTGGACGTTGACGGTGTCACCCGGACGGAAGGCCGGGATGTCGCTGCGCAGCGACGCGGAGTCGACGGTGTCGAGCAGGTGAGCCATTTCTTCTGCTTTCTTCGCTGATGCCACAGGTCATCAACGGCAACTAGGTGTTCGCAAGAGGACTGTCGCGCGGGTCGGGACGGGCGTCGTCTCCCCCTGTGGCAGGGGCGCACGCCGGACGGACGCACAACAGCGGTCTATTCTTCCACGCCCGGTGTCCTGCGCCAAAATCGGCCGTGGGGCTCGCCCGCCGGGTCGGGCTGCCAGCCCAGGATGGAGAGCATCTCGCGGTCCTTCTTGTCGAAGGCCTTGGGGTCGCAGCGCTCGATGAGGTCGGGCCGGTGGTCCGTCGTACGCCTGAGGGCCTCGTCCCGGCGCCAGCGGGCGATCTTGCCGTGGTGGCCGCTGAGCAGCACCTCCGGGATCTCCCGGCCGCGCCAGACGGGCGGCTTGGTGTAGACGGGGCCCTCCAGGAGGCCGGCCATGGCGCCGGGTGCGAAGGAGTCGTCGCGGTGGGACTCGGCGTTGCCGAGCACGCCGGGCAGCAGCCGGGCCACGGCCTCGGTGATGACCAGGACGGCCGCCTCGCCGCCGGCCAGGACGTAGTCGCCGATGGAGATCTCGTAGACCGGCATCCGGGTCGCGTACTCGTCCATGACCCGCCGGTCGATGCCCTCGTAGCGGGCCGGGGTGAAGATCAGCCAGGGCCGCTCGGACAGTTCCACGGCCAGCTCCTGGGTGAAGGGGCGGCCGCTGGGGGTGGGCACGATCAGGGCGGGGGCGTGCGAGCCCGTCTCGTAGCCGTCCGCGAGGGCGGAGTCGAGCGCGTCGCCCCAGGGGCCGGTCTTCATGACCATGCCGGGGCCGCCGCCGTAGGGGGTGTCGTCGACCGTGTTGTGGCGGTCGTACGTCCACTCCCGCAGGTCATGGACGCGGACGTCGAGCCGGCCACGCGCGCGTGCCTTGCCGACGAGGGAGACGTTCAGCGGGTCGAGGTACTCGGGGAAGATCGTGACGATGTCGAGGCGCATCAGGCGTCGTCCCGCGAGGACGCGATCTCGGCGCGGTCGTCGATCAGGCCGGGCGGCGGGGCGATGACGGCCCGCTGCTCCTCCAGGTCGATCCCGGTGACGATCTCGCCGACGAACGGGATCATGACCTCGCTGCCGTCGGAGCGCTCGACGATGAACAGGTCCTGCGAGGGCAGGTGGGAGATCTCGGTGATCCGGCCGACCTCGACGCCGTCCTCCGTGACCACGTCCAGGTCGATCAGCTGGTGGTCGTAGTACTCGTCCTCTTCCGCGGGCAGCTCGTCGGGGTCGATCTCGGCGATGAGGAGGGTGTTGCGCAGGGCCTCGGCGCCGGTGCGGTCGCTCACGCCCTCGAAACGCAGGAGGAGCCGGCCGCTGTGGACGCGGCCGGTCTCGATGGTCAGCGGTCCGGTGGAGGCGGGGTCGGTGGCCAGAACGGCGCCCGGGGCGAGCCTGAGTTCCGGCTCGTCGGTGCGGACCTCGACGGTGACCTCGCCCTTGATGCCATGGGCACGGCCGATCCGTGCGACTACGAGCTGCACTTTCGAAGATCTCCTGTCGTACGACTGCGGGCCGGGGACGGCCCTCAGGCCCTCCCCGGCCCGAGCCGGTGCTGCGAAACGTCAGCGGACGTGGTCCACGTCGACGAGGTCGACCCGGACACCGCGGCCGCCGATGGCGCCCACGACGGTGCGCAGAGCACGCGCGGTACGGCCGTTGCGACCGATCACCTTGCCGAGGTCGTCGGGGTGCACCCGGACCTCCAGCACGCGCCCGCGACGCAGGTTGCGCGAGGCGACCTGCACATCGTCAGGGTTGTCGACGATGCCCTTCACGAGGTGCTCAAGCGCCTCTTCGAGCATGGTGCTCAGGCCTCGGTCGACTCGGACTCAGCCGCGGCCTCGTCCTTCTTCTCAGCCTTCTTCTTCTGGGTGATGGCCTCACCCTTGCCCTCGTCGTCGCCGCCGAGAGCCTCGAACGACGGACGCGTGGACTTCGGCTCGGCGACGAGCAGCGGCGCCGGGGCGGGCTCGCCCTTGAACTTCTGCCAGTCGCCGGTCTTCTTCAGGATGGCGAGCACGGGCTCGGTCGGCTGCGCGCCGACACCGAGCCAGTACGCCACGCGCTCGGCGTCCACCTCCATGACCGACGGGTTGTAGGTCGGGTGGTACTTGCCGATCTCCTCGATGGCCCGGCCGTCACGGCGGGTACGGGAGTCGGCGACGACGATGCGGTAGTGAGGCGAACGGATCTTGCCCAGACGCTTCAGCTTGATCTTGACTGCCACGGGAGTGGGTTCTCCTGGATTTGACGTGGTTGGGCACGGCGAGACGGCCGCGTGGGGTTGCGGTACCCGAGTGCCCGACGGACGCGTCAGCCGGAGGAGAGAGGGGTCCTGTGCGGCTGTCGAGTACAGCTAGCCATTGTGCCACACCCTGCGGGGCGGTTCGGGCCGAGGGGGTGGGGGCGTCTTCGGGCATGCCGGTGCGGCACCCGGCGCGGAGGTGAGGTACGTCGGGTGCGCTGCCCCGGCTCGGCGCGCGGGGCCACGGCTGCCACGAGCAGCCGTGGCCCTAGCCCGCCGCCGCTCCCACGACCTCGGGGAGCTCGGGCATCTCCGGGATGCGGAACGGCTTCCCGCAGCCGCCGCACACGATCGGGGCCTGGGCCAGGACCGAGGGGACCACCCGGACGTTGCGGCCGCAGTCGCAGACGGCCTTGACGCGGACACCGCCGCCCGAGGAGCCGTGCCGGGCGGCCGGGCCGCGGAAGGTGCGGGAGGTGTCGGCGGAGGTCGCCACCGTGTGGGCCTTGAGGGCCCGCTGGAGGCGATCGATGGTCGGCCGGTAACGCCGCTTGGCCTCGGGGTTGAGCGTGACCAGCGAGAAGCCGCTGCTGGGATGCGGCTCGTCGGGGTGGTCCAGGCCCAGTTCCTCGGCGATCGCGAGGAAACGGCGGTTGTGGTAGCGGCCGGCCCGGGAGGTGTCGCGGACTCCTCGGGCGGCGGCGATGCCATGGACTGCCTCATGGAGCAGTCGTTCGAAGGAGAGTTCGTGACCGCACGCGGACGACGACTCTCCGATCAGGGACTCCGGCGCGGCAAGGTCCGGCAGCTCGGGGTGGTACCGCTGAATGTCGGCCCACGCCTGCGCCAGCTCTGCGGCGAGGACAGGTGGTGTCTGTGTCGTGCTCACGTAATGACAACGAGCGGGGGTGCCGCTGTGTTCCTATTCCGGGCCATCCCAAATAATTTGCACGTACCCGTCAGTTGCGACTGATGCGTCCTGACGAGGGCGGGTGCGCTGATCTGCGGAGAAGCCTCACAGCTCGTACCAAGCTGGTGCGTAGCCCGCGATACGGTCCGGCGTGTAGACCCTGTCCGCGCGCCGGGGCCACTGTGGCCGGCGGATGCGCAAGACACGTTTCGGTCGCGCCCGCAGCGGAAGCCGCTACCTCAGTAAGCGCGCGCGACGATCGCGACGTTACCCGGGGCGTCGCCGTCCTCGGGCACCGACCCGTCCTCGGCGACCAGACACCGTACGGTCACCGCGTGCTCGGCCAGCGTGGCCTCGCCGTCCTCGCCGAGCACGCCCCACGGGACGCGCGCCCAGCCGCCGGCGCCGACTGCCTCGACGGCCTCGTCGATCGTCGACACGTCCGTGGTGCGGGACTCCCGGCGCTCGCGGGACTGCCGGAGCAGCAGCGCCTGGTCCTCCTCCAGCATTCCCGGGAGCAGGTCCGCCAGCGCGCCGAGGGCCACCGGCTCCTTGCCGCCGGGGATGCGGCGGGCCAGCATCGCGGTGCCGTTCTCCAGGTCGCGGGGGCCGACCTCGACGCGGGCGGGCACGCCCTTCAGCTCCCAGTCGACGGCGCGGCGGCCGAAGGGGATGTCGGTACGGTCGTCCACCTGGACCCGCAGGCCCGCCGCCCTCAGCCGGTCGCCGATCTCCCGGACCCTGGCCAGAACCGCGTCGTCGTCCTTGACCGCAAGGACGACGACCTGGACCTGTGCCAGCCGCGGCGGGACCCGCAGGCCGCTGTCGTCGCCGTGCGTCATCACCAGGGCGCCGATCATGCGGGTCGTGGAGCCCCAGGAGGTCTGCCAGACGAGTTCCCGCCGGCCGTCCTTCGACAGGTACCGGGTGTTGAACGCCTTGGCGAAGTTCTGGCCGAGTTCATGACTGGTGGCCATCTGCAGCGCCTTGCCGTCGCCCATCATGCCCTCCAGGGTGAGGGTGTTGAGTGCGCCGGCGAACCGCTCCCTGACCGTCTTGCGCCCCGGTACGACGTCCATCGCGAGGACTTCGACCATGAAGTCCTCGTACACCTCGCGGTGGATGCGCGCGGCGAAGTCCCGCGCCTCCTCGTGGGTCGCGTGCGCCGTGTGCCCCTCCTGCCACAGGAACTCCGTGGTGCGCAGGAAGAGACGGGGCCGCAGCTCCCAACGGACAACATTGGCCCACTGGTTGATCAGCAGGGGCAGGTCACGGTAGCTCTGCACCCACTTCGAGAAGTAGTCGTTGATGATCATCTCGGAGGTGGGGCGGACGACCGCCGGCTCCTCCAGCTCCTTGCCGCCGCCGTGCGTGACCACCGCCAGCTCGGGCGCGAAGCCCTCGACGTGGTCGGCCTCGCGGGTCAGGTACGACTGCGGGATCAGCAGCGGGAAGTACGCGTTGCGGGCGCCGGTCTCCTTGATGCGGGCGTCCATCTCCGCCTGCATCCGCTCCCACAGCCCGTACCCGTACGGTCGGATCACCATGGTGCCGCGCACCGGGCCGTTGTCGGCCGGCTCCGCCTTGGCGATCACATCCTGGTACCAGCGCGGGAAGTCCTCCGCGCGTGGTGTGAGAACGGGTGCCTTTGCCATGGCCAGATGGTAGGGGCCCAAGTTGCCGGGATGTGAAATCTCGCCACAGGCACCGGCAACCCGCAAGCGGGGCCCCACGCCCTCTGGACGCCGTCGCGAGCCGGGAGTTACCTGACATAGGTGGAAAGCGCGAGCGCGCGGCACGGGGGCACGGAACCGGCGCAGCGGAAACCTCGGCGGATTGGGGCGCTTACCTATGACACCTACGCTCGTGCGGCAACGCCTGTCTCGCGCGGACTCCGCACCCCGCGTGAACCCGGGCGCACGCGCGCGTGACTGGTCCGAGATCCAGGAGCGGATGCTGGTCCCGCTCTACGAGACCGTCTTCGAGCGGCTCGAAGTGGGCCCCGCGACCCTCCTGCTGGGCCTGCGCTGCGGCTCCGGACTGGCCCTGCTGATGGCGGCCTCCAGAGGAGCCTCGGTGACCGGTGTCGACTCCTGTCCCGAACGGCTCGCCCTCGCCCGCGAACGCCTGCAGCCCGACTCCGCGCCGGGCGCACGCGCGCGTGCGGGCGGCGACGCCCCCGGGAACGGCCGGCCCCGGCTGGTCGAGGGCTCGCCCCGGGACGTGGCCGGCGCGGTCACCTCGGCCACCGCGGCCGCCGGGGGGCCGCCCGAGTACACCCTGGTGACCGCGTTCGACCCGATCGGCTGCCTGGCGGGCGACGCGGAGGGCCTCGGTGACCTGCTCGCCTCCGCGGGCCCGCTCGCGGCGCGGGGAGCCGCCGTCGTCCTGGCCGGCTGGGGCCCGCCCGAGCGCTGCGCCACCTCGACCGTGTTCCGGGTGGCGGCCAAGCTCGCCGACCCGCTGCGCCGTACGCACGGCTGGCGCCCGTCCCTGCGGGACGACCTGGAGGAGGTCGCCCAGCGGGCCGGGCTGCGGCCGGACGGCTCCGGGCGGGTGGCCTGCCCGTTCGGTTACGCCGACGTCGACAGCGCCGTACGGGGCCTGCTGTCGACGGGGCTGTTCGACGCGGCCGTCGCGGCGACCGACCAGGAGCAGGTCGACAAGGAACTGACGGAGGCACTGCACCCGCACCGGCGGCCGGACGGCACGGTGTGGATGCCGAACGTGTTCCGCTATCTGATCGCCCGCGTGCCCTGACCCCGCCGGCGACCGGGCGGCAGCATTGGCCGAAAGAGCGCGCTGCCGCCGACGAGGTCAGCCCATGAACTTCTTGAACTCGTCCGGCAGTTCGAAGTCCTGGCCGCCCTGCTCCGGCAACCCGAAGGCGTTACCGCCCTGGGCGGCCGCCTCGCGGCGCTGCGCCTCCTCCAGCTCCTGCTGCCGGCGCTTCATCGGGTTGCCGGAACGCTGCTTGCCCTTGGCCTTCTTCGGCTGCTTCTTCGTCCGGCCGGGACCGCCACCCATGCCCGGCACCCCCGGCATACCCGGCATGCCGCCGCCCTGGGCCATGCGGGACATCATCTTGCGGGCCTCGAAGAACCGCTCGACCAGGTTCTTCACCGCGCTGACCTCGACACCGGAGCCCTTGGCGATACGGGCCCTGCGCGAGCCGTTGATGATCGTCGGGTCCTGGCGCTCGCCCGGGGTCATCGACTTGATGATCGCGGCGGTGCGGTCGACGTCCCGCTCGTCGAGGTTGTTGATCTGGTCCTTGATCTGCCCCATGCCGGGCAGCATCCCGAGCAGCTTGCTGATGCTGCCCATCTTCCTGACCTGCTCCATCTGGGCCAGGAAGTCGTCCAGGGTGAAGTCCTGGCCCTTCTTGGACGCCAGCTTGGAGGCCATTTTCTCGGCCTCTTCCTGGTCGAACACCTTCCCCGCCTGCTCGATCAGGGTGAGCAGGTCACCCATGTCGAGGATGCGGGAGGCCATCCGGTCCGGGTGGAAGGCGTCGAAGTCCTCGAGCTTCTCGCCGCTCGACGCGAACATGATCGGCTTGCCGGTGACCTGGCGGATCGACAGGGCGGCACCACCGCGGGCGTCGCCGTCGAGCTTGGAGAGCACCACACCGTCGAAGCCGACGCCGTCGCGGAAGGCCTCGGCGGTGGTGACCGCGTCCTGACCGATCATCGCGTCGACGACGAAGAGGATCTCGTCCGGCGAGACCGCGTCCCGGATGTCGGCGGCCTGCCGCATCATGTCCTGGTCGATGCCGAGGCGGCCGGCGGTGTCCACGATCACGATGTCGTGGACCTTGGACCGCGCGAAGTCGATGGAGTCCTTGGCGACCTTGACCGGGTCGCCGACGCCGTTGCCCGGCTCGGGCGCGTAGACCGCGACGCCCGCGCGCTCGGCGACGACGCTCAGCTGGTTCACGGCGTTGGGGCGCTGCAGGTCGGCGGCGACCAGCAGCGGCGAGTGGCCCTGCTCCTTCAGCCAGCGGCCGAGCTTGCCGGCGAGCGTGGTCTTACCAGCACCCTGCAGACCCGCCAGCATGATCACGGTCGGCGGCTGCTTGGCGAAGCGCAGCCGCCGGGTCTCGCCGCCGAGGATCGTGACCAGTTCGTCCTTCACGATCAGCAGGACCTGCTGGGCAGGGTTCATCGAACGCGAACCCTGGAGGCCGAGGGCGCGTTCCTTGACGTTCTTGATGAACGCCCGCACGACCGGCAGGGCCACGTCCGCTTCGAGCAGCGCGATGCGGATCTCGCGGGCGGTGGCGTCGATGTCCTCCTCGCTCAAGCGCCCCTTGCCGCGCAGGTTCTTGAAAGTCGCTGAGAGGCGGTCGGAGAGAGTATCGAACACGGCGGCGTCGGTCCTCGGAGTCGGGGGCAGTCTGAGCGTCTTCCAGAGTATCCGGCCGCACAAGCCGAGCGGACGGGGTCACGCCCTCAGGGTCTCCTCCAGTGCGCGCGCCAGCGATGCCGCCTCCTGGCCGGGCAGCGGGGTGCCCGCCGCGCCGGTGACGTAGAAGGCGTCGACGGCGTTGGCTCCCAGGGTGCTGACGTGCGCGCTGCGCACCCGTACCCCCGCCTTCTCCAGTGCCGCCCCGATCCGGAACAGCAGCCCCGGCGCGTCCTGGGCCCGTACCTCGATCACCGTCGCGTGCCGGGAGGCCGCCGAGGCCACCGTCACGCGCGGCGGCGGGGCCACCCAGCCCCGGCGGCGCGGATAGGCCGCGTCCCGTTCCGCCAGGCGTCCCGCGATGTCCAGGGTGCCGTCCAGGGCGCGGACCAGGTCGGCGCGCAGCCGGGCCGCCTGGGGCAGGGAGCCGTACTCGGCGGCGACCCGCCAGTCGAGGAGCAGGACCGAGCCGCCCTCGACCCCGTCCGGCAGGTCCTGGGTGCGCAGTTCCGCCGTGCGCACGGTCAGGCGGTGCATGGCGAGGACACCGGCGACGGCGGGCAGCACGCCCGGCTGGTCGGGTACGGCGATGAGCAGTTCCACGCCGAGGGGCTCGGGGTCGGCGGCGGGCTCGTCCGCGGGCGGCTCGGTCTGGGCCCGCAGGGACAGGACGGGGCCGCCGGTGCGGATCGCCTCGACGGCCAGCCGCTCCTGCTCGGCGGTGGGCGCGCCGGGCTCGGGCTCCTCGGGGGCGTCGCCGGCGAGGACGGCGGAGACCCGTTTGACCAGGTCGGCGACGAGGGAGCCGCGCCAGGAGGACCAGGCGGCCGGGCCGGTGGCCAGCGCGTCCGCCTCGGTGAGGGCGTGCAGCAGTTCCAGCGTGCCCTGGGTGCCGACGGCGTCGGCGACCGAGCGGACGGTGGCCGGGTCCTCCAGGTCGCGCCGGGTGGCGGTCTCGACGAGGAGGAGGTGGTGGCGTACGAGGGTGGACAGGACGGCGACGTCCGAGCGGTCGAAGCCGATCCGGGCGGCGACGTCCTTGGCGATGATCTCGCCGGCCACGGAGTGGTCGCCGGGCCAGCCCTTGCCGATGTCGTGCAGCAGGGCGGAGACGAGCAGCAGGTCGGGGCGGCTGACGTGGCGGGTCAGCTCGGAGGCGCGGACGGCCGTTTCGATCAGGTGGCGGTCGACCGTCCAGATGTGGACGGCGTTGCGCTGCGGTCGGCAGCGGACCCGCTCCCAGTCGGGGAGGAGCTGGGTGATGAGTCCCTCCGCCTCCAGCGCCTCCCAGACGTCCACCGTGGGCCGGCCGGAGCCGAGCAGGGTCACCAGTTGCTCGCGTGCCTCGGCGGGCCAGGGCGTGGGCAGGGGGCGCGCGGTGGCGGCCATGCGCCGTACGGCGTGCAGGGAGAGCGGGAGGCCGGCCTGGGCGGCGGCGGCCGCGGCACGCAGGGGCAGCACGGGGTCGCGTTCGGGGCGCGCGGCGCGGGCGAGCACCACCTCGCCGTCCTGCTCGACCACGCCCTCGGCCAGCGGCGACCTCTCGGTGACGGGCTTGTTGCCGCCCAGCATGGCGCGCAGCCGGGGCCGCACGGCGCGCGATCGCAGCACGCGCCCCACTTCGCGCCATGTGACATCGCTGGCGTAGGAGATCACCCGTGCGGCCTCGTACACCTGGCGCAGCAGGGTGTCGGCGTCGAGCAGGCCCAGTTCGGCGGCGACCTGGTCCTGTTCCTGGAGAGCGAGCCGGTCGGTGGCCCGGCCGGTGGTCAGGTGCAGTGCGTCGCGTACGTCGAGCAGGCGGCGCCGGGCGTCGTCCAGGCCCTCGCGCGGCGCGTCGGCCATCCAGGAGGCGGCCACGGCGCGCAGGGCGGTGGCGTCCCGCAGACCGCCCCGGGCCTCCTTGAGGTCGGGTTCCAGGAGGTACTGCAGCTCACCCTGGCGTTCGGCGCGCTCGGCGCACAGCTCCTGCAGCTCGGGGAGACGTTTCGGCGCCTGGTTGCGCCAGTCCGCGAGCACGGCCGTGCGCAGGCCGGCGGTCAGGCCGAGATCGCCGGCGAGGTGGCGGGCGTCCAGGAGGCCGAGCTGGACCTTCAGGTCCTCCCCCGCCGTCTTGCGGGCCTCCGCCGAGGTGCGCACCGAGTGGTCGAGGGCGAGGCCGAGGTCCCAGACGGGGTACCAGAGGCGGTCGGCGAGCGCGGCGACCGCCTTCGGGTCGGCGCCGTCGTGCAGCAGCAGGAGGTCGAGGTCGCTGCGCGGGGACAGTTCCCCGCGGCCGTAGCCGCCGACGGCCACGAGCGAGACACCCTTGAGGCCCTCGGCCGCCGCGGTGAACAGGCCCGACAGCCACTCGTCGGTCAGTTCGGCGAGGGCGGCACGGCGCGGCGGCCCGGACCGCGCCCCCTCGGTGAGGAGGCGCAGCCGGGCCGCCGCGTAGCCGCCGGGTCCCGAGTCATCCGCGTCGTTCCGAACATCTGTACTCGTCACCCAGCAGCTCCTGCCTGTATGCAGATGGTTCTGTTCTACAGCGCGTCCGGACCGCGCTCGCCGGTGCGCACCCGTACGGCCGTCTCGACCGGCAGGGACCAGACCTTGCCGTCGCCGATCTTGCCGGTGCGGGCGGCCTTGACGATGACCTCGATCAGCTGTTCGGCGTCGTCGTCCTCGGCCAGCACCTCGATGCGGATCTTGGGGACCAGGTCGACCGTGTACTCGGCGCCCCGGTAGACCTCGGTGTGCCCCCTCTGACGACCGTAACCGCTCGCTTCGGTGACCGTCAGTCCGTGGACGCCGAAGGCCTGAAGTGCCTCCTTGATCTCGTCGAGCCGGTGGGGCTTGACGACGGCGGTGATGAGCCTCATGCGTCCACCTTCTTGTTCTGCGTCCCGGCCAGCGCCGCGGCGGAGACGGTTCCGACGACGCCACCGCCGGCGCCGCTGAAGTCGTATGCGGTCTCGGCGTGCTCGGCCTGGTCGATGCCGGAGACCTCCTCGTCCTCGGTGACCCGCATACCGATGGTCTTGTCGAGCAGGAAGGCGAGGACCGCCGAGACGACGAGGGAGTAGGCGAGGACCGCGCCGACACCGGCGCACTGCTTCCACAGCTGGGTGAAGGAGTGGTCGCCGTAGAAGACGCCCGTCGCGGTGGACTGGCCCTTGCCGGTGGCGAAGAAGCCGATCAGCAGGGAGCCGATGATGCCGCCGACCATGTGGACGCCGACGACGTCGAGCGAGTCGTCGAAGCCGAACTTGAACTTCAGGCCCACGGCGGCGGCGCAGGCGACACCGGCGATGACACCGACGGCGATCGCGCCGAGCGGGGAGACCGCGCCACCGGACGGGGTGATCGCGACCAGACCGGCGACCGCTCCGGAGGCGGCGCCCAGCGTGGTGAACGCGCCGTGCCGGATCTTCTCGTAGGCGAGCCAGGCCAGCATGGCGGCGGCGGTGGCGACCTGCGTGTTGACGAACATCAGCGCGCCGACGCCGTCGTCGTTGCCGAGCCAGGAGCCGGCGTTGAAGCCGAACCAGCCGAACCACAGCAGACCGGCGCCGAGCATGACCAGCGGGAGGCTGTGCGGGCGCATCGGGTCCTTCTTGAAGCCGACGCGCTTGCCGATGACCAGGATCACGCCGAGGGCCGCGGCACCGGCGTTGATGTGCACCGCCGTACCACCGGCGAAGTCGATCACGCCGAGCTTGAAGGCCCAGCCGTCGGCGCCCCAGACCCAGTGGGCGACCGGGACGTAGACGAGCGTGAGCCACAGGGCGATGAAGAGCGACCAGGCCGAGAACTTCACGCGGTCCGCGAGGGCGCCGCTTATCAGGGCCGGCGTGATGATGGCGAACATCATCTGGAAGACCATGAAGACGAAGATCGGGATGGTGTAGCCGGGCCAGAGCTCCGTCAGACCGATCTTGCGCAGTCCGAACCAGTCGGAATCCCAGCCGATCAGGCCGTTGTGGGTGCCGAAGGCGAGGGAGAAGCCGTAGAGCACCCACAGGATGGTGACGATGCCCATGCTGATGAAGCTCATCATCAGCATGTTCAGGGTGCTCTTGACGCGGACCATGCCTCCGTAGAAGAAGGCCAGACCGGGCGTCATGATCAGTACAAGGGCGGATGCGATGAGCATGAAGCCCGTGTTCGCGGAGGACAGCTTGGGTGCCTCCGCGGCAAGCGTGATGGCGGCTGATGCCATCGGCGTCTCCTCGTCGGTTGGTACGGCCCCGTGCGGGCGAAGCCTGAGCGAGCGATCCGGTCAGTGAGGGGTGGGCCGGTTATGCGCCATGAGATTGGCGCAGCGCGGTTTCGGTCGAAGCCCCTCGTTGTTTCGCCGGGGTGACGAAGACGCCCTGTGTGTTACGCCTCGATGAAGTGCCGGATCTCCGGCCGCGGGATCGTTATCGTGGCGCAACCTTCTCGGAGAGAAGACAGGCCGGCCGCGGGCGGCCTTCCGATGACCTGGCACGGGGGAGCCGAGTCGGGCAGTTCGGGAGGGCCGGCCGCGGCCGGGGTCCGGGGTTCAGACCGCTTCGGCGGTCTCGGGGAGGTCGACGGAGAGCTGTTCGGTGAGGTCGACGACCTCACTGAGGTCACCGAAGTCGCGCGCGGCCGTGTACACCGTCTTTCGAATACGAGTGTTGACGCGCTCGGAGCGGACCTTCTTGGCGATCCGCATGGCCTGCGAGGCGTAGTCGGTGCTCTGCCCGGGCTCGCGGCGCAGCAGGTGCACGGTGGCCATGCCGATCAGGTTGAGTGCGTACGACCGCTGGTGCTCGGTGTCCTTGGCGAAAAGCTCCACGGCGCGCTGCATCAGGGGTTCGGCGAGGGAGGCGTAGGCGGGGCTGCGGCCGGCGACGTAGGCGAGGTCGCGGAACGAGTGGGAGTTCTCGCCGTACAGCTCGGCCTCGGAGAAGAAGCGGATCCAGTCGGGGTCCGGCTCGTCCCAGTCGTCGGCCTCGGCGAAGGTGTCCTCGGCCATCCGGACGGCCCGCTTGCACTTGCCGGGCTGTCCCATGTTGGCGTAGGCGCGGGCCTCCATCGCATACAGCATGGACTGGGTGCGCGGGCTCGCGCAGTCACGGCTGCCGTACTGGGCGAGGTGGATCAGTTCCAGGGCGTCGTCGGGCCGGCCGAGGTGGATCATCTGACGGCTCATGCTGGACAGGACGTACGAGCCGAGCGGCTTGTCGCCCGCCTCCTTGGCGGCGTGCAGGGCGAGGACGAAGTACTTCTGCGCGGTGGGCTGGAGTCCCACGTCGTACGACATCCAGCCGGCCAGCTCGGCCAGCTCGGCGGCGACCTTGAACAGCTTGCGGGTGGTGGCCTCGGGCTGGGGTTCCTGGAGGAGGTCGGTGACCTCGTGCAGCTGGCCGACGACGGCCTTGCGGCGCAGACCGCCGCCGCACTGGGCGTCCCACTGGCGGAACATCACCGTGGTCGATTCCAGCAGGTCCAGTTCGGGCTTGGACAGCCGGCCCGGGCGGCGGGAGTCGGCGGCGCTCTCCGGCTGGTGCGGGACCGGGGCGCCGGGGTTGGGGACGAGCCAGCGCTGCATGGGCTCGATGAGGGACGGGCCCGCGGACAGGGCGAGCGAGGTTCCGAGGAAGCCGCGCCGCGCGAGCATGAGGTCGCTGCGCGAGAACTCGCTCAGCAGGGCCACCGCCTGCGGGCCCGTCCAGGGCAGGTCCACGCCGGACGCGGAGGGTGACTGGCGGGCGGCGCGCAGCCCGAGGTCCTCGACGGAGACGACACAGCCGAACCGCTCGGAGAACAGCTCGGACAGGATCCTCGGGATCGGCTCGCGCGGGTTCTCCCCATCGAGCCAGCGGCGCACCCGGGAGGTGTCCGTGGAGATGTGGTTGGCACCCAACTGGCGTGCCCGGCGGTTGACTTGGCGGGCCAGCTCACCCTTGGACCAGCCGCTGCGCACGAACCACGAGCCGAGCAGCTCGTTGGGGCGTTTGTCAGCGTTCGTTCCGTTACCGCCGTTGCCGCCCACTGGAACGCCCCCATCCCTGAGACCACTTGTCGCCGACTGCGCCAAGCCCTATCAGAATGCCGGTAAATACGGCTCCCGTCCGCCCGTTCTCACCCTTCGAAAGGACTGACGACTTGCCTCCGGCATACCCACGAGTGGATGTGCCCCCAGGCCTCGTGCACACACAGTAATCCTACGATCACCCGTCCAGCCACGGCGATCCCTGAAACGCCACCATTCGCCACCCCTTCGAATGAACTCACGATCCGCCAGGCGCGATTCACTTGACACAGGACGGCCGGAAGTGGGCGGAAGGACGCACTCAAGGGCGCGCATGACGGAGCGCACCACCCGGGATGCTCCGAAGCGCCGCCGTGATATCGCTCGAGCGGGGGAAGGCGGACGATGTCGTCACGTTCCGCTTCCGTCCTGTTCCGCGCCGTAACCACCGGCGCGCCGGACCCGTTGGAGGGGGTATGGGCTTCACGATCGGCGGCATTCGCGAGATCCGCTCCGGCGCACGCCGGCGCGGCCGTTCGTCGGAGTGCACCGACGTCGCCGAGTTCACCGGGCTGTGGGGCTGGGACGTCGTGCCGGGCGCTCGGGCCGCGGCGGGCGCCTGCTCCTGCGGGCACGCCGACTGCCCCGCGCCGGGCGCGCATCCGCTCGACTTCGCGCCCCGGGTGCCGGCCGGGGCCACGCTCGACGAGGTGACCCGGGCCTGGTCCGAGTTCCCGGGCGCCGCGGTGATGCTCCCCGTCGGCCGCGCGTTCGACGTCATCGAGGTCGCCGAGCCCGCCGGGCGCCGCGCCCTGGCCCGGCTGGAGCGCATGGGGCTCCCCCTCGGCCCGGTCACCGCGACCCCCGACGGCCGGGCCCACTTCCTCGTCGCCCCCGGCGCCGCCGCCGAGCTTCCCGCCCTGCTCTACCGGATGGGCTGGGACGACCCGTCCGCCCTGGACCTGCGCGGCCTCGGCCCGGGTACGTACATCACCGCGCCGCCCTGCGACCGGGGCGGCCTCGGCCCGGTGCGCTGGCTGCGCCCGCCCGCGCTGGACGCGGTGAGCCGTCCCCCGGCGGCCCGGCTGCTGCTGGGCACGCTGGCGTACGTGGCGCACCGGTCACGGGCACAGGAGTAGGCCTCCCCCACACGGCGAGGCGCCCGCCCCCGAGTGGACTCCGGGGCGGGCGCCTCGTGGGCGTGAGGGGGTAAACGCACTCCCCCACCAGTGCCGTGGCAGGCAACGTCTGCCCGTCAAGGAGCGGCGTCCGTTGCGTGCTCTGGGGGTCCCCCCGGCCGAAGGCTGGGGGGAGTGCCGGGTACGGGCCCTCGTACTGGACGTACTTGGGCCTGTACCCGGTGCGGCGAAGGAGGCCCTGCCCGAGGCGGCGAAGCCGGTTCGAGGGCGGGGGCGCGTGCCGGGCGTAGCGACGGGGCGAACGTCGCCTGCCGCGGCACTAGTCACCGATGAGCGCATCGACGAACGCCTCCGGCTCGAACGGCGCCAGGTCGTCCGCGCCCTCGCCGAGGCCGATCAGCTTGACCGGTACGCCCAGCTCGCGCTGGACGGCGACGACGATGCCGCCCTTGGCCGTACCGTCCAGCTTGGTCAGCACGATGCCGGTGATGTCGACGACCTCGGCGAACACCCGGGCCTGCACCAGGCCGTTCTGACCGGTGGTGGCGTCCAGGACGAGCAGCACCTCGTCGATCGGCGCGTGCTTCTCCACGACCCGCTTGACCTTGCCCAGCTCGTCCATGAGGCCGGTCTTGGTGTGCAGCCGGCCGGCGGTGTCGATGAGGACGACGTCGACCCCCATCTCCTTGCCCTCCTTGACCGCGTCGAAGGCGACGGAGGCGGGGTCGCCCGCCTCCGGCCCGCGCACGGTGTGGGCGCCGACCCGCTCGCCCCAGGTCTGCAGCTGGTCGGCGGCGGCGGCCCGGAAGGTGTCGGCGGCGCCGAGGACGACGCTGCGGCCGTCGGCGACCAGGACGCGGGCGAGCTTGCCGGTGGTGGTGGTCTTGCCGGTGCCGTTGACGCCGACGACCATCACGATGCCCGGCGTGCGGTCGGCGGGCTCGGTCCTGACGGTGCGGTCGACCTCGGTGCCGACCAGCTTGAGCAGCTCCTCGCGGAGCAGACCGCGCAGCTCCGCGGGGGTTCGGGTGCCGAGGACCTTGACGCGCTCGCGCAGCCGTTCGACCAGCTCCTGGGTTGGCCGCACGCCGACATCGGCGGTGAGCAGCGTGTCCTCGACCTCCTCCCAGGTGTCCTCGTCGAGGTGCTCGCGCGACAGCAGGGTGAGCAGGCCCTTGCCGAGGGCGTTCTGCGAGCGGGACAGTCGGGCGCGCAGGCGGATCAGCCGCCCGGCGGTGGGCTCCGGGATCTCGATCTCGGGGGCCGTCACGGCCTCCGCGACGGGAGGTTCCTCGACGGTGACCGGAGGGCCGCCGGGGAGGTCCACCTCCTCGATCGTCCGGCGCGGTTCGTCGCGCGGTGTCTCGGCCTCGTCGCCGACGTGCGGCTCGGCCGGGGGCGCGGTGATGTCGGGCGCTGCCGGGGGCGGCGGGGGCAGCGGCTTCTTGCGCCGGGAGCCGACCACGAGCCCGCCGAGCACGGCCAGCACGACCACGGCGATGACTACAGCAAGGATGACGGTTTCCATAACGGGTCCAGTATGCGTGACCCCTCCCGGCCCGAGGGGTGGTCGGCGGGGCCGAACGGCGGCGTGCCGGAACCCTGGCGATCTGACGTGCCGTCAGCTACCGTCCCCCGGGCACCGGAACCCCGGCGCCCCGCCCGGACTCCGCCCGAACCCCACTCACCCGGCCCAGGGGGACTCCCATGCCCGTCACGGTCGTACGCTTCAACCTCGTCGAACCCGGCGCCTCCCCCGCCTCCCTCTCCGCCCGCTACCGGGCCGCGCTGGAGATGGCCGCGTACGCCGACGAGCACGGCATCACCACCGTGCAGACCGAGGAGCACCACGGGGTCGCGGACAACTGGCTGCCGTCGCCGTTCGCCTTCGCGGGCGCTGTGTTCGGGGCCACCCGGCGGATCGCGGTCACCGTGTCGGCGGTCATCGGCCCGCTGCACGACCCGCTTCGGCTGGCCGAGGACATCGCCGTGCTTGACCTGCTCAGCGGCGGCCGGCTGGTGACGGTGGCCGGGATCGGGTACCGGCCCGAGGAGTACGCGCTGTTCGACGTGGACTGGAAGCGGCGCGGCCGGCTGCAGGACGAACTGCTGGAGACGGTCCTGAAGGCGTGGACCGGCGAGGCGTTCGAGTACCGGGGCCGTACGGTACGGCTCACCCCGCGCCCGTACACCGAACCGCACCCCCTGCTGCTGGTGGGCGGCTCCTCCAGGGCCGCCGCCCGCCGGGCCGCCCGGCTCGGCCTGCCGTTCTTCCCCAGCGCGCACCTGCCGGAGCTGGAGGCGTACTACAAGGAGCGGCTCGCGGAGTACGGCACCGAGGGCTGGACCATGATGCCGGCCGCCGAGACCCCGCTGCTGCACCTGGCCGAGGACCCGGACCGGGCGTGGGCCGAGTACGGCGAGCACTTCCTGCACGAGGCGCGGACCTATGCCTCCTGGCAGTCCGGCGACATCCGCTCGGCCGTGAAGTCGGCGGCGACGACGGTTCAGGAGCTGCGCGCGGAGGGCGTCTACCGGATCCTCACCCCGCGGGACTGCCTGGCCCAGGGTCTGGACAGCCTCGTCCTGCATCCGCTGGCGGGCGGGATGCCGGTGGCGGAGGGGTGGCGCAGCCTGCGGCTGTTCGCGGAGCGGGTGGTTCCGGCGCTGGGCGGCTGACCTGCGAGGGCTGCCTGCGAGGGCTGCCTCGCATGGCGCGAGACCGCCGCCCCCGGCTCGGACAGCGGCCGAGCCGGGGGCGGCGGGTGGTGCGAGGAGAGGGGCAGCGGGGACTTGGCCCTTCTCCTCGGTCCGGGGGCCTCGGGGAGGCTCAGCCCATCTCCTCCAGCGCCTTGCCCTTCGTCTCCTTGACGAACCTGAGGACGAACGGGATGGAGAGCGCGGCGAAGGCCGTGTAGATGATGTAGGTGCCGGACAGGTTCCAGTCGGCCAGCGACGGGAAGCTCGCGGTGATGGCCCAGTTGGCGATCCACTGCGCGGCGGCGGCCACGCCCAGGGCGGCGGCGCGGAGCTTGTTCGGGAACATCTCACCGAGCATGACCCAGACGACCACACCCCAGGAGAGGGCGAAGAAGAGGACGAAGACGTGTGCGGCGATCAGGGCGATCCAGCCCTGGGTGGCGGGCAGCTTGCCGTCCACCAGGTGGGAGGAGAACGCCCAGGCCTCCAGCGCGAGGCCGACGGTCATACCTGCCGAGCCGATCAGCGCGAGCGGCTTGCGGCCGATGCGGTCCACGAAGATCATCGCGATCACGGTGCCGAGGATGTTGATGATCGACGTCGTGAAGGAGTAGAAGAACGAGTCCGTCGGATCGACACCGACCGACTGCCACAGCGTCGAGGAGTAGTAGAACGCGACGTTGATGCCGACGAACTGCTGGAAGACCGACAGGCCGATGCCGATCCAGACGATCGGCTTGAAGAAGAAGCCGCCGCCGAGCAGGTCCTTGAAGGAGGACTTGTGCTCGCTCTTCATGGCGTGCTCGATCTCGGCGACGCGGGCGTCCAGGTCGCGGGCCTCGCCCTCGACCTCGGCGAGGATCTCACGGGCGCGCTCGCGCTTGCCGACGGAGATCAGGAAGCGCGGGGACTCCGGGATCGCGAAGGAGAGCAGGCCGTACAGGACGGCCGGGACGACCATGACACCCAGCATGACCTGCCAGGCCTCCAGGCCCATCAGCTTGCCGCGCTGGTCGCCGCCGGCGGCGTTGAGCAGGCCCCAGTTGACCAGCTGGGAAATGGCGATGCCGATGACGATCGCGGCCTGCTGGAAGGAGCCGAGGCGGCCGCGGTACGCGGGCGGGGCGACCTCGGCGATGTAGGCGGGGCCGATGACGGAGGCCATGCCGATGGCGAAGCCGCCGACGACGCGCCAGAGGGCGAAGTCCCACAGGGAGAAGGGCAGCGCCGAGCCGACGGCGCTGACGGTGAACAGCACGGCGGCGATCTGCATGACCCGGATACGGCCGATGCGGTCGGCGATCCGGCCGGCGGTGGCGGCGCCGATCGCGCAGCCGATCAGGGCGACGGCGATGACCTGGGCCAGGGCCGCGGAGCCGATGTCGTAGCGGTGCCGGATCGCCTCGACGGCGCCGTTGATCACGGAGCTGTCGTAGCCGAACAGGAAGCCGCCCATCGCGGCCGCCGCCGCGATGAAGATGACGTGCCCGAGATGCTCGGGGTGAGCCGTCCTGGCTCCTGACTGAGGTGCCTGCGCTGTGCTGGTCACGTGTACAACTCCTCGGGCCACCGGCAACGCTGCCGACGTGGGGTACGCCCTACAGGTGAGACCTGAAGGTAAAAGCAACGTTACCGAGACTATGCCTTCAAGTTTCGAAGTCAATGGGCGTGGTGATGTGAGCTTGGAGATACGCGGAGGTAGGTTGTGTTCATTTCTTGAAGAAACCGGGGAGCTACCGGAGCTGCCGGCTACCGAAGTCGCTGCGAGATGACCTTCGACACACCGTCGCCCTGCATGGAGACGCCGTACAGCGCGTCGGCGACCTCCATCGTCCGCTTCTGATGCGTGATCACGATGAGCTGCGAGGCTTCCTGCAGCTCCTGCATGATCCGGATCAGCCGCTGAAGGTTGGTGTCGTCGAGCGCGGCCTCGACCTCGTCCATGACGTAGAAGGGGCTCGGCCGGGCCTTGAAGATCGACACCAGCAGCGCCACGGCGGTCAGCGACCGCTCGCCACCCGACAGCAGGGAGAGCCGCTTGACCTTCTTGCCCGGCGGCCGGGCCTCGACGTCCACGCCCGTGGTGAGCATGTTGTCGGGGTCGGTCAGCACCAGCCGTCCCTCACCGCCCGGGAACAGCCGTCCGAATACGCCCTCGAACTCACGGGCCGTGTCCCGGTAGGCCTCGGTGAAGACCTGCTCGACCCGTTCGTCGACCTCCTTGACCACCTGGAGCAGGTCGGCACGGGTCTTCTTCAGGTCCTCCAGCTGCTCGCTGAGGAACTTGTGCCGTTCCTCCAGCGCGGCGAACTCCTCCAGGGCGAGCGGGTTGACCTTGCCGAGCTGCTGGTAGGCACGCTCGGCGGCCTTGAGCCGCTTCTCCTGCTCGGCCCGCACGAACGCCTTCGGCCGGTTGCGCGGATGGTCCGGGTCCTCGGGCAGCTCCTCGCCGTCGGCGGGGAGCGAGGGCGGCACCGGCTGCTGCGGGCCGTACTCGGCCACGAGCCCCTCCGGTTCCACACCGAGTTCCTCCAGCGCCTTGGTCTCCAGCTGCTCGATCCGCAGCCGCTTCTCGGCGCCGAGTACCTCGCCTCGATGGACTGAATCCGTCAACTTGTCGAGTTCCGCCTTGAGTTCGCGTCCCGTCCCGCGGGCGGCGGACAGTTCCCGTTCGCGGAGCGCCTTGGCGGCCTCGGCGGCGGACCGCTCGCGCTCGGCCCGGCCCAGGGAGACGTCGACGTGCGCGAGCAGCTGCCGGGCACCGGAGGCGACGGCTTCGGCCACGGCCGCCTCGTGCCGCAGCCGGGCACGGCGCTGTTCGGCACGCGCGCGTGCCTCGCGTTCGGCGCGGGCCGCCCGGTCCAGCGAGTCGGCCCGCCCGGCGAGCCCCTTGACCCGCTCCTCGTGCGTACGGACCTGGAGCCGCGCCTCCATCTCGGTCTGGCGCGCGTTGGCCCCGTCGGCGGCGAGCCGGTCGCGCACCGAGGTGTCCGGCTCCTCCTCGACCGGCATCTCCTCGGCCACCGCCAGCCGTTCGGCCAGCTCCTCGGCCTCCAGTACGGCCTTGTCGAGCGCATCCTGAGCCCGTGCCGCCGCCGCGGCGGACCGCTCGGCCTCACCTGCGGCACCGCGGGCCTGTCCGGCCAGCCGTCCGAGCTGCTGGGCCACGGCCGACTTCTCCCGGTCGGCGGCCCGGCGGCGCTCGGCGAGGTCGTCCACGAGGGCGGCGGCCTCGGCACGCCGCTGCGCCGCCGCCCGCTGCTCCTCGGCCAGCTCCGCACAGCGCACCGCCAGCTCGGCCAGCTCGGCGGCGGCCTCGTCGACCGAGGCCTGCACCTCCAGCAGGCTCGGCGCGCCGGCCGATCCGCCGTGCGCGAAGTGGGCCCCGAGCAGATCGCCCTCGGCGGTGACGGCGGTCAGCTCCGGGTGGGCGTGGACCAGGGCCTCGGCGTCCTCCAGGGTGGCGACGACCGCGATGCCCTCCAGGAGGCGGCGGACCGCCGGAAGCAGCTCGGCGGGGCCGCGGACGAATTCGGCGGCGGGGCGCGGCGCCGCGCGGAGGGTGTCGGACGATCCGGTGCCCGCGGGTTCGTCGTGGCCGCTCGCGCCCCGCTGCCGGGCCTCGACCGGATACGGTCCCGCGCTGCCGGGCGGCCCGTCCTGCGGCGCCGGCCGCTCGGGCGCCCCCGCCAGGATCAGGGCCGCCCTGCCCCCGTCCTGTTTGCGCAGGAGTCTGATCGCCTCCGCCGCCGAGGCCGGGGTCGACACGGCGATCGCGTCCGCCGCCGCGCCGAACGCCGCGGCCAGCGCGACCTCGTGGCCGGGTGTGACCGTCAGCAGTTCCGCCGCCGGGCCGAGGACTCCGGTGAGGCTGTCGCGGGCGCCGAGCAGTATTCCGGTGCCGTCCTTGCGGCGCAGGCCGAGGGCGAGGGTCTCGTGGCGGGCCTGGGTGGCGGCGCGGCGGCGTTCGGTCGTGGTGGCCGCCTCGCGGGCGGCGGACAGCTCGGCCTCGGCCTCGGCCAGCTGCCGCCTGGCCCCCTCGTGCCGTCCGGCCAGTTCCTCGTCGTCGGCGTCCAGGCCGTCCACCTCGGCCTTGAGGGCCTCGTACTCCTCCTGGGCGGTGACGGCCCGCTCCTGGGCCTCGTCCCGGGCGGCGGCCAGCCGGTCGATCTCGGCCTGGGCGGAGCCGGCCCGCGAGCGGGCAGCGTTGACCTGGCCGTTCAGCCGGGCCAGGCCCTCCCGGCGGTCGGCGATGGCCCGGGCGACGTCCTTCAGACGCCGCTCCTCGACGGCCAGCTCACGCTCCAGGTCGGCCCGGTGGGCGACGGTGTCGTCGAGGGCGTGCTGGGCCGCCTCCAGGGCCGCTTCCAGCTCGGCCTCCTGCTCGCGGATCCGGGCGGCCTCGCGCTCCATGTCCTCGGGGTCGCGGCCGCGCCGCTCCTCGGGGGGCGCCGAGGTGGCGCTCTTGACCCGGGCCTCGGCCAGGGAGATCGTGCCGCGCACGCGTTCGGCCAGCTGGGACAGCTCGTACCAGGTCTGCTGGGCCCGCTGCAGGCGCGGTGCGAGCTGCCGTACCTCGTCCTCCAGGAGTGCCTCGCGCTGGAGCGCCTTCCTCAGCTCCTGCTCCGCCGCCTCCTTGCGTTCCTTCAGCGCGGCCTCGTCGGCGATCTCCGTGCGCAGCGCCTCGCGCAGCCGTACCAGGTCGTCGGCGAGGAGGCGCAGCCGGGCGTCGCGGAGGTCGGCCTGGATCACGGCGGCCCGGCGGGCGACCGCCGCCTGGCGGCCGAGCGGCTTGAGCTGGCGGCGCAGCTCGTCCGTCAGGTCCTGCACGCGCGCGAGGTTGGCCCGCATCGCGTCCAGTTTGCGCAGCGCCTTCTCCTTGCGCTTGCGGTGCTTGAGGACGCCGGCCGCCTCCTCGATGAAGGCGCGGCGGCCCATCGGGTCGGCGTGCAGGACGGAGTCGAGCTGGCCCTGGCCGACGATGACGTGCATCTCACGGCCGATGCCGGAGTCGGAGAGGAGTTCCTGGATGTCCAGCAGCCGGCAGGTGTCGCCGTTGATCTGGTACTCGCTGCCGCCGTTGCGGAACATGATCCGCGTGATGGTGACCTCGGCGTACTCGATGGGCAGCGCGCCGTCGGAGTTGTCGATGGTCAGGGACACCTCGGCGCGGCCGAGCGGCGGGCGGCCGGTGGTGCCGGCGAAGATGACGTCCTCCATCTTGCCGCCGCGCAGCGACTTGGCGCCCTGTTCGCCCATGACCCAGCTGAGCGCGTCCACGACGTTGGACTTGCCCGAGCCGTTCGGTCCGACGACGCACGTGATCCCCGGTTCGAACCGGAGCGTGGTCGCCGAGGCGAACGACTTGAACCCACGGAGGGTCAGGGCCTTGAGGTGCACGCCGCTGGACTCTACCGTCCGCCGCTATCTCACTCCATGAACGCTCGCAACCGCGCGGTTTCGCCATTGAACATGCAGGGCACACCACACGTTAAAGACGGTGAAAGGATGCGGGGGGAAAGAAAGAAGGGACGCCGAAGCGTCCCTTGCAAATCTGACAACTGAGCGGTTGTTACGGGCAGCCCAACCACTGCTTGTGCTGTCGTGGAGCGATGCAGTGATCAGGTGAGCGCAGGCTCCGCCTGGTGTGCGTCGATGCTCTCCATGATCCTGTCGTGAGAAGCGGCAGCCGTCAGCGCTTCGTTCTCCGCCTGGATCCGTACCAGCTCGGATTCCAGGTCCTGGACGCGCTGCTGGAGCCGTCGCATCTCGGCGAGGAGTCGAGGGTCGGAGCCGCCGACGTAACCGAGAAGCGCCTTTGCCATGATGGATGGTCCTCCACACTGAGTGACCGACCGAAGCGGTGTGGGTCGTGAGGGATTCGCACCCGCGGTGCTTGGCACACTCGAGTGTTGCTCTGCTATTGCTACATGCCAAACAGCTAAGGTGCGCGGGGCTTTCAGCGTCTCACCAAAAAGTTTGACGGTCAACACGATCACGCCCTGTATTGGCGGGCAAACCGGGGGCGCGCGGCCGGTGGACGGCGACGCTGCGGCTCCTGCGGGGCCCTCAGGGCGAGGCGATCATCATTTACCCGCGGAGCCTGCCACGGCAAGGGGTTCTTGGCAACCACCAGGGCATTTCTGCTCCGGGCAGCTGCCGGTGGCAGGTCTCTCCGCTCCGGCGGGCGGGGATCCGGCGGGCGGACTCAGCGGATGGCGAAGCCGTCGTAGCCGCCTCGAGGTGTGTCCCAGATCTCGGTGACACCGTCGACCTGCCCGGGCGTGTCGCCGCCCTGCAGCCAGTCGAGCAGGCCCTCGCACCCCTCGCGGGCCCCCTCCGCGACGACCTGCACCCGGCCGTCGCCCAGATTGAGAGCAAAACCACTCAGCCCGCCGATCTCCAGCGCCTTGGCGCGCGTGAACCAGCGGAAACCCACACCTTGGACGCGTCCCCGCACCCAGGCGACCAGTCGAACATCCTCGCTCATGGGTGCAACCTAACCGGCCGAAGTCACTCAGCCCACTTCCTCCCCCAGCGGCATGCGGTACCGTCCCCACCCAACGAATCTCATATGAAACTCACTCGATCGGGTGAGTCTGGTTGACCATGAGGAGCCATCGGCCACCAGGGCACGGGCCCCGGGTCGACCGCGAGACGAGGAAGAGGGCAAGGACATGGGACGCCACCGACGCTCCGCCGGCCGCGCCGCCACGGACCGCGCCACAGGCGTCACGCCGGGGCAGCACTCCATCACGGAGAGCCATGCGCGGGACCCGCACGCGGGCGGCCGGCCGACCATGGGCATCGCCCCGTACCTGAACCCGGAGGCGTACGCGGAGGCCAACGCCCGGAGTTCGGCCTATCTGTACGCGACCCAGGACGGCGGCGACCGCGCCCGGGACTGGGACACGGCCGTCTTCGCCGCGGATGAGTTCGCTCCGGCGGGCGGGTCCGGGGGCGCATCCTGGGGCGGTTCCCCGGGAGGCTTCCCTGGTCCTTCCGGGCCCGATGGCGGCCGCCGGCGCAAGAAGCGGGTCGCCAAGCCCGTCCGCACGGGGCTGCTGGGGGTCTCCGCCGCCGTGGCCATCGGCACCGTCGCGGTGGCCGCGGGCGTGGTGCCGGGCCTGCAGAACTACAAGCTGGGCGGCGGGGCCAGCACCAGTGGCGGTGACCGAATACAGGCCGCGGGCTCGCCCAGCAACACGGCCACCGAGCAGGGCGGCACCTCCGGCAACGCCGACAGCCGCACCGGCTCGTCCTCCACCAGCCGCAACAGCGACCGCCCGGCCTCCCCGACGCCGTCCGCCGCGCCCTCCACCTCCACCTCCCCCGCCTCGTCCGCCACCCCGACGAAGACGCCGTCCACCGGGCCCGCGACCACGCTCACGCCGTCCGGGAAGCCGACGAGCGCGGCGAGCACGCCGTCGCGCACCCTCCCGAAGGCTCCGGTGAAGACCTCCGCGCCGGCGACGGTGTCCTCGGCGGCCGCCGCCGAGGCCGAGGTGCTCAAACTGGTGAACGAGCAGCGGGCGAAGGTCGGCTGCAGCGCGCTGTCGGCGAACTCCTCGCTGACCTCGCTGGCGGAGTCCTTCAGCGACGACATGGCCGCGCGGGGCTTCTTCGACCACACCGACCCGGACGGCCACACACCGTGGGACCGGGCCGCCAAGGCGGGCATCACCGACCTGGGCGGCGAGAACATAGCCCGCGGCCAGGCCGACGCCGCCGCCGTGATGGACGCCTGGATGAACAGCCCCGGCCACCGCGCCAACATCCTCAACTGCGACTTCAAGACCCTCGGCGTCGGTGTCCACTTCGGCTCGGGCGGCCCCTGGTGGACGCAGGACTTCGGCTACTGAGCCCTCTCCCGGACCCTCCGCGCGCTAACCTTCGGTTAGCGCGATCTGTCGGTTAGCGCTGAGCTCAAGTACGGTGGAGGGATGAACCCCATCCAGGACTGCGTGGAGGACCAGGACCTCCCGTACAACGTGTTCGCCAGGGCCTGTCCCTCGCGGGGCACGCTGGAGCACGTCACCGGCCGCTGGGGCGGGCTGACGCTCGGCGCGCTGTACGAGGGCACGCTGCGCTTCAACGAACTGCGCCGCCGGGTCGCCGGGGTGAGCGAGAAGATGCTGTCCCAGACCCTGCACGCGCTGGAGCGCGACGGTCTGGTGCACCGCGAGGCGCAGCCGACGAACCCGCCCCGCGTGGACTACGAACTGACCCCCCTCGGCCGCGAGGTGGCCCGGCGCCTGCTGGCCCTGATCCACTTCGTGGAGGGATCCATGGACGACGTGCTGGCGGCCCGCGAGCGCTACGACAGCAGCCGCGGCGCCCTCTGACACTTCGGGCAGAAGTAGCTGGACCGGTTCATCCAGGGGCGCCGGCGCATCGGAGTGGCGCACCGCTTGCACGGCAGGCCCTCGCGTCCGTACGCGTCGAGCGACCGGTCGAAGTAGCCGGACTCGCCGTTGACGTTGACGTACAGGCTGTCGAAGCTGGTGCCGCCCACCGCGAGCGCCTCGTTCATCACGTCCCTCACATGGCCCAGCAGTTCGGCGGTGTGCGGCCGGGTGAAACCGGCCGTGGGGCGCTCGTAGTGGACGCGGGCGCGCCAAAGGGCCTCGTCCGCGTAGATGTTGCCGACTCCGCTGATCAACGACTGATCCAGCAGGGCCCGTTTGATGGTGGTCCGCTTGCGGCGCAGGGCCTGGTGGAAGGCCTCCTCGTCGAACAGCGGGTCGAGCGGGTCGCGGGCGATGTGCGCGATGACGTCCGGCAGGCCGTCGGGGGTGTTGTCGTGCAAGGACAGCCCGCCGAAGGTGCGTTGGTCGACGAAACGGAGTTCGGTGCCGCCCGCCGCGGCAGCGGCTGATGTCAGCGTGTCGCCGAACCGGACACGGATCCTCAGGTGCTTCTCGTCGGGTGCCTCGTGCGGCTGGACCAGCAGCTGGCCGCTCATGCCGAGATGGGCGAGGACCGACTGGTCGGTGTCCTCCAGCGGCAGCCACAGGTACTTGCCCCGGCGGCTGGGCACACCGACGCGGTGGCCCTTGAGACGGTGCGCGAAGTCGTCGGCGCCGGCCAGGTGTCGGCGTACGGCGCGCGGGTGCAGCACCTCGACCTCGGCGACGGCACGGTGGGCGACCCACCGCTCCAGACCGCGTCGTACGACCTCGACCTCGGGCAACTCGGGCATCTGACCCCCGTAAGGACGCTGGATGAGCCGAGCGCCCGCCCCCGGACGGGGACGGGCGCTCGGGTGTGCTGTTCGTCAGGCGGAGGCGGAGGTGGAGGTGGAGGACGGGTCGCCGTCCTGCGCGGCCTTCTCGGCCGCCACCTTGGCTCGCTCGTCCGCCGCGGCCCGGATGGACCGCCAGGCGGACTCGGCGGCCTGCTGTTCCGCCTCCTTCTTGCTGCGGCCGGTGCCGGTGCCGTACGAGACGCCTCCGACGCGGGCGGCAGCAGTGAAGGTCTTCTCGTGGTCGGGGCCGGTCTCCGTGACCAGGTACTCGGGTACACCGAGTCCCTCGGTCGCGGTCAGCTCCTGCAGGGATGTCTTCCAGTCCAGGCCGGCGCCCAGGTTGGAGGACTTCTCGATCAGCGGGTCGAAGAGCCGGTGCACCAGCTCGGACGCCGAGTCGAGGCCCTGGTCGAGATAGACCGCGCCGATCACCGCTTCCAGGGTGTCGGCGAGGATGGACGCCTTGTCCCGGCCGCCCGTTCCCTCTTCACCACGGCCCAGCCGGATGAAGGAGCCCAGTTCGAGCCCACGGCCCACCTCCGCGAGCGCACGCGAGTTGACCACCGCGGCCCGCAGCTTTGCCAGCTGGCCTTCGGGCAGGTCGGGGTGGGTGCGGTACAGCGTGTCCGTGACGACGAGGCCGAGCACGGAGTCCCCCAGGAACTCCAGCCGCTCGTTCGTCGGCAGACCGCCGTTCTCGTACGCGTAGGAACGGTGGGTCAGTGCGCGCACCAGAAGGGCGGACTCGAGCCGGTAGCCGAGCCGCCCTTCCAGAAGCGTGTGGGACGAGGCCGTGTTGTCCGCTGAGTTCTTCTTCGGCGTGGACACAGTGCCTCTCACCAGCCGCTCAGACCTCGAGGACCTGGCGCTTGTTGTAGGTGCCGCAAGACGGGCACGCGATGTGCTGCTGCTTGGGCTCGTGGCAGCGCTCGCACGCAACCAGGGTGGGGACCGCAGCCTTCCACTGCGACCGGCGGTGGCGCGTGTTGCTGCGCGACATCTTCCGCTTCGGAACAGCCACGGCTACTTCTCCTGCTTCTCGGCGGCGCGTGCTGATCGAGGCGCGTCGCCGCTCATCTCGTCCTTCTCGCCGTCCTGCATGGTGCCGGCGAGTCCCTGCAAAGCCGCCCAACGGATGTCGACGGCGTCGTGGTGGTGGTCCGGGTCGTCCGCCAGCCGGGCCCCGCACTCGGAGCACAGACCTGGGCAGTCTTCCTGGCACACCGGCTGCATCGGCAGTGCGAGCACCACCGCATCGCGCAGCACTGGTTCGAGGTCGAAGAGTCCGTCCTCGATGAAGAGCCTGTCCTCGTCTTCCTCGGCGTCGTCGGCCGGTTCCGCTTTCACACGGCCCCGGTCGTCGGCGTCAGGGTACGAGAACATCTCCTGGAAGTCCGCTTCGAGCTCCTGCTCCAGCGGCTCCAGACACCTTACGCACTCCCCCTCGGCCTGTGCACGGGCGGTGCCTGTGACGAGCACCCCTTCCATGACCGACTCGAGTCGGAGTTCGAGCTCCACCGGGGCGCCTTCCGGCACTCCGATGACTCCCTGGATACCGAAGTCCCGGGGGGCGTCGACCGTGCGGGTCAGGCGCTGCAACGCACCAGGACGCCGACCCAGCTCGTGTGTGTCGAACACGAAGGGGTCGCGGTGGTCGAGGCGGGCGTTGGAGGCCATTCCTGCTTTCGATCTTCTAGCTCAGAGGGACGCCGCTTCGGAGGTATCACCGGGCAGCGCTGATCGCGGACGTACTCGCGACCGAAGAGCCAGGATACTGGACCTTTCGCTGTCGGCCCAATCCGGTGGTTCTACTGGCCGCGGCCCTGCTCGTAGGCCCGCAGCTGCTCGGGCGTGATCATGCCGGTGTCGAAGAGGCTGGTCTCGTCGAGGGCGTACGACTGGTGCGCCTGGTGCGCTTGGTGCTGCTGCTGGTCCTGATGCCCGTGGTGCCCCTGGTTCTGGTCGTACGCCTGCTGCTGGGCGTCGTAGCCCTGGTAGGCGTACGGATCGGCCTGCTGGTAGCCGTAGGCGTCCTGCTGGCCGTAGGGCTGCTGCTGGTAGCCGCCGGAGTACGGGTCGGGCTGCTGCTGGTACCCGTACGCCGGCTGCGGCTGGCCGTAGTCCTGGTTCTGGGCCGCCTGCTCGGCCGCGGTGTCCTTCTCGGCCAGGGCCGCGAGGTCGGCGAGGTAGTCGGCGTCGCTGGAGTGCTGGAAGGTCGTGGTGTCGTCGGCGAGGGCGCCGAGGTCGTCGGAGGCGATCCGGCCGTGCAGCTTCTGCCGGCCCCGGCCGACGGCCTCCAGGGTCTTGGCGAGGACCGCCTCGAAGGCGCCCAGCTTGACGTCGACGTAGGAGTCGGCGTCGCGGCGCAGGGTCTCCGGGTCGTGGCTGCGCTCGGGGGCGTCCTCGTCCTCGTAGCCGTTCTCGTCCAGTCCGGGGCCGGTGCCGAGGAGCTTCTCGCGGCCCCGGCCGACGGAGCCGAGGGTCTTGGTGAGGACGACCTCGAAGTTGGCGAGCTTGGAGTCGACGTAGTCGTCGGCCTCGGCGCGGATCTCCTCGGCCTCCTGGCGGGCCTCGGCGAGGATCCGGTCGGCCTCGGCCTGGGAGCGGCGGGCGACCTCGGTGCCGGAGATCAGCGACCCTCGCTCGGCGTGCGCGCTCTGGATGATCTGCTCGGCCTCCTGGCGGGCCTGCTCGACCATCTGTTCGCGGTCGCCGATCACTTCCTGGGCCTGCGCGAGGGAGCCGGGCAGGGCCTGGCGCACCTCTTCGAGCATCGCGAGCAGGTCGGCGCGGTTGACCACGCACGACGCCGACATGGGCATCGACCGGGCCCCGGAGACCGCGGCGACGATGTCGTCGAGCTTCTTCTGCACGTCCACCTGTGCTCGCCACTCTCTACAGCTGTGTTGGAGACGGACGGGACGACTGTAGTCCTTGTCGGTCCCTGGGGAGTCAGTCCCCGCGCAGGCGCTTGCCGAGGGCCTCCAGGACCTGCGGCGGCACCAGGTGCGAGACGTCGCCGCCCCAGGTCGCGACCTCCTTGACCAGGGAGGAGGAGAGGAAGCTGTAGGTGGGGTTGGTGGGCACGAACAGCGTTTCGACGCCGGTCAGGCCGTTGTTCATCTGGGCCATCTGCAGTTCGTAGTCGAAGTCGCTGACCGCGCGCAGTCCCTTGACGATGGCGGGGATCTCGCGCTGCTTGCAGAAGTCGACGAGGAGGCCGTGGAAGGCCTCGACCCGGACGTTGGCGTAGTCGGCGGTGACCTGGCGGATCAGGTCGATCCGCTCGTCGATCTCGAACAGGCCCTTCTTGGCCTTGTTGATCATCACCGCGACATAGACCTCGTCGTACAGACGGGATGCTCGGGCAATGATGTCGAGGTGTCCGTTGGTGATCGGGTCGAACGACCCGGGACAGACGGCGCGGCGCACTAGTGGTCCCTCGCTCTCCGGTCCGGTCATCGTGCGTCTTCGCACGTAGAGGCGGCGCGACCGTACCAAAACGTTCCCTCGCCGTAGCGACGGGACCGGATCGCCTCGAAGCCGTCCGGCCAGTGGAATTCGCCGCCTCTGGTGCTGCGCTCCACGGTGACGAGGGCCTGGGGCGCGAGCCAGCCCCCCGAGCGGAGTGTGAGGAGAATCTCGCGAAGATCGTGATCTGTGACTCGGTACGGGGGATCCAGGAAGACGAGGTCGTACGGGGCTGTGGGCGCCGACTGGATGATCTGTTCGGCTTTGCCTGACCTCACCTCGGCGCCGGGGAGGCCGAGGGTTCTGACGTTCTCCCGGACCGTGCGCGCGGCGCGGGCGTCCGCCTCGACGAGGAGGGTGTGGCTCGCGCCACGGGAGAGGGCTTCCAGGCCGACCGCGCCCGAACCGGCGTACAGGTCGAGGACTCGTTCGCCGTCGAGGGGGCCGCCGAGGAGGGACTGCCAGGTGGAGAGGAGGCCCTCGCGTGCGCGGTCTGAGGTGGGGCGGGTGCCGTTGCCTGGCGGGACGGCGAGTCGACGTCCGCCGGCTGCGCCGGCGATCACGCGGGTCATCTTCGGTTCCTCGGTTGTGGGCGGCTACAGGTCCAGTTTGGCTGGTCGCGCCCGCGCGGCGGTAGCCGCACATCGATGCGGCCCCGCGCCCCTGGTGGGTACGACTCAGCCCATTTCCAAGTACTGCTCCCTTTCCGCGTCCAGGAGGGCGTCCAGGGCCGTCCGCAGGCCGGGGAGGCCGGTCAGCTCCGGATCGGCCGCCACCACCGCCGTCGCCTCCTCCCGCGCCTCGGCGATGATCTCCTCGTCCTCGATGACCGCCAGGACCCGCAGACTGGTGCGGGCACCGGACTGGGCCTGGCCGAGGACATCGCCCTCACGGCGCTGTTCGAGGTCGAGGCGGGAGAGTTCGAAGCCGTCGAGGGTGGAGGCCACGGCGCCCAGGCGCTGACGGGCCGCGCTGGCCTCCGGCATCTCGGTGACCAGGAGGCAGAGGCCGGGGGCCGAGCCTCGGCCCACCCGGCCGCGCAGCTGGTGGAGCTGGGAGACGCCGAAGCGGTCGGCGTCCATGATCACCATGGCGGTGGCGTTGGGGACGTTGACGCCGACCTCGATGACGGTCGTGGCGACCAGGACGTCGGTGTCGCCGGCGGCGAAACGCCGCATGACCGCGTCCTTGTCGTCGGGATGCATCCGGCCGTGCAGGACCTCGACGCGCAGGCCGTGCAGGGGCCCATTCGCCAGGTGGTCGGCCACGTCCAGGACCGCGAGCGGCGGGCGCTTCTCCGCCTCGTCCTCCGGGGACTTCTTCTTGCCGGACTTCTTCGGGTCGTCCTCCTCGTCGCCGATCCGGGGACAGACGACGTACGCCTGATGGCCGCCCTGGACCTCCTCACGCACCCGCTCCCAGGCGCGGGCCAGGAAGTGCGGCTTGTCGGCGGCCGGGACGACATGGCTGGCGATCGGTGAGCGGCCGGCCGGGAGCTGGTCGAGGACCGAGGTCTCCAGGTCGCCGAAGACGGTCATGGCGACCGTGCGCGGAATGGGGGTGGCGGTCATGACGAGCAGGTGCGGGGGCTGCTTGCCCTTGCCGCGCAGGGCGTCGCGCTGTTCCACGCCGAAGCGGTGCTGTTCGTCGACGACGACCAGGCCGAGATCGTGGAACTGGACCTTGTCCTCGATCAGGGCGTGGGTGCCGATCACGACGCCGGCCTCGCCGGTGACGAGGTCGAGCATCGCCTGACGGCGTGCGGCGACCCCCATCGACCCGGTGAGCAGCACGACCTTGGTGGCGTGCTCGGTGCCGCCCAGCATCCCGCCCTCGGCCAGCTCGCCCATCATCTCGACGATGGAGCGGTGGTGCTGCTGGGCGAGCACCTCGGTGGGCGCGAGCATCGCGGCCTGGCCGCCGGCGTCGACGGTGGCGAGCATGGCGCGCAGGGCCACCAGGGTCTTGCCGGAGCCGACCTCTCCCTGGAGGAGCCGGTGCATCGGGTGCTCGGTCGCCAGGTCGTCGAAGATCTCCCCGGAGACCTTCCGCTGGCCCTCGGTGAGGGTGAAGGGGAGACGGTCGTCGAAGGCGGTGAGGAGGCCGTCCGGCTTCGGTCGGCGGGCGACCGCCGGGAGCTGGGCGTCGGTGTGGCGGCGGCGGGCCAGGGCGACCTGGAGGACGAAGGCCTCGTCCCACTTGAGGCGGTCGCGGGCGCCGGCGACGTCGGCCTTGGTCTGCGGGCGGTGGATCTTGAGGAGGGCCTCGGGCAGGGGGACCAGGCCGCGGCCCTCGCGCAGGGAGTCCGGAAGGGGGTCCAGGGCCTCCTGGGCGCTGGGCAGCACGGTCTGGACGGCCTTGCCGATCTTCCAGGACTCCAGCTTGGCGGTCGCGGGGTAGATCGGGATCAGGGCGCCGGCCCAGGTCTCGACCGACTCCTCGCTGTCGCCGCGCAGCAACTCGTACGCCGGATGGGCGAGTTGCAGACGGCGGTTGAACAGCGAGACCTTGCCGGAGAACATCGCGCGGGTGCCCGGCAGCAGATCCTTGTGGGGCTTGTGCACGCCGTTGCCGAAGAAGACCAGTTGGAGGCGGCCGCTGCCGTCGGTGATGGTGACTTCCAGCCGCTGGCCCTTGCCGCGCGGGGCCTTGGCGGAGGCGAAGGAGTGCAGCCGGGCGTCGGCCACCTGGGCGACCACCGTGACGTGCTCGTCCATCGGGAGGTCGGCCAGGTGGGTGAGCTGGCCGCGCTCCTCGTATCTGCGCGGATAGTGGTGCAGCAGGTCGCCGACGGTGTGCAGGCCGAGGTGCTCGGCCATCACCTTCGCGGTGGCGGGGCCGAGCACTGACTTCAGCGGCTGTTTCAGTGGTTCTTCCAGTGCGGGCACGAGATCCATTGCACACCACGGCACTGACAATGCCGTAGACCTCCACCGGACCCGGCGTATCGGGTCTCTCGAAGCCCCTGGTCAGGCGCGCTGTTCCGGGCCTAGGATGGCGCGCTCCGGCTGATCCTTCCGCGGTCACCTCCCCATCAAGGGACCGCCCGACCCCGCGCTGTCGCGAAGTCCCCCCCACCGGCGGCGCTGCGACGATGGACTTCCAGACCTCACAGTCATCCCAGGCACCCCAGACACCTCATACGTTCCAGGTCGACCTGCGCGGTCTGGTGGACCTGCTCTCCCATCACCTCTACTCCAGCCCGAAGGTCTACCTGCGGGAGCTGCTGCAGAACGCCGTGGACGCGATCACCGCCCGGCGGGCGGAGGATCCGGGCGCCCCCGCGAAGGTGCGGCTGTACGCGGCCGACGGCACCCTGCGCGTGGAGGACAGCGGCGTCGGGCTCACCGAGTCGGACGTGCACGACCTGCTGGCGACCATCGGCCGCAGCTCCAAACGGGCGGAGGGGCTGCAGGAGGCCCGCTCCGACTTCCTCGGCCAGTTCGGCATCGGGCTGCTGGCCTGTTTCGTCGTCGCCGAGCGGATCCGGGTGGTCAGCCGCAGCGCCCGTACGCCGGGTGCGCCGCCCGTGGAGTGGACGGCGCGCGACGACGGCTCGTACACCGTGCGCGTCCTGCCTGACGAGGCGCGGCCCGAACCGGGCACCACCGTGCACCTGGTGGCCCGGGCCGGCGCGGCCGAGTGGCTCGCCGGGGCGCGGGTGCTGGCGCTGGCGCGGGACTTCGGCTCGCTGCTGCCGTACGACGTCCGGGTGGGCGACGAGGCCGTCACCGACCTGCCGGCGCCCTGGGACCGGCCCTACCCCTCGCCCGCCACCCGCCGGGTCGCGCTGGCCCGGCACTGCCACGAGCTGTTCGGGTTCACGCCGCTGGACTCGATCGAGCTGAACGTGCCGCTGGCCGGCATCCGCGGGGTGGCCTACGTGCTGCCCTCGGCGGTCAGCCCGGCCCAGCGCGCCACCCACCGGGTGCACCTCAAGGGCATGCTGCTGACCGAGCGGGCCGAACAGCTGCTGCCGGACTGGGCGTTCTTCGTGCGCTGTGTGCTGGACACCGACAGCCTGCGGCCCACGGCCTCACGCGAGTCGCTGTACGAGGACGAGACGCTGGCCGCCGTGCGCGAGGCGCTCGGCGAGCGGATCCGGTCGTGGCTGACCGGGCTCGCCGCCGGGGACCCGGAGCGGCTCGCGGCCTTCCTGTCGGTGCACCACCTGGGCGTGAAGTCCCTGGCGCGGCACGACAAGGAGATGCTGCGCACGATGCTGCCGTGGCTCCCGTTCGAGACGAGCGACGGGCAGCTGTCCCTGGAGGAGTTCGCGCAGCGGCACCCGGTGGTGCACTTCACCCGGACGGTCGAGGAGTACCGGCAGGTCGCGCCGATCGCCTCCGCGCAGGGCGTCGGCGTCGTCAACGGCGGCTACACCTACGACAGCGAGCTGGTCGAGGCGCTGCCGGCGGTACGCCCGGGGACGGTGGTCGCCGAGCTGGACGCGGACACCGTGACCGCCCATCTGGACGCGGTCGACGCGGCCGAGGAGCTGGCGCTGTCCGGCTTCCTGGCGGCCGCGCGGGCGAAACTCGATCCCCTGGGCTGTGACGTCGTCCTGCGTGCCTTCCATCCCCTCTCGGTGCCCGCGCTGCACCTGGACGACCGGGCGGCCCGGCACGAGCAGGCCCGCGCGCAGGCCGAGGAGCAGGCCGACGACCTGTGGTCGGGGATCCTCGGATCGCTGCGCGGCAGCGCCCCGCGCGCGCGTCTGGTGCTCAACCACCTCAACCCGCTCGTCCGGCGGATCAGCTCCCTGAAGGACCCCGAGCTGATCGGCACCGCGACGGAGTCGCTGTACGGGCAGGCGCTGCTGATGGCGCAGCGGCCGCTGCGGCCCGCGGACTCCGCGCTGCTCAACCGGGCGTTCATCGGCCTCCTGGAGTGGGCCACACACGGGGAGGAAGACCGCTGATGAGCGGGTTCGCCGAGATCACCGACCTCGACGCGCTGCGCCGGGCCATGGCGGAGAACTCCGAGCAGCCGGAGGGCCCGGCCCGCAACGCGCGCGCGGAACAGCTGCTGGCGCAGGCCGAGCGGCTGAACATACCCCTGGCCGTCATCGAGGCGCTCGGGCACCAGCTGAAGGTCTACAACTACAGCTCCGAGAAGGACAAGATGTTCGTCCCGTTCGCGCGGCTGCTGCGCATGTGGGACGAGCGGCCCGAGGACTTCGACGAGTACGAGGCGCATTCGCTGCACTGGGTCTTCAAGTGGATGTCGGCCGGCATGCTGGACCAGCCGCACATCCCGCTGGCCTCCATCGAGAAGTGGCTCGCCGAGATGGAGCACCGCTACCGGCTGGCCGGACACACCGAACGGGCGGTGCGCGGGGCCGAGTTGAGCGTGGCCGCGCACATCGGGGACCTGGCGCGGGCCGAGCGGGCGTACGCGGCCTGGCTGGCCGCCGACCGGGACCGGATGGCCGACTGCCACGCCTGTGAGCTGCACGGGCAGGGCATGTGGCAGGTGAAGCGGGGCCGGGACTCCGAGGCGCTGGAGCTGTGGCGGCCGGTGCTGGAGGGCGAGTACAGCTGCGCCCACGAGCCGCACACCGTCCTCGCCTCCTCGCTGGCGCCGCTGCTGCGCCTGGGGCGCCTGGAGGAGGCCCGGGCCCACCATCTGCGCGGTTTCCGGCTGGTGCGGCCCATGGAGAGCATGCGGGGCGCGTACGCGGACCACGTGGAGTTCTGTGCGCTGACCGGGAACGAGGCGCGCGGGCTGGAACTGCTCGCCGAGCGGCCGGCGTACTTCACGGACGCCGGCCATCCGCGCAGCCGGCTGGACTTCATGGCCGCGGTGACGCTGCTGATGGACCGGCTGACCGGGCTGGGGCTGGGCGGGCAGCGGGTGACCGGACCAGCCGGGCAGGACTGGACGGCGGGTGAGCTGGCCGCCCACGCGCGCGGGGAGGCCCTGGAGCTGGCGGCGCGGTTCGACCGGCGCAACGGTACGACGTACGTCGGCGAGCGGGTCCGCGCGCGGATGGCGCAGGGCCCGCTGGTGGAGCGGCTGCCGCTCGGTGTGCGCACGGCGCGGCCCGTGACGGCCCCGGTCGTGGCGGCCCCGGCCCCGGCGGCCGCGGAGGAGTCCGCGGACCTGGCCGCGCTGCTGGCCGGCGCGCGCCGGCTGTCGGACGGTCTGCGACCGCACGCCCTGGAGGCGTGGGCGGCGGTCTCACGGGCCGCCGAGGGCGTGGAGCTGGACGCCCGCGACCGTGCGGAGATCGTCGACCATGAGGCGATGGGACGCGGCCCGGAGGGCGCCGCCCTGTTCGAGCGTGCCGCCGAGTGGTACGCGCGGGCGGGCGACCTCGGGGAGGCGCTGGCGGCACGCGCGCGTGGGGCGTACGTACGTGCCCTGGCGGGCGAGGTCGAGGAGGCGCTGGCTGCGGTCGGCAGGCTGTACGACGGCGTCCTCGCGCTGTACGCCGGGGACGGCACCGGTGTGCGGCAGACGGCGTCGGTGCTGATGAGCCGGGCGCGGATCCTGATGCGGCGGGTGCACGAGGCCGTGGGGGACGCCGGGGAGCGGGGCGGGTCCGAGGGCACCGGGGACGCGGCGGAGGCCGTCGTGGGCGCCGAGCGGGCCGTACGCGAGCTGCTGGCGCTCGTCGACGGGCGCGACGGAGGCGATGTGCGGCTGGTGGCCCGGACCGCCGAGGCGCGCGCGATGCTCGCGGAGCTGGCCGACCTCACCGGGGACGTCGAGCGGGCGGTGGAGCTGTTCGCGCGGGCCGCGGCCGAGTTCGTGGGGGCGGGCCTGCCGTGGTTCGCGGTGGAGTACGAGGTGCGGGTGGCCGCACTCGCCCATCACCTCGGCGACCTGGCGGCGGCCGAGCGGGCGCTGCGGGCGGCCCTGGAGCACGGGGACCAGGTGGAGCCGATCGGGCGGGCGCAACTGCACCTCCAGCTCGCCGAGGTGGTCGGCGGCCGGGGGGACGCCGGGGAGGCGGCGGAGCACGCCCTGGAGGCGGCGCACTGGTCCGACGAGGCGGGCGAGGGGGCCACGCTGGGCGCCTGGGCGCGGCACCAGCTGGGCGGCTTCCTGCTGCGGCAGGGGCGCTGGGCCGAGGCGGCCGAGGTGCTGGAGTCGGCGCTGCCCGACCTGAACGCCGAGACGCACGGCGACGGCGCGATCGTGCAGACGCAGTGGTGGCTCGGGGACTGTCTGAACGAGCTGGGCGAGCACCGCGCGGCCGCCGAACGCCGGCTCCAGGCCGCCGAGACCGCCCGGCACTGGCCCGACCAGCAGGATCACGCCACGCTCGCGCACCTCGCCGCCGAGTCCCTCGGCAACGCCGGGCTGCCGGCCGAGGCGGACCGGGCCTACACGCGCGCGGGCGAGCTGTGGCGCTCGCTCGGCAACGTCCACTTCCTGGTCCGCGCGCTGCGCGCCCGCGCCTGGCTGGCGCTGCGCGGGGAGCCGGGGCTTCAGGGGGCGCGGGCGCTGATGGCGGAGGCGGTGGGCGCGTGCGAGGCCGCCGTGGAGGCGGCCGAGGACCCTGCGGCGGAAGAGCGGCTCGTCGCCGAACTGGCGAACACCCACCGGCAGTTCGGCGACCTCCTGGCCCGCTCGGTGCCGGAGGAGGCCGAGGACACGGGGATCCGGGACGCCTTCGAGGCGGCCCTGGTCCAGATGAACCGGGCGATCGCGGTGTACGCCACGCTGGGCGAGGGCGCCCTGCACAGCCGTACCGGCGCCGAACTCGCGGCCGGCTGGCTGGAGGCCGACCTGGGCCGCCCCGACCGGGCGGCGGCACGCGCGCGTGGCGTGCTGGCGGCCTACGGGGCGGTCGGGGACGGGGACGACACCGTACGGGCGCGCCGGGCGGAGGCGGCCCAGATGCTGGAGTTGGCGGAGCCGGACGGGACCGACGGGGCCGGCGGGGCCGACGAGAGGGGCTGAGCCGCGACGGGAAGCGCTGAACCCCTGCTCACGGGCTCCCGAAGGCTCACTCCACCCCGATGAGCATCAGCGCCCCTTGCCGGCCGCCCCGGTACACCACCGTGTCGACGGCGAGGTACGACTCGCGCACGCGTGCCTCCAGGCGCTCGGCGGCCGTCTCGGGGGCCTCGTCGCCGAGGACCAGGGTGACCAGTTCGCCGCCGGCCTGGAGCATGCGGTCCAGGACGCTCTCGGCGGTGGCGGTGACGTCCGCGCCGATCACCACGACGTCGCCGTCGATCAGACCGAGGATGTCCCCGGCCTGGCAGATGCCGGCCATCGTCCAGGACTGGTGTTCGGCGACGACGACCTCGGCGTACCGGGTGGCGCCCGCCGCCGAGGTCATCTGGACCACGTCCTCGTCGAACCGGCGCTCGGGGGCGTGCACGGCGAGCGCGGCGATCCCCTGGACCGCCGAGCGGGTCGGGATGAGGGCGACCCGGATGCCCTCCGTGCGGGCCTGCTCGGCCGCCGCGGCCGCCGTGTGGCGCAGGTCGGCGTCGTTGGGCAGCAGGACGACCTCGCGCGCGTGGGCCCGTCGTACGGCCTCGACCAGTTCCCCGCTGGCGGGCGCCTCCCCGGGGCGCGCGAGCACCGTGGTCGCGCCGGCCTCGGTGTACAGCCCGGCCAGCCCCTCGCCGGGTACGACCGCGACGACCGCGCGCTGGGCCGGTTCGCGGGGCGGGCGCTCACCGCCGGTGTGCACGTCACCGGCGCCGAAGTGGGTGATCCGGATCCGGTACGGCCGCCCGGCCTCCACGCCCGCCTCGACGGCGGCGCCCGCGTCGTCGACGTGCACGTGGACGTTCCACAGCCCGTCCCCGCCGACCACGACGAGGGAGTCCCCGAGGGCGTCGAGCCGGGTCCGCAGCCGGACCACGGCGTCGTCCTCGGCCTCCAGGAGGTAGATCACCTCGAAGGCGGGACCGCCCTCGGCGCCGCGGTGCGCCCCGGCGGGAGCCTCCGGGGACCACTCCTCCACGGCTGCCACGCGCGCGTACGGCCCCGACGCGCGCTCGTAGGGCCCGGGCAGCACCGCTTCCGACGGCGCCTCGCCGGTGAACGCCTCCACCAGCGCCCCCAGCACCGCCACCAGCCCCCGTCCGCCGGCGTCGACCACTCCCGCCCGCTTGAGGGCGGGAAGTTGTGCCGGGGTGGCGGCCAGGGCCGCGCGTGCCCCCTCGTAGGCGGCCCGCGCGACCGTCCCGCAGTCGCCCTCGGCCCCCTCGGCGGCATCGGCGGCGGCCGAGGCCACCGACAGCACCGTGCCCTCGACGGGGTGAGCCACGGCCCGGCGGGCGGAGTCGGCGGCGTGCCGGAGCGCCAGCCGGAGGCCCGTGCCGTCGACGGGAGGCCGGCCGCCGTCGCCCTCGGCGAGCACCTGGGCCATGCCGCGCAGCAGCTGGGCGAGGATCGTCCCGGAGTTGCCGCGCGCCCCGATGAGCGCCCCGTGGGCCATCGCGCGCACGGCGTCGGCCACCGAGGGCTCCCGGTCCGCCGGGCCCTCGCCGCCCTCCCCGGGGGCCTGCGGGCCCGCCGCGTGCCCGGCGAACACCGCCTCGACGGCCGTGGCGGCGGACTCCAGGGTCAGGTACAGGTTGGTCCCGGTGTCGCCGTCCGCCACCGGATACACGTTGATCGCGTCGATCTCCTCACGCGCGCGCCCCAGCGCCCGCAGCGCGAGGCCGCACCAGGTGCGCACCGCGAGAGCATCGAAGAATGTCTGCGGCACCTGCGCCACCTGCGCCTCCCTGAGCTGCCCTGACCTGGGACGCAGCGTAGACCCCGGATCGGTGCGGACCGGAAGAGGGCCGGGGACGGGCCCCTGAGCTGCCATGGTAGTTTCGTTGTACGGACGCAGTCGTTGTATGCTGCTCCGGTTGCCCGATCCTGATCGGGCCATTCCCCCTGGCAGCGCCACTCAAGATCTCAGGTCTTATGATCTCGATCCCGGCATGCCGGGTTCAACCGTAAGTGCATCTGAAGTCTTTGGAGTGACCCGTGGCTGCCAACTGCGACGTCTGCGGCAAGGGGCCGGGCTTCGGCAACAACATCTCGCACTCGCACCGCCGTACGTCCCGCCGCTGGAACCCGAACATCCAGCGCGTCCGTACCGTGGTCGGCGGGACGCCGAAGCGCGTGAACGCTTGCACCTCGTGCATCAAGGCCGGCAAGGTCTCGCGCTGACGCACAGCTAAGCGCGCGGCCATCGCCGGTTCGCCTCAAAAAGCCGGTCCGCCTCCGGGTGGGCCGGCTTTTTGCCGTACCCACCACTCGTTCGTACCGCCGGTACACGCCGTGGCCGGCGGGGATCAGGCCCGGAACCGCCACCCGTGGTCCACCGGCCCGATCCCCGCGCCCAGCGCGAACCCGGCGGCGATCGCCCCGGTGACGTACTCCTTGGCCGCCCGCGCCGCCTCCGGCACGGTCAGCCCCTTCGCCAGACCCGCCGCGATCGCCGAGGCCAGCGTGCACCCGGTCCCGTGCGTGTGCCGGTTGTCGTGCCGGGGCGCTCGCAGCCAGTGCTCCTCGGAGCCGTCGGTCAGCAGGTCCACGGCGTCCACGGCGGCTCCGGGCAGATGACCGCCCTTGATCAGCGCCCAGCGCGGCCCGTACTCCAGCACCGCCGCGGCGGCCCGCCGCAGATCGGCCTCCGACTCGACCCGGACCCCGGTGAGTTGCGCCACCTCGTCCAGGTTCGGCGTCGCCACGGTCGCCACCGGCAGCAGCCTCGCGCGCACCGAGTCCAGCGCGGAGGCGGCCAGCAGCGCGTCCCCGTGCTTGGAGACGCCCACCGGGTCCACCACGGACGGCGCGTCCGTGCCGGCGATCAACTCGGCCACCGCCTCGACCAGTTCCGCCGAGGCGAGCATCCCGGTCTTCACGGCCCGTACGCCGATGTCGTCGACCACGCTGCGGTACTGCGCCCGCACCGCCTCCACCGGCAGCTCCCAGGCGCCCTGGACGCCCAGGGAGTTCTGCGCGGTGACCGCCGTGAGCACGCTCATGCCGTGCACCCCGAGCGCCAGCATCGTCTTCAGGTCGGCCTGGACGCCGGCGCCCCCGCCGGAGTCCGAGCCGGCCACCGTGAGGACCCCGGGGATCATGACTCGATGTCCCCGAAGTGGTCCCAGCCGCCCTTGCTGGTCCACGGTGCCCCGTCGACCGTCACCTGGGGCAGCGCCGAGGGGTTGAGCACCTCGCCGATCACCTTCCAGCGGGCGGGCAGCTTCACGTCGGGCGGGAAGGTCGCCACGATCGCGTGGTCCTCTCCCCCGGTCAGCACCCACTGCAGCGGGTCGACGCCGACGGCCTGCCCGATGTCGTTCATCTGGGTGGGGATGTCGATCGCGCCGGAGCGGATGTCGATGCGGACCTTGCTGGCCTCCGCGATGTGCCCCAGGTCGGCGATGAGGCCGTCGCTGACGTCGCACATGGCGGTGGCGCCCAGACCCGCCGCCGCAGGACCCGCGTGGTACGGCGGCTCGGGACGCCGGTGGGCCTCCACGAAGGCGCGCGGCGAGCGGAAGCCCCGCGAGAGCACCGCGTAACCGGCCGCGGACCACCCGAGCCAGCCGGTCACGGCGACGAGGTCACCGGGCTGGGCCCCGGCCCGGGTCACCGGCTCCTGGTTGCGCAGATCGCCCAGCGCCGTGATCGACACCATGATCGTGTCGCCGCGCACCACGTCGCCGCCGACCACCGAGGCGCCCGCGACCTGGCACTCGTCGCGCAGGCCGTCCATCATCTCGCTGGGCCAGGTGACCGGGAGTTCGGCGGGCACCACCAGGCCGAGCAGCAGCGCGGTCGGTACGGCGCCCATCGCGGCGATGTCCGCGAGGTTCTGGGCCGCCGCCTTGCGGCCCACGTCGTACGCCGTGGACCAGTCGCGGCGGAAGTGCCGCCCCTCCAGCAGGATGTCGGTGCTCGCCACCACCCGGCGGTCGGGCGCCGACACCACCGCGGCGTCGTCGCCGGGGCCGACCCGGACCGCCGGGGTGGTGGTGAGACGGGAGGTCAGCTCCCTGATGAGCCCGAACTCACCTAGCTCACCCACAGTGCCCTTCATTGCCCTCAAGCCCCTTCTGTGCCTGTCCGTGCCCGCTCGCGCGTGTCCGTCGTCCCCGATACGGTCGAGGTGACCGTCACCTTCTGCCGTGCCCGCACCCCGGCACGCAAGTACCGGTCCCCGCGGGTCTCCCCGCGGCGAGCGGCGACGCGATACCGTGGCGTTCCTTTTCCCCACATGATCCTCGTGGCCGCCCTGGAGGTTCCGTGGTACAGGCGTACATCCTGATCCAGACGGAGGTCGGCAAGGCGTCGACCGTCGCCGAGACGATCAGCAAGATCCCTGGAGTGATCCAGGCCGAGGACGTGACGGGACCGTACGACGTCATCGTGCGCGCCCAGGCCGACACAGTCGACGACCTGGGCCGCATGGTGGTCGCGAAGGTCCAGCAAGTGGACGGCATCACGCGCACCCTGACCTGCCCGGTCGTGCATCTGTAGCCCCCGTCTAACCTTGCCCGGTGAACATCTTCCGTCACCGGCCGCCCGGTCTGCCCGCGCTCGCCCTGCTGATCTCGGTCGCGGGCTGCTCCTCAGCAGACGACAGTGCCACGGTCGCGGTTCCCGCCCCCGACGCGAAAACGGCCGCGGTCTGCCGGGATCTGCACAAGGTGCTGCCGGAGGAACTGGACGGACGACGCCGCGAGGACCCCGAGCCCCGGTCCGCCTACACGGCGGGCTGGGGAAGCCCGGCGATCATACTGCGCTGCGGGATCGTCCGGCCGCCGAGGATGACCGACCCCAAGGTGGCCGAGGGCGACGACCCGAACGCCATCGCCGGCGGGGTCGACGGCGTCGACTGGCTCATGGAGAAGCAGGGCGACGGCCGCTGGCGTTTCACGACGGCCAACCGCGTGGCCTATGTGCAGGTGACCCTGCCGAAGGGCCTCTCCGCGCAGGACGACGGCGCCGGCGTCCTCACCGGTCTGGCCCCGGCCGTCAAGAAGGCGATCCCCCAGGGGATCGCCTCCATGACGTGAGGGCGGGGCCCCGTGCGACGGGGCCCGTGGGCTACCGCAGCCCGGTCGAGCGCCGCAGGGCGGCCCGCACCAGGCGGTCCACCAGCTCCGGGTAGTCGATCCCGGTCGCCCGCCACATCTGGGGGTACATCGAGATCGGGGTCATGCCGGGCATCGTGTTGATCTCGTTGATCACGAACTCGCCGTCCTCGGTGAGGAAGAAGTCCGCGCGGACCAGACCCTCGCAGGACGCGGCCTCGAAGGCCTCCACCGCGAGCCGCCGTACCTCGGCGGTCTCCTCGTCGGTGAGCGGGGCGGGGACGATGCCGGGCGTGGAGTCGATGTACTTCGCCTCGAAGTCGTAGTACGCGTGGCTGCCCGCCGGCGGGATCTCCGAGGGCACGCTCGCCCGCGGGCCGTCCTCGAACTCGAGCACCCCGCACTCGATCTCGCGGCCCCGCAGCGCCGCCTCCACCAGGATCTTCGGGTCGTGCCGCTGGGCCTCGGCGATGGCCTCGTCGAGGCCGGAGAGGTCGTCGACCTTGGTGATGCCGATCGACGAGCCCGCCCGCGCGGGCTTCACGAACAGCGGCCAGCCGTGCTCCCCGGCGAAGTCGACGATCTTCTTACGGGCGGCCGGCTCGTCCCGCTCCCACTCGCGCGGCCGGATCACCACGTACGGGCCCACCCTGAGACCGAAGGAGGTGAACACCCGCTTCATGTACTCCTTGTCCTGGCCGACGGCCGAGGCGAGCACGCCCGAGCCCACGTACGGCACCCCGGACAGCTCCAGAAGGCCCTGCAGGGTGCCGTCCTCGCCGTACGGCCCGTGCAGGACCGGGAAGACCACGTCGACGTCGCCCAGCGCCTTGGGCACGGAACCGGGCTCGGTGTAGACCACCTCGCGGCTGGCGGGGTCCACCGGCAGCAGCACGCCGCCCTCGGTCGCCTCCGCGAGGTCCAGGACCTCGGGCGTACGCCGGTCGGTGATCGCCATCCGCTCGGGCTCGTCGGCGGTGAGCACCCAACGGCCTTCCCGGGTGATGCCGATCGGCAGGACGTCGTACTTCGTCCGGTCGATGGCGCTCAGGACGGCGCCCGCCGTGACCATGGAGATCCCGTGTTCGGAGCTGCGTCCGCCGAACACCACGGCCACGCGCGGCTTGCGGGGCGACTGCTCAGGGCTCTGGGGGAGGTTCTCGGTGCTCATATCGCGTCGAGAGTACCCGGTGGTAGGGCCCGGAGACAGCGTCCGGTGGGCGGCGTGGCTCAGCGTCGTTCGGGCTTCGCGCTGCGCGACATCAGCTCCTTGAGGGCGACCACCGGGGGCTTGCCCTCGTGGACGATCCCGACGACCGTCTCGGTCAGGGGCATGTCGACACCGTGCCGGCGGGCCAGATCCAGCACGGACTCGCAGGACTTGACACCCTCGGCGGTCTGCCGGGTGACGGCGATGGTCTCGTCCAGGGTCATGCCCTTGCCGAGGTTGGTGCCGAAGGTGTGGTTGCGGGACAGCGGCGAGGAACAGGTGGCCACCAGGTCGCCCAGGCCGGCCAGTCCGGCGAAGGTCAGCGGGTCGGCGCCGAGCGCCACGCCGAGCCGGGTGGTCTCGGCGAGGCCGCGCGTGATGAGCGAGCCCTTGGCGTTGTCGCCGAGCCCCATGCCGTCCGCGATGCCGACGGCGAGCCCGATGACGTTCTTGACCGCGCCGCCCAGTTCGCAGCCGACCACGTCCGTGTTCGTGTACGGCCGGAAGTACGGCGTGTGGCAGGCGGACTGGAGCCGCCGGGCGACCGCCTCGTCGGTGCAGGCCACCACGGCCGCGGCGGGCATCCGGGCGGCGATCTCGCGGGCGAGGTTGGGGCCGGTGACCACGGCGATACGGTCCTGGCCCACCTTGGCGACGTCCTCGATGACCTCGCTCATCCGCATGGCGGAGCCGAGTTCGACGCCCTTCATCAGGGAGACCAGGACGGTGTCGGGGGCGAGCAGGGGCGTCCACTCGGCGAGGTTGGCGCGCAGGGTCTGGGAGGGCACCGACAGGACCGTGAAGTCCGCGCCCGCGAGGGCCTCGGCCGCGTCCGTGGTGGCCCGCAGGTTCTCCGGCAGTTCCACCCCCGCCAGGTAGTCGGGGTTGGTGCGGGTGGAGTTGATCGCCTCCGCGACCTCGGGACGGCGGGCCCACAGGGTGACCTCGCAACCGGCGTCGGCGAGCACCATCCCGAAGGCCGTGCCCCATGAACCGGCGCTGAAGACCGCCGCCTTGACCGACTCACTCACTTGGCGGTCTCCCCTTCCTGACCGGACTGCGCACGCGTCCGGCGCCGCTGCTCGATGCGCTCACGGCGCGGGTCGTACGGCATCGCCGGGGCCTTCTCGCCCCGGATGTGCTCCAGCTGGCGGGTGACGGCCGCCATGATGACCTCGGTGGCCTCCTTGAGGAGGTCCGGGGTCATCTCCCGGTCGTAGAAGCGCGTGAGGTCCACCGGCGGGCCGGCGAGGACGTGGTGGGTCTTGCGCGGGAAGAGTTTCGGCTTCGTGGCGTAGGGCGGCAGCAGTTCGTTGGCGCCCCACTGGGCGACCGGGATGACCGGGCACTTCGTCTGCAGGGCCACGCGCGCGGCCCCGGTCTTGCCGGTCATGGGCCAGCCGTCCGGGTCGCGGGTCAGAGTGCCCTCGGGGTAGAAGGCGACGCACTCACCGCGTTCCACGGCGTCGATGGCGGCCCGGAAGGCGCTGAGCGCGTCGGTGCTCTCCCGGTAGACGGGGATCTGACCGGTGCCGCGCATGGCGGCGCCGACGAATCCCTTCCGGAAAAGGCCGCTCTTCGCCAGGAATCGTGGAACCCGCCCGGTGTTGTACTGATAGTGCGCGTACGCGAAGGGATCCACGTGGGAATTGTGGTTGACCGCGGTGATAAATCCGCCCTCGGCCGGAATGTGCTCCATTCCACGCCAGTCCCGCTTGATCAGAACCACCAGCGGCGGTTTGCAGATCACTGCGGCGAAGCGGTACCAGAAGCCGATTCTGCGGCGGGGCACTCGGACACCTTCCTCTAGGGCCTTGGGGGGCCGGACAAGTGTGTCCCCAGGCCGCCGGTCTGTCGAGAACACCGTACGCCCCGCCGCACCGGCCACCGGTAGGCCAGGGTGACAATGAGGCGCTACGAGAGAGGGACGGTACGTCGGTGCAGTGGACCTTGGTCATACCCCTCAAGCCCTTGGCGCGGGCCAAGAGCAGACTGTCGGACACCGCCGCCGACGGGCTGCGCCCGGGGCTGGCGCTGGCGTTCGCGCAGGACACGGTGGCCGCGGTGCTTGCCTGTCCGGCGGTGCGGGATGTGGTGGTCGTCACGGACGATCAGCTGGCGGGCCGGGAGCTGGCGGCGCTGGGCGCGCGGATCGTCCCGGACACGCCGGCCGGCGGCCTGAACGCCGCCCTCGCGCACGGCGCGGAGGTCGTGCGGGCTGCGCGACCGGAAACGCCGGTGGCGGCCCTGAACGCCGATCTGCCGGCGCTGCGCCCGCTGGAATTGTCCCGGGTGCTGGACGCGGCGGCCACATTGCCGCGGGCATTTCTCGCGGACGCGGCGGCGATCGGCACCACTCTGCTGGCCGCGGGTGAGGGCCGGGAATTGTCCCCGGCTTTCGGCACCGATTCCCGGGCCCGTCATCGTGCCTCGGGCGCGGTCGAACTCACCCTGGGCGCGGTGGATTCGGTACGGCAGGACGTGGACACCGGTGACGATCTGCGCGCGGCGCTGGCGCTCGGGGTCGGTCCGCGCACGGCCGCCGCCGCCGCGCGCCTGTTGATCCCCGGGCAGTAGGCTGCCGTCATGCAGGCGACCGCATACACGTACGACCCCGAGACCCGCAGCGGGCAGGTGCTGCTGGACGACGGCACCGCGGTGCCCTTCGACGCGCCGGCGTTCGACGCGGGCGGTCTGCGGCTGCTGCGGCCCGGTCAGCGGGTGCGGATCGAGACGGAACCCGCGCAGGCCCCGCAGGCCACCGGGGAAACCGCGGCGGGCGGGCTGCGGATCACGCTGGTGACCTTGCAGACCTTCTGAACCGGCGCCCCGCCGGCCCGCCCGAACCATCCCGCCCGGACCGGCCCCGGACACACCGCGGGCCGGGCTCCCCAGGGGAGTCCGGCCCGGCGCGTGAGTCTTCCCGTGCCGTTGCGCCTAGCGGGCGGTGGCGGTCTTCTTGGCGGCGGCGGTCTTGCGGGCCGAGGACTTCTTGGCCGGGGCCTTCTTGGCCGTGACCTTCTTCGCCGGGGCCTTCTTGGCCGTCGTCTTCTTGGCGGTGGCCTTCGTCGCCGTGGTCTTCTTGGCGGCCGCGGTGGTCTTGGCGGTCGTCTTCTTCGCGGTGGTCTTCTTGGCGGCCGCGGTGGTCTTGGCGGTGGTCTTCTTCGCGGTGGTCTTCTTCGCCGTCGGCGTCGCCTTCTTGGCGGTGGTCTTCTTCGCCGCGGCCTTCTTCACCGTCGCCGAAGCTCCGCCGGTCAGGCTGCCCTTGGGCGCCTTCTTCACGGCGACCTCGCCGCCACGCGGGAGCTTCTTCGAGCCGCTGACCAGGTCCTTGAAGCCCTGGCCCGCGCGGAAACGCGGGACGGAGGTCTTCTTGACCCGAACCCGCTCGCCCGTCTGGGGGTTACGGGCGTAGCGAGCGGGGCGGTCCACCTTCTCGAAGGACCCGAAGCCGGTGACCGAGACCCGCTCACCCGCGACGACAGCGCGGACGATGGCGTCCAGTACGTGGTCGACAGCATCGGCGGCCTGCTGGCGGCCGCCCATCTTGTCGGCAATCGCTTCTACGAGCTGCGCCTTGTTCACGTCTTCCCCTTCGGAGACATCGCCAGAACGAAAGTGTTCAAGCTTTTTCGCACGTTAGGCAGATATATACCGCAAATCAAACACGAAACGGGCTAATCACCCTTGTGCCGCAACGGACTCGGCCGGCTCGGATCCTGATCAGCGGTCCTCTTCGGGGAATCGACCCTCGTCGAGGTCCGCCATGAACCGTTCGAGCCGCCTTGCCGCATCGGCGAGATCGTGCTTGGCCGCGGCCGTAATGACCAGCAGCTTCCGGGTCAGCGCCATCCGTACGCCCTCCGGGACTTGCAGTGCGCGCACTGTTGTGTGCGCTTCCTTGAGCTGGTGCGCGACCGCCGCGTAGAGCTCGAGTTGGCCGTCGCGTTCCATGCACAGATTGTGCCATCTGGGGCGAGTTGTCGCCTGCCCAGGGTGCAACTGCCGCCTCGAATGGCCTTGGGGGCACTTGCCAAGACCGCGCCCGCAGCACTCACGTACCCGCGCAACAACCGTCTTAACGTGGGAAGTTGAAGGCCGCGGATGAGCCGGGCGGAACCGTTCGGGTGCAGACATGGCCGTACCCCCGATCGTGGCGATCGGGGGTACGGAGGGGACCGACGGGAGGCCGGCGCGGGCCGGCGGTGGCCGAAATCAGACCGGGAGCGTCCTCGGCTTGTACGAGGGGCGCTTGGCCTCGTAGGCCGCGATGTCGGCCTCGTTCTGGAGCGTGATGGAGATGTCGTCCAGCCCGTTCAGCAGCCGCCAGCGGGAGTTCTCGTCCAGCTCGAAGGAGGCCGTGACGCCCTCGGCGCGCACCTCGCGCTTCTCCAGGTCGACGGTGATCTCGGCCTGCGGGTCCCGCTCGGTCAGCTCCTGCAGCGCTTCCACCGTCCTCTGCTCCAGAACGACCGTGAGCAGGCCGTTCTTCAGCGAGTTGCCGCGGAAGATGTCGGCGAAGCGGGAGGAGATCACGGTCTTGAAGCCGTAGTTCTGCAGCGCCCACACGGCGTGCTCACGGGAGGAGCCGGTGCCGAAGTCGGGGCCGGCGACCAGGACCGTGGCGCCCTGCCGTTCGGGCCGGTTGAGGATGAAGTCCTCGTCCTTGCGCCAGGCCTCGAACAGCCCGTCCTCGAACCCGTCCCGGGTGACCTTCTTGAGCCAGTGAGCAGGGATGATCTGGTCGGTGTCGACGTTGCTGCGGCGCAGCGGAACGGCCCGGCCGGTGTGCGTGGTGAATGCTTCCATGACTCTCAGACTCCAGCGGGCGTACGAACGTCGGCGTCGGACAGGTCGGCCGGGGAGGCCAGGTGGCCCAGGACCGCGGTGGCCGCCGCGACCTGCGGCGACACCAGGTGCGTACGACCGCCCTTGCCCTGTCGGCCCTCGAAGTTGCGGTTGGAGGTGGAGGCGGAGCGCTCCCCCGGGGCCAGCTGGTCGGGGTTCATGCCCAGGCACATCGAGCAGCCCGCGTGCCGCCATTCGGCCCCGGCCTCCTTGAAGACCACGTCCAGGCCCTCGGAGACGGCCTGCAGACCCACCCGCGCGGAGCCGGGGACGACCAGCATCCGTACGCCGTCGGCGACTTTGCGGTCCTTGAGGATCTCGGCGGCGGCGCGCAGGTCCTCGATCCGGCCGTTGGTGCAGGAGCCTACGAAGACGGTGTCCACGTTGATGGAGCGCAGCGGCTGGCCGGCCGCCAACCCCATGTACTCCAGGGCCTTTTCGGCGGCCAGGCGCTCCGAAGCGTCTTCGTACGAAGCCGGGTCGGGGACCGACGCCGAAAGCGGCGCGCCCTGGCCCGGGTTGGTGCCCCAGGTGACGAACGGCGACAGCGACGCGGCGTCGATGACCACCTCGGCGTCGAAGACCGCGTCCTCGTCCGTGCGCAGCGTCTTCCAGTACGCGACGGCGGCGTCCCAGTCCTCGCCCTCGGGGGCGTGGGCACGGCCCTTGATGTACGCGAAGGTGGTCTCGTCGGGGGCGATCATGCCCGCGCGGGCGCCGGCCTCGATCGACATGTTGCAGATGGTCATCCGGGCCTCCATCGAGAGCTTCTCGATGGCGGAGCCGCGGTACTCCAGGATGTAGCCCTGGCCACCGCCGGTACCGATCTTCGCGATGATCGCCAGGATCAGGTCCTTGGCGGTGACGCCCTCGGGCAGCTCGCCGTCGACCGTGATCGCCATGGTCCTGGGGCGGGCCAGCGGCAGCGTCTGGGTGGCCAGCACGTGCTCGACCTGCGAGGTGCCGATGCCGAACGCCAGCGCGCCGAAGGCACCGTGCGTGGAGGTGTGCGAGTCGCCGCAGACGACCGTGGTGCCCGGCTGGGTCAGACCCAGCTGCGGGCCGACGACGTGCACGACACCCTGCTCGACATCGCCCAGCGGGTGCAGGCGCACGCCGAACTCGGCGCAGTTCTTGCGCAGCGTCTCCAGCTGGGCCCGGGAGACGGGGTCCGCGATCGGCTTGTCGATGTCGAGGGTCGGGGTGTTGTGGTCCTCGGTGGCGATGGTGAGGTCGAGGCGGCGCACCGGCCGACCGTTCTGGCGCAGACCGTCGAAGGCCTGCGGGCTGGTCACCTCGTGCAGCAGGTGCAGATCGATGAAGAGGAGGTCGGGCTCGCCCTCGGCGCGCCGGACGACGTGGTCGTCCCAGACCTTCTCCGCGAGTGTCCTACCCATCGCTTTCCCTCCGGCCGGCAAAGGTGCGCCGGCCCAACTAGAGATCTTGGGGAAGCGGCGCCCGCGCCCCAGATACGGGCGTCCGCCGCCGGGCCCGTTGGTCCGCGGGCCGCTGTGTCTACCAGGGTTGCGCGTCTCACGGAAAAATGAACTTGCGTTTCACAGAGTGAGACGTGAGTATCGTTGCATGGACAACAGTAGCGGCGTCGGCGTTCTGGACAAGGCGGCCCTTGTCCTGAGCGCCCTGGAGTCCGGTCCGGCCACCCTCGCGGGTCTGGTCGGGGCCACCGGACTGGCACGACCCACGGCCCACCGGCTGGCCGTGGCCCTGGAACACCACCGCATGGTGGCACGCGACATGCAGGGCCGGTTCATCCTCGGCCCGCGCCTGGCCGAGCTGGCCGCGGCGGCGGGCGAGGACCGCCTGCTGGCCACGGCGGGCCCGGTGCTCACGCACCTGCGGGACATCACCGGGGAGAGCGCGCAGCTCTACCGTCGCCAGGGTGACATGCGCATCTGCGTCGCGGCGGCGGAACGGCTGTCCGGCCTGCGGGACACCGTCCCGGTCGGCTCCACGCTGACCATGAAGGCCGGCTCGTCGGCGCAGATCCTGATGGCCTGGGAGGAGCCTGAGCGGCTGCACCGGGGTCTGCAGGGCGCCCGCTTCACGGCGACGGCCCTGTCGGGCGTACGACGGCGCGGCTGGGCCCAGTCCATCGGCGAGCGCGAGCCCGGCGTCGCGTCCGTCTCCGCGCCCGTGCGCGGTCCCTCCAACCGTGTGGTGGCCGCGGTGTCCGTCTCCGGTCCCATCGAGCGGCTGACGCGGCACCCGGGCCGGATGCACGCCCAGGCGGTCATCGACGCCGCCGGCCGCCTCTCCGAGGCGCTGCGCCGCTCGGGCTGAGCGTTCGGGTGTGACCGGAGAGGGCCGGCCTCAACGCCGCGGCAGGCCCCTCCCGGCCTCCCCGTCCCCCGCTTCCCCGCCCCGGCGCTCCCGCTCCCCCGGTTCAGCCGGTCTTCTCGGCCTCCGCGTCCGGCTGCGAGCGGTAGGAGAACCGGTCCCGCGCATACCGTCCCCGCCTCTCCAGCGGCACCTGCCCGTGCGCGGCCGCGAGGCCGAAGGCCGGCATGTCCCCGTAGACCGCCTCGTACGACCCCTCCGGCACGACGTACGCCTCGTGCCAGATGCCGACCTCGCCCCGCAGCGTTCCCTTGCGTTCCTTGCGGTTGAGCGCGGCCCACGCCTTGTGGTGGAACGCGTCCGGCGCGGTCGCGTAGGCGTACAGCTTCTCCTTGGACTCCCAGTACTGCACGACGTAGTACGTGCGGGGCGAGGCCGTCAGCAGGACCCGCTCCAGCAGGCCCCGCGCGGGGTCCTTCGTCAGCTCCCGCAGCATGCGGAACATCCCGAACATCACCGGCAGCCACAGGTGGACGGCCCAGAAGCGGTTGATGCGCATGCCGATCAGCAGGACGACGACGTCGCCCTTCGCATCCGCGGTCGTACGGGACACCATGACCGATTCCCCCTCATTGGCGAGCTGCGCTATCCGAGTGGTGGTGGTTGGATAGTGCCGTTATCCGAGAAGGGGCGCAAGACATGCGGCTCGCCGAACTGAGCAGACGCGGCGGAGTGTCCACCGCGACGATCAAGTACTACCTGCGCGAAGGGCTGTTGCCGCCGGGCCGCCGGGTCAACGCGACGACGGCCGAGTACGACGAGGAGCACGTGCGCCGGCTGCGGCTGGTACGGGCGATGATCCAGGTGGGCCGGCTGCCGGTGGCGAAGGTGCGCGAGGTGCTCGGGCACGTGGACGACGACTCACTGGGCCGCTCGATCCGCCTCGGCGCGGCGCTGTGGACGCTGCCGCAGGTGCCGGAGCCGGACGAGGACGACGAGTACGTCCAGGACGCGCACCGGGAGGTCGCCGCGCTCCTGGACCGGCTCGGCTGGGAGAACGCCAAGCAGCTCGCGAGCATCTCCCCGTCGTACCGCTCGCTGGTGGTGGCGGTGGCCGCGTTCCGCCGGCTCGGCTACGGCTGGGGGGCCGAACAGCTCGCGCCGTACGCGGAGTTGATGCACCGGACGGCCGCCCTCGACCTGGACTTCATGGAGGCGTATCCGTCGGACGCGGAGCGGGTGGAGTTCGCGCTGCTGGGGGCGATCCTCAACGAGCCGCTGCTGCGGGCGCTGCACCGGCTGGCCCAGGAGGAGGAGTCGACGCGGCGGTACGGCTTCGGATGAGCCGCGGACACGGCGAAGGCCCTCCGCCGGAGCGAAGGGCCTTCGTGTGGTACCCCCGACCGGATTCGAACCGGCGCTACCGCCTTGAGAGGGCGGCGTGCTAGGCCGCTACACAACGGGGGCGAGGATCTTACGAGCGTTTAAAACTGCACCGCCGCAGATCCGAGCTGGTCTACCTGGACTCGAACCAAGACTAACTGAACCAGAATCAGTCGTGCTGCCAATTACACCATAGACCAATGTGGTTTAGACCAGTTTGTACCCCCGACCGGATTCGAACCGGCGCTACCGCCTTGAGAGGGCGGCGTGCTAGGCCGCTACACAACGGGGGCCCTAGCGATCCCGACTACGTCAGGACCAGTACCCCCGACCGGATTCGAACCGGCGCTACTGCCTTGAGAGGGCAGCGTGCTAGGCCGCTACACAACGGGGGCTCTGCGGAGTGATCCGCATCTGCAGATGAAGCTCTGCAAAGCTGGCCTACCTGGACTCGAACCAAGACTAACTGAACCAGAATCAGTCGTGCTGCCAATTACACCATAGGCCACTGGAACGCAAGCCCCGGAGGGGATCTTGTTCTAGTCGATGCGCTCGGGGTCCTGGCCTTCCGGCCCGCTCCCTCGGCGCAGGAAGAACATTACCCGAAGGTGGACGGGGCTCCAAAACGGGTATCGGCGCGGACGATCGCCGGGAGTTCGGCGAGGGTGGTGATCCGGTGCCGTACGACGCCGGCGGCGTCCCGGGCGTACACCCCGCAACGGTCGATCCACACGGACAGCAGACCGGCCTCGGCCGCGCCCCGGCCGTCGATCTCGGGGTGGTCGCCGACGTACGCCACCTCGTGCGGGGGCAGTTCCAGGGCCTCGCAGACCGCCAGGAACGCACCGGCGGCCGGCTTGGACACGCCCAGTTCGGCGGCGCACAGGACCGTCTCGAAGCGGTCGCGCAGACCGAGTGCGCGCAGCTTGTACTCCTGGACGGTGAGGCTGGAGTTGGACAGCACCGCGTGGCGGTGACTCGCTGCGAGGGCGTCGAGTGCGGGCAGCACGTCCGGGAAGAGGGCCCAGGCGGTCTCGTAGTGCCGCAGGTAGCGACCGAACCAGTCGTCGGCCTCGGCGTCGGTCAGCCGCTCGCCCAGGAACACCCGTACGCGGTCGCGGCGCTGCTGCTCGAAGGACACCTCCCCCGCCGAGAACCGCGCCCACTGGGCGTCGGTGATCTCCCGCCAGCGCGCGAGGGCCTCGGTCACGCCTGCGTACCGGTCGAGCAGTCCCTCGGCGGCCAGATGCGCGCCCATCCCGACGCGATCCGCCGTCGTGTAGTCGAAGAGGGTGTCGTCGACGTCCCAGACCACGGCTCTGATCGTCATGGCACCGACGGTACCGCCGAACGGCTGGCACACTGAGGAACATGAGCGAGTACCGCGTCCAGTTCACCGTCGAGGCCCGTACGACCTACGACACCCTCCCCGCAGAGCGCCGGGCCCAGCTGGACAGTGCCGTGCGCATACTGGCCCGTGACCCGTTCCGGAAGATCTCGACCGCGCCACTGGGACCGGACGACAATCTGCGCAAGGCGTATGTTGCGCCTGGTGTGCTGCTGGAGTACGTGGTGGCCGGCGCGATCATGGTCGTCGTCGTGGTCTGGATCTTCGACGAAAGCCAGTACCTGATCGACGAAGCCGACGCACGGTGACCCGAGCGTGAGGGGCGGCACCCGGAACCCCGGTCGCCGCCCCTCACGCACGCTCGGGCCGGTTACGCGCTCAGCTTCGCCAGCGCCGCGTCGATGCGGGCCAGTGTCCTCTCCTTGCCCAGGATCTCCAGGGACTCGAAGAGCGGCAGGCCGACCGTGCGGCCGGTGACGGCGACGCGGACCGGGGCCTGGGCCTTGCCGAGCTTGAGACCGTGGGTCTCACCGGCGGCCAGGACGGCCTCCTTCAACGACTCCGCCGAGGTCCAGTCGGCCGACTCCAGCTTCTCGCGGGCCGTGGTGAGCAGCGCGTCGCTGCCCTCCTTCATCGCCTTCGTCCAGCTCGCCTCGTCGAAGACCGGCTCACTGAGGAACAGGAAGTCGACGTTGTCGGTGATCTCCGACAGGACCTTGAGCCGGGTCTGCGCGTGCGGGGCGATCGCCTGCCACTTCGCCTCGTCGAACTCCTCCGGGGCCCAGGGGGCGAACGGAGCCTGGAGCCAGGGGCGGCAGCGCTCGGTGAAGTCCTTCACGTCGAGCATCCGGATGTGGTCGGCGTTGATCGCCTCGCACTTCTTCAGGTCGAAGCGGGCCGGGTTGGGGTTCACGTCGGCCAGGTCGAAGGCCGCGACCAGCTCGTCGACCGTGAAGATGTCCCGGTCGGCCGAGAGCGACCAGCCGAGCAGGGAGAGGTAGTTGAGCAGGCCCTCGGGCAGGAAGCCGCGCTCCCGGTAGAGGTTGAGGGACGCCTGCGGGTCGCGCTTGGACAGCTTCTTGTTGCCCTCGCCCATCACGTACGGCAGGTGGCCGAACCGCGGCACGGACTTCGCGACGCCCAGCTCGGTCAGCGCCTTGTAGAGGGCGATCTGGCGGGGGGTGGAGGAGAGCAGATCCTCGCCGCGCAGGACGTGCGTGATCTCCATCAGGGCGTCGTCGACCGGGTTGACCAGCGTGTACAGCGGGGCGCCGTTGGCGCGGACGATGCCGTAGTCGGGCACGTTCTCCGGCGTGAAGGTCAGCTCGCCGCGGACCAGGTCCGTGAACGTGATCGTCTCGTCGGGCATGCGGAAGCGGACGATCGGCGTACGGCCCTGGGCCCGGTACTCCTCGACCTGCTCGGCGCTCAGGTCGCGGCAGTGGCCGTCGTAGCCGGACGGCCTGCCGGCCGCGCGGGCGGCCTCGCGGCGGGTGTCCAGCTCCTCCTGGGAGCAGTAGCAGTGGTAGGCGTGACCGGCGTCCAGGAGCCGCGCGGCGACGTCCTTGTAGAGGTCCATGCGCTGCGACTGGCGGTACGGCGCGTGCGGGCCGCCGACCTCGGGGCCCTCGTCCCAGTCGAAGCCCAGCCAGCGCATCGAGTCGAGCAGCTGGTGGTAGGACTCCTCGGAGTCGCGGGCCGCGTCGGTGTCCTCGATGCGGAAGACCAGGGTGCCCTCGTGGTGCCGGGCGAACGCCCAGTTGAACAGGGCGGTGCGGACCAGGCCCACATGGGGGTTACCGGTGGGCGAGGGGCAGAAACGGACGCGTACGGGGGAGCCGGATGCGCTAGCCACGCTTGACAACCTTGTTGGTGAGAGTGCCGATGCCTTCGATGGTGACGGCGACCTCGTCGCCGACGTTGAGGGGGCCGACCCCTGCCGGGGTGCCGGTGAGGATCACGTCGCCGGGGAGCAGCGTCATGGCCTCGGAGATGTTGACGATCAGGTCCTCGATGGAGTGGATCATCTCGCTGGTGCGGCCCAGCTGGCGCTGTTCGCCGTTGACCGTGAGCTGCACGGTCAGGTCGGAGGCGGCGCCGAGGTCCAGGCCGGTCTCCACCCAGGGGCCCAGCGGGCAGGAGGTGTCGAAGCCCTTGGCCCGCGCCCACTGCTTCTCGCGCCGCTGCACATCGCGGGCGGTGACGTCGTTGGCGCAGGTGTAGCCGAAGATCACGTCCTTGACCCGGTCGCGCGGGACCTCGCGGCACATCCGGCCGATCACCACGGCCAGCTCGGCCTCGTGGTGCAGTTCCTCGGAGAAGGAGGGGTACTGGATGTCGTCGCCGGGGCCGATCACCGAGGTGGAGGGCTTGAAGAAGGCGAACGGCGCGTCGGGCACCTCGTTGCCCAGCTCGCGGGCGTGTTCGGCGTAGTTGCGGCCGAAGGCCACCACCTTGTTGGGGAGCACCGGCGGCAGCAGCCTGACCTTGCTGACCGGCACCTTCGTACCGGAGAGCGCGAAGTCCGCGAACGGGATGCCCTTGATGATGTCGAGGACGAGTTCGTCCTGCTTGTCGCCCTCGACCGCGCCGAAGGCGACGTTCCCGTCGATGGAGAACCTGGCGATGCGCACGGGATCCTTGCGCCCCTTAACTGAAGTGACCGAGCCGGCTGGAGTCTGACGCTCCAGGCTAACGCGGATGACCCCCGGGACCTCGCGCATTCCGCCGCGGCCCCGCGCATGACGAAGGGCGCCCCCGACGGCGGGGCGCCCTGTCTTCGTACACTTCTTACGGCCACCGTGAGCATCCGGCGGCCCGAGCGCGTACTAGTCCCCGACGAAGGCCCCGACCGGGACCTCGGTGAGGATGGTGCGCCTGGGGTTGGCAGTCTGGGCCGGCAGGTCGACGGGGTGCTCCGGCTGCTCCGGGGTCTGCAGTTCGTCGGCGTCCTCGAGGTGCGCCAGAGTCGTGCGACGCGGGTTGGCTATCTTGCGGAACATCGGCGTCCTTACATTTCGGCGTCTCTTGTAAAGCAGCAGGCTAAACATCCGTTTGCCCGCCGAAGACGCCAACTCCCCATGATCAGCATGTGAGTTTGCTCACGAATCCAGGGGCAAATCGGTCAATTCCGGCCGACAATTGACCCTGCCGAAACGGACATTGGGCACGTGAAGCCCCCATTCCGCTCCTGATCATGTCGACTGGGACACGCACCCGGGCCCGGCGACTCGCAGGGATACGTCCGGTATGCAGGGAATCGACTTCCACCGCTGGTGACCTGCCACTCACGCGCTGTCACGGAGGTCACAGCTCGACCCACGGGCCTTGTTGCGGATCCGGCACTGTGCTGGAATTCCACGGACCGCCGCGGGATCGAACCGGCGCTCACAAGGGCGCGACGCGGCGCCGAGCGGCGGCTAGACAGGGGGAGCCAGCGCCGGTCATCCAACGACCACCCAGGGCGCGTATTCAGGGCGCTCCCTACAACGCCGACACCGTGTCCCTCCGTTCACGCGGAGGGGTGCCTGGTCCAGAGGTTGCGACGCTAGTGCAGGGACGTTTCAAGAGGGATGGCAGTGCTCCGGCGGAGCCGGAGCCGCACGGCGGGACTGGCCCCGTAAAAGGCAGTTCCTCGCCCCAGCACGCCCAGAACCCGGGCCCGGCACCGTCCGGCGACGGCGGTGAGCGCCCCGGGCGCCCCGGCGCGTCCGGACCGTCGGCGTCGTCGAGCCCCGCTCCGCCCGTGAAGCCCGCCAAGGGCCCCGCCGGCCCCGGCTCGCGCATGGCCCTGCGCAACTGGCGTATCTCCACCCGTCTGGTGTCGCTGCTCGCGCTCCCCGTGGTCGCGGCGACCTCCCTGGGCGCCCTGCGCATCGACCAGAACATCAACGACATCCAGCAGCTCGACAACATGAAGCTGCTGACGGACATGACCAAGCAGGCCACCGAGCTGGCCGCGGCCCTCCAGGAGGAGCGCGACCAGTCGGCCGGCCCGCTGGCCCACGGTCTGCAGGCGACCGACTACACGGTCAAGGGCTACCAGGACAAGACCGACCGCGCCCGTACGAACTTCCTCGACGCGGCCGAGCAGATCGGCTCCGCGAGCAAGACCAGCAGCCTCCAGGGCGTCCGCGACAGCCTCGTGGGTCTCGCCAACCAGCTGGACAACCTGGCCAAGATCCGCCGGACCGCCTACCAGTCGAAGGACAACTCGACGCAGACGGTCGAGTCGTACCACCGCCTGATCACCCAGCTGATCAGCCTCTCCCAGGACATGGCAGAGGCGTCCAGCAACCCGGAGATGATCTCGCGCACCCGCGCCCTGGCGGCGTTCTCCACCGCCAAGGAGTACGCGTCCGTGCAGCGCGCCGTCATCGCCGCGGCCCTGCCCGACAACAACACGAGCAAGGGCACCCTCTCCGAGAACGACCGCCTGTACGCCGAGTCGGCGTACGAGAGCGAGGGCTCGGAACTGACGATCTTCCGCAAGGTCTACGCGAGCCAGAACGCCGAGGAACTCCTCAAGCCGATCGACGAGGGCAACCCGACGATCGAGGCCGCCGACACCTACGCCAAGCGCGCCCTCGGCTCCCGCGACGGCCTCGACGGTCTGCCGGAGCGCTCCTACCGCGACTGGGTGGACGACAGCTCGACCAAGATCGAGCAGATGAAGAAGATCGAGCACACGCTGCTCGAGGACATGGAGCAGAAGGCGCGCGAGCTGCGCAGCTCCTCCGAGCGCGACGCGATCATCTCCGGTGCGCTGATCCTGCTGGTCCTCGGCATCTCGCTGGTCGGCGCCTTCGTCGTGGCCCGCTCCATGATCCGCTCGCTGCGCCGGCTGCAGGAGACCGCCACCAAGGTCGCCCAGGACCGGCTGCCCGAGCTGGTCAAGCAGCTGTCCGAGTCGGACCCGCAGGACGTCGACACCTCCGTCGAGTCGGTCGGTGTGCACTCCAAGGACGAGATCGGCCAGGTGGCCGCGGCCTTCGACGACGTGCACCGCGAGGCGGTCCGCCTCGCCGCCGAGCAGGCCCTGCTGCGGGGCAACGTCAACGCGATGTTCACCAACCTCTCGCGCCGCTCCCAGGGTCTGATCCAGCGCCAGCTGTCGCTCATCTCCGAACTGGAGTCCCGCGAGGCCGACCCGGACCAGCTCTCCTCGCTGTTCAAGCTGGACCACCTCGCCACGCGTATGCGCCGTAACGGCGAAAACCTCCTGGTCCTCGCGGGTGAGGAGCCCGGCCGTCGCTGGACCCGCCCGGTCCCGCTGGTCGACGTGCTGCGCGCCGCCGCCTCCGAGGTGGAGCAGTACGAGCGGATCGAGCTGGCCTCCGTGCCGACGACCGAGGTCGCCGGCCGCGTGGTCAACGACCTCGTGCACCTGCTCGCCGAGCTGCTGGAGAACGCCACCTCGTTCTCCTCGCCGCAGACCAAGGTCAAGGTCACCGGTCACGCCCTGCCCGACGGCCGGGTGCTGATCGAGATCCACGACACCGGTATCGGCCTCTCCCCCGAGGACCTCGCGGCGATCAACGAGCGGCTCGCCTCGCCGCCCACCGTGGACGTCTCCGTCTCCCGCCGCATGGGTCTGTTCGTGGTCGGCCGGCTGTCCCAGCGGCACGGCATCCGCATCCAGCTGCGCCCGTCCGACTCCGGTGGTACGACCGCGCTGGTCATGCTCCCGGTGGACGTCGCCCAGGGCAACAAGAAGCCCGCCCCGGGCAAGCCCGGCGCCCCCGCCCCGACCGGCGGTCCCGCCGCCGCGCAGGCCGCGGCCGGTGCGGCTGCCGCCCGGCGCGGCAACGGCCAGGGCGGCGGCCCGCTCGGCGCCGCCCTCGGCGGCGGTGCGGGTGCCCCCGGCGCCCTCGGGGCCGGCGCGCCCTCCGGTGGTGGCCGGCTCGGCACCGGTCCGGGTCAGCGTGGCCAGGTCGGCTCCGGCCAGGGCCCCCGGGCCGCGCTGCCCGGCGCGGGCCAGGGCGGCCGTCCCGGTGCGCCGGGCGGAGCGCGTGGACCGCAGGGTCCCTCGGCGCCGCCGCAGGGCCGGCCGGTGCCGGCCGGCTCGGGTGCCGGCGGGTTCGGCGGCCAGGCGCCGGGCGCCCCGCAGGGCCTGCAGGCCGCGGGCACCGGCGGACCCCAGCAGGACGCCTTCGGCGGTGGCAACCGCGGTCCGGCCGCCCCGCCGCGCGGCAACCGCGGTGACAACGCCCCCGACCAGGGCCGCCAGCCCAAGCTGCCGCCGCGCGGCGCCCCCCGGGCCGAGCTGCCCGGCGGCAACGACCCGCAGCAGCGCACGCCGAGCTGGAGCGACGGCAACGACCGCGCGGCCCTGTCGCGTGCCTCGCTGGACACCCCGCGCGGCCACGACGAGCCGGACGCGGCGCAGACCGCGCGGATGCCGCGCGTCGACGACCGCCAGGGCCCGGGTGCCACCGCCGAGATACCGGCGATCCCCGCCACGGGCGAGTTCCCGCGGGCGGACTTCGACGGCCTGAACGGCTCCCAGAACAACGGTCAGTACACCGGCCGGCAGGGCCAGTACAACGGGCAGCAGAACGGGCAGTCCACCGGCCAGTTCGAGCGCCCCGGCAACCAGCAGGGCTCGGGCCCGTTCGTCCGCTCCGACGTCTTCGGCACGCCGAACGGCCAGAACGGGCAGCAGGACAGCTCCTCCACCGGCCAGTTCGCCGCCCCGCAGGCCTACGACGGCGGTTACGACCGCGGTTACGACAACGGCTTCGACGCCGGCTCCACCGGGCAGCACCCGCTGCCCGGGCGGGCGGGCGGCCCGCAGTACACCGGCCAGTTCGAGCGGCCGCAGGTCAACGGCCGGGGCGCCGACTTCGGCGCGCCGCGTCCGCCGGCCCCGCAGCAGCGTCCGGTCCGGCAGGAGCCCGAGGCACTGCCGCCCGCCACCGGCCCCGGTGACGGACGTACGCCGCTGTACGACACGCTCGAGACCAACTGGTTCCACGGCTCCCAGGGCGGCGGCCGGCCGGAACGGCAGCCGGACAGCACTCCGGCTCCGGCTCCGCAGCAGCCGCAGGCCCCCGCCCCCACCGCCGCCAATCCGGCGGCCCCCCAGCGTCCCGCCCCGGGTGCCTGGCGCACGTCTCCGAACGACGAACTCGTCCGGCAGGCGGAGCGCGTACGGCAGCCGGCCGCGGGCGGTGTCACCACCTCCGGTCTGCCGCGTCGTGTCCCCCGGGCGAACCTCGTGCCGGGCACGGCTCAGCAGCAACAGCACCAAGCGGGTCCGGCGGTCTCGCGTGCGCCTGATGACGTACGCGGCCGGCTGACCAATCTCCGTCGGGGTATCGCGCAGGGTCGACAGGCCGGCAACGGCCAGACCGGCAGCTTCCCGAGCCCCACTCACCAGCAGGAGCGTTAGTTGAGTCCGATGAGCCAGGCGGCACAGAACCTCAACTGGTTGATCACCAACTTCGTGGACAACACCCCCGGGGTGTCCCACACCGTCGTCGTGTCCGCCGACGGTCTCCTTCTGGCGATGTCCGAAGGCTTTCCGCGCGACCGCGCCGACCAGCTGGCGGCCGTCGCGTCCGGGCTCACCTCGCTGACCGCCGGGGCATCCCGGATCTTCGAGGGCGGCGACGTGGCGCAGACGGTCGTCGAGATGGAGCGCGGGTTCCTCTTCCTGATGTCCGTCTCGGACGGTTCGTCCCTCGCGGTCCTGGCCCACCCCGAGTGCGACATCGGCCTGGTCGGCTACGAGATGGCTCTGCTCGTCGACCGCGCGGGCGCCGTACTCACGCCCGACCTGCGCGCCGAACTCCAGGGCAGTCTGCTCCACTGACCGACCCCGGCACCACCCACCTCACCAAATCACCGTCCGGCCGCCACAATCCCCCCACCGGCCCCGTCAGACGGCACGACTGACCGACTTGCTGTCCCGCCCGGAGGATTCATGACCCCGCCCACCGCCCATCATGATCCGTACGCGGAGCCGTACGGGGACGAGGGCGACCAGCCGCTGGTCCGTCCCTATGCGATGACCGGCGGCCGGACCCGGCCGCGCTACCAGCTCGCCATCGAGGCCCTGATCAGCACCACGGCCGATCCGGCGGCACTGATGGGACTGCTGCCCGAGCACCAGCGGATCTGCCATCTGTGCCGCGAGGTGAAGTCGGTGGCCGAGGTCTCGGCCCTGCTGGCGATGCCGCTGGGCGTGGCCCGGATCCTGGTGGCCGACCTCGCCGAGGCCGGCCTGGTCGCCATCCACCAGCCGGGTGGCGACGAGAACAACGGCGGCGCTCCCGATGTGACGCTGCTCGAAAGGGTGCTCAGTGGACTTCGCAAGCTCTGACGGGGGCCGGGCCACCACCTCGGCGAAGATCGTGGTGGCCGGTGGCTTCGGCGTGGGCAAGACCACGTTCGTCGGTGCCGTCTCGGAGATCAACCCGCTGCGCACCGAGGCCGTCATGACGTCCGCGAGCGCCGGCATCGACGACCTCACCCACACCGGGGACAAGACGACCACCACGGTGGCCATGGACTTCGGCCGCATCACCCTGGACCAGGACCTGATCCTGTACCTCTTCGGTACGCCGGGCCAGGACCGCTTCTGGTTCATGTGGGACGACCTGGTGCGCGGCGCGATCGGCGCGGTGGTGCTGGTGGACACCCGGCGGCTGGCCGACTGCTTCCCGGCGGTCGACTACTTCGAGAACAGCGGTCTGCCGTTCGTCATCGCCCTCAACGGCTTCGACGGCAACCAGCCGTACAACCCGGACGAGGTGCGCGAGGCCCTGCAGATCGGCCCCGACACCCCGATCATCACCACCGACGCCCGGCACCGCGCCGATGCCAAGAGTGCCCTGATCACGCTGGTGGAGCACGCTCTGATGGCACGTCTGCGGTAGCCCCGCAAACCGCTCGTGACGTACGGCAGTTGTCGTGCGGTTGTCGTACACCACACCGGAGCCGGCTGTGGCCTTTGACATGGCCGGCTCCGGTGTTCATAACGTTTCGGCAGAGGAATCGCGTGGTATCGCCACGCGTCGCGGTCATCCGGTACCGCTGCGTCCACGAAGGCCCCGCATTTTGGCGGGGCTCGTTCTTTATGACCGTTTTATCTGGGGCTTACATCACACCACTTCGGGGGGTTCCGCTGTTTGGAAGTGCACTGGTCCCCGTGCTGGAATGCCTGAACTGCCCAATAGTCAAAGACGTACTCAACAGTGGTCGATGGCGAACCGGGCTCTGAGAGACTGCGGCACGACGTAGGTGCCGACCGCCGAGAGGTTGTTGGTCGAGTGAGGCGAAGCAAGAACGGTCCCGAGCCGTCGGCGCGGGGCAACTTCACCCCGCCGCCGCGCGCTGCGGCGCCCACCCCCGCGCCCGGTGCGGAGCCGACGGCCGCGCCCGCCAAGAGCGGCGGCCGTCTCTCCCCGCGCAACTGGCGGGTACCGACCCGGCTGAACGCGATCCTGCTCATACCCGTGGTGGTCGGCCTCGTCATGGGCGGCTTCCAGGTGAAGAGCTCGATCGACACCTGGCAGCAGGCCCGTGACGCCGAGAACACCGCCCGCCTGGTACGCGCCTCCCTCTCCTACGCCGACGCCCTCTACAACGAGCGGGACGTCACCGCGGCACCGTTGCTGCTGAACAAGAACAAGGCGGTCGTCACCGCGGCCCGCCAGGCCACCGACAAGGCCGCGGACGCCTTCGACCAGGCCGCGCAGAACATGCCGAAGAAATCCGGCCTGGAGCGCCGACTGAAGCTGTTCCGGGTGGAGGAGCCCAAGCTCCAGAACCTGCGCGCGGCGGCCTACACGACCAGGCTGACCGGCGTGCAAACCGAAGAGGGATACGTCGGCATCGCCCACCCCCTCATGGAGTTCGCCAACGAGCTGGGCCTGGGCACCGGCAACATCACCTCCTACGGCCGTACCGTCTACGCCATCTCGCTGACCAAGGCCGCGCTCTCGCTGGAGCGCTCGATCGGCATGCACCTGCTGGTCAAGCCCGGCCCGGACGCCCCGAACCTCGCGTCCCAGCGCGTGGCCCTGTCCTCCTACGCCTACCTGGAGGGCATCGCCGTCGAGGAGTACGTCGGCGGTGGCACCGAGGCCGACGCGCAGAAGCTGACCGACGCCGAGAACAAGATCAAGACCGACGGCGCCGCGATGGCCGCGCAGGCCAAGGCCAAGGACCCGACCTACGTGCCCCCGCCGTCCAGCCCGACCACGATGGTCACCGCGCTGGCCACGCTGAAGGACACCAGCCCCCTGACCCGGCAGGCGCTCGCCCAGAAGGGCATCACCGCCGACAACTGGTGGGCGGTCAACACGCTCAAGTACAACGCCTACCGCCAGCTGGAGTCGGACCTCGCCGACAAGGCGGTGAACGAGGCCTCCGGCATCGCCGACGACGCCAAGACCTCCGCGTTCATCACCGGTGCCGCGGTCGTGGTCGCCCTGCTCGCCGCGTTCATCCTGGCCGGCATGGTGGCCCGGCAGATGTCCCGCTCGATGCGCCAGCTGCGCAACGCCGCCTTCGGCATCGCCGAGCAGCGTCTGCCGATGCTGGTCGACCAGCTCTCGCGCACCGACCCCGGCCGGGTCGACACCCGGGTGGCGCCGATCCCGATCAACTCGACCGACGAGATCGGCGAGGTCGCCCGCGCCTTCGACCAGGTCCACCGCGAGGCCGTCCGGCTCGCCGCCGAGCAGGCGCTGCTGCGGGGCAACATCAACGCGATCTTCACCAACCTCTCGCGTCGCAACCAGTCGCTGATCGAGGGCCAGCTGACCCTGATCACCGAGCTGGAGAACAACGAGGCCGACCCGGACCAGCTGGAGAACCTCTTCCGCCTGGACCACCTCGCCACCCGTATGCGCCGCAACGGCGAGAACCTCCTGGTCCTCGCCGGCGAGGAGCCCGGCCGCCGCTGGGACCAGCCGGTGCCGCTGGTCGACGTGCTGCGGGCCGCCTCCTCCGAGGTGGAGCAGTACGAGCGCGTCGAGCTGTCCGGTGTCCCGGAGGCCGAGATCCACGGCCGTGCAGTGACCGACCTCGTGCACCTGCTCGCCGAGCTGCTGGAGAACGCCACCACGTTCTCCTCCCCGCAGACCAAGGTCCGGGTGACCGCCACCCGTCTCCCGGACGGCCGGATCATGATCGAGATCCACGACAAGGGCATCGGTCTGACCGCCGAGGACTTCGCGGACATCAACCACAAGCTGGCCAACCCGCCGACCGTGGACGCCGCCATCTCGCAGCGCATGGGCCTGTTCGTGGTCGGCCGGCTGTCCGACCGGCACGGCATCCGCGTCCAGCTGCGCCCCTCCGGCGAGCAGGCCGGCACGACCTCGCTGGTCATGCTCCCCGACGCGATCACCCACGGCGGTGGCGGCGAACAGCCGCTGGACCGCGACGAGTTCACGGTCTCGCAGATCATCCCGGAGCAGCAGTTCCAGGGCGAGAGCTTCAACCAGCCGCAGCTCCAGCCGATGCGCACCGCTGCCGAGCTGGGCTTCGACGACAGCCGATACGCCGACGTCCCCGACGACATCCGCGAACTGGACCCGGTGGGCCGCTCGCTGATGCGCGAGGAGCGCCGGGCCGCGCTGGAGGCGCAGTCCCACGGGCAGCCCGCGCAGCAGGAGTCCGCTCCGGAGACGCCCGGGTACACCGACGAGTTCGACGCCCAGCAGGGCTACGACGGCAGCCGTACCGGCTACCAGGAGCAGCCGGCCGCCTACCAGGCGCAGACCGCGTACCCGGAGCAGCAGACCGGTTTCGAGGAGCCCCGGCAGCCGTCGTACGACGAGCAGTACTACGCGCCGAACGGCGGTCTGCCGCGCGACGACGCCTTCTCGTCGACCGGCGGCTACCCCGAGCCCCCGTATGCGGAGCCCCCGTATGCGGAGCCCGCTCAGGAGGAGCACACGTCCGCGCGGGCCGCGGCCCCCGAGGCCTTCGGGTCCTACGAGGAGCGGCCCTACCAGGACGACTGGCCGCAGCAGCCGCAGCAGGACACCTACCAGAACGGCTACCCGGCCCACTACGCTCCCGAAGCGGAGTCCGCGCAGGCCGCTGACGCCGGCGAGCTGGGCGGCGTAGGCTTCGACCGTCCGGGACCGGCCTCCCCGGCCGCTCACGCGCTGACCGACGCCGGACTGCCCCGCCGTGGATCATCCTCCAACGGCTCGGGCGGAGCGGGCCGCGGGCAGCAGGAGGCGTCGGCTTCCGCACCGGAGGCAGGCGGCGACAGCAGCTGGCGTTCGGCGAACGACGCGCGCTGGCAGCAGGCCGCGCAGCTCCGCAAGCCCAAGGCGGGCGGGGTCACCTCCTCCGGCCTGCCGCGGCGGGTACCGAAGGCCAACCTGGTCGAGGGCACCGCCGAGAGCACGCCGCAGGGCGGCCCTCAGGTCTCCCGCGCCCCGGAGGACGTCCGGGGCAGGCTGAGCAACCTGCGTCGCGGCGTCCAGCGCGGGCGCAACGCAGGCAGCAGTGAAACGAACGGTCAGGGCTTCGGTTCTGACAGCACCTACAACCAGGAGCGTTAGTGTGAGCCCGATGAGCCAGGCGGCACAGAACCTGAACTGGTTGATCACCAACTTCGTGGACAACACCCCGGGGGTGTCCCACACGGTGGTGGTCTCCGCCGACGGACTCCTTCTGGCGATGTCCGAAGGCTTCCCCCGCGACCGTGCCGACCAGCTCGCGGCCGTCGCCTCCGGTCTGACGTCGCTGACGGCAGGTGCCTCCCGGATCTTCGAAGGGGGTCACGTGAACCAGACGGTTGTGGAGATGGAGCGGGGATTCCTGTTCATCATGTCCGTATCCGACGGTTCGTCGCTGGCGGTGCTGGCCCACCCCGAGGCGGACATCGGCCTCATTGGGTACGAGATGGCCCTTCTGGTGGACCGGGCGGGCACGGTCCTTACCCCGGATCTGCGTGCGGAACTCCAGGGAAGCCTTCTCAACTAACTATCAGACGGTGCGTTTAAGCGTCCCGGGGCCGTAAGGTTTCGGGACGCGGCTCCACAGGGATCGGTGCCCGGCACGGTCGGAGGAGGAGAGAAAGTGGCAACACCCCCAGGCGGTCCGTCTTCGGGCAACTGGTCGTACGGCCCTGGCCAGGGTCAGGGCGACGGTTCGGCGAACCGGTACAACTTCCCCTCCGCCCCCAGCCACCGGCAGCCGTACGCGCCGCAGGGTCCCGGCCCGTCGCCGTACGACCAGCCGCCGGCGCCGCGCATCCAGCCGGTGCAGCCGCACCGCCGCCCCGAGCCGTCGCCCGCCGGAGCGTCGAACAACCCCCTGGTGCGTCCGTACGCCATGACCGGCGGCCGGACCCGCCCGCGCTACCAGCTCGCCATCGAGGCGCTGGTGCACACCACCGCGCAGCCGCACCAGATGCAGGGCCAGCTGCCCGAGCATCAGCGGATCTGCAACCTCTGCCGTGAGATCAAGTCGGTGGCCGAGATCTCGGCCCTCCTCACGATCCCTCTCGGCGTGGCCAGGATCCTCGTCGCCGACTTGGCGGAGGCGGGACTGGTCGCCATTCATCAGCCCGGCGGCGACGAGAACGCCGGCGGCCAGCCAGACGTGACACTGCTCGAAAGGGTGCTCAGTGGACTTCGCAAGCTCTAGCGGCGGTCCTTCCCGCTCCACCACCTCGGCGAAGATCGTGGTGGCGGGTGGCTTCGGCGTGGGCAAGACCACGTTCGTCGGGGCCGTTTCGGAGATCAACCCGCTGCGCACAGAGGCCGTGATGACATCCGCTTCGGCGGGCATCGACGACCTCACCCACACCGGAGACAAGACGACCACCACGGTGGCCATGGACTTCGGCCGCATCACCCTGGACCAGGACCTGATCCTGTACCTCTTCGGTACGCCGGGCCAGGACCGCTTCTGGTTCATGTGGGACGACCTGGTGCGCGGCGCGATCGGCGCGATCGTGCTGGTGGACACCCGGCGGCTGGCCGACTGCTTCCCGGCGGTCGACTACTTCGAGAACTCGGGTCTCCCCTTCGTCATCGCCCTCAACGGCTTCGACGGCAACCAGCCGTACAACCCGGACGAGGTGCGCGAGGCCCTGCAGATCGGCCCCGACACCCCGATCATCACCACCGACGCCCGGCACCGGGCGGACGCCAAGTCGGCGCTCATCACGCTCGTGGAGCACGCGCTGATGGCCCGCCTGCGGTAGGCAGTGGTAGGTCGGTAGGTCCAGGAGAGGGGCCCCTCCGTCGGAGGGGCCCCTCTCCTGTCGCGTCGTCGGCGGCGTCCGTGCCGCGCGCACGCGCAAGGGGCCCCTCTCGCGGGAGAGGGGCCCCTTGCGCGTCGTACGGGTCAGTGCCAGCTGTGCGGGGCGCGGAAGCCGGGCTCGCGCTCCAGGCGGCGCCAGCCGGCCTTCGGGCGGGCGCGGCGCGCGGGGGCGGACGGGGCGGCCGCCGCGCGGGCCAGGAGCACGGCCGTGATGGCGGCGACCTCCTCGGGCTCGGCGTGGCCCTTCTCGACGCGGATCTCAGCGTTGTCCATGGGTGTCAGTCTCCGTGGAAGAGGTTTCCGCAGGGTTACTGCGGGGGGTTGCCGTGTTTGCGGGACGGCAGGTCGGCGTGCTTGGTGTGCAGCATCGCCAGGGACTTCACGAGTACCTCGCGGGTCTCGGCCGGGTCGATGACGTCGTCGACCAGACCGCGCTCGGCGGCGTAGTAGGGGTGCATCAGCTCGGCCTTGTACTCCTTGACCATCTTCTGACGCGTGGCCTCGGGGTCCTCGGCCTGGGCGATCTGTCGCCGGAAGATCACGTTGGCCGCGCCTTCCGCGCCCATCACGGCGATCTCGTTGGTCGGCCAGGCATAGGTCAGGTCGGCGCCGATCGACTGGGAGTCCATGACGATGTAGGCACCTCCGTACGCCTTGCGCAGGATCAGCGAGATCCTCGGCACGGTCGCGTTGCAGTAGGCGTAGAGGAGCTTCGCGCCGTGCCGGATGATTCCGCCGTGCTCCTGGTCGACACCGGGCAGGAACCCGGGGACGTCCAGGAAGGTGACGATCGGGATATTGAAAGCGTCACACATCTGGACAAAGCGCGCAGCTTTTTCACTCGCCTCGATGTCCAGGACGCCCGCCAGCACCTGCGGCTGGTTGGCGATGATGCCCACGACCTGACCGTCCAGACGGCCCAGCGCGCAGATGATGTTCCGCGCCCAGCGCTCGTGGACCTCCAGGTAGTCGCCGTCGTCGACGATCTCCTCGATGACCTTGGCCATGTCGTACGGCCGGTTGCCGTCCGCCGGGACCAGGTCCAGCAGGACGTCCGAGCGGCGGTCCACCGGGTCGCCGGAGTCGACCCGGGGCGGGTTCTCGCGGTTGTTCTGCGGCAGCAGCGACAGCAGGTACCGCACCTCCGCGATGCAGGTCTCCTCGTCGTCGTAGGCGAAGTGGCAGACGCCGGAGGTCTCCGCGTGGACGTCGGCGCCGCCGAGCCCGTTCTGGGTGATCTCCTCGCCGGTGACCGCCTTGACGACGTCCGGGCCGGTGATGAACATCTGCGAGGTCTCGCGGACCATGAAGACGAAGTCGGTGAGGGCGGGGCTGTAGGCCGCGCCGCCCGCGCACGGGCCGAGCATCACCGAGATCTGCGGGATGACACCGGAGGCCTTGGTGTTGCGCTGGAAGATGCCGCCGTACCCGGCGAGCGCGGAGACGCCCTCCTGGATGCGGGCGCCGGCACCGTCGTTGAGCGAGACCAGCGGGGCACCGGCCGCGATGGCCATGTCCATGATCTTGTGGATCTTGGTGGCGTGGGCCTCGCCCAGCGCGCCGCCGAAGATCCGGAAGTCGTGCGCGTACACGAAGACCGTACGGCCCTCGACCGTGCCCCAGCCGGTGATGACACCGTCGGTGTACGGCTTCTTGGCCTCCAGGCCGAAGCCCACCGCGCGGTGCCGGCGCAGCTGCTCGACCTCCTGGAAGGAACCCGGGTCCAGGAGCAGTTCGATCCGCTCCCGGGCGGTCAGCTTGCCCTTGGCGTGCTGTGCCTCGGTCGCCTGCTCACTGGGGCCCGCCACGGCGGCGGCACGGATCTCGTGCAGCTCGGCGACCCGCCCGCGCGCGTCCGTCGGCTCGCCGGTCGGCTCACCCGTCGTCTCTTCCAAAACGGTCATGTAGCGACCTTACGAAGGACACCAAGGAAAGCGAGCCGTCGACTCCGTACAGTCTCCGGCCCATTTTCCTGGTAGCACTGAACAGAACCTCACCGGCATGCAGCCGTTCCGACTGCTCAGAGGCCGTCGGCGTTGTTGGAGTGCCACAAAGCCGTCAGCCCGGAACGACCTCACAAACGTGCGTGGCGCATGCCATCCCCGGAGTGACGAGCAGCCTCAGACGGCGGCCCGCCGACAGCACCCGCACGCTGTCGTCCGCCCGTACGACCGAGCGCACCGGGCGGTCCCAGACGATCTTCAGCGGCTCGCCCGAACGGGGTGGCTCGCTCACGCAGAGCGTAGCCGTACCTCCCCGGTCCCGGTGCCGCACCAGCACGCTCGCGCCACCGGACGCGGCCAGCGCCCCGACCTGGCCGGCCCGCCAGAAGAGAGCGCCGGTCAGTCCGAGCGCGGGCACGGCGACGGCCTGACGGCGGGAGTCGTTGGCGAGGACGGACAGCCAGCGCCGGTCGGCGGCGCGTTCGGCGACCTGGGTGCGGGAGGCGCCGGGCATCAGGACGTACAGGTAGTGGGCGCCGGCCGGGTCGGTGCCGTGGTCGAGCCACAGGGTCTGCCAGCGCCGGGTGCGCCGCTCGTCCGTGCTGTCGGCGTTGATGTCGGACCAGGCTCCGGTGCGGTCCTCGCGCAGGGTGCACAGATCGCCGCCCCAGGGCAGGATCCAGCCGCCGTGACCCTCCAGATGCGCCCAGTCCCGGCCGCGGACGAAGGCCTGGGCGCCGCGCTCGCCGAGGTTGCGGTTGTCGACGACGGTCTCGACGGGCACGCCGTCGGAGCAGGTGATCCCGGCGCCGAGGCAGACCACCGCGTCGTCGAGGCAGAACCACGCCTTGCGGGCCTCCAGGGTCGAGCCGAGCCCCTTCAGATGCTGTCCGATCGCCGCGTACTCCCCGTCCGTCGCGCCACCGACCCAGCGCACGTCCGGCTTGGGCGCGCCCCACTCGCCGCCGGCCCGGTCGGCGAGGCGCCGGGTGGAGACGGTCGTGCCGGGCAGCCGGTACCAGTCCACGGTCGGCCAGAACCAGTCCGTGTACTGGTCGTCGCCCCCTTCGGCCCACCAGGACACCATCCCGGACCCGGTGTGCCAGCCGCGCGGGTTCTCCCCGTTGCCGCACTCGTAGTGGGCGATGCGGTCGCTGGCCATGGAGAGGGCGGCGACGAACCGGGGCCGGCGGTGGACGGCACGGTCCATGGCCGGGAACAGCCGGTGCTCCACGCTCTCGGGCACGGCGGGTACGGCGGAGTCGGCGACGACGCGCAGCCGGGCGAGGTCGGCGACCCCGAACTGCGGTGCCGTCAGCAGACCGGCGGAGCCGTCCCGTGCGATCCACCCCTTGACCCGGCCGTACCAGCGCTCCCGCTCGCCCGGGCTCGCGCCGCCCGCGAGCAGCACCATGGCGGCGACGAGCGCCTGCCCGTGGAAGCGGTCGCCGCGCATGACGTGCTGGTCGTCGTCCTTCAGGCAACCCCGGCTGATGGCACGCCCGTTGACGCAGTCCATGACCAGCCCGTGGTGGACGAGGGGGGCGTAGGCGTGCTCGACGCTGTCGAGGACGTTCTGCCGGTCCGGGTCGGTGACCTCCCACCGCGACCCCGCCAGCAGCGTGAACAGCCGCCCCAGTCCGTCGAGGAGGACCTGCCCGTAGGTTCCGGAGTAGGCGACCCAGGTGTGCTGTACGAAGGAGCCGTCGGCGTAGAGACCGTCGCCCCGGGTGGCGTACGGGAAGACGGGCGAGAGGGCGTCACGGGCGAGGGCGATCCGGTCGCCGGCCCGGCCGAGGATCCCGCGCAGGGCGACACAGCGGCACAGGTCGACGCGGTTGGCGCCGGTGGAGGTGCCCGAGTAGCCGGTGAGCAGGGTGTCGGGGAGGAAGTGGTCGACGGCCGCGCAGACGGCCGCGATCCGGCCGGCGCCGAGGTGGTCGTGGAGGGTGAGGCCGGTGTCGAGGAGGAGCCGGGGGCTGCCGATCTGCCATTCCCACCAGTTGCCGTAGGGGGTGGTGGAGGGGCGGTAGACGGTGGCGGAGAGATGGTCGAGACCGCGCAGGATGTCGGCGAGGAGGCCTTCGTCGCCGGTGCGGCCGGTGCCGTCCTGGGCGTAGGCCTGGGTCATGGTCCACAGCCGGCCGTAGCTCCGGGTGATGCCGGAGGGCGGGTCGAAGGGGCTGTCGGGCCAGAGGGAGGCGGGGGCGGGGGCCATGGCGGCCTGCAGGGCGCGGGCGAGGTCGCCGGTCCGGGCCAGCCGGGAGGCGTAGGGCTCGGCGGCGGGGTCGTAGCCGGTGCCGAGGGCGAGGTCGAGCCAGCGGTGGCGGAGGCTGTCGTACGGGTCTGCCGTGACGGCCCTGGCGGTTCCCGCCCGTGCCGTCGGGACCGGGGCGAGGAGGGCGGCGGTGAGGAGGGCGCGCCGGGTGGGGCTGGCGGTCATGGTCCTCCCGTTACCACCGGGCCGGGGGAGGCGAAACGACGCCGACGGGTATGCGCCGGGGGCCGGGGGGAACACGGCCGGAACACGACAGGGACTCGCCCGCGGATGACGTTGAAACCGGGATGGAATAGGTCTACGGTCGATCCCGTTGGACTCGTTGAACATTCAACAGCATCCCACAGGAGCCCGCCATGAGCATCTTCGGCCGCAAGGACACCGCAGACACCGCCGCCTCCACCACCCCCGCCGCCGTGAACCCCGAACTGGCCGCACTCACCGGTGACTACACGATCGACCCGGCACACTCCACCCTCGGCTTCGTCGCCCGCCACGCCATGGTCACCAACGTCAAGGGCAGCTTCCTCGACTTCACGGGCTCGCTGCACCTGGACGGCGAGGACCCGGCCGGTTCCACCGCCTCCCTCGACGTCACGATGGAGAGCATCGACACGGGCAACGCCGACCGCGACGGCCACCTGAAGTCGTCGGACTTCTTCAAGACGGACGAGTTCCCGACGATGACGTTCCGCTCCACCAAGGCGGAGGCCCTGGGCGGCGACGACTACCGCATCACCGGCGACCTCTCCATCCTCGGCGTCACCAAGCCGCTCACCATCGAGCTGGAGTTCAACGGAGCCGCGAAGGACCCGTTCGGCAACGAGCGCGTCGGCTTCGAGGGCAAGGCGGAGATCCTGCGCTCGGAGTGGGGCCTGACCTGGAACGCCGCACTGGAGACCGGCGGCGTCCTGGTCTCCGACAAGATCAAGCTGAACTTCGACATCTCGGCCATCAAGCAGGCGTGACCCCGCCGCACCGGTCCGGTCCGGACCCCTACTGGAACACCAACGTGGCCCGGCACCCGGGCATCCTCCGCGCCCTACCCGAGGGCTGCGACGACGCCCTGGACGTGGGCTGCGGGGACGGCCTGCTGCTCCGGAAGCTGGCGGCGGGAGGGGTGAAGCGGGTCACCGGGATCGACCGGTCGCCCGAAATGGCCTCCCGCGCGCGGGAGTCGGCGGCGGACCGCCCGAACGTCACCGTCCTGGAGGGCGACTTCCTGGAGGCCGGTCTGCCCCGCGCCGGGTTCGACTTCGTCTGCTCGGTGACGACGGTCCACCACATGGACTTCGAGGCGGCCCTCGTGCGGATGCGGGAGCTGCTGCGGCCCGGGGGCAGGTTGGTGGTGGTCGGCCTGGCGAGGGAGGCGAGCGCGGCGGACTGGGCGGCGTTCCTCGCGGCGGCGCCGATCGTGCGCGTCACCAAGGTGCTGCGCCGCGCGAGCGCCCCGGAGGGCATGCCGGTCGCCGCCGCCGCGATGAGCTACGCCCAGGTGCGTTCCACCGCGCGACGCCTGCTGCCGGGCGTGCGGTACCGCCGCCATGTGCTGCGGCGCTACTCGCTCACCTGGGAGAAGCCGCGGGTGGCGTGAGCCGGGCTGGTGCGGCCCGGGGCGGCGGGGCGAAGGCGTCCGGGTCTCAGAAGTCCCCGCCGCCCCCGCCGAAGTCCCCTCCTCCCCCGTCGTCCCCGAAACCCCCACCGCCCCCCGGGCCGTCCCCGAACCCGCCCCCGAAGGCCCCCGGATCGAAGTCCGCGCCCGACACGTCACCACCCTGGTAACCGTCGCCCTGGTAACCACCGCCCTGGTCGTCACCGCCGAAGCCCCCGTACCCGGCGCCGTAGTCCGCCGCGTACGACGGGCCCGCCATCACGCTTCCCAGCACCGTCCCCACCAGCAGCCCGGGCAGGATCCCGCCCCCGAAGTAGCCCCCCGCCCACGGCCCGTACGCCGGTCCCGCGTCCCAGTAGGGGCGGCGGCCGTGGTCGGTGTCCACCTCGCGGACGACCGGGTCGCGGCCGTCGGCCAGCCGGGTGGCGTCGGCGGCGCAGACCGGGACCTCGCGGGAGGTGCCGCCGGGCGGGTTCCAGGTGGCGTCGGTGACCGAGGGGCCGTGGCGGGGGTCGAAGAAGCAGGGCGGCCGGCGTTCGGGCAGCGGGCGGCCCTCGCGGCGGGCGGCCAGCTGGGTGAGGGAGAAACGGCCGTCCTCCAGGGCCTGGGTCACGGCGTGCACGTCCTCGGGCCGGCGGGCCTCCGCCATGTACTGCTTGGCGTTCTCGTAGGCGTCCAGCGCGCGTTCGTAGTCCGCGCGCATGGCGTCGTCGGCGCCCGCCTCGGCGGGGTGGAAGTCCAGGCGGTCCAGCTCCTCGCCGAAGGCGGTGATGTCCTCGTCGACGACCACCCGCAGGCGTCGCAGCGCGGCCTGCCGCTCCTCCTCGCGGCGCCTGCGGTTGCGCCGGACCAGGGCGTACGCGCCCGCGCCGACGGCCACCACCACGGCTCCGGCGGCGATCACCGCCGTACTGGAGGGCCCGCCGCCCGAGGAGCCGCCCCAGCTCGCCGGGGCCCGTCCGCCCATGTTGGCGAGCGCGCCTCGGGTGAAGTCGGTGAGCTGGGCCCCGGCCGCCTCGCCCTGCACGCTGGTGACGAGGTTGTGCACGGCGCCGCTCGACAGGACGACCGGGTCGGCGCGGGCGTCGAAGCGGTCACCCAGGCGGATGGCGTACAGACCGGTGATGCCGGTGGCCGTGCGCAGCTTGGAGAAGAGCTGGGCCGTCGGGTACCCGGCCGGCAGCACCGCGACGAACAGCGGCTTGTCCGCGTCCCTGATCCGCTTGGCCAGCGCGTGGGCGCCTGCGGCGGAGAACTGGCCGTAGGCCGCCGGGTCGACGTAGACCGGGCTGCCGCGCAGGGCCTCGGCGACGGTGGAGACGCTCGTGGAGCCGGTGGTGGAGCCGGTCGTGGACCCGCTGACGGCGCCGTTCGCGGCCGCCGTCGCGGGTCCCGGCGTCAGCACGCTCACGAACAGCAGCGCCAGGGCCGCCAGCAGCAGGGCCGGGAGGCTTCGGGTCCGCGGGGCAGCCGTCATGGTTCGAAGCTACCCGAAGGCTGTCGAAACCGGTCATTTCAGCGGGGCGCGGTGGGCGGTCGGCGGATCGAGGGCAGACGATGAGGACAGGGCCCGCCACGTCGAACGACCCGGGAAAGGCGTTTCGCATGACCACACCGCGCGACCTGCTGATCGTCTCGCTCGACACCGACGCCGACCGCTCCGTCCCGCAGGGAGACCTGTCCCTGGCCCTCGCGGGAGCCGAGCTGGTCGATCTCCTCGGGGTGCAGGCGCTCAGCCTGCACGGGGAGCGGATCGTGCCCGGTGCGCGGTGGGCCCTGGAGGACCGGCTGCTGGACCAGGCGGTGTCCGCGCTGGTGCGTCAGGCGCCGTACGAGTCGGTGGAGGACTGGCTGTGGCGCCGGGGGCGCGGCCTGTCCTCCGCCTATGTCGACGTGCTGGAGGCGGAGGGGGAGGTCCGGCGGGAGCGGCACCGCTGGGCGTTCCCGGCGACGGACAAGGTCGTGCCGGCGGACTCCCCCGCCCGCCGCCGGGCCGCCGACCGCTGGGCCTCGGGCGAGCCCGTCCTCGCCGGGCTCGGCGCGGCGCTCGGGCTGCGCGAGGCGCCGGACGAGGAGGCGGGCGGGGCGCCGGTCGACGACGCGGTGGTGAGCGTGCTGGCCGCCGTGGGCGACGCGGTGACGGAACTGGAGGCGGTACGGCAGCGCCGTCAGATCGAACAGGCCGCGTTCGACAACATCTGGCGGGGGCACTGAGGCAGTTCGGCCCCGGGCTACTCGGCCGGGTCGACGCCCGCCCGCAGCAGGCCGTAGGTGTAGGCGTCCTCCAGCGCCTGCCAGGACGCGGCGATCACGTTCTCGGCGACACCGACCGTGGACCACTCGCCCTTGCCGTCCGAGGTGGAGATGAGGACGCGGGTGGTGGACTGGGTGCCGTGCTTGCCCTCCAGGATGCGGACCTTGTAGTCGACCAGGTCGAGGGCGGCGAGCTGGGGGTAGATCTTCTCCAGGGCCACGCGCAGGGCGCGGTCCAGTGCGTTGACCGGGCCGTTGCCCTCGGCGGTGGCGACGATGCGCTCGCTCTTGGCCCACAGCTTGACGGTGGCCTCGTTGGCGTGGGTGCCGTCGGGGCGGTCCTCGACGATGGCGCGCCAGGACTCGACGTCGAAGTACTTCAGCGGCCTGCCCTCGACCTCGGAGCGCAGCAGGAGTTCGAAGCTGGCGTCGGCCGCCTCGTAGGTGTAGCCCTGGAGCTCGCGTTCCTTGACGCGCTCCACCACCCGGCCGACCACCTCGCGGTCGCCGCCCAGGTCGATGCCGAGTTCCTTGCCCTTCAGCTCCACCGAGGCGCGGCCGGCCATGTCGGAGACCAGCATGCGCATGGTGTTGCCGACCTGCTCGGGGTCGATGTGCTGGTAGAGGTCCGGGTCGACCTTGATCGCCGAGGCGTGCAGGCCCGCCTTGTGGGCGAACGCCGAGACGCCCACGTAGGGCTGGTGGGTGGAGGGGGTGAGGTTGACGACCTCGGCGATGGCGTGGGAGATCCGGGTCATCTCGCGCAGGTGGCCGTCGGGCAGGACCTTCTTGCCGTACTTCAGTTCCAGGGCCGCGACGACCGGGAAGAGGTTGGCGTTGCCGACGCGCTCGCCGTAGCCGTTGGCCGTGCACTGGACGTGGGTCGCGCCCGCGTCGACGGCGGCCAGCGTGTTGGCGACCGCGCAGCCGGTGTCGTCCTGGGCGTGGATGCCGAGCCGGGCGCCGGTGTCGGCGAGGACCGTGGAGACGACCGCGTTGATCTGGGCGGGGAGCATGCCGCCGTTGGTGTCGCACAGGACGACCACGTCGGCGCCCGCCTCGGAGGCGGCCCGGACCACCGACTTCGCGTACTCGGGGTCGGCCCGGTAGCCGTCGAAGAAGTGCTCGCAGTCGACGAAGACCCGGCGGCCCTGCTCACGGAGGTAGGACACCGTGTCGCGGACCATCTCCAGGTTCTCCTCCAGCGTGGTGCGCAGCGCCAGTTCCACATGCCGGTCGTGCGACTTGGCGACCAGTGTGATCACCGGGGCGCCGGAGTCGAGCAGGGCCTTGACCTGGGGGTCCTCCGACGCCTTCGCCCCGGCCCGGCGGGTGGCGCCGAAGGCGACCAGCTGGGCGTTCTGGAAGTCGATCTCCTGCTGGGCGCGGGCGAAGAACTCGGTGTCGCGCGGGTTGGCGCCGGGCCAGCCGCCCTCGATGAAGCCCACGCCGAAGTCGTCCAGGTGCCGAGCGATGGCCAGCTTGTCGGCGACGGTGAGGTTGATGCCCTCGCGCTGGGCGCCGTCGCGCAGGGTGGTGTCGAAGACGTGGAACGAATCGTCCGGCCGGCTGGTTTCCGTCATGGTCTCAAGGCTCCTGTGTTCAATCTCGGTCTTACCGGAATGACCGGCTCCACCGTCCCCTCATGGTCCCTCGCGCTCCGTTCCCGGCTGAAGGTGGGCCGGAAAACGAAAAAACCTCTCGCGGGTGCGAGAGGTCTGCGCGCGGGTCGAGGACGACGATGGCCACCCGTACCTGGTCGTACGTGGTGGTCACTGCGGACCGGCGCGCCTGCTGCCAATAATCGTGGCGAACGAGAGCACGAGGGCAGTGTGGCACAGCCCCGGCCCCGGCTCACCGCCCGTCTCAGGATGCGGTCGCCACGGCGGACGACTCCGGGGCCCGCGCCCCGGGCCGGGTCCGGTTCCTCCGCCCGGCCGGAGTCAGGAGGGAGCCAGGAGGAGTCAGCGGGGAGCCAGGAGGGAGTCCGCGAGGAACTCCCGGACGTGTCCGACGACCTGGTCCCGGTCCGTGCCGCGCGGGCCGATGGCGAGGTGGATGGAGAAGCCGTCGACCAGACACCTCAGCCGGGTGGCGAAGCGGTCGGCGTCGACCGGGCGGAACTCACCGCGCGCGATGCCCTCGGCGAGCAGGGCGACGAGATCCCGGTGCCAGGCGCCCTCGATGGCGGCCTGGCGCTCGCGGGCCCGGTCGTCGGCGTTCTGCGAGCGGTTCCAGACCTCCAGCCACAGGATCCAGTGCGGATCGCGGGGCCCGTCCGGCAGGTACAGGTCCACGTAGGCGTCGAGGCGGTCGCGGGCGCTCGCCGGGCGGGTGAGCAGCCGGCCGCGCGCGGTGCCCAGCCGGCCCTCGCTCCACTCCAGCGTCCGCAGCAGCAGTTCGTCCTTGGAGTGGAAGTAGTACAGCAGGTGGCCGCTGCTCATGCCGACCTCGCGGCCGAGCGCCGCCATGGTGAGCTTCTCCAGACCGCGCTCGGCGATCATGCCCATGGCGGCGGCGAGGACCTCCTCGCGCGGTGGCGCGTTCTTCCGCGCACCGGCCATCCGTGACTCCTAGATCCTGGGCTGCTGCTGGGTGACGCAGTGGATGCCACCGCCGCCGGAGAAGATCGTACGGGCGTCCACCAGCGTCACCGTCCGCCCGGGGAAGAGGCGGCGGAAGATCCCGGCCGCCAGTTCGTCGCGCGGGTCGTCGAAGGCGCAGAGCACGACACCGCCGTTGCACAGGTAGTGGTTGATGTAGGAGTAGTCGGCCCAGCGGCCGTCCGCCTCCAGCACGGTGGGGGCGGGCACCTCGACGACCTCCAGGGTCCGGCCGCGGGCGTCCGTCTGCGCCTTCAGCAGGCCGATGACCTCCTTGGTCACCTCGTGGTCGGGGTGCGCCGGGTCGGGCTGGTGGTGCGCGACCACCACGCCGGGGCGGGCGAAGGCGGCGACGATGTCGACGTGGCCGAGGGTGCCGTAGCCGTCGGCGGCACCCCGGCGCCCTTCCGGCGGCGGGGCAGGGTAGTCACCGGTGAGGCCGCGCGGCAGCCAGATGGCCTTGCGGGTGCCGAGGTGGGCGTGGATCTCCGCCTCGACCTGCTCCTTCGTCCAGTGCGGATTGCGCTCGGGGCCCAGCTGGACGGTCTCGGTGAGCAGCACGGTGCCCTCGCCGTCGACGTGCAGGGCCCCGCCCTCGTTCACCAGCTTCGAGGTGTACGTCTTCGCCCCCGCGAGGTCCGAGACGTGCGCGGCGATCTTGGCGTCGTGCTCCCAGCGGGCCCAGTGCTGTGCGCCCCAGCCGTTGAACGTCCAGTCCACGGCGGCCAGTTGGCCGTGTCCGTCGGTGAGGAAGGTGGGGCCGATGTCGCGCATCCAGGCGTCGTCGAGTTCGCGCTCGACGGTGTCGACGCCGGGGCCGAGCAGGGCCCGGGCCTCGGCGGACTGGCCGGGTCCGCACACCACGGTCACCGGTTCGAAGCGGCGCACGGCGCGGGCGACCGAGGCCCAGGCGAGACGCGCGGCCGCGAGGTCGTCGGGGGTGTCGAAGGTGGGGTTGGGGCCCGGCCACGCCATCCAGGTGCGCTCGTGCGGGGTCCATTCGGCGGGCATGCGGAAGCCGTCGGAGGCTGCGGACATGGTGATCCTCAGAGGAAGTAGAGGCGGTTGAGGGAGACGGAGTCGGCGGGCCGGGAGCTGAGCGGTTCGCCGTCGAGGGTGACCAGTCCGGTGTGCCGGTCCACGTCGACGGCTCCGGTACGGGAGTTGAGGCGCAGGTCGGCCGGTCCGATGCCGCGGGTGCCGCGTACCGCGACCCGGCGGCGGCGGGTGGGCATCGAGTCGTTGCCCTGGTCGAGGGCCGCCCTGGCCACGAAGGCCACCGAGATGTCGGCCGGGGTCGCGCCGTGCGCGCCGAACTGCGGGCCCAGCACCAGGGGTTCGCAGGTGTCGGTGGCCGCGTTGGGGTCGCCGACCACGCCGTACGCGGGGAAGCCGGACTTGAGGACCAGTTGCGGCTTGGCGCCGAAGTACTCGGGGCGCCACAGCACGATGTCGGCGAGCTTGCCGGCCTCCAGGGAGCCCACCTCGTGGGAGAGGCCGTGGGCGATGGCCGGGTTGATGGTGAGCTTGGCCAGGTAGCGCAGGACGCGCTCGTTGTCGTGCTCGTCCGGGGCGCCGAACTCGGCCTTCATCTTGCCGGCCATGGCGAGGGTGCGGCGGACGGTCTCCCCCGCCCGGCCCATGCCCTGTGCGTCGGACGAGGTGATGCCGATCGCGCCCAGGTCGTGCAGCACGTCCTCGGCGCCCATCGTGCCCGCCCGGATGCGGTCGCGGGCCATGGCCGCGTCGCCGGGCAGGTCGGTCTTCAGGTCGTGGACGGAGACGATCATGCCGTAGTGCTCGGCGACCGCGTCCCGGCCGAAGGGCAGGGTCGGGTTGGTGGAGGAGCCGATGACGTTCGGGACGCCGGCCATCTTCAGCACGTTGGGGACGTGTCCGCCGCCGCAGCCCTCGATGTGGAAGGCGTGGATGGTCCGGCCCTCCAGGACGCGCAGGGTGTCCTCGACCGACAGGCACTCGTTCAGGCCGTCGCTGTGCAGGGCGACCTGGACGTCGTACTCCTCGGCGACGCGCAGGGCGGTGTCCAGGGCGCGGGTGTGGGCGCCCATGTCCTCGTGCACCTTGAAGCCGGACGCGCCGCCCTCGGCCAGGGCCTCGATCAGGGGCGCGCCGTGCGAGGAGGAACCCCGGCCCAGGAAGCCGATGTTGACCGGCCAGGCGTCGAAGGCGTTGAAGGCGTGCCGCAGCGCCCAGGGCGAGTTGACGCCGACTCCCCAGACGGGCCCGAACTCCTGTCCGATGATCGTGGTCACGCCGGAGGCCAGCGAGGCCTCCATGATGCGTGGGGACAGCAGGTGGACATGGGTGTCCACGGCACCGGCGGTGGCGATCAGTCCCTCGCCGGAGACGATGGACGTGCCCGTGCCGACGACGACGTCCACCCCGTCGAGGGTGTCGGGGTTCCCGGCGCGGCCGATCGCGTGGATCCGGCCCTCGCGGATCCCGATGGACACCTTGCGGATGCCCTGGACCGCGTCGATCACGACGACGTTGCTGATGACCACGTCACAGGTCTCGCGGACGGCGGCGGCCTTGAGGTGCAGGCCGTCGCGGGCGGTCTTGCCGAAGCCGGCCAGGAACTCGTCGCCGTAGCGCTGCGCGTCGGACTCGACGCGGACGACCAGACCGGAGTCGCCCAGCCGGATACGGTCACCGGCGCGGGGGCCGTGGGTGGCGGCGTACGCGTAGGGGTCGACGGTCATCGTTCCACTCCCAGATATCCGCAGGCGGCGGCCCTGCGCAGGGCCTCCTCACGTGCTCCCGGCGCGTCCAGCGCCCCGTCGACCAGCCCGGCGAAGCCGATCGCGATCCGCTCGCCGCCGATCGGGAGCAGCCCGACCTCCACGCTCTCGCCCGGCCCGAAGCGGACCGACGACCCGGCCGGTACGGCCAGGCGCATCCCGTAGGCCCGCTCGCGTACGAAGTCCAGCCGCGGGTTGGCCTCGAAGAAGTGGAAGTGGGAGGTGACGGAGACCGGCACGCTAGCGGTGTTGGTGACCGTGAGCCGGATCACCGGCTCGGGGTCGGCGTGCTCCGGCCCCGGCAGGAGTGCGCCCGGTGCCCGCTCCCCGAGGCCCGTGCCGATCGGGTCGGAGACCACCGCCAGCCGGGAGCCGTCGTCGAAGACGGCCTCGACGTGCACCTCGGTCACGATGTCGGCGACGCCCGGCAGCACGTCGGCGGGTCCCAGCACCGACCTGGCGGCCTCGACGGCCTCGGCGAGCCGTCTGCCGTCCCGGGCCGCCTCGCAGACGGTGTCCGCGATCAGGGCGGTGGCCTCCGGCACGTTGAGCCGCAGGCCGCGCGCCCTGCGGGCGCGGGCCAGTTCGGCGGCCGAGAACAGCAGCAGGCGGTCGCGTTCGGTCGGGGTCAGTCGCATGCCGGGCACCTCCTCGCCGCTGACTTTAGAGCGGCGTTCAAAGTTTAGAGCACCACTCTAAAACACGGCGGGCCGCCCCGGACACGAAGTCCGGGGCGGCCCTGGGGTTCGCCGGCGAGGTGGTCGCGGGGAACGTCTCGGCCGCCCTCCCGCCGAGGTCTCAGCCCAGGCGGTGCATCCAGCCGTGCTTGTCCTCGGTCAGGCCGCGCTGGATGCCCAGCAGGGCCTCGCGCAGGCGCAGGGTCACCGGGCCCGGCGTGCCGTCACCGTGGGTCCAGGCGTCGGTCCTGGTCTTGACGTGGCCGATCGGCGTGACCACGGCGGCGGTGCCGCAGGCGAAGACCTCGGTGAGGGCGCCGGACGCGGCGTCCTCACGCCACCGCTCCAGAGTGATCACGCCCTCCTCGGCGGCGAGGCCCAGGTCGCGGGCGACCTGGAGGAGGGAGTCGCGGGTGATGCCCTCCAGGATCGAGCCGGTCAGCTCCGGGGTGACGATCCGGTCGCCGTAGACGAAGGCGACGTTCATGCTGCCGCTCTCCTCGACCTTGGTGCGGGTGACCGCGTCGAGGTAGACGACCTGGTCGCAGCCGTGCGCGGCGGCCTCGGCCTGGGGCAGCAGGGAGGCCGCGTAGTTGCCGCCGGTCTTGGCGTCGCCGGTACCGCCGGGGACGGCGCGGACGTGGTCCTCGGAGACCCAGATGGTGACCGGCTTGACACCGCCGGCGAAGTAGGCGCCGGAGGGGGAGGCGATCAGCATGAACAGGTACTCGTTGGCCGGGTGCACGCCGAGCGCGGCCTCGGTGGCGAACATGAACGGCCGCAGGTAGAGGGAGGACTCGCCGCCGTGCGGCGGAACCCAGTCGGTGTCCTGGCCGAGCAGCGCGTCCAGCGCGGCGATGAACAGTTCCTCGGGCAGTTCGGCCATGGCCATGCGGCGGGCGGAGTTGCGGAAGCGGCGGGCGTTGGCCTCCGGGCGGAACAACGCGACCGAGCCGTCGGGCTGGCGGTACGCCTTGAGCCCTTCGAAGATCTCCTGGCCGTAGTGGAGGACGTGGGTGGAGGGGTCGAGGGAGATCGGCCCGTAGGGAACGAGCTGGGCGTCGTGCCAGCCGCGGCCCTCCGTCCACTTGATCGTCACCATGTGGTCGGTGAAGTGGCGGCCGAATCCGGGGTTGGCCAGGATCGCCTCGCGCTCCGCGGCGGACAGCGGGTTGGCGGAGGGCTTGAGCTCGATCGTGGGCGTCGTCATGAGTGGTTGTCCTTCACCGGTTGTAGTGACGGGCCGCGCTCACGCCCGTACGGCCTTCCGGCCAGTGCTAGGACGTCCGAGCATTGCCTCATACCGCGGCTCCGCGTTCGATTATCGCGCGGGGGCTGCGGCGGAAGGAATCGGGGGGAATGCGGCCCAGGGGATGATGGTGGCACCCGGCGGGGACATGCGGAAGCCGCCGGGTGCGAGGGTGACCCGGCGGCTTCGAGTGGTGCTTCGAGTGCTCTTCGTGCCGGCGGGTCAGCCGGCTACTCGGGCGGCGAGCGCGTCGCCGATCCCGGAGGTGGAGCGCGCGGGCAGCGCACCGCGCTCGGTGAGGTCGGCGGAGACCGCGTCCTCGATCCGGGCGGCCTCGGCGTCGTAGCCGAGGTGGCGCAGCAGCAGGGCGACGGACAGGACCGTGGCGGTGGGGTCGGCCTTGCCCTGGCCGGCGATGTCCGGGGCCGAGCCGTGGACCGGCTCGAACATGGACGGGAACTCGCCGGACGGGTTGATGTTCCCGCTCGCGGCGACGCCGATGCCGCCGGAGACGGCCGCGGCGAGGTCGGTGATGATGTCGCCGAAGAGGTTGTCGGTGACGATCACGTCGAACCGGGCCGGGTCGGTGACCAGGTAGATGGTGGCCGCGTCGACGTGGATGTAGTCGGTGGCGACCTCGGGGAACTCCTTGGCCACCCGGTCGAAGACGTTCGTCCACAGGTGACCGGCGAAGGTCAGCACGTTGTTCTTGTGGACCAGGGTGAGCTTCTTGCGCGGGCGGGCCTGGGCGCGGGCGAAGGCGTCGCGGACCACGCGCTCGACACCGTAGGCCGTGTTGACGGAGACCTCGGTGGCGACCTCGTGCTCGGTGCCCTTGCGGATGGTGCCGCCGTTGCCCGTGTAGGGGCCCTCGGTGCCCTCGCGGACCACGATGAAGTCGATCTGCGGCTCACCGGCGAGCGGGGTGGCGACGCCGGGCAGGAGCTTGGAGGGGCGCAGGTTGACGTGGTGGTCGAAGGCGAAGCGGAGCTTGAGCAGGAAGCCGCGCTCCAGGACGCCGGAGGGGACGCTCGGGTCGCCGATGGCGCCGAGCAGGATCGCGTCGTGCTGCCTGAGCGCGGCGAGGTCGGCGTCGGTGAGGGTCTCTCCGGTGGCCCGGTAGCGCTTGGCGCCGAAGTCGTAGTCCCTGGTCTCCAGCTTCACATCCTGCGGCAGGACGGCGGAGAGGACCTTCAGACCCTCGGCCACGACCTCCTGGCCGATGCCGTCACCGGGGATCACTGCGAGATTGATGCTGCGAGACATGTCGGCACCCTACTCCTCGTCCCATGGGATGACATGCGCTGTCCGCGATACGGACGAGGAGGGCTGACGGTGCGACAGTACGACCGCGTGGCGGGGTGGTCTGGTGCGACTCAGTGGCCGGTCTCGCCGCCGTTGTCGCGGCGGTCGAGGGCGCGCTGGAGGGCGGCGGCGGCGTTCTTGCGGTCGGACTCGCTCGTGCGGGACACGTGGCGGACTCGGCGGACGGTCGTCTCGGCCATGGAAATCGACTCCTTCGACACACGGGGGTGCGGAGAGACAGGGGGGTTACGAGACGCCGGATGGGACGGGGAGCGGTGCCGCAGGGGTCGCCTGCACGGGGCCCGGCTCACGACCGTCATTCGCTTGATCGAGCGAGACGTTCGGCTCCTACAAAACTAAGGGAGGAGCGCGCTTCTGTCTCCACAATTACTCGGACTTCCTACTATCTGAGACGGGAGGACGGGCGGGTCCGGGAAACATGGTATGTCTGCGGCTTCACAAACAGTCAGACAGAGGGACAGAACCGATATTTCCCCTCCATGACTGGGCACTTTCATCCCGCATACCCCTTGACGCACGGCACTCACGTCATCGAATTTCATGCGTGGACTCCGACAGCCACCCGAGACCGGGAGTACACCCATGCCGTCAGGAAGACTGTCCCGTCGTACCCTGCTGGGCGCCGCCGGTGGCGCCGCGGCCGCCGGCGCACTGCCCGTGCTTCCCGCCCCCCGCGTGCTCGCCCAGGCCGCCGCCGCGGACCTCCAGACCAATCTCGCCAGACTCGCGGAACTGCGGTTCGGCATGTTCAACCACTTCAACCTGGGGACGTTCACCAACCAGGAGTGGGCGGCCCCGAACCAGAGCCCGACGCTGTTCGCACCCACCGCGGTCGACTGCGCGCAGTGGGCGGCCGCGGCCAAGTCGGCGGGGATGAGCTATGGCGTGCTCACCACCAAGCACCACGACGGCTTCGCCCTGTGGCCCAGCGCCCACGGCACCCAGAACGTCGCGAACAGCTCCTACAAGCACGACGTCGTGCGGCAGTACGTGGACGCGTTCCGCGCCGAGGGCCTGAAGGTGGGTCTCTACTTCTCGATCTGGGACCGCACCTACAACGTGCAGGCCTACGACGCTCGTCACCATGTGCCCGCGGACCAGGAGATCGTGCCCGGGGACATCACCTTCGTCCTCGGCCAGATCACCGAACTGCTGACGAACTACGGCACCATCGACATGTTCGTCACCGACGGATACGCCTGGCAGATGGGCCAGCAGGCCGTTTCCTACCAGCGCGTCCGCGAGCACGTGAAGTCGCTCCAGCCCGACATCGTCATGATCGACCACGGCGGCCTGTCGGTGCCGTTCCTGGGTGACGCCATCTACTTCGAGGAGCCGCTCGGGGTCACCTCCCCGGCTGGCAACACCTACGCGAGCCTGCAGGGGCAGACGATCAGCAACGGCTGGTTCTGGCACCCGGCGACACCGACGACGGACCCGATGAGCAAGGCGTCGATCCTCGGTCACCTGGCCGATCTCGAACCGAAGTACACCTCGTTCATCCTGAACTGCCCGCCCAACCGGAACGGCGTCCTCGACACCAACATCGTGACGCGACTGGGCGAGGTCGGTGCCGCGTGGAGACCGGACACCTCGCGGGCGCCGCTGCCGGCACAGATGCCGCGGGCCGAGCACCCGGTGACGCCGGTCAGCGCGTATGCCACCGGGTTCAACCCCGGCGAGGGCCCGATGAACGCGATCGACGGCCTCAGCGACAAGGGCTTCGAGACGTGCTGGTCGACCTGGAGCAGCACACCGGGCACCGGCAGCCTGGCACTCCCCCAGTCGATCACCGTCGACCTCGGTGGGGTGTGGAGCGACGTCTCCACGCTGGAGTACCTGCCCAAGCAGTGGAACCGCAACGAATCCACCGACGGCGACATCACCTCGTACACGATCTTCACCAGCGTCGACGGCACCCACTTCACCCAGGTCGCCACCGGTACCTGGGCCGGCACCCGGGCCACCAAGGTGGCCGAGTGGACCGCCCGTGACGTGGGCTACGTACGACTGCAGGTCAACGCCGCCACCGGCGACTACGCCAACGTCGGCGGGCTGCACATGGGCGGCCGCACCGCCAGACCCGCTCTGGTGTCAAGCGTCCTGCCCGGTGACGGCACCGTCTACCGGCTCGTCAACCGCAACAGCGGCAAGGTCGCCGACGTCGAGGGAGCCGCCACCGCCAACGGAACCGCCGTCATTCAGTGGCCTTGGCAGAACCACACCAACCAGCAGTGGACCTTCGCCTCCACCGGCGACGGCTACTACAAGATCCGCAACGTCCACAGCGGCACCCTCCTGCAGGTGGCCGCCCTCTCCCGGGTGGACGGCGGCACCGTGGGCATCTGGTCCGACAGCGACGTGCCGCAGCAGCAGTGGGCCGTGACGCCCACCGGCGACGGCTACTTCTACCTCACCGACCGGCTCAGCGGCCTGGCCCTCAACGTCGACGGAGCCTCCACCGCCGACGGAGCCGCCGTCAACCAGTACACCTGCACCCGGGACACGCGGCAGCAGTGGCAGATCGTCGCCCTGTAGCCGACCGGGTAGGGAGCGGGCCGGATACGGCGTCGCCCGGCGACGACGCCCGCGACCGGCTCGTCGCGGCCGCGGGCGTCGTCGCCGGTACCCGGACGGTCAGCCCATGTGCGGGTAGGTGTAGTCGGTCGGCGGGACCAGCGTCTCCTTGATGGCGCGGGTCAGGGTCCAGCGCAGCAGGTTCTGCGGGGCGCCGGCCTTGTCGTTGGTGCCGGAGGCCCGGCCGCCGCCGAAGGGCTGCTGGCCGACGACCGCGCCGGTCGACTTGTCGTTGATGTAGAAGTTGCCGGCCGCGTAGCGCAGCTTCTCCATCGTGCGGGCCGCCGCCGCGCGGTCGCCCGCGATGACCGAACCGGTCAGCGCGTAGTCGGACACCGACTCCATCTGCGTCAGCATCTCGTCGTACGTGTCGTCCTCGTAGACGTGCACGGCGAGGAACGGGCCGAAGTACTCGGTGCGGAAGACCTCGTTGTCCGGGTCGGAGCACTCGACGACGGTCGGGCGGACGAAGTAGCCGACCGAGTCGTCGTAGCTGCCGCCCGCGACGATCGTGCAGGCCGGGTCCTGCTTGGCGCGGTCGATCGCGGCCTTGTTCTTGGCGAAGGAGCGGTCGTCGATGACGGCGCCGACGAAGTTGGACAGGTCGGTCACGTCGCCCATGGTCAGGTAGTCGACCTCGGCGGCGAACTCCTCCTTGAAGCCGGAGTTCCAGATCGACGCCGGGATGTAGGCGCGGGAGGTCGCGCTGCACTTCTGGCCCTGGTACTCGAAGGCACCACGGGTCAGGGCGGTCTTCAGGATCGCGCGGTCCGCGCTCGGGTGGGCGACCAGGAAGTCCTTGCCGCCGGTCTCGCCGACCAGGCGCGGGTAGGAGCGGTACTTCTCGATGTTGTTGCCGACCGTCTTCCACAGGTACTGGAAGGTCTTGGTCGATCCGGTGAAGTGGATGCCGGCCAGGTCGCGGTGGACCAGGGCGACCTCGGAGACCTCGATGCCGTCGCCGGTGACGAGGTTGATGACGCCCTTGGGCAGGCCCGCCTCCTCCAGCAGCCGCATGAGCAGTACGGCCGCATGGGTCTGGGTCGGCGAAGGCTTCCAGACGACGACGTTGCCCATGAGCGCGGGCGCGGTGGGCAGGTTGCCCGCGATCGCGCTGAAGTTGAAGGGCGTGATCGCGTAGACGAAGCCCTCGAGCGGGCGGTGGTCGAGCCGGTTCCAGACGCCCGGGGAGTTGGCCGGGGGCTGCTCGGCCAGGATCTGGCGGGCGTAGTGGACGTTGAAACGCCAGAAGTCGACCAGCTCGCAGGGTGTGTCGATCTCGGCCTGCTGGGCGGTCTTGGACTGGCCGAGCATGGTGGAGGCGGCGATGGTCTCGCGCCACGGTCCGGCCAGCAGCTCGGCCGCGCGCAGGATGATCGCGGCGCGGTCGTCGAAGGCCATCGCGCGCCAGGCGGGCGCGGCGGCGAGGGCCGCGTCGATGGCGTCCCGGGCGTCCTGCCGGGTGGCGTTGCGCAGGGTGCCGATGACGGCCTTGTGGTTGTGCGGCTGCACGACCTGGAAGGGCTCACCGCCGCCCATCCGCTTCTCGCCGCCGATGGTCATCGGCAGGTCGATCGGATTCTCGGCCAGCTCCTTCAGCTTGGCCTCCAGCCGGGCGCGCTCGGGCGAACCGGGGGCGTAGCCGTGCACCGGCTCGTTGACGGGGGTGGGGACCTGGGTCACAGCGTCCATGGGTTCCGTAACTCCTTACTGAGCGGGTGGGTTGGGCTCAGCCCTTGCTGATCATGCTGCGGACGAAGAACCGCAGGTTGGCCGGCTTCTCCGCGAGGCGGCGCATGAAGTAGCCGTACCAGTCGGTGCCGTAGGCGGTGTAGACGCGCATGCGGTGGCCCTCGGCGGCGAGTCGCAGGTGCTCCTCGCTGCGGATGCCGTACAGCATCTGGAACTCGTACTCGTCGAGCTTGCGGCCCGCCTTGCGGGCCAGTTCCTGGCCGATGGAGATGAGGCGCGGGTCGTGGGACCCGATCATCGGATACCCCTCGCCCTCCATCAGGGTCCTCAGGACGCGCACGTACGCCTTGTCCGTCTCGTGCCTGTTCTGGTGGGCGACCTCGGCGGGCTCGTCGTACGCGCCCTTGACCAGCCGCACCCGGCTGCCGCTCGCGGCGAGACGGCGGGCGTCGGACTCGGTGCGGAAGAGGTAGGCCTGGATGACACAGCCGGTCTGCGGGAAGTCCTTCCGCAGTTCCTCGTGGATGGCGAACATCGAGTCGAGGGTGGTGTGGTCCTCGGCGTCGAGGGTGACCGTCGTGCCGATGGCGGCGGCGGCCTCGACGACCGGGCGGACGTTGCGCAGCGCGAGTTCGTGACCGCCGTCCAGCGCCTGTCCGAACATGGACAGCTTGACGGACATCTCGACCTTCGTGCCGAGGCCGAGGCCGCGCAGCCGGTCGACCAGCGCGAGGTAGGCGTCCTGGGCGGCGGTGGCCTGCTCGGGGCTGGTGATGTCCTCGCCGACGACGTCCATCGTCAGCTCCAGGCCCCGGCCGGTCAGCTCCTCGACGATCGGCACGACGTCGTCGACGCTCTCGCCGGCTATGAACCGGTCCACGACCTGTTTGGTCACCGGGGCCGCCGAGATCAGGCGTCGCATCCGGTCGCTGCGCGACGCGGCGAGAATCACGGGACCCAGCACGGGGCACCTCCACAAACCAGCAGACAGAACCACCGTGAAACCTAAGGATCCCTCCGATCCTCAGCCATCGACAGCTGTCACGCATCCGTGCCGCAGATCTCAGACAGATGTATGAAGCGCCTGCGGTCATGCGGGAGAATGCCCGGGTGACACCCGACAACAGAGGTGACTACCAGGAGCTGGTCGACGAGATCTCGGAGCTGCTCGGGTTGCCGGCGACGCTGGAGAACCGTGACTTCGAGCTGATCGCCTTCGGTGCCTACGACAGCGAGGGCGACCTCGACGCCTCGGCGCTGGACCCGGTGCGCACCCGCTCGATCCTGACCCGGCGGTCCACGGCGGCCGTCCGGACGTGGTTCGAGGGCTTCGGCATCACCAGGGCGACGGGCCCGGTCCGCATCCCGCCCACTCCGGAGGCGGGCGTGTACCGGGGACGGATCTGTCTGCCCGTACGCCACCGGGGTGTCGTCCTGGGCTACGTCTGGCTGCTGGACTCGGAACCGGGGCCCACCGAGCGGCAGCTGGCGGCGGCCATGGAGGTGACGGTCCGTATCGGCGCGCTGCTCGCGGACGAGGCCCAGCACGGGGCGGATCTGAGCCGGGAACTGCGGGCGGTGCTGGTCGCCGAGCGGGACTGGCAGCGGGACATGGCGGTGGCCGAGCTGCGCACGGCCCTCGGCTCCCGCGCGCGGGGCCCGCACACGGTGGTGTGCGTGGCGCCCTGGCCCTCGGCCGATCCGGAGGACGCGCCTTCGGTGCGTACGGTGCCGGGGGCGACGGCGCTGTGCACGGTGGCGTGGGGGACGACGGACCAGTGCCTCGCCCTGCTGGTGCGGCTGCGTTCGGCGGACGTCCTGGCTCCGGCGGCCTCGGCGGCGGGGCGGCTGCTGGAGCGGGCCGGGCCGTCGGGCCGGGCCGCCGCCGCGGGGATCGCCACGGCACGGACCGGTCTCGCCGAACTGGGCACGGCGTGGGGGGAGGCGTCCGCCGCCGCCCGGGCGGCGCTCGCGGAACCGCGGTTCGCTCCGGTCGCCGAGTGGGCGCGGATCGGTCCGTACCGCCTGCTGACCTCGCTGTCCCGGGGGGCGGCCGACGACCCCGCCGTGCACGCCCTCCTCCTGCCCGCGCACCGCGAACTCGCCCGCACCGCCGAGGTGTACCTCGACCGCGCGGGCCAGGCGGGCCGCACCGCGGCGGAGCTGGGCATCCACCGTCAGACCCTGTACTACCGGCTGTCCCGGGTCGAGCAGCTGACCGGCCTCGACCTGGACGACGGGGAGGACCGGCTGCTGCTGCACATGGCGTTGAAGGGGGCGCGACTGTAGGCCTCCCGGCCGGTCCGGCCGGATCAGGCGCGTCCGGCCGCCTCGATGACCTGCCGGAGCCCCTCGGCCAGCGCGTCCCCGTCCGGCGCGGTCTTCGCGTCGAACGTCCACTGGGCGATGAGCCCGGTCATCAGCGTCAGATAGAACCGGCCGAGCGTGTCCGCCGTCTCGTCCGAGACCTCCTCCTCCGGCACGCCCATGAGCAGCGAGACCAGCCCGCGCCCGCCCTCCCGCTGGGCGCGGGACAGATGGTCGCGGACCTCGGGGAGGTCGCTGGTCATGACCTCCATGCTCAGCCGCCAGATCGAGCCGGGCTCCCGCATGGTGGCGACGATGTCCGACCACACCCGGCGAAACCGCTCCAGGGAGCCGGGCGCGCCCTCGGTCGCCAGGTCCGCGGCACCGTCGAAGCCGTCGGACATGGTCTCCACCAGCGCGACGTACGCCTGTGCCAGCAGGGCGTCCTTCGAGCCGTAGTGGTAGCCGATCGAGGCCAGGTTGGTCCCGGACTCCTTCACGATGTCGCGCGCGGTGGTCCGCGCGAAGCCCTTCTCCAGCAGGCAGCGCTTGGCGCCTTCGAGCAGATCCTCACGGTGTCCCATGCGGCCACCCTACCCGCGATCCATACGGACGTCCTAGACGCATGAACTATACAAGCGTTCTAGACAAGCGTTTAAAACGTGCGTACATTCCTCGGCATGACGAACCCGACGAGCACCACCCCGACCGCACCACCGAACCCGGAGGGTCCCCGCGCCGGACGCCGCGAGTGGACCGCTCTCGGCGTGCTGATGCTCCCGCTGCTGCTGGTCTCCATGGACGTCTCGGTCCTCTACTTCGCGGTCCCCGCGATCACCGCCGACCTCAGGCCCAGCGGCACCCAGCAGCTGTGGATCTTCGACGTCTACGGCTTCGTCCTGGCCGGCCTGCTGATGACGATGGGCTCGCTCGGCGACCGCATCGGCCGCCGCAGGCTCCTCCTCATGGGCGCCGCCGCCTTCTCCGCCGCCTCGGTCCTCGCGGCCTACGCCGACAGCGCCGGAACCCTGATCGCGGCCCGCGCGGTGCTCGGCGTCGGCGGCGCGACCCTGATGCCCTCCACCATGGCCCTGCTGCGCACGATGTTCACCGACCCGGGGCAGCGGGCGAAGGCGATCGGTCTGTGGTCCGGCGTGATGACCGGCGGCATCGCCCTCGGCTCGGTGATGAGCGGCATCCTCGTCGAGCACTTCTGGTGGGGCTCGGTGTTCCTGGTCAACCTGCCCGCGATGGCCCTGCTGCTGATCCTCGGCCCGTTCCTGCTGCCCGAGTCCCGCAACCCCGAGCCCGGCCGCTTCGACTGGCCGAGCGTGCCCCTGTCGATGGCCGCCGTACTCCCCGTGATCTACGGCCTCAAGGAGATCCCCTCCGAGGGCTGGCACCCGCAGTACGTCGTCTCGGTCACCGTCGGCCTGCTCTTCGCCGCCCTGTTCGTCCACCGGCAGCGCACCACGGCCTCCCCGCTCGTCCCCCTGACCCTGCTGCGGGGGCACGGCTTCACCCCGTCACTGGTCCTGAACCTCGTCTCGGCGTTCGGGATGATGGGCTCGGCGATCTTCACCACCCAGTACCTGCAGTCGGTCCTCGGCAAGAGCCCGCTGTCGGCCGCGCTGTGGAGCCTGCTCCCGTCGGTGCTCATCGGCGTCGCGGGACCGGTCACCGCGCGGCTCGTCCAGCGCGGCGCCGACCGGGGGTCCGTGGTGTCCGCCGGATTCGCCGTCACCGCGGCCGGCTACGCCATGCTCGCCCTCGCCGGCACCGACTCCCTGTGGCTGGTGCTCGCCGCCGCCGGTGTCCTCGCCTCCGGAGTCGTCATGGTGATGTCCCAGCTGACCGACCTCGCCATGAGCACCGCCCCGGTGGAGCGGGCGGGCACGGCGTCCTCGCTGCTGGAGACCGGCACGGAGTTCGGGGGCGCCCTCGGGATGGCGGTCCTCGGCTCCGTCGGCACCGCCGTCTACCGCCATGACATGCCCTCCTCGGCGCCCGCCGCGGCCCACGAGACCCTGGGCGGGGCCCTCGCCGTCGCCCGTCGCCTTCCCGGTCACACCGGCGACACCCTGGTCACCGCGGCCCGGGAGGCGTTCACCAGCGGGATGCAGGGGGCGGCCGTCGCGGGGGCGGTCCTGCTGGCGGGGGCGGCGGTGGCGTCGGCGGTGACCCTGCGCGGGATCCGCGCCGGCGACAAGTAGGGCGCATGCGAGAAGCGCCGGGCGGGCTGAGAAACCTCAGCCCGCCCGGCGCTTCTCGGGAAGCCTTCAGGCCAGGTTGACGGACCGGGCCGAGGTGGCCCCGATCTCCTCGCTCACCTCGGCGAGCACGGCGGTACCCACCGTGTCGTCGACCGTGAGGACGGCCAGCGCCTCACCGCCCGCCGCCGCGCGGGCGACCTGCATGCCGGCGATGTTGATGCCCGCCTCGCCGAAGATACGGCCGACGGTGCCGACGACACCGGGACGGTCCTCGTAGCGCAGGACGACCATGTGGTCGGCGAGGGCGAGGTCGACGTCGTAGTCACCGACGGCGACGATCTTCTGCAGGTTCTTCGGACCGGCCAGCGTGCCGGAGACCGACACCTCCTCGCCGCTGCCGAGCGTGCCGCGCACGGTGACGACGTTGCGGTGGTCGGCGGACTCCGAGCTGGTCGTCAGGCGCACCTCGACACCGCGCTCCTGCGCGAACAGCGGGGCGTTGACATACGACACCGTCTCGTCCACGACGTCCTCGAAGACGCCCTTGAGGGCGGACAGCTCCAGCACCTTCACATCGTGCTGGGTGATCTCGCCGTACACCTCGACGTCCAGGCGGACCGCGACCTCGCCCGCGAGGGCGGTGAAGATGCGGCCGAGACGCTCGGCGAGGGGCAGGCCCGGCTTGACGTCCTCGGCGATGACGCCGCCCTGGACGTTCACCGCGTCCGGGACCAGCTCACCGGCGAGCGCGAGACGCACCGACCTGGCGACGGCGATACCGGCCTTCTCCTGGGCCTCGTCGGTGGACGCGCCGAGGTGCGGGGTGCACACGACCTGGTCCAGCTCGAACAGCGGGGAGTCCGTGCAGGGCTCCTTCGCGTACACGTCGAGGCCGGCGCCGGCGACCCGGCCCTCCTTCAGCGCCGAGTACAGCGCCTCCTCGTCGACGATGCCGCCGCGCGCGGCGTTGACGATGCGCACGCCGGGCTTGACCTTGCGCAGCGCCTCGTCACCGATCAGGCCGAGGGTCTCGGGGGTCTTGGGCAGGTGGACGGTGATGAAGTCGGAGACCTCCAGCAGCTCGTCCAGCGACAGCACCTTGACGCCCATCTGCGCGGCCCGCGCGGGCTGCACGTAGGGGTCGTAGGCGACGACCTTCATGCCGAAGGCGGACATGCGCTGGGCGACCAGGGCGCCGATGCGGCCGAGGCCGACCACGCCGAGGGTCTTCTCGGCCAGCTCCACGCCCGTGTACTTGCTGCGCTTCCACTCGCCGTTCTTCAGCGCGGTGTTGGCCTGCGGGATGTGGCGCGCGGTGGCCAGGAGCAGACCGCAGGCCAGCTCGGCGGCGGTCACGATGTTGGAGGTGGGGGCGTTGACGACCATCACGCCGGCCTTGGTGGCGGCGGAGACGTCCACGTTGTCCAGGCCGACGCCGGCGCGCGCGACGACCTTCAGCTTCTTCGCCGCGGCGACGGCCTCGGCGTCGACCTTGGTGGCGGAACGGATCAGGATGGCGTCGACGTCGGCGATGGCCGGGAGCAGTTCGGCTCGGTCTGCTCCGTTGCACTGCCGGATCTCGAAGTCCGGGCCGAGGGCGTCGACGGTCGCGGGCGAAAGCTCTTCAGCGATGAGTACGACAGGTTTCGAGCTCACGTGAGTCCTCACAAGTCCAATGCGGACGGCCGTCCCGACGGCCGCTGGCGGTGGAGGGTGCTAGCCGCGTGGAAGACGCACGACGCTGTGGGCCTGACGCGTTTGTGTGCAGCAGTCTAGTGGCGCCGCGGTTGTCGTTTTACGCCGCTGCGGAAGTATCACCCGTCCGGGGCTGGACGGGGTGGACAACGCCTTGAGTCCTCCTTGACACGAGGCGGCCCCGGATGGGCGGAGGGGGCCGAAGCAGCATGCTCCGGCCCCCTGACGTGAGGCTTACGCCTCCTCGTTCACCCAGCTCATCAGCTTGCGCAGCTGCTTGCCGGTGGTCTCCAGCAGGTGCTCGGAGTCCTGCTGCTTGTACTCGTTGTACTTCTTCAGACCGCCGTGGTACTCGTCCATCCACTGCTGGGCGAACGTGCCGTCCTGGATCTCGGCGAGGACCTTCTTCATCTCGGCCTTGGTGGCGTCCGTGATGATCCGCGGGCCGGTGACGTAGTCGCCCCACTCGGCGGTCTCGGAGACGGACCAGCGCATCTTCTCCAGGCCGCCCTCGTACATGAGGTCCACGATCAGCTTCAGCTCGTGCAGGCACTCGAAGTACGCGATCTCCGGCTGGTAGCCGGCCTCGGTCAGCGTCTCGAAGCCCGCCTTGACCAGCGCGGCCGTACCACCGCACAGGACGGCCTGCTCACCGAACAGGTCGGTCTCGGTCTCCTCGGTGAACGTCGTCTTGATGACGCCGGCCCGGGTGCCGCCGATGCCCTTGGCGTACGACAGGGCGAGCGCGAAGGCGCCTCCGGTCGCGTCCTGCTCGACGGCGGCGATGCAGGGAACGCCGCGGCCCTCCTCGTACTGGCGGCGCACCAGGTGGCCCGGGCCCTTGGGGGCGACCATGCAGACGTCGATGCCCGCCGGGGGCTTGATGAAGCCGTAGCGGATGTTCAGGCCGTGACCGAAGAACAGCGCGTCGCCGTCGTTCAGGTTCGGGGCGATGTGCTCCTCGTAGACCTGGGCCTGGATCGGGTCCGGCACCAGGATCATGATGACGTCGGCCTCGGCGGCGGCCTCGGACGGGCTCACCACGCGCAGGCCCTGCTCCTCGGCCTTCGCCTTGGACTTCGAGCCCTCGTGCAGACCGACCCGGACGTCGACACCCGAGTCACGCAGGGACAGGGCGTGGGCGTGGCCCTGGCTGCCGTAACCGATGACCGCGACCTTGCGGCCCTGGATGATGGACAGGTCGGCGTCAGCGTCGTAGAACAGCTCGGCCACTTTGGGTTCTCTCCTTGGTGTGCAGATGATGCGTCCCACCGTATGACGGGGGGCGGACGGAAAGTCGCGGGGTCTCGGCATACGGGCGGCCGGCGCCGCCCGTATTCAGCCTTATGCCGAGCGGTCGAGGGCGCGCAGCGAGCGGTCCGTGATGGAACGGGCGCCGCGGCCGATCGCGATGGTGCCGGACTGGACCAGCTCCTTGATGCCGAACGGCTCCAGCATCTTGAGCATGGCGGTCAGCTTGTCGCTGCTGCCGGTGGCCTCGATCGTCACGGCCTCCGGGGAGACGTCGACGGTCTTGGCGCGGAACAGCTGGACGATCTCGACGATCTGGGAGCGCGTCTCGTTGTCGGCGCGCACCTTCACCAGAACGAGTTCCCGCTGAACGGCCGAACCCGGCTCCAGCTCGACGATCTTCAGGACGTTGACCAGCTTGTTGAGCTGCTTGGTCACCTGCTCCAGCGGCAGGTCGTCGACGCTCACCACGATGGTGATGCGGGAGATGTCGGAGTGCTCGGTGACACCGACCGCGAGCGAGTCGATGTTGAAGCCGCGGCGGGAGAACAGGGCGGCGATCCGGGCCAGGATGCCCGGCGTGTTCTCCACCAGGACGGAGAGCGTGTGCTTGGACATGATCGGTTTACGTCTCTCTCGCTCAGTCGTCTTCGTTGTCGCCGAAGTCGGGGCGGACGTCCCGGGCGGCCATGATCTCGTCGTTGGAGGTGCCGGCGGCGACCATCGGCCAGACCATCGCGTCCTCGTGGACGATGAAGTCGACGACGACCGGCCGGTCGTTGATGGAGTTCGCCTCCGCGATGACCTTGTCGAGGTCGTCCGGGGACTCGCAGCGCAGCCCCACACAGCCCATGGCCTCGGACAGCTTCACGAAGTCCGGCACGCGCGTGCCCCTGGCCTCGGGGTTGATGTCCTCGGGGCCGGAGTGCAGCACGGTGTTGGAGTAGCGCTGGTTGTAGAACAGGGTCTGCCACTGGCGGACCATCCCGAGAGCGCCGTTGTTGATGATGGCGACCTTGATCGGGATGTTGTTCAGGGCGCAGGTGGTCAGCTCCTGATTGGTCATCTGGAAGCAGCCGTCGCCGTCGATCGCCCACACGGTCCGGCCCGGCGCTCCGGCCTTGGCGCCCATGGCGGCGGGGACCGCGTAGCCCATGGTGCCCGCGCCGCCGGAGTTGAGCCAGGTGGCGGGCTTGTCGTACTGGATGAAGTGCGCGGCCCACATCTGGTGCTGGCCGACGCCCGCCGCGAAGATCGTGTCCTCCGGGGCGAGTTGGCCGATGCGCTCGATGACCTGCTGCGGGGACAGGGAGCCGTCCTCGGGCTGGTCGTAGCCGAGCGGGTAGGTCTCGCGCCAGCGGTCGAGGTCCTTCCACCAGGCGGTGTAGTCGCCCCTGTGGCCCTCGCTGTGCTCCTTCTGCACGGCCTGCACCAGGTCGGCGATGACCTCGCGGGCGTCGCCGACGATCGGCACGTCGGCGGCGCGGTTCTTGCCGATCTCCGCCGGGTCGATGTCGGCGTGGACGATCTTGGCGTGCGGGGCGAAGCTGTCCAGCTTGCCGGTGACGCGGTCGTCGAAGCGGGCTCCGAGGGCGACGATCAGGTCGGCCTTCTGCAGCGCGGTGACGGCGGTGACCGCACCGTGCATGCCCGGCATTCCCACGTGCAGCGGGTGGCTGTCGGGGAACGCGCCGAGCGCCATCAGGGTGGTGGTGACGGGCGCTCCGGTGAGTTCGGCGAGGACCTTCAGCTCGGCGGTGGCGCCGGCCTTGAGCACGCCGCCGCCGACGTAGAGGACGGGCCTGCGGGCGGAGGCGATGAGCTTGGCGGCCTCGCGGATCTGCTTGGCGTGCGGCTTGGTCACCGGACGGTAGCCGGGCAGGTCCATGGCGGGCGGCCAGGAGAAGACGGTCTTCTTCTGCAGGATGTCCTTGGGGATGTCGACCAGGACCGGTCCGGGGCGGCCGGTCGAGGCGATGTGGAACGCCTGCGCGATCACCCGCGGGATGTCCTCGCCCTTGGTGACCAGGAAGCTGTGCTTGGTGATCGGCATGGTGATGCCGACGATGTCCGCCTCCTGGAAGGCGTCCGTGCCGATCGCGGAGGAGTTCACCTGACCGGTGATCGCGACCAGCGGCACCGAGTCCATGTTGGCGTCGGCGATCGGCGTGACCAGGTTGGTGGCACCCGGGCCCGAGGTGGCCATGCAGACGCCCACCTTGCCGGTGGCCTGCGCGTAGCCGGTGGCCGCGTGGCCGGCGCCCTGCTCGTGCCGGACCAGCACATGGCGGACCTTGGTGGAGTCCATCAGCGGGTCGTACGCCGGGAGGATCGTGCCGCCGGGGATGCCGAATACCGTGTCAGCGCCGACCTCCTCAAGGGAGCGGATGAGGGACTGCGCGCCCGTCACGTGCTCGACGGGGGCGGAGTTGTGTCCTCCGGATCGGGGCCGCGGCTGCGGATGGTGGGCCCCGGTGGCCTGCTCGGTCATCGGCATTCTCTTCTCGATGCTGAGGGTTTTTGCGAGGTTTGTGCGGTGTACAGCGGGTGTTCGGCAGCTGTTCGGTAGGCGCCTGTGCAACAAAAAACCCCTCGTGCCAAAAGGCAAGCGAGGGGAGCGCGCCGGTGAGGTCGCTGGGGATTCCGGATCGTCCTCCGGTGGGTCCCAGCTCAGCCGACGCGCTGTCCAAGTACGAGAATTCGGGTGCGCATGGGACTGACCCTCCCCCCGGCACGCACCACGTGTCAAGTGGGTGGGACGGGAGTCTCATTATGTGAACGAAGGGCACTTCCGCCTCCGAGGACAGCGGCTACCCCACCTGTGTACACCCCCGCGCCACCGCCCGCGAACGCCGGTTCGGCCGGTCCGTGCGGGACCGGAAAATGGCCGGATCCGAGCACCCGGCGCAGCCGGTACTCCTCCAGCGCCCCGGCGAAGGCCATGCCCTGTCCATGCGTGCAGCCCATCGCGCGCAGCGCGACGACCTGCTCCGGGAGGTCCACGCCCTCGGCCACGGACTGCAGCCCGAGGTCGCCGGCGATGCGCAGCAGCCCACTGGTGATCTTGTGCAGCCGCGGGGACTCCACCACGCCCTCGACCAGGCTTCGATCGAGCTTCAGCACGTCCACGGGCAGCTTTCGCAGGGCGGTGATCGCCGCGTACCCGCTGCCGAAGCCGTCGAGGGCGATCCTGACGCCGAGCCGGCTGAGCGCGGTCAGGCGCCGCTCCAGCTCGTCCAGGGAGACCCTCGGGTCGGTGTCGGACAGCTCGACGACCAGCGCGCCGGGCGGCAGCCCGTGCCGGGTCAGCAGCGCCTCCACGGAGCCGAGCGGCATGGAGCGGTCCAGCAGCCGCCGGGCGCTCATCCGTACCGCCACCGGTACGACGAGCCCGGTCGCGGCGCGCTCGGCCGCCTGCTCCACGGCCTCCTGGAGGACCCAGCGGTCCAGCTCGGAGGTCTTGTCGTTGTCCTCGGCCACCCGCAGGAACTCGGCGGGGGTGAACAGCACGCCCTGGGAGGAGCGCCATCGCGCCTGCGCGGAGACCGAGGTGATCCGGCCGTCCGCCAGGCACACCACCGGCTGGTGCAGCAGCGCGAACTCGCCGTCGTGCAGGGCGGCGCGCAGCCGCGTGGCCAGCTCCGCCTTGCGTACGACGTCCTGCTGCATCTGTGGCTTGTACAGCTCGACCCGGCCCTTGCCGGCCGACTTCGCGCGGTACATGGCGAGGTCGGCGTTGCGCAGCAACTCGCCCGCGCCCAGGCCCTGTTCGGCGAAGGCCACGCCGATGGAGGCGTTGACCCGGACATCGTTGCCGTCGATGAGGTACGGCTGGGAGAGGGTGAGCCTGAGGCGGTCGGCCAGCTCCACGATGTTGCGTTCCCGGGCGGCGCGGTCGCGGGTGCCGTCGCCGATGATCAGGGCCGCGAACTCGTCGCCGCCGAGGCGGGAGGCGGTGTCCCCGTGCCGGACGGCGTCCTGGAGTCTGCGGGCGGCCTGGACGAGCAGTTCGTCCCCGGCCTGGTGGCCGATGGTGTCGTTGACGGCCTTGAAGCCGTCCAGGTCGATGAAGAGCACGGCCGTGCCCCGCAGGTGGGCGCCCCGGTCGGAGGCCCGCCGGCCGGACAGGGCCTGCTGCACGCGCCGGGTGAACAGGGCGCGGTTGGGCAGGTCGGTGAGCGGGTCGTGCTCGGCGTTGTGCTGCAGCTGGGCCTGCAGGCGCACTCTTTCGGTCACGTCCCGGCTGTTGAAGATGAGGCCGCCGTGGTGACGGTTGACGGTGGACTCCACGTTGAGCCAGCCGCCGTCGCCGGACCGGAAGCGGCACTCGATGCGGGTGGTGGCTTCCTCCAGGGGGCTCGCGGCCAGGAAGCGGCGCACCTCGTGCACCACGCAGCCCAGGTCCTCCGGGTGGATGAGACTGGCCAGCTCGCTGCCCACCAGGTCCTCGGCGGGCCGTCCGTAGACCCCGGCGGCGGCCGGGGAGACGTAGCGGAGGATGCCGTTGGGCGCGGCGATCATGATGACGTCGCTGGAGCCCTGCACCAGGGAGCGGAAGTGGCTCTCCTTCTGGGCCAGTTCCTGGGTGAGGGTGATGTTGTCGAGGAGCATGATGCCCTGGCGGCTGACGAGCGCCAGTACGACGCCGCCCGCGGTGATCAGTACCACGTGGTCGGGCCTGCGGCCGTTGAGGACGTTGTACAGGACGCCCAGCGTGCACACGGCCGCGGCCAGGTACGGGGTGAGTGCGGCCAGGGAGCCGGTGATCGGCCGGCCGGCCGGGTACCGGCTGTGATCGCCTCCCGGGGCGGGCGCGGGTGGGTGGCCGGCGGCACGCTGGCCGGGCTGTCCGGGTACGTGCTCGTGGACCACGCGCGTGTGCCCGTCCGGCACGTGCCGCTCGCCGTCCTGCGCGCCCTGGCGCCGGGGAGCGGCCCAGGGGGCGTAGGCCAGCAGCAGGGAGCCGGCGAACCAGCCCGCGTCCAGCAGCTGCCCGGAGCGGTAACTGCTGTGCAGCAGCGGCGAGGTGAACAGCGCGTCGCACATCACGGTCAGTGCGAGCGCCCCGATGGCGGTGTTCACCGCGGTGCGGTTGCCCGGCGAGCGCCGGAAGTGCAGCGCGAGCACCATGCTGACCAGCGCGATGTCCAGCAGCGGATACGCCAGTGACAGCGCGGTGTGCGCCACGCTCGGCCCGTCGAACCTGGCCGCCTGGGCGAGCGCGAGGCTCCACGACAGGGTGAGCAGCGAGCCGCCGATCAGCCAGGCGTCCAGCATCAGGCAGATCCAGCCCGCCTTCGACACCGGCCGCTTGGCGAGGACCAGCAGGCCGACGATGGCGGGCGGCGCGAAGCACAGGAAGAACAGGTCGGCGCAGCTGGGGCTGGGCACGGGCCGCTGCAGGACGACCTCGTACCACCCCCAGACCGCGTTGCCGAGGGCCGCCATCGCCGAGGAGAGGGCGAACAGCAGCCAGGCCGGTCGAAAGCGGACCCGCGGGCTACGGGCGTAGAGGAAGCAGGAGACGGCGGCGGTGCCGGCCGCGGCGCTCAGGCCGAAGTCCCCCATGATCAAAGCGACTTCGTTCGACCCCCAGTCGAATGCGGAACCGACGACGTATCCCGCGCAGACCAGGGCGAGGACGAGTTGGCGGATGAGGACGGGCCGGCCGCCTGCGGCCGGCGGACGGGGCAGCGGCGCCCCCGGCGAGGGCTGCACCCGCAGCGCCCCGCCGATGCGGGTCGTGACCGTGGGCGGCGCACTCACCGGGGCCTCCCGATGCGCTTGACTCCCGGGTCCCGCGGGTCCCGGTGTGCCGGTTGCGTGTGCCTCCTGCGGGCACTGTGCCTGCGGTGGTGAAGATGGCCGGTGTGGTGGCCGCGTCTGCGCGCCACCGTCCGCCAGGGTCGCCGTCGGCGGCTCCGCCGCGTCGGATCGTTCGTCCATAGGCCGTGCATCGCCCGTCGCCCCCCTCACAGATCTGAAATGTCCATCCCCGGCGCCGAATGTCAGCGGCGCAGCCCCTGTCGGGACGATACACCAGTCTCGTCACTCAGGGACATAGCTTCTCTACGCTCAGTGACGACCAGCGGCGATGCGGGTACGCCTCGCGTCCGAGGGATCGCGGAGCGTACCGGAAGCGGATGACGGGCGCGTTGCGCCCGCCGTCAGGCGCCCGCGTCGCCGCCCGTCGTCAGGATCACGTTGCGCAGCGGCTCGTGGTTCACGAACCGGGTCAGCTGGTCCGTCAGGAGCCGCTTGGCGCGCGGCAGGAAGGCCGAGGTGGGGCCGCCGACATGCGGGCTGATCAGCACGCCTGGCGCCTGCCACAGGGGATGCCCCGGGGGCAGCGGCTCCGGGTCGGTCACGTCGAGGGCCGCGGTGATCCGGCCGCTTTCCAGCTCCGCGAGCAGCGCCTTGGTGTCGACGACGGGGCCGCGGGCGACGTTCACCAACAGCGCTCCGTCCTTCATCCGGGTGAGGAAGTTCTGGTCGACCAGCCCTCGGCTGGTGTCCGTGAGGGGGGTGGAGAGGATGACGACGTCCGCTTCCGGGAGCAGCGAGGGAAGTTCGGTGAGCGGATGCACGGGACCGCGCGCCGTGGTCCGCCCGGAGCGCGCAACGCGCGCCACCCGCGCGAGCTCGAAGGGCGCGAGCCGGTCCTCGATGGCGGCGCCGATGGCGCCGTAGCCGACGATGAGGACGGACTTGTCGGCGAGGGCCGGGAAGAAGCCGCCCTGCCAGCGCTCCTGCTGCTGGGCCCGGACGAAACCGGGGATGCCGCGCAGGGAGGCGAGGGTCAGGGTGAGCGCGAGTTCCGCGGTGCTCGCCTCGTGCACACCCCGCGCGTTGCACAACCGCACCCCCGGGACGATGTCCGACAGCCGCGCGGTGACGTCGTCGACGCCCGCCGTGAGCGTCTGGACCACCTCGAGGTTCCGCAGGTGCTCGAGGGGCCGCACCTTGACCGGCCAGCGCTTCATGTAGGGGACGACGTACACGGCGCAGTTCGCGGGATCCCCGGGGAACTCCTGCTCACCGTCCTCGCCCCCGTCCCAGAACAGGTAACCGAGCCCCTCGGGGAGTCCCTCGATCTCCTCCGGCGGGATGGGAAGCCAAACGTCTGCAGTCATGGTCAGGAGGCTAGTTCAGGGCCGGACGGGCGCCCAGGTTAGGTTGGGGGTCGGGCAGAGGGAGGTTCACGGGCAGGTGGAGCGCAGGACGATCGGCGCGGGGGCGCTCGCGGTGGGGGCCGTCGGACTCGGGTGCATGCCGATGAGCTGGGGGTACAGCACCTCGCGGCAGCGGGGGGAGGAGTCGGTCAGGGCGGTGCACCGGGCGCTGGATCTGGGCTCGACGCTCCTGGACACGGCGGACATGTACGGCCCGTTCACCAATGAGCTGTTGCTCGGGCGGGTGCTGAAGGAGCGCCGGGCGGACGCCTTCGTGTCGACGAAGGTGGGGCTGCTGGTGGGCGAGCAGCACATCGTGGCGAACGGCAGGCCGGGGTATGTGAAGCGGGCCTGCGACGCCTCCCTGCGCCGTCTGCAGACGGACGTGATCGACCTCTACCAGCTGCACCGGGCCGACCCGGAGGTCCCCGTCGAGGAGACGTGGGGCGCGATGGCGGACCTGGTCCGGGCCGGGAAGGTGCGGGCGCTGGGTCTGTGCGCGGTGGGTGCGCGGGGCGGGCGCCGCTCGGGCTCGCGGCCGCACGACGCGACGCTGCGGCAGCTCCAGAGGGTGCAGCAGGTGTTCCCGGTGAGCGCGGTGGAGGCGGAGCTGTCCGTGTGGTCGCCGGAGGCCCTGGACGCGCTGCTGCCGTGGTGCGAGGCGCGGGGCGTGGGCCTGCTCGCGGCGATGCCTCTGGGGAACGGTTTCCTCACCGGGACCCTGACCCCCGGCGAGGGCTTCGAACCGGACGACGTGCGCGCCCGCCATCCCCGTTTCACCGCCGAGATGATGGCCGCGAACCAGCCGATCGTCGCCGGTCTGCGCCGGGTGGCCCGGCGGCACGGCGAGGAGGTGACCCCGGGGCAGGTGGCCCTGGCCTGGCTGCTGGCCCAGGGGCGCCATGTGGTCCCGGTGCCGGGCACCAAGCGGGAGCGCTGGGCGGCGGAGAACGCCGGGGCGGCCGCGCTGCGGTTGACCGCCCGGGACCTGACGGAGGTGGCGGAGCTGCCGGGCGGGCGGGGATCCTGGGACTGAGGGGGCCCGGGGACCGAGGGTGATCCCGGGGCCGACAGGAGCCCCGCCGGTGGATCGCCGCCTCGAAGGGAGCGACTCGTGCGACGTCGGGCTGTGACGGCCGTGCTGGCCGCCGCCGCGCTTCTGCTGACGGCCGGCTGCTCCTCCTCGGCCGGGTCGTCCGCGTCCGTGCCGCCCCCGAGGGGTTCGGTGACGGTGCTGCGCACGGTGGCCGAGGGCCTGCGGACCCCGTGGGGCCTGGCCCCGCTGCCGGGCGGCGGCCTGCTCGTCTCCTCCCGGGACGACGCGACGATCACCCGGGTCGACGAGAAGACGGGCCGCGAGACCGAGCTGGGCGCCGTCGCCGGGGTCTCCCCGGCGGGCGAGGGCGGCCTGCTGGGCATCGCGCTCTCCCCCGGCTACGCCTCGGACCGCATGATCTACGCCTACCTCACCTCCGCCTCGGACAACCGCGTCGTCCGCGTGCGGTACGACGCGAAGAAGCCGCCCGGTGAGCAACTGGGCGCCCCGCACACGGTGTTCAGGGGCATCCCCAAGGGGTTCGTCCACAACGGCGGCCGGATCGCGTTCGGCCCGGACGGCATGCTCTACGCCGGTACGGGCGAGAGCGGCCGGCGGGGACTCGCCCAGGACAGGAGATCCCTGGGCGGCAAGATCCTGCGGCTGACCCCGCAGGGCGCACCGGTTCCCGGCAACCCCTTCCCCGGCTCCCCCGTCTACACCTACGGCCACCGCAATGTGCAGGGGCTGGCCTGGGACGACGAACAGCGCCTGTTCGCCTCGGAGTTCGGCCAGGACACCTGGGACGAGCTGAACGCGATCGAGCCCGGCGACAACTACGGGTGGCCGGTCGCCGAGGGCGCCTCCTCCGACTCCCGCTTCCACAACCCGGTCGCCCAGTGGCCCACCGACGAGGCCTCCCCGAGCGGCATCGCCTACGTCCACGGCGTGATCTGGATGGCGGCCCTGAAGGGCGAGCGCCTGTGGCGCGTCCCCCTCGCCGGCACCAGGGCCTCGGCGGCCCCCCAGTCCTTCCTCACCGGGCGGTACGGCCGCCTGCGCACCGTCGTCGCGGCCGGCGACGACAAGGTCTGGCTGGTCACGAGCAACACGGACGGCAGGGGCTCCCCGACGAAGGGGGACGACCGGATCCTGGAGCTGGCGGTCAGGTAGCCCTGGCCGGCGGAAACAGCTCCAGCCGGTGCGCCACCGCCGCCGCCTCCCCCCGCCCCGAGACACCGAGCTTGGCCAGGATGTTGGAGACGTGCACGCTCGCGGTCTTCGGGGAGATGAAGAGTTCCTCGGCTATCTGGCGGTTGGTACGGCCGGCCGACACCAGGCGCAGGACGTCGTGCTCGCGGCTGGTGAGGCCCAGGGCGTCGGCGCGGGTGAGTGCCTGTCCGGGGGCGCGGGTCAGGGGCAGGCGGGCGCGCTGGGCGAGGCGGGCGACGGAGTCGGCGAGCGGGCGGGCGCCGAGGTGGCCGGCTACGGCCCCGGCGAGCCGGAGCAGTTCCGTGGCGCGGTCGCGGTCGTCCTCGCCGCCGGCCGCCAGGAGTGCCTGGGCGAGGCGGTGGCGGACCCGGGCGAGGTCGTAGGGGCGGTCGAGGCACTCGAAGGCGGTGACCACCTGCGACCAGGTGTCGGCGGTGTCCCGGCCCTCCGCGCGGTGCAGTTCGGCGCGGACCCACTGCTCGTGGGCGCGCCAGACGGGGACACCGGTGGTGAGCTTCTTGACGGCTCCGAGGAGGCGTTCGACGGCTTCGGCGCGGCCCTCCATGGCGGCGGGGAGGGCGCGGGCGTCGCCCTCGGCTGTGGCGGCGGCCAGCAGCAGCGGCCAGGCGTAGCGGTGGGTGCCGGGCGGGAAGCCGGCGTCCAGGGCGGTGCGCAGTTCGGCTCGGACGTCGAGGATCCGGCCCTCCCCGGCGGCGACCCCGATGGCGACGCGGGCGACCGGCAGCCACTGCTGGGGCATCGGGTCGTGGGTGCCGTAGCGGGCGCGGGCGGTGGCCAGGTGGCGGCCGGCCTCGGCGAAGTCGCCCCGGGCGAGCGCGAGATGGGCAAGCCGCAGGGCGCCCGCCCCCTGCGGCTTGCCGCTGGACCCCACCCGCCGTGCCTGCGCCGCCGCCTCGCCCGCCTCCGTCCACCGGCCGAGCGTGTACAGCGACTCGGCGAGGTTGCTCCACACCCACGCCTCGGTGTCCAGCAGCCCGAACCGTCGGGTGAAGGTGATCCCCTCGCGCATGAGCGGCACGGCCTCCCGGGACCGGCCCACCGACTGCAGGGCGGCCGGCAGGTTCACATAGGCGCGGCCGGCGACGGGTGCCACGCCCTCCCGGAGCGCGTCGTCCTTGACCTGGCGCATCTGCGCCAGCCCGGTCTCCACGTCGCCGGTTTCGACCACGAGGCCGCCGAGGGTGAGGCGCGCGTTCAGTTCGATCTCGCGGGCGCCCACCATCCGCGCGTACTGCACGGCCCGTTCGGCGGCGGCGAAGGCGTCCGGTCCGGGCTCGTGCAGCATGGACCAGTTGGCGACGGTGGCCAGCACCTCGGCGTGCACCGCGGACGGCGGCAGCCCGCGCACCAGGTCCTGCGCGGTGCCCAGTTCCTTCCAGCCGTCGCCGCGGGCCTGGGCCTGGACCAGCCGGGAGCGCTGTACCCAGAACCAGGCGGCGCGCAGCGGGTCGGGGTCCTCCTCCAGGAGGTGCAGCGCCCGCTTGGTGATCTTCAGTGCGCGTTCGCGTTCGCCGCAGAAGCGGCCCGCGACGGCGGCTTCCGCCATCAGGTCGAGGTAGTGCAGCGGGGTGGTCTGGGGCGCGCAGCCGCAGGGAGGGTAGACCTCGGTGTGGTCGACGGGGCGCAGGGCGGCCCGGACCTCGGCGGGGGCGGTGTCCCACAGTTCCATCGCCCGCTCCAGCAGCCTTAGCTGCTCGCTGTAGGCGTGCCGGCGGCGGGCCACCACGGAGGCGTCCAGGACGGCGGGCAGGGCCTGGGCGGCGTCGTGGGCGTGGTACCAGTAGCTGGCCAGGCGCATGACGCGCTCGTCGGCGGGGACCAGCGTGGGGTCCGCTCGCAGGGCCTCGGCGTAGCGGCGGTTGAGGCGGGAGCGTTCGCCGGGCAGCAGGTCGTCGGCGACGGCCTCGCGGACCAGGGAGTGCCGGAAGCGGTAGCCGTCGCGCTCGGGTGCGGCGGCGAGGATGTTGGCGCCCACGGCGGCCCGCAGCGCTTCGATGAGGTCGTCCTCGGTGAGCCGGGCGACGGCGGCGATGAGCCGGTACTCGACGGTGGAGCCGCCCTCGGCGACGATCCGGGCGACCCGCTGGGCGCTCTCGGGCAGCGCCTCCACCCGCACCAGCAGCAGGTCGCGCAGGGAGTCGGTGAGACCGGTGCGGCAGCCCTCGCGGGCGGCGACGGCGAGTTCCTCGACGAAGAACGCGTTTCCGTCGGAGCGTTCGTAGATCTCGTCGACCTGGGCGGGGTCGGGTTCGGCGGCGAGGATGCCGGCGATCTGACGGCCCACCTCCGCGCGGGTGAAGCGGGCCAGTTCGAGACGGCGGACGGTGCGCAGCCGGTCGAGTTCGGCGAGCAGGGGGCGCAGGGGGTGGCGGCGGTGGATGTCGTCGCAGCGGTAGGTGGCCAGGACGACGAGCCGGCCGGTGCGCAGGGTGCGCACGAGGTAGGCGAGCAGGTGGCGGGTGGAGGCGTCGGCCCAGTGCAGGTCCTCCAGGGCGACGACGACCGTGCGGTCGGTGGCGACCCGTTCCAGCAGCCGGGCGGTGAGTTCGAAGAGGCGGGCCATGCCCTGTTCGTCGTGGCGGCCCGAGGGGGCCTCGCCCAGCTCCGGCAGCAGCCGGGCCAGTTCCTCCTCCTGTCCCGCGGCCGCGGCGGCGAGTTCCTCGGGCAGCGCCGTGCGCAGGGTGCGCAGGACGGTGGAGAAGGGGGCGAAGGGCAGACCGTCGGCGCCGATCTCCACGCAGCCGCCCAGGGCGACGACGGCGCCCCGGCGGCCGGCGGCCGTGGTGAACTCCTCGACGAGGCGGGTCTTGCCGACCCCGGCCTCCCCGCCGAGCAGCAGCGCCTGCGGCTGGCCCGCACCGGCACGGGCGAGCGCGTCGTTCAGCGTGTCCAACTCGTCGCCGCGGCCGACGAACACGGGACTGACGGACCTGGTCTCCACGGGCCCGAGCATCGCACGCGGGTCGTACGGCGGGGCAGCGGTTTTCCACAGGCCCGGTGTGTTCGTCGTACTCACGCGGTGTGAGGGTGTCGGTGGCGGCGCGGGCGGTCGGTATGGGCCTCGGTGCCGGCGGTGTGCCGGGCCTCCTCCTCGCCGCGGGCGGCACGGCGGGCGGCGCGGAGGGAGCGTACGGCCTCGCGGGCGAGGCGCTCGCCGTCGGCCTGGCGGCGCAGTTCGGCGGCACGGAGCTGGTGGAGTTCGAGCTCGAACATGGTGGGTCCCCTGAGAAGAGTGGTTTCGGGCTTCGGAGGTCGACTTCGGGTCTGGCTTCGCTTTCCGTGAGGTCCGCGATGCCTCCACCTTCGTCTCCCAGCGGGGTCCGCCACATCGGGAGAGTTCCGCATCTTCGGGCGCGTGCCCGGGCCCGGACACGCCTAAGGGGCCTCAGGGCGTCCGTAAGGTGCTTACGGACGCCCTGAGGCCCCTGGTGAGCTGCGCGGATTCAGCCGGTCGAGGGCAGTGCGAGCAGCGCGTCGGAGTACTTGAGGACGGCCAGGATCAGGCCGATGACACCGAGCGAGACGCCCGCCCAGGCGACCGACTTGATCCAGGCCGCCTGCGGCCTGCCGGGGGCGCCGAACGCGGGCCGGGCGAGGACGACGACACCGGTGACCAGGGCGGCCAGCGCGAACAGGCCGGCCCACAGGGCGGTGGCGTGCCAGGCGTCGCCGTACACCGCCTTGACCTGCTTGGCGACGCTCGCGCTCGACGAGGTCCGCAGCTGGCCCACGAGGGTCTCGCGGGCGGAGGCCACCGTGCCGATCCAGCCGCCGGTGAGCGAGACGAGGCCCAGCGCGGCGGAGACGACGGCCCCGGCACCCTGTCCGATGCCGGAGGGGCCCTCCTGCTCGGTCTCGGCGAGGGCCGCCCCGTCGTCGTCCGGGACCGCATCGGCCGGCTCCCCGTCCCCGGTGACCTGCGCCGCCACCTCCCGGTGCTGCTCCGCCCCGTCCTTCACCGCTCCGTCCCGCACCGCTTCGTCCTTCGCATCGCCGGTCTGTGCTTCGCCGGTCACGGCGTTCTCGGCCGCTGTCTTCGTTGCCATGCCCCGCACCGTACGGACGCTGTATGAGAGGTCTCTTAATGATCGGAATCAATGACCGTCGCGGACGGCACGCGCGCGTGCCTGCCGCCATTCGGGGGCGAGCACGGACCAGATCTCGGTGTCCGTGCGCACACCCCGGTAGAGGTAGTGCTCCCTGAGCACGCCCTCACGGGTCATGCCGAGCCGCCGGGCCACGTTGATGCTGGGCTCGTTGGCCGACGCCACATGCCACTCCGCACGGTGCATACGGCGCTCGTCGAAGGCCCAGTCCAGCAGCGTCCGCATGCCGCGCGTGACGAGACCGCGCCCGGCCGCCGCCGGCTCCAGCCAGCAGCCCGCCTCGCAGACCCCGGCGGCGGTGTCCCAGACACGGAAGAGCAGACCGCCGGCCAGCCTCCCCTCCAGCCACACCCCGTGCAGGCTGCCGGCGTCGGCGGCCCGCTTGTCGGCGTACGACCGGAGGTAGGCGCGGGCCGACTCCAGGTCCGGCACCACGTCCGGCAGGCCGATGTGCCGGCCGATGAACTCCCGTCCCCGGTCGATGTTGGCGAGGAGTTCCCCGGCGTGCCAGGTCTCCAGGGGCCGCAGTTCGGCGCCGTCACCCAGGGATGTCGCGTACATCGTGTCGCTGCTCCTTCTCCAGTTCCGCCACGACCCGACCGAGCCTCTCATGGGCGGCGCGGCATTCCGGCGGCTCGATGCTGATGCGCGGCAGACGGCGCTCCAGCCAGGCCGGCAGCCACCAGTTGGCCGCGCCCAGCAGATGCATCAGGGCCGGCACGAGAAGCGTGCGCAGCACGAAGGCGTCGACGGCGACGGCGGAGGCCAGGGCGATGCCGAACATGGCGATGACACGGTCGCCGCTGAGTACGAAGGCGAGGAAGACCGAGATCATGATGACCGCCGCCGAGTTGATCACCCGGCTGGTCTCGGCGAGCCCGACGCGTACCGCCCGCCGGTTGTCGCCGGTCTCCAGCCACTCCTCGTACATCCGGCTGACCAGGAAGACCTGGTAGTCCATGGAGAGTCCGAACAGGACCGACACCATGATCACGGGAAGGAAGGGTTCGATGGGTCCCGCGCGCCCGAGTCCCAGCAGCTCGCTCCCCCAGCCCCACTGGAAGACGGCGACGACGATCCCGAAGGCGGCGGCGACGGCGGCGACGTTCATCACGGCGGCCTTCAGCGGAATGCCGAGGGACCGGAAGGCGACCAGCAGCAGCAGGCAGCCGAGCCCGATGACGACGCCGATGAACAGCGGCAGTTTGCCGATGATGACGTCGGCGAAGTCGTCGTAGCCGGCGGTGACCCCGCCCACCAGCAGGTCGAGCGAGGTGCCCGTCCGCGCGCGCGGGAGGACGTCGGTGCGCAGCCGGTCCACCAGGTCGCTGGTGCGCTGTGACTGGGGCGCCGAGTCGGGGACGACGGTGAGGTACGCGGTGTCGCCGCCGGTGTCGTAGACGACCGGGGTGACCGACGCGACGCCGGGGGTCCGGCGCAGGGTGGTGTCGAGGCTGTCCAGCTTCAGCCTGTCCTCGGCGCTCTCCACCCGGGTCACCAGCGTCAGGGGGCCGTTGACGCCGGGCCCGAAGCCCTCGGCGAGGAGGTCGTAGGCCTGCCGGGTGGTGGACGACCGGGGGTCGTTGCCCTGGTCGGAGGTGCCGAGGTGGAGGGAGAGGGTGGGCAGTGCGAGGGCCGCGATGACGGCGACGGCCAGCGAGCCGAGCAGCTTGGGGTGGTGCTCGACGAACGCGGACCAGCGGGCGGCGAGGCCGGTGGGCAGTTCGGGCTGCGGGCCGTGCTCGGCCAGCCGGCGCCGTTCGCGGCGGCTGAGGGAGCGCGGCCCGATGAAGGCCAGCAGGGCGGGCAGCAGGGTGACGGAGGCGGCGACGGTGAGGACGACCGTCGTCGAGGCGGCGACGGCGACGCCGTTGAGGAAGCTCAGGCGCAGGACCAGCATGCCCAGGAGGGCGATGCAGACGGTGGCACCCGCGAAGACGACCGCGCGTCCCGTGGTGGCGACGGCGTCGGTGGCGGCCTCGGTGACGCTCAGTCCGCGTTTCAGTCCGCGCCGGTGTCTGGTCACGATGAACAGCGCGTAGTCGATGCCCACCCCCAGACCGATCAGCGTGCCGAGCATGGGGGCGAAGTCGGCCACCACCATGGCGTGTCCGAGCAGCACGACCGCGGCGTAGGCGGTGCCCACGCCGATCAGCGCGGTGGCGATCGGCAGCAGGGAGGCGGCGAGCGAGCCGAAGGCGAGGAACAGCACGAGGGCGGCGACGAGCACGCCGACCACCTCGGCGAGGTGTCCGCCGCTCGACCGGGTGAGCGCGACCGCGCTGCCGCCCAGCTCCACTTGGAGTCCGTCGCCGGCGGCGGCCCGGGCGGTGCGTACGACGGCCTCCGCCTCGGACTTCCCGATGTTCCGGGCCTGTTCCTCGAAGGTGACGGTGGCGTAGGCGGTATGGCCGTCGGCGCTGATGCGGTGGGTGCCCTGGCCGCCGTACGGGCCGCTCACGGAGGCCACCCCGGGCAGGTCGGCGATCCGGTCGAGGGCGCGGTTCATCGTCTGTTCGACGTCGGCCGCCCGGACGGTGCCGGAGGTGGTGTGCCAGACGACGGTGTCACTGTCGCCGCCGAGGCCGGGGAAGCCCTCGCGCAGCAGTTCGGTGGCGCGGCCCGACTCGGTGCCGGGGACCTCGTAGTCGTCGGAGTACGCCGAACCGGCCAGCGTGGCGGCGGCGGTGGCCCCGCCGAAGGCGAGGAGCCACAGCAGGACGGCTACCAGACGGTGCCGGACACACCAACGGGCGAGGGCTGCCACGGTCGTGCTCCCAGGGATGATGTGTGGATCTTTGGCCGGGAATCATCGTCCATGGAGTGAACAGCCCGCAAAGAACGCATGAGCAATCGCAGGACACTCTCGCAGGCGAAAGTGATCGTTTACCCCGTTACCGCGCTTGTCCGGCAGAGTGCGAGGCACGTCACAGGACAGTTCGGGGAACTCTGTCACCGGGCACGGCGCGGCACGCGTGGGGGGATGCACCGTGGACCGGTGCATCCCCCCGGGGGCGCGGGTGGGCCTCAGCCCTCGCTGACGCCGAGCCTCTCCAGGATCAGCTCCTTGACGCGGGCCGCGTCGGCCTGGCCGCGGGTCGCCTTCATGACGGCGCCGACCAGGGCGCCGGCCGCCGCCACCTTGCCGCCGCGGATCTTGTCCGCGACGCCCGGGTTGCCGGCGATGGCCTCGTCGACCGCCGTACCCAGCGCGGAGTCGTCGGAGACGACCTTCAGACCGCGCTTCTCGACGACCTCGTCCGGGGTGCCCTCGCCCGCGAGGACGCCCTCGATGACCTGGCGGGCCAGCTTGTCGTTCAGGTCACCCTTCGAGACCAGCTCGGTGACCCGGGCGACCTGCGCCGGGGTGATCGCCAGCTCGTCGAGCGAGGTGCCCGACTCGTTGGCGGTGCGAGCCAGTTCGCCCATCCACCACTTGCGGGCGGAGGCCGCGTCGGCACCGGCGTCGATCGTGGCGACGATCGGCTCCAGCGCGCCGGCGTTGAGGATCGCCTGCATGTCGGTGGCGGAGATGCCCCACTCGGCCAGCAGCCGGGTACGGCGGGCCAGCGGCAGCTCGGGCAGGGCCGCGCGGATCTCCTCGACCCACTCGCGCGAGGGGGCCACCGGCACCAGGTCCGGCTCGGGGAAGTACCGGTAGTCCTCGGCCTCCTCCTTCACCCGGCCCGAGGTGGTGGACCCGGTGTCCTCGTGGAAGTGCCGGGTCTCCTGGATGATCGTGCCGCCGGACGACAGCACGGCCGCGTGCCGCTGGATCTCGAAACGGGCCGCACGCTCCACGGACCGCAGCGAGTTGACGTTCTTCGTCTCGGAACGCGTGCCGAACTTCTCGGTGCCGTGGGGGCGCAGCGACAGGTTCACGTCGCAGCGCATCTGGCCCATCTCCATACGGGCCTCGGAGACCCCGAGCGCCTTGATCAGCTCGCGCAGCTCACGGACGTACGCCCGGGCGACCTCGGGAGCGCGCTCGCCCGCGCCCTCGATCGGCTTGGTGACGATCTCGATGAGCGGGATGCCGGCGCGGTTGTAGTCCAGCAGGGAGTGCGACGCGCCGTGGATACGGCCGGTCGCGCCGCCCACGTGGGTGGACTTGCCGGTGTCCTCCTCCATGTGGGCGCGCTCGATCTGGACGCGGAAGGTCTCCCCGTCCTCCAGCTGTACGTCGAGGTAGCCGTCGAAGGCGATCGGCTCGTCGTACTGGGAGGTCTGGAAGTTCTTCGGCATGTCCGGATAGAAGTAGTTCTTCCGGGCGAAGCGGCACCACTCGGCGATCTCGCAGTTCAGCGCGAGACCGATCTTGATCGCGGACTCGACGCCGGTCGCGTTGACGACCGGGAGCGAGCCGGGCAGGCCGAGGCAGGTGGGGCAGGTCTGCGTGTTGGCGTCCTGACCGAGTTCGGTCGAACAGCCGCAGAACATCTTGGTCTTGGTGCCGAGTTCGACATGGACCTCGAGGCCCATGACGGGGTCGTACGACGCCAGCGCGTCCTCGTACGACACCAGGTCGGTCGTGGTGGTCACGGTGAAACTTCCCTCTCAGCCCAGCAGGACGTCGTCGTCGCCCAGCCGCTTCAGCTCGCGGTAGAGGATGGCGAGGCCGGTGACGATGGCGGCGGCGGACACGGTGGCGTCGATCAGGCGCAGCGTGTCGTTCTCCAGCCGTGCCTTCTTGATCTGCTTGACGACACTGACCGCGCCGAACGCGGTGGTGGCCATCGACAGGTACGTACCGGACTTGGACTTCTTGAAGCCCTTGGCCTTGGACAGTGCCTTGCTCACAGCGACGGAGCCTCCTCCAGCAGCGGGTGCCCCCACTTTTGCACGAAGGCGGCCTCGACGGCGGCGCCGACCTTGTACAGACGGTCGTCCTTCAGCGCCGGGGCGATGATCTGCAGGCCGACCGGGAGGTTGTCCTCCGGGCTGAGACCGCAGGGCAGTGACATGGCCGCGTTGCCCGCCAGGTTCGTCGGGATGGTGCACAGGTCGGCCAGGTACATCGCCATCGGGTCGTCGGCGCGCTCGCCGATCGCGAAGGCGGTGGTCGGGGTCGTGGGCGACACGATCACGTCCACCTGTTCGAAGGCCTTCTCGAAGTCGCGCGTGATGAGCGTGCGGACCTTCTGGGCGGAGCCGTAGTAGGCGTCGTAGTAGCCGCTCGACAGGGCGTAGGTGCCGAGCATGATGCGGCGCTTGACCTCGGGGCCGAAGCCCTCCGCACGGGTGAGGGAGGTGACCTCCTCGGCGGAGTGCGAGCCGTCGTCGCCGCTGCGCAGGCCGTAGCGCAGGCCGTCGAAGCGGGCGAGGTTGGACGAGCACTCGGAGGGCGCGATCAGGTAGTACGCCGACAGGGCGAGGTCGAAGGACGGGCAGTCCAGCTCGACGATCTCGGCGCCCAGCTCCTTGAGGAGGGCGACCGACTCGTCGAAGCGCTGGATGACGCCGGCCTGGTAGTGCTCGCCGCGGAACTGCTTGACGACGCCGACGCGCATGCCCTCGACGCTGCCGTTGCGGGCGGCCTCGACGACCGGCGGGACGGGCGTGTCGATGGAGGTGGAGTCCAGCGGGTCGTGGCCGGCGATGACCTCGTGCAGGAGGGCCGCGTCCAGGACCGTACGGGCGCAGGGTCCGCCCTGGTCGAGGCTGCTGCTGAACGCCACCATGCCGTAGCGGGACACGGCACCGTACGTCGGCTTGACGCCGACCGTGCCGGTGACGGCGGCCGGCTGGCGGATGGAGCCGCCGGTGTCGGTGCCGATGGCGAGGGGCGCCTGGAAGGAGGCGAGCGCGGCGGACGAGCCGCCGCCGGAGCCGCCGGGGATCTTGGTGAGGTCCCAGGGGTTGCCGGTCGGCCCGTACGCGCTGTTCTCGGTGGAGGACCCCATGGCGAACTCGTCCATGTTGGTCTTGCCGAGGATGACGATGTCGGCGGCCTTCAGGCGCTTGGTGAGCGTCGCGTCGTACGGCGGGATCCAGCCCTCGAGGATCTTCGAACCGACGGTCGTCGGAACGCCCTCGGTGGTGAAGATGTCCTTGAGGGCGAGGGGGACGCCCGCCAGCGGGCCGAGCTTCTCCCCCTTGGCGCGCTTCTCGTCGACGGCACGGGCCTGCGCGAGGGCGCCCTCTCGGTCGACGTGCAGGAAGGCGTGCACCTTCTCGTCGACCGCCTCGATGCGGGCGAGGTGGGCCTCGGTGACCTCGACGGCCGTGAGTTCGCCGGAGGCGATCCTCGCGGCGGTCTCGGCGGCGGTGAGCTTGATGATGGTGGCGTGGTCCGTCATGGCGGTTAGTCCTCCCCCAGGATCTGCGGCACCTTGAAACGCTGCTGCTCCTGGGCCGGGGCGCCGGAGAGCGCCTGCTCGGGGGTGAGCGAGGGACGGACCTCGTCCGCGCGCATGACGTTCGTCAGCGGGAGCGGGTGCGAGGTCGGCGGTACGTCTTGGTCGGCGACCTCGCTGACGCGGGCGACCGCGCCGATGATGTCGTCCAGCTGGCCGGCGAAGTGGTCGAGTTCTTCGGGCTTCAGCTCCAGACGCGCCAGCCGGGCGAGGTGGGCGACCTCCTCGCGCGTGATGCCAGGCATGCAGCGATCCTCTGGGGTGAGTGTGGGTGGTGTGCGACTGGCCCAATCCTATGGGTCGGCGCCCGGTGCCCGTGAAACGGTTTGCCCACCGGCGCCGCCACCGACGGGTCTGAGGGGTCGGACGCGTCGGCCGCGTCGGCCGCGGAAGAGCAGACGCCGAGCAGGAACAGGGCCTCCGCGCGCGGCCCGGCGACCAGCGGCGCGCGGCCCACCAGGCCGAAGGCGCCGTCCGTCCCGCAGGCCCTTGATCGTGAGGCAGGCGCCGGCGTCGCCGTCGGGCCGGGCGGGGACGCCGTAGCGGAACCAGCAGAGCATCGACAGGAGATCCAGTGCCGCGGCAGGCAACGTTTGCCCGTCAAGGAGCGGCGTCCGGTGCGTGCTCTGGGGGTCCCCCCGGCCGGAGGCTGGGGGAGTGCCGGCCGGAAGTCCTCGTACTGGACGTACTTGGACTTTCGGCCGGCGCGGCGAAGGGGGTCCCCCCGCCCGAGGCGGCGAAGCCGGTTCGAGGGTGGGGGCGCGTGCCGGGCGTCGCGACGGGGCGAACGTCGCCTGCCGCGGCACTAGCGTTGCCGGCAAGGCGTACACGTCCTTGGCGCGGTGCCGGTCCGCCCTCTACGACGCCATGTTCATGCACACCGTGGACCTGCCGTTCGCCACGGCGGAGGCGCCGGCGGCGCTGCAGGAGGCGTTCGGCGAACTGCTGCAGGCGGTCGTGCCGACCGCGTCCGGGGGTGACGACCCGGGCATCCTGACGGAAGCCTACTGGGCGGCCCTGCACGGCCTGGCCACCCTGACCCGCAGCGGCCGCCTCCCGGCAGCCACAGACCCACGCCGAACGGCTGACCCTGCTGGCGGAGCACTTCGGGGCGGGACGGGCTGAGAGGCGGCACGGGCTGAGAAGCGGCACGGGCTGAGAAGCGGCACGGGCTGAGAAGCGGCACGGGCTGAGAAGCGGCACGGGCTGAGAAGCGGGACGGGCTGAGAGGCGGGGGCGGGCGGGGCGGCCCGCCCGAGCGGCCCCGGGCTGGAAGGCCGGCTCAGGCGTCAGGCGTCAGGCGTCACTCGTCGGTCGCGGCGGCCGGCAGGGCCGCTCGGGGGCGCTGCCAGCCGCGTGAGCCCCGGGCCAGCAGCCACGCCGTCGCCTCCTCGGGGGGCATCGCCGCGGCGACCAGCCAGCCCTGCACCGCGTCGCAGCCGAGATCGCGCAGGCGTTCCCAGGTCTCGTCGTCCTCGACGCCCTCCGCGACGACGAGCAGGCCGAGGGAGTGCGCCAGGTCGACGGTGCAGCGCACGATCTCCGCGTCCTCGGTGTCCACCGCCAGCCGCGCCACGAACGACCGGTCGATCTTCAGCTCGCTGACCGGCAGGCGCCGCAGATGGACCAGCGAGGAGTACCCCGTGCCGAAGTCGTCCAGGGACATCTTCACGCCGTGCCCGGTCAGCCCCGCCAGGGTGTCCGCGGCCCGCTGCGGGTCCTCCAGCAGGACGTGTTCCGTTATCTCCAGCTGGAGCGCTCCCGCGGGGACCCCGTGCCGGGCCAGCCTGGCGGCGACGGACCCCGCGAAACCGGGGGTGTGGACATCGCGCGGGGAGACGTTGACGGCCACCGGCACCCTGAGCCCCTGCGCCCGCCACCGCGCGACCTGCGCGAGCGCGGTGTCCAGCACGTACTCCGTCAGATGGGGCATCAGCCCGGAGGACTCGGCGATCGCTATGAACTCGTCCGGCGGCACCTTCCCGCGCTCGGGATGCACCCACCGCACCAGCGCCTCGAGGCCGGCCACCTGCCCGTCGAACCGGACCTTCGGCTGGTAGTGCAGCTGCACCTCGTGGGCGTCCAGCGCCCGGCGCAGATCGCCCAGCAGGCCCAGCCGGTCGGGGGTGTTGGAGTCCCGCTTGGACTCGTAGACCTCGACGCCCGTACGGTCCCGCTTCGCCTGGTACATCGCCACGTCCGCGCGCCGCAGCAGCCCCTCGGCGTCGAGGGCGTGGTCGGGGAAGACGGCGACCCCGGCGCTGGCCTCCAGGACGAGGGTGAGCCCGTCGAGGTCGAGCGGGGAACTGAGCGCGGTGACGAGGCCGCGGGCGACCCGGGTCGCCGACGTCGTGGAGTCGGCGACCGGCAATAACACGGCGAACTCGTCCCCGCCCAGACGCGCGGCCTCCGCGCCACGCGGCAGCGCCACCCGCAGCCGGTCCGCTATCTGCAACAGCAGCCGGTCACCGGCCAGATGACCGAGCGTGTCGTTCACCGAGCGGAAACGGTCGAGGTCGATCAGCATCAGCGCGGCCCGCGCGCCGATGCGCTCGGCGTCGTCCAGGGCGGTCCAGATCCGCTCCAGCAGCCACTGCCGGTTGGGCAGCCCGGTCAGCGGGTCGCGCAGCTGCTCCTCCGCCCGGGCCCGGGCCATCCACAGCGTGGAGTCGAGGGCTATCAGGGGGACGGCGAACAGCGGCAGCAGGATCGGCTGGGCGACGGCGACGACGCACACCAGCGGGGCGATGCCGAGCAGCGCGACCGCGACCAGGCCCTGCCTGAGCAGGGCGGTGCGGGCGACGGTGGGCAGCCCGCCGCCGCGCGGGGCGTGCAGGTACCACAGCAGACCGCGGGTGACCGCGAGGTAGGCGAACGCGACCAGCACCACCTCGGGCGCGGTGGCGAAGGTCCAACTGGCGGGCCGCCAGGGCGACTCGACGGTCGGTACGCGCCCGAAGGCACCGAGCACCAGGGCCCCGGCACCGATGCCGAGGATGTCCACCGCCCCGTGCAGCAGGCCCTGGCGCCAGCGGTTGCGTCTGGCCATGCCGACCAGGACGACGACCGTGAGGCTCACCATCCCCGCGGGCACCCAGCCGTACAGCAGCAGGACGGCGAGGGTGAGTGCGGCGCCCGAGCCGGTCCCGCCCCACCAGCGGGCGTGGCCGAGCATCACCAGGTGGCCGACGATGACGCCGGCGAGCACGGCCAGCGACCAGCCGGCCGTGCCGCTCGGGAAGAGCGCGTGGCCGTAGGTGAAGGCGCGGTAGAAACCGGCGCCCAGCACGAATCCCGCGGCTGCCGCGACGGCGGCGGGCAGCGCCGGCCGGGACGGGTGCCGTTCGGGTTCGGCGCCGGGCAGCCCGGCAGCGCTTTCGACGGCCGGCGGTACGGGGGTGTGCGCGTCGGCCACGGCGGCCAATCCGTCCGGGCGCAGCAGCGCGCCGGTGCGCCGGCCGGCCCGCGCCGCCCACCTGCTCCCCCGCCAGGCGCCCGGACGGCGGCGCAGGCGCAGCCGCGAGTCCGGGGCGGCGCTCTCGGTCGGTTCCATTCCCGTCCCTCTCACAGCCGGCGGTGCCCACGCCAGGGCAGGCGCACACCTCAACAGTAGGCCGCAGAAGGCTTCCACGGGCAGCGGTCGCATACGGTTGCCCGAATGCGCCCTCGCCACCCGTATGCATCTGATATGCGCCGATCGGGTGGCCTTCAACCGCTACTCCCCGGTCGGAAGCGCGACTTCCGCCGCCGCCTCGGGTCCCTGCTCCAACAGGACCCCGAAACCCTCCTCGTTCAGAACCGGCACTTTGAGTTGCATCGCCTTGTCGTATTTCGATCCGGGGTTGTCACCTACGACGACGAAAGACGTCTTCTTCGAAACCGAACCGGTCACCTTCGCTCCGCGGCTCTGCAGCGCCTCCTTGGCGCCGTCGCGGGTGAAGTGCTCCAGCGTGCCGGTGACGACGACGGTAAGCCCTTCCAGCGGACGGGGCCCCTCCTCCTCGCCGGAGGTCTCGTCCTCCAGCGGGACGCCGGCCGCCTTCCACTTGCGGACGATCTCGCGGTGCCAGTCCTCGGCGAACCACTCCTTGAGCGCGGCGGCGATGATCCCGCCGACGCCGTCGGTGTTCGCCAGCTCCTGCTCGGTGGCCTGTTCGATCCGGTCGAGGGAGCGGAACTCCCGGGCCAGGGCCTGGGCCGCCACCGGCCCGACATGGCGGATCGACAGCCCGTTGAGGAACCGGGCCAGCGGCCGGGTCTTGGCCGCCTCGATGTTCTCCAGCAGCGCGAGGGTGTTCTTCTTCGGCTCGCCCTTCTGGTTGGCGAAGACCGTGACGACCTTCTTCTCGCCCGTCTTGGGGTCGCGCTTGGGCAGGCCGCTGGCCGAGTCCAGGACGTACGCCTTGATGGGCAGCAGTTTCTCCACCGTGAGGTCGAACAGGTCGCCCTCGTCGGCCAGCGGCGGGTCGGCCGGCTCCAGCGGGCGGGTCAGGGCCGCCGCCGCCACCTCGCCGAAGTGCTCGATGTCCAGGCATTCACGGCCGGCGAGGTAGGAGACGCGCTCGCGCAACTGGGCCGGGCAGGTACGGGCGTTGGGGCAGCGGAGGTCGATGTCGCCCGCCTTCATGGGCCGCAGCGGGGTCCCGCACTCCGGGCACTCGGTCGGCATGACGAACTCGCGCTCGCTGCCGTCGCGCAGGTCGACGACCGGGCCGAGGATCTCCGGGATGACGTCACCGGCCTTGCGGAGCACCACGGTGTCCCCGATGAGAACGCCCTTGGCCTTGACCACTTCCTGGTTGTGCAGGGTGGCGAACTCGACCTCGCTGCCCGCCACCGTGACCGGCTCGACCTGGGCGTACGGCGTGACCCGGCCGGTACGGCCGACGCCCACCTTGATGTCGATCAGCTTGGTGTTGACCTCCTCCGGCGCGTACTTGTACGCGATCGCCCAGCGCGGTGCCCGCGCGGTGGAGCCCAGGCGCCCCTGGAGGCGGATCTCGTCCAGCTTGACGACCACGCCGTCGATCTCGTGCTCCACGGAGTGGCGGTGCTCGCCGTAGTGGGCGATGAACTCCCGTACGCCGTCGAGGCCGTCGACCACCCGGTTGTGCGGGGAGGTCGGCAGGCCCCAGGTCTTGAGCAGGTCGTAGGCCTGGGAGAGCCGGGTCATGCCCGTGTACCCCTCGAGGGCGCCGATGCCGTGGACGACCATGTGCAGGGGGCGGGTGGCGGTGACCCGGGGGTCCTTCTGCCGCAGCGAACCGGCCGCCGCGTTGCGGGGGTTGGCGAAGGGCTTGTCACCGGCCGCGACCAGGCGTTCGTTGAGTTCCGCGAACTTCGCCATCGGGAAGTAGACCTCGCCGCGGATCTCCACGAGGTCCGGGACCCGGTCGCCCGTCAGCCGGTCCGGGATCTCCGCGATCGTACGGACGTTGGGGGTGATGTCCTCGCCGGTGCGGCCGTCACCGCGGGTCGCCGCGCGGGTGAGGCGGCCGTGCTCGTAGGTGAGGTTGACCGCGAGGCCGTCGACCTTCAGCTCGCACAGGAAGTGGTACGCCTGCTCGCCGAGTTCACGGGCGATGCGGTCGACCCAGGTCGCCAGGTCGTCGTCGTTGAAGGTGTTGTCGAGGGAGAGCATGCGCCGGCGGTGCTCGACCGATGTGAAGTCCGTCTGGTACGCCCCGGCGACCTTCTGGGTCGGTGAGTCGGGCGTGCGCAGTTCGGGATGCTCCTCCTCCAGCGCCTCCAGGGTGCGCAGGAGGGTGTCGAACTCCGCGTCGCTGATGACGGGAGCGTCCTTCACGTAGTACCGGAAGCGGTGCTCCTCGATCTGCTCAGCGAGCTGCCGGTGCTTCTCCCGTGCCTCGGCGGGCACGTTCGTCTCCGCCTGCTGCTTGTCGCCGGCCACCGTGTTGTCCTCCCGTTACTCTGGGTTGTCCGCGAGGGATCTCGCCGCCCGGGCGCAGTGGGCGAGCGCCCGGCGCGCGTACTCGGGGGAAGCGCCCGCGAGTCCGCATGCCGGGGTGAGCGTGACCGCCTCCGCGAGAAGCCCCGGATGCAGCCCCAGCCTGCGCCACAGCGTCCTGACACCCACGACGCTACCGGCAGGGTCTGACAATGGGCCGTCCGTGCCCGGGACGACACCGGCGAACAGCCGGGTGCCTCCTTCCACGGCCTCCCCGATCGTGTCGTCGTCACGTTCGGTGAGGAGGGAGAAGTCGAAGGAGACGGCGGCCGCGCCGGCCCGGCGCAGCAGCGCGAACGGGACGTCGGGCGCGCAGGAGTGGATCACGACGGGCTCGCCGCCGTGCACGGCCATGACGTCCCGCAGGATGGCCTCGACGACCTGCCGGTCCACGGCCCGGTGCGTCCGGTAGCCGCTGGCACTGCGCACCTGTCCGCGCAGTACGGCGGTGAGGGAGGGTTCGTCGAGCTGCAGGACGAGCCGGGCGCCGGGGATACGGCGCCGGACCTCGGCGAGATGCAGGCGCAGCCCCTCGGCGAGCGAGGCGGCGAGGTCGCGGCAGGCGCCCGGGTCGGAGAGCGCGGCCTCGCCGTTCCTCAGCTCCAGGGCGGAGGCCAGCGTCCACGGCCCGACGGCCTGCACCTTGAGCTGTCCCTCGTACCCCTGGGTGAACTCCTCCAGGGCGTCGAGGTCCTCCCCCAGCCAGGACCTGGCCCGCCTGGTGTCCCGGCCCGGCCGGTCCCCGAGCCGCCAGCCGCTGGGTTCCACGCGCGCGTACAGCTCGACGAGCATCCCGGCGGTGCGGCCGATCATGTCGGCGCCGGGCCCGCGCGCGGGCAGTTCCGCGAGGAAGGGAAAGTCCTCGAAGGACCCGCCGACGGTCTTGGCGGCCTCCCGGGCGTCGCCTCCCGGCATGGATCCGACCCCGGTGGCGGCACCGAACCTGAACACGCTCTTTTCGCTCACCAGGACAGCCTAGGGCGCCGCCACGGCCGGATCGGCGGGCAGGTCAGCGGCCCGGCCGTACCGTCAGGTCGTTGACCTCGGCGTCCCTGGGCAGGTCCAGGGCCATCACGATCGTCGTCGCCACCGACTCGGGGTCGATCCACTCGGCCGGGTCGTACTCCTTGCCCTCCTGCTGGTGGACCTTGGCCTGCATGGGGCTGGCGGTGCGGCCGGGGTAGACGGAGGTCACGCGGACGCCGTTGCCGTGCTCCTCGCCGCGCAGCGCGTCAGCGAGGGCCTTCAGGCCGTGCTTGGAGGCGGCGTAGGCGGACCAGCCGGCGCCCGCGTTCAGTCCCGCGCCGGAGTTCACGAACACCACGTGGCCGCGTGCCGCGCGCAGTTGGGGCAGGAAGTGGCGGGTCAGTTCGGCGGGGGCGATCAGGTTGACGTTGAGCTGGTGGCGCCATGACTTCGGGGTCAGCTCGCCCACCGGGCCGAGGTCGACGACGCCGGCGATGTGCAGCAGGGAGTCCACCCGGTCGGGCAGCGTCTGGTGGGAGAAGGCCCAGCTCAGCTTGTCGGGATCGGCGAGGTCGCCGACCAGGGTGCGGGCTCCGGGAAACCGCGCCGCCAGTTCCTTCGCCCGTCCCGCGTCGCGGGCGTGCAGCACGAGGTCGTCCCCGCGCGCGTGCAGACGGTGCGCGACGGCCGCGCCGATGCCGGAGCCCGCTCCGGTGATCACATGGGTAGCCATGTCCGCCATGCTCGCATCATCGGATGCCCTGGCTCTCCTCCAGGTAGGCCAGTGCGCCGACCGGCTCCTCGGCGAAGAACACCAGGTCGGTCAGCGGCCGGGGCAGGAAACCCTCGTCCTCCATGCGGCGGAACTGCTCCTTGAGGCCGTCGTAGAAGCCCGCCGTGTTCAGCAGCACCACGGGCTTGTCGGTGTGCCCGTGCTTCTTCAGCTCCAGGATCTCGGTGGCCTCGTCGAGGGTGCCGGTGCCGCCCACCATGATGACGACCGCGTCGGCGTTCTCCAGCAGCAGCCTCTTGCGTTCGGCCAGGTCGGCGGCGATGACCATCTCGTCGGCACCGGGGCGGGCCTTTGCGGCCAGGAAGCCCACGGAGACGCCGGCCAGCCGGCCGCCCGCCTCCTGCACACCGTCCGCGACGACCTTCATCAGTCCCACGTCGGAGCCGCCCCAGACCAGGGTGTGGCCGCCCTTGCCGAGCAGTTCCGCGAACTCGCGCGCGGGGCGCGTGTAGCGGTCGTCGAGGTCGGCGGCGGAGAGGAAGACGCAGATACGCATGGGCTCACCGTACGCGGGAACAACCGGCGCCCGGCGAACGCTCTTCCGGTATGGCCGAAGGACACACGATCACCGTCGAACAGGGCGAGCGGCACGTGCGCGTGGTGCACGGGGACCAGGTGCTCGCCGAGACCGACCGCCCCCTGGTACTGCGCGAGACGGGCTGTCCGGTGCGGTACTACATCCCCGCCGAGGACGTACGGCTCGATCTGCTGACGCCCTCCGACAGCCACTCCGTCTGCCCCTTCAAGGGCACGGCGTCGTACTGGTCGCTGCCGGACGCGCCGGACCTGGTGTGGGCGTATCCGGACCCGAAGCCGGAGGTGGCCGAGATCAAGGATCACCTCTGCTTCTACGACGTCGACGTGTCGTAGCGATGAGTTCCGTGCCGTGCGGCAGTCTGCACGGACATGGACAAGAAGACGATTTCCCGCGACGGCACGTCCCTGGCGTACGAGGTGACCGGCGAGGGCCCCACGGTGATCCTGGTGTGCGGCGCGATGTCCACCGGTGGCACCGTGGCGCCCTTGGCGCGGCGGCTCGCGGACCGCTGCACGGCCGTCGTCTACGACCGCCGGGGTCGCGGCGCGAGCGGTGACACGGCGCCGTACGCGGTGGCCCGTGAGGTCGAGGACCTGGCGGCGCTGATCGACGTGGTGGGCGGTGACGCGGCGCTGTTCGGGGTCTCCTCGGGCGGTGCGCTGGTGCTGGAGGCGGCGGCGAGCGGGCTGCCGGTGCGCCGGGTCGCCGTGTACGAGGCGCCCTATCTCGACTTCATGGCGGGCGGCGCCGAGGACAAGGCCACCTACCGGGAGAACCTGGACGCGGCCCTCGCCGAGGACCGGCGCGGGGACGCCGTGGAGCTGTTCCTGCGTCTCACGGGCCTGGGCGAGGAGATGATCCAGGGCGCCCGCCAGTCCCCGATGTGGGCCGGCATGGAGGCCGTCGCACCCAGTCTGGCGTACGACGACACGGTCCTGGGGGACGGTCTGCTGCCCCGGGAGCGGCTGGCCGCGATCTCCGTGCCGGTGCTGTGCGTCGCGGGCGGGGCGAGCCCCGAGTGGATGCGCGCGGCGAACCGGGAGATCGCCGAGGCGGTGCCCCGGGGCTCGTACCACGTGCTGGAGGGCCAGACCCACATGGTGGAACCGGACGTCCTCAAGCCCGTTCTGGCGGAGTTCTTCACCGACTAGTGCTGTGACCGGAAAGGTTTGCCGAGAAGCTCGCGGCGTCCGGTGCTGGGGGCACCTCCCACGCCGTTCAGGCAGTGGGGGAGCATCGCAAGGCGGAGCGTCGCCCGCTTACTGGACGTACTCGGGTGATGCGACAACGCGGCGTGGGGGTACCCCCGGCCGAAGGCTGGGGGAGTGCCGTGCCGGGGCGTCGCGAGCCGGTGAACCTTTCCGGTCGCAGCACTAGGGGGGTTCTTCACCGAGTGGCCGGGGCGCCGGTCACACCGCCGCGGCCGGCGCGCGCAGGGTGGTGGCGATCGTCGCCGAGCCCACCACGCGTGTGCCGTCGTACAGGACGATCGCCTGGCCGGGGGCGACACCGCGGACCGGCTCGGTGAAGGCCACCCGCAGTTCCCCGTCGACCAGTTCGGCGCCGACCTCGGTCTCGCCGCCGTGTGCGCGCAGCTGGGCGGTGTAGGTGCCGGGGCCGGTGGGGGCGGTGCCGCACCAGCGCGGCTTGATCGCGGTCAGTGCCGTCACGTCGAGGGCGGCGGCCGGGCCGACCGTCACCGTGTTGTCCACCGGTGAGATGTCGAGGACGTAGCGGGGCTTGCCGTCGGGGGCCGGGGTGCCGATCCTGAGCCCCTTGCGCTGGCCGATGGTGAAGCCGTAGGCGCCCTCGTGGGTGCCCACCTTGGTGCCGGACTCGTCGACGATGTCGCCCTCCGCCCTGCCCAGGCGCTTCGCGAGGAAGCCCTGGGTGTCGCCGTCGGCGATGAAGCAGATGTCGTGCGAGTCGGGCTTCTTGGCCACGGCGAGGCCCCGGCGCTCGGCCTCGGCGCGGATCTCGTCCTTGGTGGTCACCGTGTCGCCGAGCGGGAACAGGGCGTGGGCGAGCTGCTTCTCGTCCAGGACGCCGAGGACGTAGGACTGGTCCTTGGCCATGTCGGAGGCGCGGTGCAGCTCGCGCGTGCCGTCCTCGCCGACGACGACCTTGGCGTAGTGGCCGGTGCAGACGGCGTCGAAGCCGAGGGCGAGCGCCTTGTCGAGCAGGGCGGCGAACTTGATCTTCTCGTTGCAGCGCAGGCAGGGGTTCGGGGTGCGGCCGGCCTCGTACTCGGCGACGAAGTCCTCGACGACGTCCTCGCGGAAGCGGTCGGCGAGGTCCCAGACGTAGAACGGGATGCCGATGACGTCGGCGGCGCGGCGGGCGTCACGGGAGTCCTCGATGGTGCAACAGCCACGCGCGCCCGTGCGGAACGACTGGGGGTTGGCGGAGAGCGCGAGGTGGACTCCGGTCACGTCGTGGCCCGCCTCGGCCGCGCGGGCGGCGGCGACGGCGGAGTCCACGCCGCCGGACATGGCGGCGAGGACGCGGAGGGGGCGGGTGGGCTGCGAGGTGTCAGTCATAGCCCTTCCAGGGTACGGGGGCGCGGGAACCCGGACCTCCGCCCGTCCGTTGACGATCACATGGGTGTGACACGGGCGGGGACGGCGAGCGGCGACTCGGACCGGCGGCTGGGGCGGCGGGCCCTGCTGGTCGGCGGGGCCGCGGCCGCCGTGGGCACGGCCGCGCTGGCCCGGGACGAGCTGTCGCACCTGTGGTGGCGGCTGCCGGGGGTGGAGAAGCCGCGGGTGGCGGGCGCGGTGGACTTCCGGGGTGCGCGGTGGGTGGCGGCCTCCCCGGCGAACTACCGGCGGGCGAACCGGCCGGACGACTATCCGATCGACCGGGTGGTCATCCATGTCACGCAGGGCGATTACGCGAGCGCCGTGAAGGCCTTCCAGGACCCGGCGCACGCGGCGGCGGCGCACTACATCGTGCGCGGGGACGGCCGGGTCACCCAGCTCATAAGGGAACTGGACGTGGCCTTCCACACGGGCAACCGGGAGTACAACGAACGCAGTGTCGGCATCGAGCACGAGGGGTTCGTGGACCGGAAGTCGTCCTTCACGGACGCGATGTACGCGGCCTCGGCGCGGCTGACGGCCACGATATGCGGGCGGTACGGCATGGCGGCCGACCGGGAGCATGTGATCGGGCACGTGGAGGTGCCGGGGACGGACCACACGGATCCGGGGCGGTACTGGGACTGGAAGCGGTACATGGGGCTCGTACGACAGCAGATGTGACGCACGCCATGTAGCAGTCGGGGGTGTGGGCCGGTCGGCGTCGGACCGGGTCAGGTGAGGCCCGCGGCGCGGGCCCGCTCCACCGCCGGGGCGATCGCCTTGGCCACCGCCTTCACGTCCGCCTCCGTGGAGGTGTGCCCGAGGGAGAAGCGCAGGGTGCCGCGGGCCAGGTCCGGGTCGGTGCCGGTGGCCAGCAGGACATGGCTGGGCTGGGCGACGCCCGCCGTGCAGGCGGAGCCGGTGGAGCACTCGATGCCCTGGGCGTCCAGCAGGAGCAGCAGGGAGTCGCCCTCGCAACCGGGAAAGGTGAAGTGGGCGTTGGCGGGGAGGCGGTCCACCGGATCACCGCCGAGGATCGCGTCCGGCACCGCCGTGAGGACGGCCTCGACGAGGGCGTCGCGCAGGGCGCCGATCTCCCGGGCGAACCACTCGCGCTGCTCGGCGGCGAGGCGGGCGGCCACCGCGAAGGAGGCGACGGCCGGGACGTCGAGGGTGCCGGAGCGGACATGACGCTCCTGGCCGCCCCCGTGCAGCACGGGTACGGGGGTGTACTCGCGGCCCAGCAGCAGTGCGCCGATGCCGTACGGGCCGCCGATCTTGTGACCGGAGACGGTCATCGCGGCGAGCCCGGAGGCGGCGAAGTCGACCGGGACCTGACCGAACGCCTGGACCGCGTCGGCGTGCAGCGGGACGCCGAACTCCCCTGCCACGTCGGCGAGTTCGTGGACCGGCATGACCGTCCCGATCTCGTTGTTGGCCCACATCACGGTGGCCAGGGCGACGTCGTCGGGGTCGCGGGCGATCGCCTCGCGCAGGGCCTCGGGGTGGACGCGGCCGTAGGAGTCGACGGGAAGGTACTCGACCGTCGCGCCCTCGTGTTCGCCGAGCCAGTGCACGGCGTCCAGGACGGCGTGGTGCTCCACGGGGCTGGCCAGGACCCGGGTACGGGCCGGATCGGCGTCGCGGCGCGCCCAGTACAGGCCCTTCACCGCGAGGTTGTCGGCCTCGGTGCCGCCCGAGGTGAGGACGACCTCGCTGGGGCGGGCGCCCAGCGCGTCCGCGAGGGTCTCGCGGGACTCCTCGACCGTACGGCGGGCCTGCCGGCCGGAGGCGTGCAGGGAGGACGCGTTGCCGGTGATGCTCAGCTGGGCGGTCAGTGCCTCTGCCGCCTGCGGGAGCATCGGAGTGGTCGCGGCGTGGTCGAGGTAAGCCATGGTGAGCCCGATTCTACGGGCCTGACGGGCGGTGGTCGCGGCTCGTCCCCGGCCGCTTCCCGCTCACTTCGCACGACACGCGCTCACGCGACTCGCCATCGGGCTAGAAGCTCCAGGACACCGTGCTGTCCACCTGCATGAAGGCCAGCAGGACCACCAGGTCGGCGACGCCCAGGGTGAGACCGAGCAGGGCCCGGCCACGGCGGGCGGTGCCGCGCCACAGGGCGACGCCGGCCAGGGCGATGGCGATCGGCCCGAGGAAGAGGTTGAGGACGAGCAGGCCCAGCAGGCCCAGGATGAAGGAGGCGACGGCCATGCCGTCGGCGTCGCGCGTACCGGTACGGCTGGTTGCCGGTGCGGTGAGTTGCATGATGATCAGCTCCCGACAGAAGTCAGTTCGAGGAAGTGCCGCGGTGCGTGGGCGGATGTGGTCGCGGTGCGCGGGCGTCGGTGGTCGCGGTCAGTTCGCGGAGGTGCCGCGACGGCGCCCGTGGCGCTCGCGCAGCGCGAAGATGCCGAGCCAGACGGCGATGACGGCCGCGACGGCGACGCTGAAGGTCAGCGGCGCGTGGGCGACGGTGCCCAGGACGACGCCCAGCAGCATGAGAGCGGCGACGAGGAACAGCATGGGATCGGATCCCCCTTCGGGGTGGCGGTGTGAAGTTTGAGTGAACGCTTGTAGTAACACTTGTTCACTGACTTTTGAGTCTAGCGCGTTCCCCGGCTTTTCAATTCCAGAGAACAGTTGTTAACTGGATGACATGAGTCACACCCTCGGCATCCGGCAGGCCCAGAAGCAGAAGACCCGGCAGGCGTTCCTCGACGCGGCCCTGGCCCTGCTGGAGGACCAGAGCCTGAGCAGCCTCGGTCTGCGCGAGGTCACGCGGGCCGTCGGCGTCGCGCCGACCGCCTTCTACCGGCACTTCCGCTCCACCGCCGACCTCGGTGTGGCGCTGGTCGAGGAGGCGCTGGGCAGCCTGCACCCGATGGTGCGGACGACGGTGTCCACGGCGGGCGACAGCGAGGAACGCATCACGCGTGCCGTCGAGTTGATCGCCCGCCATGTGGACGCGTACCCCGCACATGTCCGGTTTATCGCCCGGGAGCGACATGGCGGGGTCCAGCCGGTGCGTGAGGCGATACGGGCCCAACTGGCCCGGTTCGCCGAGGAGGTCAGGGACGAGCTGGCCAAGGACCCGGAGGCGGAGGGCTGGAGCGCCGACGACCTGCTGATGCTCGCGCACCTCTACGTCGACCAGATGCTCATCACCGCCTCCCTCTTCCTGGAGGCCCTGGACGGACCGGAGGAGGACCGGGAGCGGGTCCGGCAGGTGGCGACCCGGCAGATGCGGCTGATCAGCATCGGCCGCCGGCACTGGCGGGAGTAACCCCCGTTCGGTCAGCCCTGCTGCGACCCGCCTCCGGACCGGCCCGCGGCCTGTCCCCCGCCGGGGTTCCCGCCGCCGGAGGAGGACGAGGGGTCCTCGGAGCCGCACGCGGTCGAGCAGCAGCGAGCCGGCCTGTCAATCAGGCAAAGCCGCCGCCCCGGGCCGCCCCCGGTACAGGGCCGCGACCGAACGCGCCGCCTCGGCCAGTTCGGCGCGGGCCTCGGGCGGGGCGAGGACCTCGAGGTGGTCGGAGAACTGCAGGAGTTGACGGACGGCGCCCAGCACGGCGTACGACAGCCCGGCGGTGATCCACGGGCCCTCGCCGTCGTCGTCGGGGAGTCCGGTGAGCGAGGCGGCCTGCAAGCGCTGGAACATGTCCAGGCGCTCCCGTCGGACCCGGACGGTGACCTCGATCCCGCGCGGCCGCTCCTCGACCTCGCGGCGCAACACCTCCCAGACGTCCGCGAGTTCGACACCCCGGCGGCGCCGCACGGGATCGTCGAGCAGCCGCGCGGAGTGCACCCGGTCGGCCCGGAAGAGTTGGGGCCTGCCCCCGCGGTCGGCGACCAGGTACCAGGCGCCCGCCTTGGCGACGAGCCCGTTCGTGACCCACACCTGGGACCTCTCCGAGGCCCTCGGCCACCCCCGGGAGCTCGACCCGGAACTCGCCGCGTTCTCGCTCGCCAACGCCCGCCGTGTCCTGCCCGACTCCCGGCCCCGGGACGCGCTGACCCCGTTCGCCGCGCGCGCCGAGGCTCCCGAGGGTGCCGGCCCCTACGGGGAACTGGCGGCCTGGCTGGGCAGGGTGCCGCTCAGCCGAGTCTGACGCGGGCCAGTTGCCGGGACTGGGCGACCAGGCGGTCCTCGCGGTCCCAGACCTCGGCGTCCTCCTCCAGGAAGCCGCCGGCCAGGTTGCGGGTGGTGATGGACACGCGCAGCGGGCCAGGGGCCGGGCGGTGGCGTACGTGGACGGTGAGTTCGACCGTGGGGACCCAGCCCTTGAGGCCGAGTTCGAAGGCGGTCGGCGGCAGCGCGTCCACCGCGAGGAGCAGGGAGAGGGGGTCGGCGTCGCGGCCGTCCGCGAGGCCGAACCAGGAGCGCATCTCGCCCTTGCCGGAGGGCGCGCCGAGCGCCCAGCCCAGGGTGGCGGGGTCCAGCTTGAGCATCAGCCGGTCGGTGATGGCGGAGCTGCCGTCGACCGGGGTGGGGCCGTCCTCGGGGCCGAAGCACTGGTCCATGGGCGGGATCGCGGGCGGCGTCGCCGTCGTGCGGACGTCGTCGGGGAGGGCGTCGAGGTCGCCGTAGGAGGCGAGGACGCGGATGCGTTCGACCTCGTCGCCCTTGTCGTCGTACTGGAAGAGCGAGGCCTGGCCGGTGGAGAGGGTGCGGCCGGTGCGCACGGTCTCGGTGCGGACGACCGCGGGGCCCGGCTGGGACGCCGTCAGGTAGTGCGCCGAGACGGTGAAGGGGTCCGGGTGCGGGAGCGTGTCCGCGAGGGCCCGGCCGAGCACGGCCAGCAGATAGCCGCCGTTGACGGCGTTGATGATCGTCCAGCCGGCGGAGAGGTCGATGTCGTAGACCCCCGGGGCTCCGGGGGTCGCGGGCTCGCGCCGGGTGACCGCCGTGTCACGGTCGAACTCGCTGTCTCCGATCACGGCCCGCGAGGGCGCGGTAGCTGCTTCTGGCATGACTGAACCGTACAACAGGAAATTACTAAGCGGTAGCTTTGGAACATTGCGGTCCTATGACATGACGAACCACCCTGTCGAGTGAGCTTCCGGCAATTTCTCGGTAAGCGACCTGACACGTCCGTAACCCCGGAGCGGTGATTCCCCTCTATGGGGACATGAGCCTCACCGGGACTCCGTTCCTCTATACGACCGTCGCGCTGTGCTTGGTCGCCCTCATACTGCCGCTCGTCCTGTGGTCCAGGATGCGCGGGCCGAAGGCCGTGCGCGTCGCCGTCCGGGTACTGATGCTGCTGTTCGCCCAGGTCACGGCCGTCACCCTGGTGTTCGTCCTGGTCAACAACCAGAACAACCTGTACGACAACTGGGCGGACCTGCTCGGTACCGGCAACCACGTCCAGCAGGCCGCCGACCTCGGCCAGGACGGCACCGGTGGGATAGCGCTGAAACGGTTGCCCAAGGTGAAGCAGGACTTCAAGCCCGCCGACGGGCCCCATATGCACTCGGCCGGCGGGGTGCGCGTCACCCAGCTCAAGGGCCGGGTGTCGGGCGTGAACGCCGAGGTCTACGTCTGGCTGCCGCCGCAGTACGACGATCCGGCCTACCGGAACAAGAAGTTCCCGGTGGTGGAGCTGCTGTCGGGCTACCCCGGCTCGGCGAAGGCCTGGTACGGGTCGCTCAGGGTGCACGAGCAGTTGCTGCCGCTGATGAAGAGCGGCAAGGTGGCGCCGTTCATCCTGGTCTCGCCGCGCACCAACCTGCTGGCCGGTGTGGACACCGGCTGCGCCAACATCCCGGGCACCGTGAACGCCGACAGCTGGCTGAGCATCGACGTGCCCAAGATGATCACGGACAACTTCCGCGCCGAGTCGGCGCCGCAGGGCTGGGCGGCGGCCGGGTACTCGGCGGGCGCCCACTGCGCGGCCAAGCTCGCCGTGGCCCACCCGGACCGGTACCGGGCCGCGATCGCACTGTCCGGCTACAACGACCCGATCGGCGAGCGCAACTCGCTCGCGGCACAGAGCCCCGCGCTGCGCAACGCCAACAATCCTTACCTTCTCCTCAAGAAGGCGCCCACCCCGCCCAGGATCGCCCTGTACATCTCCGGCGAGTCCGGTGACGGCTACCAGGCCGGCGTGGCCATGGAGGCGGTCGCCAAGGCGCCGACGACCGTGCACGTGGTGTTCCTGCCGCGCAGCGCGGGCGGTCACAGCATGGGGCTGTGGCGGCCGCAGATCACCACGGTCTTCCGCTGGCTGACGCTCCAGATGGGCCAGAACCACGTCAAGGGCGCGGGCCTCGGACAGTCGGGCCGGCCGGGGGCGAGGGGTACTACTCCTCAGTCACCGTTGACCGGCGGTTCCACGCACGCGGCGCTCGCCAGTGGAACCTCATCGCAAGCAGGCGCAGGACGAAAGCCGTGACCACCGCCAGCGCGCTGGTGTACGGGGTGAGCACGTCGTAACGGATGCACAGCACCACCATGGTGGCGCCGACGATCGCGGGGACCGCGTAGAGATCGCGGTCCCAGCGCAGCAGTGACGGCACCTCGTTGGCGAGCACGTCCCGCAGGACGCCGCCGCCGACGGCGGTGGCCAGGCCCAGGGTCGCGGAGGCGGTGAGGCCGAGGCCGTAGTCGTACGCCTTGGTCGTACCGCTGACGCAGAACAGGCCGAGGCCTGCCGCGTCGAAGACCAGGACGGCCGACTGGATGCGCTCCACGTGCGGATGCAGGAAGAAGACCACGAGGGCGGCCACCAGCGGGGTGACGAAGTACCCGAGGTCCGTGAAGGCGGCCGGCGGTACGGCCCCGATGACCAGGTCGCGGAAGAGCCCTCCGCCCAGCGCGGTGACCTCGGCGAGTACGGCGATGCCGAAGACGTCGAAGTTCTTGCGGACGGCCAGCAGCGCGCCGGAGATCGCGAACACGAAGATGCCGATGACATCGAGCGTGTGCTGGACGGAGGGACTGAAGATCAGCTGGAGCTGCTGCACCCTGCCATTCTCACCCGGCGGGGCGCCTCAACCTTACAAAGCCAGGTCTGCCGGGCCTACAGGGTCGGCTTACCTGTGGTGAAAAGCCAGGTCTGGAAGAGATCGTCGAGCTTCTGCCCGCTGACGCGCTCGGCGAGGCGGACGAAGTCGGCGGTGTCGGCGTTGCCGTAGCGGTGCAGGCTCGTCCACGCGGGCAGCAGCCTGAAGAAGGCCTTGTCACCGATCCGCTCGCGCAGGGCCTGGAGGGTCATCGCGCCGCGCTGGTAGACGGCGGAGGCGAACATGGTGTCGCGCTGCGGGTCGGCGACCTCGGTCTGCCAGAAGGCGGAGCCGGCGGGGATGCCGTTGTAGGTGGCCAGGAAGGCGTCGTGGGCCGAGCGGGTGCCCTGGTGCTCCGCCCACAGCCACTGGGCGTAGGTGGCGAAGCCCTCGTTGAGCCAGATGTCCTTCCACCGTTCGACGCTGACCGAGTCGCCGAACCACTGGTGGGCCAGTTCGTGCACGATCGTCGTCTCGTTGCGCACGGCGGAGTAGGCGGGCTTGCTCTGCACCTCCAGCGAGAAACCGGCCTCCGGCATGTCGTCGACGATCGCGCCGGTCTCCTCGAAGGGGTACGGGCCGAAGACCCGCGACCAGTAGTCGGTGGCGGCGGCGGTGACGGCGTACACGTCGACCGCGTTGCCGTTCTTCAGGGCGGGGTCGATGGCGACGTAGATGGGGATGCCGCCGGGGGTCCGGCCGGTCCGCACGTCGAACTTGCCGATGGTCGCGGTCGCGAGGTAGGTGGCCATGGGCCTGCTCTCGCGCCAGTGGGTGTACGTCGAGCCGCCCTTGTCGTACGTCGAGACCAGCCGCCCGTTGGAGACGGCGGTCAGTCCCTCGGGCGCCTTGATGCGGATGTCGTAGGTGGCCTTGTCGGAGGGGTGGTCGCTGGACGGGAACCAGGTGGAGGCGGCGTTGGGCTCGCAGGCGACGAAGACGCCGTCGGCGGTCTTCATCCAGCCGTAGTGCGAGCCGAACACGATGGGTCCGCCGAGGGGTTCGGGCACCCCGCCGTAGGTGACGGTGGCGGTGAAGGTGCGGCCCTTGGGCAGGGGACTGTGCGGGATGATGGTCATCTCGTCGCCGTCGCGTGTGAACCGGGCGGGTCTGCCGTTCACTTCGACCCGTGTGACCTCCAGTTTCTGCAGGTCCAGATCGAAGGACGAGAGGGCCTGGGTGGCACGTGCGGTGAGCGTCGTACGGCCGTCGAGGCGGGCGGTGGCCGGGTCGTACGCCACGTCCAGGTCGTAGTGGCGGGCGTCGAAGCCGCCGTTGCCCAGCTGGGGGAAGTAGGTGTCGCCGATGCCGGGCCCGCCGGGGGTGGGGGCGGGGGCGGCCGCGATGAGGAGGAAGGAGGCAGCCGCGGTGGCGAGGGCCCCGGCCCGTGCCGAACGGGAGAATGCCATGGTCGTCCCTTCGAGCGTGTTCCGATCAGTGGACGGACGGGGACGACTCTGCACCCTGCCGTGCGGGCATGTACATGACTTTGCCCACTTGTCATGTGCGACTGCTCGGTTGACTCCTGGACGACCCTCACTTGCAGCGGGCTTGGCGGTGGGGGGCCGTTCACCTGATGCGGGCTTGGCGGAGGGGGTCCGTCGCATGCTGCGGGCTTGGCCGGGGGTGGGTGCTTCAACGCGGGCTGCGGGCTTGGCGGTGGGAGTCCGTCGCATGCTGCGGGCCTGGCGGTGGGGTTCCGAGCGCCTTGCGGGCTTGGCCGGGGGTGGGTGCTTCAACGCGGGCTGCGGGCTTGGCGGTGGGAGTCCGTCGCATGCTGCGGGCTTGACGGAGGGGTTCCGAGCGCCTTGCGGGCTTGGCCGGGGGTGGGTGCTTCAACGCGGGCTGCGGGCTTGGTCCTGAGGCGCGGTCGCCCTGTGGGCTTGGCGGGGCGTGCGCTCTGTTCCGGAGGTGGGTCGGCGGGGACTCGGCGTCAGGCGACGCCTGGTCCTAGCCGCGGGTTGACGGCGGGCTCCGCGTTGGGCGTGGGCTCGTCGCCCGCCTTCTCCGCGGCCTCGGCCCCCTCGCCCGAGGTATCGGCTACCGCCTCACCGTAGACCGCCGACTTGGCAGCCGACGGCTCGACGCCGGCCGCCAGACCGGCATCAGCCCTCGCCGGGCGGCCCCTGCAGTCGTACACGGACCGGGGCCCGGCACCAGCCACAGGGGCGGTGCCGGGCCCCCGGCTCCGCGTCAGTCGGCCTTTGGCTCGGCCTCGGCAGCGGGCTTGCCGCCGGCCTTGCGCTCGGCGTCGGACTCGGGCTCAGTGTCGGCCGCCGACTCGCCGTCAGTTACCGACTCCACCTCAGCCCCGGACTCGGCGGCAGTGCCCGACTCGGCATCAGCCGCGGACTCGCCGCCGGCCACCGGCTCAGCCACAGACTCGCCGTCGGCCACCGGCTCAGCCACAGACTCGCCGTCGGCCACCGGCTCCGCATCAGTCGCGGACTTGACCTCGGCCACCGGCTCCGCATCAGTCGCGGACTTGGCCTCGGCTCCGGGCTCCGGCTCGATTTCAGACGTCGGCTCGGGCTCGGCGGTAGCCGCCGGCTCGGGCGGGGTGGTGGAGGTCACCGCGGTGCCCACCAGTTCCGAGGCCTCTCGTGCCGCCGAGAGGAGGACCGTGTCCTGGGGGGCCTGGTCGGCGAAGTTCTCCGGGTGGTGGCAGGCGACCCGCTGGCCGGGCTTCAGCTCCACGAGCTGCGGCTCGGTCGTCGTGCAGATCTCCGTCGCCTTCCAGCAGCGGGTGTGGAACCGGCACCCGGAGGGCGGCGCGATCGGGGACGGCACGTCACCGCGGAGCAGGATGCGCTCGCTCTTGGCGCCCCGGCGCTTCGGGTCCGGCACCGGGACCGCGGACATCAGCGCCTTGGTGTACGGGTGCATCGGCGCCTCGTACAGCGAGCTGCGGTCGGCCAGTTCGACGATCTTGCCGAGGTACATCACCGCGATGCGGTCCGACACGTGCCGTACCACCGACAGGTCGTGCGCGATGATCACGTACGTGAGGCCGAGTTCCTCCTGGAGGTCGTCCATGAGGTTGACCACCTGGGCCTGGATCGACACGTCCAGCGCGGACACCGGCTCGTCGGCCACCACCAGCTTCGGCTTCAGGGCGAGCGCGCGGGCGATGCCGATGCGCTGGCGCTGACCGCCGGAGAACTCGTGCGGGTAGCGGTTGTAGTGCTCGGGGCTCAGACCCACCAGCGACAGCAGCCGCTGGACCTCCTTCTTCACCCCGCCCTCGGGCTCCACACCCTGCAGCCTGAACGGCGCCGAGACGATCGAGCCGATGGTGTGCCGGGGGTTCAGGGAGCCGTACGGGTCCTGGAAGATCATCTGGATGTCACGGCGCAGCGGACGCATCTGCCCGGTGCTCAGCCGTGTGATGTCCTGGCCCTCGAAGTGGATCGAGCCGCCCGTCGGGTCCTGGAGGCGGGTGATGACCCGGCCCATCGTCGACTTGCCGCAGCCCGACTCGCCGACCACGCCCAGGGTCTCGCCCTTGCGCACCTCGAAGTCGATGCCGTCGACGGCCTTCACCGCGGCGACCTGCCGCTGCAGGATCCCCTTCTTGATCGGGAAGTGCTTGGTCAGGCCCTCGACCTTGAGCAGCACCTCACCGTCGGCGGAACCGGAACCGGACCCCGACCCGTTCGCGGAGCCGCTCGCGGACTCGTTCTTCTTCGTCTCACTCACAGCTTCGGCGCAATCTCTTCGGTCCAGATCCGCGTACGGTCCTCCGCCGAGAGGTGGCACGCGGACCAGTGCCCGCCGCCCACCTGCTCCAGTTCGGGACGCACCGTGCGGGTGACGTTCCCCTTGGGGATGTCCGCGTAGGGGCAGCGCGGGTGGAAGGCGCAGCCCGAGGGGACGTTGATGAGGCTCGGCGGCTGGCCCTTGACCGGGATGAGCCGGTCGGAGGTCTCGCGGTCGATCCGGGGCATCGAGCCGAGCAGGCCCCAGGTGTAGGGGTGCTGCGGCTTCTCGAAGATCTCGTCGACGGGCCCGCGCTCCACGCACCGGCCGCCGTACATCACCAGCACGTCGTCCGCGATCTCGGCGACCACGCCGAGGTCGTGGGTGATGATGATGACCGCGGAGCCGAACTCCTTCTGCAGGTCCCGGATCAGGTCCAGGATCTGCGCCTGCACGGTGACGTCGAGGGCGGTGGTCGGCTCGTCCGCGATGAGCAGTTCGGGGTTGTTGACCAGCGCCATGGCGATCATCGCGCGCTGGCGCATACCGCCGGAGAACTCGTGCGGGTAGCTGTCGACGCGCTTGCCGGGCTCGGGGATGCCGACCCGGTCGAGCATCTCGACGGCCCGCGCGCGGGCGACCTTCTTGCTGACGTCGTGGTGTACCCGGTACGCCTCGACGATCTGGTCGCCGATCTTGTAGTACGGGTGCATCGCGGACAGCGGGTCCTGGAAGATCATCGCCATCTCGCGGCCGCGCAGCCTGCGCACCTCGTCCGGGGCGGCGGAGACCAGTTCCTTGCCGTCCAGCCAGATCTCGCCGGACATCTGCACGTTCTTGCCGCGCGCGCCCAGCCGGTGCAGGCCCATGATGGCCAGCGAGCTGACGGACTTACCGGAGCCCGACTCGCCGACGATGCTGAGGGTCTTGCCCTTCTCCAGCTTGAAGCTGAGCCCGTCGACGGACTTGACCAGGCCGTCGTCGGTCGGGAAGTGCACCTTGAGGTCGCGGACCTCGAGGAAGGCCTCGGGTGTCTTGCCGGGGGAAGTGGGCTCCCCCACTGCGGCACCGGTCTTGGACAGTTCGGTCACGAGAGCCTCACGCGCGGGTCGGCGGCGGCATACAACAGGTCCACCAGGAGATTTGCGATGACGACGAAGATGGCGGCCAGCAGGGTGACGCCGAGGATGGGGGGCAGGTCATTGTCGTCGATGGCCTGCACCGCGTACTGGCCGATGCCGTGCAGCGAGAACACGGTCTCGGTGATCACCGCACCGCCGAGCAGCAGACCGAGGTCCATGCCGAAGACGGTGATGATCGGGGTGAGCGCGGCGCGCAGTCCGTGCCGGACCACGACCTTGCGCTCACGCAGGCCCTTGGCGCGGGCCGTGCGGATGAAGTCCTCGTTCATCGTCTCCAGCATGCCCGAGCGGGTGAGCCGGGCGTAGATGGCGGAGTAGAGCAACGCGAGCGAACACCACGCCGGGAACAGCGTGTTGGCCCACTGCGAGGGGTTGTCGGTGAACGGGACGTAGGTGCGGCCGAAGATCGGCCACTTGTAGGTGAAGAGCAGGATCGCCAGGTTGCCCGTGAAGAACATGGGCAGCGAGACACCGGCGAGGGCGACGCCCATGAAGCTGCGGTCGAAGAACGAGCGCGGCTTGAGCGCGGAGACGACGCCGACGGCCACACCGGAGACCAGCCACAGGACGGCCGCCCCGAGGGCGAGCGACAGGGTGATCGGAAGGCGGGAGGTGAGCTGCGGCCAGACCTCTTCGTGCGACTTGAACGAGTAGCCGAAGCAGGGTGCGTTGCAGTGCACCGTGGTGGGGCCGAGGTTGTAGGTGGCGCCCGCCACGAGCCCCTTGATGAAGTGCCAGTACTGGACGTAAACGGGCTGGTCCAGACCGAGGTTGTGCTTGACCGCGGCGATGTCCGACTTCGACGGGCTCTTGCCCATGTACTGCTGCGCCAGCTGGTCCGCCGTCTGGCCGGCGAGTCGCGGCAGCACGAAGAAGATGGCGAAGGTGACCGCGGAGACGACCAGCAGCAGGATCACTGCCGCGAGCGTCCGACGGAGGATGTACGAGATCACGGGGACCGGCGCTGGTGCCCGCGGGCCGCGAAGCCCGCGGGCACCAATGCCTTCACCTGCCTTCCGGGGCTGCTACTTCTTCGTGGTGCCGAGGTTGAGGTAGTCGTACTGACCGCTGAAGGCGGCCGTGGAGACCACGTTGGTCGCCCAGGGCGAGCGGTACAGCAGGACCTTGAAGTAGGTCAGCGGGACGATGACCGCCTGGTCCATGGCGATCTTGTCGATGTCCGCGTACAGGCCGTTGCGCGTGGCCACGTCCGGGGAGGCGATGGCCTGGGCCAGCTTGGCGTCGACGTCGTTGTTCTGGAACTGCGACAGGTTCGTGTTGCCGGACTGGCTGATGGCCTTGCTGTTCAGGATCTGCTGCAGGAAGCCGTAGCCGGACGGCCAGTCGGCGCCCCACTGCATCATGATGATGCCGATGTTCTGCTGCTCGGTGAACTTCGGCACGCCCGCGTAGTCGGTGAAGTACTTGCCCTGCGGGTACTGCTTCAGGGAGGCGTTGATGCCGACCTTCTTCAGCGAGCTGATGATCGCCGTGGCCGCGTCGACCTCCGACTGACGGTCGGAGCGGGCCGAGATGTTGGTGTTGATCGTCGTCTGGCCGCAGGCCTTCAGCTGCTCCTTGGCCTTGGCCACGTCACCCTTGTTGCCCGGGGTCGCGTAGGCGTCGGCCTTCTGGTAGCCGGTGATGTCCGGCGGGAGCACGGTGGAGGCGATGTCACCGCGGATCGGGCCGCCCTCTGCGGTCTGCACCGAGACCTTGTCGATGGCGTACTCGACGGCCTTGCGGCAGGCGACGTTGTCGAACGGCTTGACCTTGGTGTTCAGCGCCGCGTAGACGAGGCGGCCACCGTAGGTGTTGTCCGTGCTGGCCTTGCCGTCCGCCGAGTTGATCAGGCTGGCCTGGGTCGAGGCCTGGACGCCGGCACCGGCGAGGTCGACGGTGGCGTCACCGGACTGCAGGTCCTTGTCGATCGTCTCCTGGTTGACCTTCAGGTTGACGACGATCTTGTCCGGCAGCTGCTTGCGCAGCGGGTCGGTCTTCGGGTCCCAGTTCTTGTTGCGGACGAGAACGGCCTGCTTGCCGTCCTCGTAGCTCTGGAACTGGTAGGAGCCGGAGGACACGATGTGCTTGACGTAGTCGACGCCGGTGTCCTTGGCCTGCGGCACCGGGGCCGTCTGCGGGGCCGCCACCAGGTAGTCGAACTCCTGGAAGGAACGGTTCAGGTGGAAGACGATCGTGGTGTCGTCCGGCGTCTCGATCGAGGACAGGCCCTTGGGGTCCTTGTCCTTGTACGGGCCCTTGTACTTGTCGCCGTCCTGCATGTACTGCTGGAAGTAGTTGGGGCCGAGCGACAGCACGTCACGCGCGAAGTTGGACCGCTCGACGGCGTACTTGACGTCCTTCGAGGTGATCGGCGTGCCGTCCTGGTACTTCAGGCCCGCACGCAGCTTGTACGTCCAGGTCTTGCCGCCGTCGCTGGAGACGCCCTTGCTCGCCGCGAGGTCCGGGACGAGGGTGTTGCCCTTCTCGCCGGGCGCGGGCTGGAACGTCATCAGCGGACGGGCGTACAGCCGGCTGAAGTTGTACATGTACGCGTAGTACGTGTTGCCCGGGTCGAACGAGTCCGGAACGTCCGACATCTCGTAGGTGACCGTGCCACCCTTCTTGTCGGACGCGTTGACGACACCCTTGGTCGCCGCGTTGGCACCGGCCGCCTTCGGGTTGTTGTTGTTGTCATCGGCCTTGCTGCAGCCTGCAACGAGCAGGCTCGCGGAGCCGATGGCCGCGACCGCGGCCAGCGCTGACCTTCGCATGATGGTCTGCTTCCCCTCCATAATCGGAAAACTTGATGGGCTCTCGGAGCTGCCTAGCGGCCGCGGGGGTCGAGAGCGTCGCGGAGACCGTCGCCGAGCAGATTGAACGCCAGGACGGTGACGAAGATGGCGAGCCCTGGCACGATCATGTACTGGGGATCGACCTGGTAGTACGTGACGGCTTCCCGGAGCATGCCGCCCCAGGACGCCTGCGGCGGCTGGATGCCGACGCCGAGGAAGCTCAGGGACGCCTCGAAGAGGATGTTGGTCGGGATCAGCAGCGTCGAGTAGACGATGATCGGGCCGACCAGGTTGGGCATCAGCTCGCGGAACAGGATGTACGGGCCCTTGGCGCCCATGCCCCGGGAGGCGTCCACGAACTCGCGCTCGCGCAGGGCGAGGGTCTGTCCGCGCACGATCCGGCCCAGATAGGGCCAGTTGAAGAAGCCGATGACGAAGATGAGCACGCTCAGGTGCAGCGGCAGACCGTTGAGGCCGAAGGCACCGCCCTGCAGGGTCGCGGAGATGGCGATCGCGAACAGCAGGAGGGGGAAGGCCAGGAAGATGTCCATCAGCCGGCTGATGATCGAGTCGACCCGTCCGCCGTAGTAGCCCGCTACGACACCCATGACCGCGCCGATCACGTTGGACAGGATCGTGGCTCCGAAGGCGACCACCAGGGAGACCCAGGAGCCCTCCAGGACGCGGGTGGCGATGTCACGCCCGAACTTCGGGTCCACGCCCAGCGGGTGGGACAGGCTCATGCCGCCCCAGCTGCCCTTGGGCAGCGAGGTGTCGGGCACGATCAGGTCCTGGTGGAAGGCGTTGGGGTCGAGGCCGAACATCGCCTGGATGGGCCGCGACAGGATCGCGGCGACGATCAGCACGATCACGATGATGCCGCCGGCCACCGCGACCTTGTCCCGCTTGAATCTGGACCAGGCGATCTGTCCAAGGGAACGGCCCTCGATCTGCCCCTTATCGGCACCCTCCAGCACGGCCTCCGGCCGTACCTCGGCTGCCGCCCCGGTGGTCTCGATCGGTGCGGTCACTATGACCCGACCCCTCTCGCCGGTGGTGACCGGCCTGTGCCTGCCGCGGATTAGCGGCTTTGTCGACTTGCACTCGATCACGAGGCCGTCGACCTCGTGTCTGACTCGCGAGTCTTCAGCGTGGCCGCGATCACCCGCCAGAGCTGACGGCGAAAGTATGCGCAACCGTGATGCAGTGCGGAGGATTCCGTTATCCGAACAGTGGGTAACGCCCCTCGGACGCGGGGCAGTTGTGACAAAACGCTGATTCCTCGCACATCGGGTCCTTCGGCGGTCATCTACGCGCGAAGAGGTCCGACGACACGGAAAACTCTACGGGCGACCCGAGGCCGTTCGGCGCGGGGGTCGGCCGACGGTCAGTAGGCGCCGCGGGCGGGCGGGTAGCCGTATCCGGCGGTGGGGGCCGGCGGCTGGGCGACGGCGTGCGCCTCACGGTCGTAGAACGGGCGGGCGTTGGCTCTCATCCACATCACGACCGGGTCGTACTCGTCGGTCATCGCGACCGTCGACACCGGCAGACCGTCCGGAACCGCGCCGACGGACTGCTGCATCATCGCGCGCACCGAGTCGACGGCGGCCGGCGAGGTGTCGAAGACGTCCAGGCCGATGGCGAGGTACGGCGCCCCGAGCGCGGGCTGCACCCAGGCGCGGCGCAGGGAGCGCAGCGCGGGGGTTCGGTGCGCGTTCTGCGTGAGCAGGGCGTAGAACTGCGGGACCTCGATGCCGGGTTCGGACAGGCGCAGCGGGCCGGCGGGCTGGCGGTCCAGACCGGTGGCGATGCGGCGCAGGTCGAGCCAGGGGATGCCGACGCCGCCGCCCGGGGCGTGCGGGTTGAGCCAGAGGCCGAAGTGGTCCGGGTAGAGGGTGCGGGCGACGTCGATCCCGTCGGCCACCTCGTAGGAACGGTTCCAGCCGCTGGCCGACAGTTCCTGGGCGGAGGTGACGCAGGGGGCGTAGCCGTAGCCGTCGACCTCCATGTTCCCGTACTGGGCGTCCGGGGAGCCGGACTGGCCGTGCCACAGGAGCATCCAGACCTGGCCGGAGGAGGGGGTCGCGAGGGCGCGCAGCAGTGCCTCGTAGGCGTCGTAGCGCCCAGGAGTGACTTGGCGCAGCATGTGCTCGACGCTGCCGCTGCCGGTCGCGCTCACCTGTTGTACCGCCCCTTCGAGGATGGCCCGCGTGTGGAATCAGCTTAAGCGCCCGGGGGCCCGGGACCTGAGGTTCCTCCGCGGGTGCGGTTCGTTCGTGACCTGCCGGGCCCGCGCGCCGCGGCTCCGCACGGCACCGCCCCCAGCAGGACCGGTGGGATCAGAGGTGACCGTGCTGATAGAAGGGGCGGACGTGGTGCTTCATCCAGTCGGCCACCGGGTCCTCGGTCACGTCCAGGAGGACCAGGTTGACCGGCCAGGGGACCTGGATCCGGCCCAGGGCCTTGCCGAGGGCCTCCAGGGGCAGGGCGCGCAGATCGCCCTCCCACTGGGAGAGTTCCACTCCCACGAACATCACCGGGTCCGCCGTCTCGATCACGGCCAGGCAGCGGCGGGCCGTGACGACCACCCCCGTCAGGGCGAACTCGGCGGACGCGGCGGCGAGGAAGTCGACCGGGTCGTCCTGCCAGTCCGGCTCGAAGAGGCGGACCCGGCCGCCACTGGCCGGGCCGTCCAGGGGGGTACGGCCGGCGCGGCACAGCTCGGCCACCGCCTCCGGCGGCAGCGGGACGCCGACCACGCCGTCGGGGTTGACGGCGATGCCGACCTGCGGCGGCAGACCGCGGGCGAACTCCACCGCGGGGGCGATGGTGTACGACAGGTGGGAGCCGGCGGCCTGGCGGAACTGCTCCTCGGAGCTGAAGACCGGGACGTAGGCCTGGCCGTCGATCTCCAGGGTGGGCAGGTCGAGGGGGCCGCTGTGCGGGCCGCCGCCGCTGGGCAGCGGTATCCACAGGAAGCTGCGGCCCAGCACCTCGACGATCCGGCCGGCGGCCGCCGGTATGCCGAGGGACGCCGAGAGCACCTCCTCCAGCTCGTTGCCCGGCCATCCGCCGTGTGGGTGGGGGTGTGTCTGTGCCGGGAAGCCCGCGGGAAGATCCGCCGGGAGATCCGGGAAGTCCATCTGCCTACCGCCTGCTGGTAACCACTGCTGTGGCCAGAAAGGCTAGCGGGTGCCTGTGACAGGGCCTCATCCCGTGAAGCCGATGCGGTGCAGGACGTCCGCCGCGTCCCGGTCCAGCAGCACCGCCGAGCCGCAGCCGCCGGGCAGCTCGCCCTTCTCCACCCCGGCGAAGAGGCGGGCCGCCGCCCGGCGGTGGCGCAGGAAGGCGTACCGGGAGACGCCGCGGCCCCGTTCGCGCTGGCCCTTGAGCGCCGTCCGGGAGGTGACGTCGAGGAGGATCAGATGGAGGGTGCCGCCCCGGCGGCGGGCCTCCCTGGCCAGCCAGCCGCGCACCCAGGCCTGCGTCCCGCAGTCGTGCACGACGACTCCCCCGCCGCCGCGCAGGGCGCGGCGCAGTCCGGCGAAGTGGGCGAGGCGGACCAGGGGGCGGTAGAGCGCGTACGGCAGGAAGCGGGGCATGCGGCGGGCCCAGCCGTCCCGGGCGTCCTGGGAGTCGACGCGTACGCCCTGGACCGCGCGGTGCATGAGGGTCGACTTGCCGCTGCCGGGCAGGCCCGTGACCACGACCAGGTCGCGGGGGCCGAAGAGCAGGGCGTGCGGGCTGTGGCCGGCGCGGTCGCGCAGATCGCGGACGACCGGCGCCGGCCGCCGGGCGTGGCGCTCGCGGGCCGGGGCGGCGGGCTGCCGGGGCACCGCGAGGCCCGTGTCCGTCGCGTAGGCCGTGGTCCTGTTCACCGTGATCGTCCTCCCTGTGCTCAGGAAAGGTTCTCCCCACCTAATGTAAAGAGAAGGTAATGCACGGGTCTCGCGGTTCCGTCCGCGTCCGGCCACAGGGCTGTCACAAGTGGATCGCCCTGTCGGGCGGCGGCGGGGCATGCAATGATGGCCGCGCCAACTGCATACCGGCCGCTTGAATCCGCGCGGGAGAGTCCCCAGCAGCAGCGCTCTGGGGCGCCGAAGGAGCAAGTCCCTCCCTTGAATCTCTCAGGCCCCGTTACCGCGCGGGCGAGGCACATCTGAAAAGCGGGCCGCTGTGTCAGTGGCTCCACCCAAGGTGCAAACCATGAACTCCCCTGCGGGCGGATCATGGCGAACCTCTCAGGTTCCGATGACAGATGGGGAGGAACGACCTCGCCCGTCATGCCTTGGGAGACGACCGTCCGATGAGCAGTACCGACCCCGTACAGACGCGGCTCACCGCGCTCGATGCCGTGCATCGCGCGCTGGGCGCGACCATGACCGACTTCGCGGGCTGGGACATGCCCCTGCGCTACGGCTCCGAGCGCGACGAGCACCTGGCCGTGCGCACCAGGGCCGGCCTCTTCGACCTCTCCCACATGGGCGAGATCACGGTCACCGGGCCGCAGGCGGCCCAGCTGCTGAACCACGCGCTGGTGGGCGACATCGCCGCCGTCGGCGTCGGCCGTGCCCGCTACACCATGATCTGCCGGGCCGACGGCGGCATCCTGGACGACCTGATCGTCTACCGGCTGGCCGAGGCCGAGTACATGGTGGTCGCCAACGCCGCCAACGCCCAGGTCGTGCTCGACGCGCTGGTGGAGCGGTCGACCGGTTTCGACGCCGAGGTACGCGACGACCGGGACGCCTACGCGCTGATCGCCGTCCAGGGCCCGGAGTCCCCCGGCATCCTCAAGTCCCTCACCGACGCCGACCTCGACGGTCTGAAGTACTACGCCGGTCTGCCGGGCACGGTCGCCGGCGTACCGGCCCTCATCGCCCGCACCGGCTACACCGGCGAGGACGGCTTCGAGCTGTTCGTGCGGCCCGAGCACGCCGTGGAGCTGTGGCAGGCGCTGACCGGGGCGGGCGAGGGCGTCGGTCTCGTCCCCTGCGGGCTGTCCTGCCGGGACACCCTGCGCCTGGAGGCGGGCATGCCGCTGTACGGGCACGAGCTGAGCACCTCCCTCACCCCCTTCGACGCCGGGCTCGGCCGGGTGGTGAAGTTCGGCAAGGAAGGCGACTTCGTGGGGCGCGAGGCGCTCGCCGAGGCGGCCGAGCGGGCCCGGGCGAACCCGCCCCGGGTGCTGGTCGGCCTGGTCGCCGAGGGCCGCCGGGTGCCGCGCGCCGGGTACCCGGTGGTGGCGGGCGGCGAGGTGGTCGGCGAGGTCACCTCCGGCGCGCCCTCCCCCACGCTGGGCCGGCCGATCGCCATGGCGTACGTCGACGCGGCGCACTCGGCGCCGGGCACGGCGGGCGTCGCCGTGGACATCCGGGGCAGGCACGAGCCGTACGAGGTCGTGGCACTGCCGTTCTACAAGCGCCAGAAGTAGACACTGGGCGCCAGAGGCGGACACTGGGCGCGGCCCGCCGGGCCGGACGTGACCCTGCGCACATTTCGCCTGCTCACCAGTGTTTCCCGCAGTCCCCGATTCAGCAGCACTCCCCCGCGTACAGGAGAATCCAGGCCATGAACAACCCGCAGCAGCTGCGCTACAGCAAGGAGCACGAGTGGCTGTCGGCCGCCGAGGACGGCGTCGCGACGGTCGGCATCACGGAGCACGCGGCCAACGCGCTCGGCGATGTCGTGTTCGTCCAGCTCCCCGAGGTCGGTGACACCGTGGCCGCGGGCGAGACCTGCGGCGAGCTGGAGTCGACGAAGTCGGTCAGCGACCTGTACTCCCCGGTCGCCGGCGAGGTCACCGAGGTGAACGAGGACGTCGTCAACGATCCGTCCCTGGTGAACTCCGCCCCCTTCGAGGGCGGCTGGCTGTTCAGGGTACGCGTCACCGAGGAGCCGGCCGACCTGCTGTCCGCCGACGAGTACACCGCCTTTTCCGCCGGCTGAGGAGTCGTACATCTGATGTCCGTTCTTAATACGCCCCTGCACGAGCTCGACCCGGACGTCGCCGCCGCCGTCGACGCCGAGCTGCGCCGCCAGCAGTCCACCCTCGAGATGATCGCCTCGGAGAACTTCGCTCCGCTCGCGGTCATGGAGGCGCAGGGTTCGGTCCTCACCAACAAGTACGCCGAGGGCTACCCGGGCCGCCGCTACTACGGCGGCTGCGAGCACGTGGACGTCGCCGAGCAGATCGCGATCGACCGGGTCAAGGAGCTGTTCGGCGCCGAGTACGCCAATGTGCAGCCCCACTCCGGCGCCTCCGCCAACCAGGCCGCGCTGTTCGCGCTGGCCCAGCCCGGCGACACCATTCTCGGCCTGGACCTGGCGCACGGCGGCCACCTGACCCACGGGATGCGGCTGAACTTCTCCGGCAAGCAGTTCGACGTGGTCGCCTACCACGTGGACGAGACCGGCCTGGTCGACATGGCCGAGCTGGAGAAGCTCGCCAGGGAGCACCGCCCGAAGGTGATCATCGCGGGCTGGTCGGCGTACCCCCGGCAGCTGGACTTCGCCGAGTTCCGCCGGATCGCCGACGAGGTCGGCGCGTACCTGTGGGTCGACATGGCGCACTTCGCGGGCCTGGTCGCGGCCGGACTGCACCCGAACCCGGTCGAGTACGCGGACGTGGTCACCTCCACGACCCACAAGACCCTCGGCGGCCCCCGCGGCGGCATCATCCTGGCGAAGAAGGACTTCGCGAAGAAGCTGAACTCGTCCGTCTTCCCGGGCTTCCAGGGCGGTCCCCTGGAGCACGTGATCGCGGCCAAGGCGGTCTCCTTCAAGGTCGCCGCCTCCGAGGAGTTCGCCGAGCGCCAGCGTCGTACGGTGGAGGGTGCCAGGCTGCTCGCCGAGCGGCTGACCGCGCCGGACGCCCGCGAGGCCGGCGTGAACGTGCTGACCGGCGGCACCGACGTGCACCTGATCCTGGTGGACCTGCGCGAGTCGGAGCTGGACGGCCAGCAGGCCGAGGACCGTCTGCACGAGGTCGGCATCACGGTCAACCGCAACGCCGTCCCGAACGACCCGCGTCCGCCGATGGTGACCTCGGGTCTACGCATCGGTACGCCGGCCCTGGCGACCCGCGGCTTCCAGGCCGAGGACTTCGCCGAGGTGGCGGACGTGATCGCCGAGACGCTGAAGGCGCCTTCCCCCTTCGGGACGGCCGACGCGACGGCCCTGGCCGCCCGGGTCAAGGCCCTGGCGGACAAGCACCCGCTGTACCCGGGTCTGAACAAGTAAGCCCCGGCGGGGCACCCGGACGCACCGGGTGCCCCGCCACCCCCGCAATTGAGGAGTCACCGTGGCCATCTCGGTCTTCGACCTGTTCTCGATCGGTATCGGCCCGTCCAGCTCCCACACGGTCGGCCCGATGCGCGCGGCGCGGATGTTCGCGCGGCGCCTGCGCAACGAGGAGCTGCTCGGCTCCGTCACGTCGGTACGCACCGAGCTGTACGGCTCCCTCGGCGCGACCGGCCACGGCCACGGCACGCCCAAGGCGGTGCTGCTCGGCCTGGAGGGCTCCTCGCCGCGCACGGTGGACGTGGCGACGGCCGACGACCGGGTGGCCCGCATCAGGGAATCCGGGCGCATCAGCCTCCTGGGCGAGCACGAGATCCCGTTCTCCTTCGACGACGACCTGCTCCTGCACCGCCGCAAGGCCCTGCCCTACCACGCCAACGGCATGACCCTGTGGGCGTACGACTCCTCGGGCGCGGAGCTGCTCAGCAAGACGTACTACTCGGTCGGCGGCGGCTTCGTCGTGGACGAGGACGCGGTCGGCGCGGACCGCATCGTGCTGGACGACACGGTCCTGAAGTACTCCTTCCGCACGGGCGACGAGCTGCTGCGCCTGACCAGGGAGACGGGCCTGTCCATCTCCTCCCTGATGCTGGAGAACGAGCGGGCCTGGCGTACCGAGGAGGAGATCCGCGCGGGCCTGCTGGAGATATGGCGGGTGATGCGGGAGTGCGTGACGCGCGGCCTGTCCAGCGAGGGCATTCTGCCCGGCGGCCTCAAGGTCCGCCGTCGCGCGGCCATGTCGGCCCGCCAACTGCGTGCCGAGGGCGACCCCCTGGCGTACGCGATGGAGTGGATCACGCTCTACGCGATGGCGGTGAACGAGGAGAACGCGGCGGGCGGCCGCGTGGTCACCGCCCCCACGAACGGCGCGGCGGGCATCATCCCGGCCGTCCTGCACTACTACATCAACTTCGTGCCCGGCGCGGACGAGGACGGCGTGGTCCGCTTCCTGCTCGCCGCCGGCGCCATCGGCATGCTCTTCAAGGAGAACGCCTCCATCTCCGGCGCCGAGGTCGGCTGCCAGGGCGAGGTCGGCTCCGCCTGCTCCATGGCGGCCGGCGCCCTCGCCGAGGTCCTCGGCGGCTCCCCGGAACAGGTCGAGAACGCCGCCGAGATCGGCATGGAGCACAACCTCGGCCTGACCTGCGACCCGGTCGGCGGCCTGGTCCAGATCCCCTGCATCGAACGCAACGGCATGGCAGCGGTGAAGGCCGTCACGGCGGCCCGCATGGCGATGCGCGGCGACGGCTCCCACATGGTGTCCCTGGACAAGGTCATCAAGACGATGAAGGACACCGGCGCGGACATGAGCGTCAAGTACAAGGAGACGGCCCGCGGCGGGCTCGCGGTGAACATCATCGAGTGCTGACACCGCCGTCGGCAGGAACCCCTCGTCGCGCGCGGCGGGCCGCCCTGCCGGGCGGGCTGAACCGGAGTCCGGGTGGGCATACTCCCGTCAACTCCTGTTCCCCCCACTGGCACTCCGGGAGTCCCCCCATGCTGCACGGCATCGATGTAAGCGCGTACCAGTCGTCCTCGTACGACACGGACGGCCTCTCCTTCGTCTTCATCAAGGCGACGGAGGGCCGTTCGTACGTCAATCCCCGGCTCACCGCCCAGACCAAGCGGGGCCGGGACGCCGGACTGGTCGTCGGGTTCTACCACTTCCTGTGGCCCGGCGATCTCACCGCGCAGGCGCAGTACTTCCTCCAGCACACGCCCGAGAAGGCGGGTGACGTCCTCGCCGTCGACTGGGAGACCACCGGCGACGGCACGCACGCGAGCAACGCCGAGAAGGACCGCTTCATCCGCGAGCTGAAGGCACTGCGGCCGCACAACCGGGTGGTCCTCTACTGCAACCGCAACTTCTGGCTGGACATCGACAGCACCTCCTACGCCGGTGACGGACTCTGGATCGCCGACTACGTCACCGCCGGCCATCCCCGCATCAAGGCCAAGTGGCGCTTCCACCAGTACACCAGCGATCCGCGCGACGAGAACGTGGCCGCCTTCTCGAGCGGGGCCGCGCTGCGGCAGTGGGCCACGGGAACATGAGTCCCAGGAGGTTTCGAGACGCGACGGCGGGGCCACACTGCCGTGGTGGCGATCCGTCCCGCCCCCTTCTGGGAGGCTCTCGACCCCGGTGACCGTGCGGCGGTGCAACGGGCGGCGACCCGCGTCTCGCTGGACCCCGACCGGCAGTTCGTCACGCAGGGCGAGGACTCCGACCACCTGATCGTCGTGGTCCGGGGCTGGGTCAAGGTCGTCGCGCAGTCGCACGCCGGCTACCGCGCCCTGCTCGCCCTGCGCGGCCCGGGTGAACTCCTCGGCGAGCAGGCCGCCGTGGAGCGCGGGCGGCGCTCGGCCTCCCTGCTCACGGCCACCGCGGCCGACCTGCTGCACGTCCCGGCCACCCGCTTCCACGTCCTGGCCCGGGCCCGGCCCGGAATAGCCGCCGCCCTGGAGCAGACGCTGTCGCAGCGGCTGCGCGAGGCGGACTGGCAGCGGGCCGGGATCACCGAGCCGGTCCCGGCCCGGCTGGCCGCGCTGCTCCTGGACCTGGTGGAGCGCTGCGGCCGGCCGGACGGCGACGGACTGGGCCGCCGGATCGGCCTGTCCCTGTCCCAGGACGACCTGGCCGGGCTGCTGCTGACCTCCCGGCGCACGGTGAGCCGGGTGCTGGAGCAGTGGCGGGCCCAGGGGTGGATCACGACGGGGCGTCAGTCCCTGGTGGTCCGCTCGGTGGACCAGCTGAAACGGCAGGCCGCCGGCGAGTGAGGGAACCGGGCCGGGGAGGCGTCAGCAGCTGGTGTAACTGACGCCGTCCCTCGGCGCCTTGAAGATCCGGTAGCCGTTGCTGTCGGTCAGCTGGTAGGTCACCGTCCACTGGTCGCAGGTGTCGTCGGCGCTGCCCGAGGGCCCGTAGCCCGCGTCCTGGTGGCTGGTGAAGTTCAGCGTGGCGAGCGTGTACTGGCCGTCCGTGTCCAGCTTGCCGAGGACGAAGTCGCTGTCCTTCGTGGTGGACATGACGTCCTTCCACTTGGACCGGGCGGAGGCGGAGCCGAGGTCGACGACGCTGGTCGACGGGTCGTAGTAGTTCAGGGCGGTGTCGTAGCGGTGTTCGTTGATCGCGCCGAAGAACTTCGCGAACATCCCGGCGATCTCCCGGGCCGAGGAGTCGGAGGAGACCTGGGAGAAGTCGACGCTCGCTCCCGAGTCCTCGGCCACCGTGGAAGCGGTGGTCTCCGTGGACGGGCCAGGGGTGGTCTCGCCCCCCGAGCTCGTGCCGGTCCCGCCGCCGGAGCCGCCGGCGGAGAACGGGGTGCCGGTGGCCGTCGACGTGGAGTCGGAGGGCGAGTCGCCCGTGGAGCCCATGTGGGTGGCCGCGTAACCGCCGACCGAACCGACCAGCACCGCGACGAGCAGCCAGCCCACCACCCGGCTGCCGATGGAGGAGGGCTTGGCCGGCCGGGGCGAGGGGACGTAGAGCGGGGCCGGGCCCGGCATGGAGGACGCCGCCGTCGGAGTCTGCGCCTGGGGCCGCGCCTGCGTCTGCGTCTGGGCCTGCGCCCGGGCCTGGGCCTGCGCCTGGGCCTGGGCTTGCGCCTGGGCTCGCATCGCGGCGCTCGCGCGCTGCTTGACCGCCCGCCCGTGCGCCAGCTCCAGCGGCCCCAGCCACTCCTTCAGCTCAGGTCTGCGCTGCGGGTCCTGGTTCTGGGCACGGTTGGCGAGGGCGGCCAGCTCGCTGTAGACGGCGCGCAGCGGACCGGGGTCCCGGCTGTCCTGGTCGCGGTTGAACACGCGCAGTGCGAGCAGCCCGAACTTGTAGGAGTCGGAGGCCCAGGTGGCCTTCTGCGACTCGGGCACCTCCCAGCCGGGGGTGTCGACCTGCTCCAGCACGTCCTTGCCCCGGTAGCGCATCGAGTCGCAGTCGATGAGCAGACAGCGGGCCGCGCCGCTCAGCGTGAACAGCACGTTCTTCGGGGACAGGTCGCCCACCACGACCCCGTGCCGGTGCAGCCGCTCGACCGTGCGGGCGAGGTCGAGGAGCAGTTCCAGCCGCTGGGCGTCGTCGACGTCCAGGCCGATCTTCACGGCGTAGGAGTCTTCGTTGAGCAGGAACTCCAGCGCCTGCAGTTTCACGCCGCCCAGCTGGGGGCTGTGCAGTTCGTACGCCGACGTCACCCGCCGCATCAGGAAGCCGACGACCTTGGTCCCGTGGTTGCGGGAGGGCAGCGGGTCGGTGGGCGTGTCGCCGCGGTAGACCAGGGCGAGCGGCCAGGTCAGCCGCTCGTCGAGGAAGGCGCGGTCGGACGGGGCGAGCAGCTGGCGGAAGCAGACCATGTCGTACAGGGCGTCGCCGTCGTACGACACGACCGGCAGGTACTCCTTGTACGCCAGGTACTCCCCGGCGAACCGGCCCGGCGGGTCCGGCACGCCGTACACGACGCCCTGACCGCCGTTGCCCAGGCTGTGGTCGGTGTATCTGCCCAGCTTGTCGGGCAGCACCCAGGCCATCTGCACGTTGCTCATCGCTGCCCTCCCGGCGCCCCCGCGCGCGGCCACAGGGCGATCAGGGAACGGTCGTCGTCGAAGGTCTCCCGGTAGAAGTCGAGGAGGTAGGCGAAGGCAAGCGGCGGCGGCGGGCCGCCGAGTTCCTCGGCGAAGAGGCGGGCGACCATGCCCCGGCCGTCGCCCACCGGGTCGCCGAAGCCGTCCGTGCCGAGCAGCAGCACACTGGCCGGGTCCAGATGGAAGTGGAACGGCTCGATATCGGCCGGCACATAGGGCAGCGGCTGCACCGCCGAGGAGACCAGGCCGTCGGCGCCGAGGGTCTTGCCGCCCTTGAGCGGGTACAGCTCCTGGTACTTGATCGCCCAGGCCCCGGAGTCGCCCACCGACACCAGGGCCACCCGCACGCCGTCCCGGGTGGGTGTGGCCGCGCCGGCGACCAGCGTGGTGGCCAGCAGGTCGGCGGTCTCCTCGACGCTCGCGTCCTGGCCGTCCCGGCGCTTCAGCAGCCGGGCCGCCTGCGCGCGCAGCTGCCAGTGGACGGTGCCGAGCAGCGTGGGCCAGTCGGTGACGAAGCCGTCGCCCGCCCGCACCTGCCTGAGCAGTTCGTCGATCGCGCTGCGGCAGGCCAGCTGGGAGCCGATGTGCGGCTGGCCGGCGTCGGAGACGCCGTCGGCGACCGCGAACACCACGGCGCCGGTGGTCTCCTCCCAGGCCGCGGCCACGTCGTCCTCGCGGGGGCGGCCCTCGGCCCGGTGGGCGTAGCCGCGCACGGAGGCGAGCCGCACGTCGAGCGCGGGCGTGGACCAGCCGTCGCACACGGTGTCGGGGCGGTACGACAGCACACGGGCGGGCGGTTTGGTGTCGAACTCGGGGGCCGCGGTGCCGAGGTGGATCGGCCGCCACTCGGCGGCCACCGTGCCCGGCGCGCCCGCGTGCCGGGGAGCGGACTGGCGTTCGGGCGCCGGGGCGGGGGCCGGGGCGGGGGCCGGCGGGCGGGCGGTGGGGCCGCCGGGCGGCCAGGCGCCGTCCCGCTGCCAGTCGTAGACGGGCGCCGGCCCACCCTCGGCCGGGGCCGGATCCTGCGCGGGGTACCCGGCGCCGTGCTCCTGTCCCCGGTACAGGGCCGGGGCCGGAGCGGGCGGGTGGGGTGGCTCGCGCCGCTGTTCGCCACGGTCGTCCTCGGAGCGGCGGTTGTGGAACAAGGGCACCTCAGATCACGTCGATCGCGACGGTGAAGCCTTCCGGCTTGTCCACCACCAGTTGCGGGGAGGCCGAGCCCAGCGAGCGGCCCGAGGAGATCACGCTCTTGGTGAGCGCCGTGCAGAACTTGGCGATGGCCGCGCCGACGTCGACGCCCTGGTTGGCGACGAACCCGAACTGGGGTTCGGTGGCGACCTGGTTGATGGTGTGCGCGTCGGCGTCGACGATGCCGCAGGCGATGATGTTCGGCGCGCCGAGGGTGGCCTGGCGGTCGATGAGCCTGCGGTACGCGTCCTGCCAGTCCTCCCCGTGGTTGGGCAGGCCGTCGCTGAGGAAGAACACGGCGGGCCGGTGCACCTGGTAGCCCTCGCGCTTGAGGGCGGCCACGTCGTTCGGGATGCGCCGGATCAGGTCCTCGAAGGCGTTGCGGTAGCTGGTCATGCCGCGGGTGCGCAGCTGCGGGAACTCGCCCGCGCTGCGCAGGTCGACCAGGTGGACGCGCTCGACGACGTCGTCGGAGAAGCCCAGCACCGAGAAGCGCACCTTGGCGGCGGCCATGGGCTCGCCGAGCAGCGCCTGGTGCAGGGAGCGCAGGCCGTCGTTGAGGTCGTCTATGTGCTCGGTCATCGAGCCCGACTCGTCGGCGAGGACGTAGATGGGGAGCAAGTGCCCCCGGTTGCTTTCCATCATCGTCGTTCCGTTCTTGCGTGATGGGGACTGTTGTCGACTGCGTGGTGCCTGCGTGGGGAGTGGCTGGGTCTCAGTAGGCGTCCTCGGCCTGCCGGAAGCCGTCGGGCGGGCTCACCGAGAACTGCGGGTCGCCGGAGGCGATGCGCCGCGCGTAGCCGACGACGCTGTCGCGCAGGAAGGCGGCGCAGCTGTGGGCGGCGGAGACGGCGTCCTGGTGCGGCGGGGCCATGAACCCGAACTCGGGCCGGGTGGCCACGGCGCGTACGGCGCGCGGGTCGGCGCGGCCGAGGCCGAGCGCGATCACGTGCGGGGCGGCCGGGTTGCCGCCGATGTCGGTGAGCGCGTGGTGGGCGCCCCGCCAGTCGTCGTCGGGCGCGCCGCCGGTGACGAAGTACACGATGGGCCGCAGCACCTGCACCCCTTCGGCCTTGACCACGCCGACGTCCTGGCCGACGACCGTCCGCAGCAGCTGGAAGGCGTGGCCGTACGACAGTCCCGGGCGGCCGGTGAGCAGGGGCGTGGCGGTGGCGGTGGTCACCGTGGCGAGCTGCAGCCGGGGTTCCGTGGTGGCGGCCACGCCGAGCACGGACAGGCGCACCCGCAGGGAGACGTCCGGGGCACCGGACAGGGCCGCGTGCAGATCGCTCAGGCCCCGGTTGAGTTCCTCCAGGCAGTCCCGGGCGGACTCGTCGAGGACGAGGTAGATCAGCGCGGTGTAGGCCGGGGTGGCGGCCGGGCCTGAGTACGGCGGGGTGATCGGGGAGCCGGCGGGATGGGCCGGCTGCGTCTGGGTCGGGGTGTACGAGGAGCCGTACGAGGGGCTGTACGAGGAGCCGGCCGGCCCGGCGGCCGGCGGCGGGTACGCCGGGGCGGCGGACGGCGGCCGGGCCTGGGCCGGCCCGGACGGGAGCTGGGCCGGCGGGGCGTCCCAGGGCCGGGCGCCGGCGAGCTGGGGGGTGGCGGCGGACGGCAGCTGGGGTCCGGCGCCGGCGGCGCGGCCGACGACGTCGGTCAGCAGCTGGCGCATCACCTCCAGGTCGCCGGCCTGCACCAGGTTCTTGTCGGCCATCGCCTGGAACAGCGCGAGCGCGCGCTGGTTCTGCAGCTCGGCGGTGGCGAACCGGGCCTCCTCCAGTTTGCGCAGCATCTCGAAGGCGCCTGCCGCGTCCTCGGGGTGGGTGTTGATGTACTGCCTGATCAGGCCCTCGCTGTCGATGCGGACGCCTTCCAGTGCCTTGGCCTGGCGGGCGGAGGCCTCCATGGCCAGCTCCTGCTGCTTGGCCTCCAGCTGGCCCTGGCGCACCACGTCGCCCATGTTGGTCGTGTGGTTGGCCTGGCCGAGGGTCTCCTGGCGGCCCGCCTGGATCAGGGACTCCAGGTAGGCCAGGGACTTGGCGTCGGGCCGTACCGAGACCTGGCAGCCGTAGACGACCAGCCCCTCCGGGAGGGTGACCTGCTGGGCGCACAACTGGTTGAGGTAGCGCTGCAGTTCGAAGGAGTGCTCGATGGCGAAGCGCTGGCCGGCGCCGTGGAAGCGGCTGACCAGATAGCCGTGGACCAGGGGAAGCGCGTCCTCGATGCCGGAGCGCACCCAGTTCTTGGCGCCTTCCCAGCCGTCTATCCGGAAGGCGAAGTCGACCTTGACCTCGAAGGCGTGCACCCCGTCCTGGGAGACGACGGGGTTGCGGCCGAGCACCGCGCTGCGCTGACGGGGCCGCAGGTCGACCTCGTAGCGGGTGCGGAACCTGGAGAACCACTGCTGCGAGGGCGTCATCGGGCGGCCCTCGAAGCACTCCACCTCGCCGGCGGCGGTGGCGTAGACGACCGCGAGGTGCGGCTGCTTCGCCTTGGTCGGCGCGACCGCCATGCGGGGCACCGGTTCCTGGTTGGCGATCAACGAGACCGGCTCGCTCACCGGCCACCTCCTGGCTGACTGGTACGGACGGGCTGGGCGAAGAGGCGGACGGGGGGCTGGGCCTCGGGGTGTGCGGCGCTCAGGGCGGCGCCGAGGACCTGGGCGGAGCGGGGCAGGGGGAGGAAGTGGTCGCGGTCGGTCCAGGAGGCGACGTAGCGCTGCAGCAGCATCGCGGTGCGCGGGCCGCGGACGGCCACGTCCTGGACGAAGACCTGGACCAGGTCGTCGAGGAGCTGCGGGTCGGTCTCGGCCTGGGCGGCCCAGGCCTGGAGGACGTTGCCGGCCTCGTCGGAGAACAGCTCGCCGTTGATCGACTCGGCCCACAGGTAGCCGAGCAGGCGCCGCAGTTCGTGTCCGGGGGGCCGTTCGGCGGCCAGTTTCAGCAGGGTGGGCCGGTCGCGGCCGGCGGCGCCGGCGGCCGGCGGCGCCGGTGTGAGCAGGGCGTTGGCGAGGATCAGGAAGGCGAGGTGGCCGGAGGGGCGGCTGGCGGAGCCGTCCGCCATCTCGGCGATGGCCCGCAGGACCACCGGCGCGTGCGCCTCGACGTTCTGTTCCATCAGGTCGGAGAAGGCGTCGCCGATCTCGATGGCCACCTTGATGTGGTCGACGGTGCCGAGCCGGGACAGGCGCTGTACGGCGGTGGGCAGGTCGGCGCCGCCCAGGCACAGGCCGTAGGCGCGGGCGGCGGCGGCCTGGAACTCCCACCGGGAGTTCATGTACCAGCCGTCCACCAGGGCCCGCACGCCGTGCCGTACCTGGGGGTCGCGCAGGCAGACGCGCAGGGCGTAGGCGATGGCCTCGCGGCGCAGGTAGCCGGTGGCCTCGTCGGTGATCCAGGCGGGGAAGACCTCGGTGGCGATGTGGTCGAAGGACTCGGTGGCGATCAGGCCGAGCGCGGTGCCGGCGAAGCTGCGCACCGGCAGGGACTGCTTGTCGACCAACTCGCCCAGCCAGGAGACGAGTTCGCGCTGGATGCGGTACTCCGACCAGACGTGCCGGATGATCCGGGCCGGGTAGTCGGGGTTGCGGTACTCGGCGACGGTGCACGGCAGCAGGCCGTAGTCGCCCCGGGTGACGGCGGAGACGGTGCGGGCGCGCAGCTGCTCGGTGAGCAGGCGGCGGGTGGACTGGCTGAAGGGGTCCTGGCGCAGCGGCACGGGGCCGTTCTGGACACTGTCGGCGAGGACGCCCCGGTCGCTGCGGAAGCGGTTGAGGAGGGAGGCGGCGGCCATGGAGACGTGCTCCTGGGGCAGTCCGCCGAGGACGGCGAGGGCGACGGCCTGGGTGCGCAGTCCGGTGTCGCCGAGCCCCTCGAACCACTCCTCGGGGCTCTCGCCGCCGGTGTGGTCCATCCGGGCGCGGACCCGTTCCAGGTCGATGGCGCCGGCGCCGTGCTCGTGGGCGAGGACCTCGGCGAGCCGGGCGGCGTCGCGGCAGGCGGCGGCCCGGTCGAGGAGTTCGGTGGCGAGGTCGGCGACGCCGAGGGCGGTGAGGGCGCCGTCGGCGTCGGGTTCGCCGAGCCGGTGGGTGAGGTGGGCGCGCAGGACGTCGTCGAGGAGGTCGGGGCGGGTGACGCGCTGGACGTACTCGGCCACGTCCCGGTCGAGGTCGGCCTCGGGTCCGGCGATGAGCACGAGGTGGGCGTCGGCCCGCAGCAGCAGGTCCTCCAGGCCGGCCAGCTGCGGGCCGCGTAACTCGGCGAGGTCGACGGGCCGGTCGACGACCAGGCCGGCGCCGCCGCCGAGCTGGGTCAGCTGGGCGGCCTCGGTCAGCCGGGTCAGTTCGGCCACCGAGTCCAGCAGGTAGACGGTCTTGGCCTGGGCGGCGATCAGCAGCCGCAGGGCCGCCGCGGTCTTGCCGGCGCCGACGGGGCCGCGCAGCACCACCGAGCGGCGCCGCCAGGCGTCGGCGACGATGTCGTCCCAGCGGGGCGGTGGCTGGAAGGTGTGCCGGACGGTCTCGACGGACTGCGCGGCCAGGGTGCGCAGCACCACCCCGCGTTCGCTGCCGGCCTGGATGACGATCTTGTCGCCCTCGACCCGGTCGCCGCCGATGCGGGTCCAGGCGGTGCGCAGCAGTCCGGCGCGGAGGCTGCCGAGTCCGACGCGGGCGGTGGCGTTGCCGGCGCCCTCGCCCTTGCCGACGGTGTTGTCGGGGGCGGCCGGGGCGGTGGTCTGCTGGGCGCCGCCCGTGGCTCCGCCGCTGTCCGCGCCGCCCGCCTCGCCGCCACCTGAGCCTGGGCCTCCGTTGGAAGGCGTGGCGCCGCCGGGGGTCGATCCGCCCGGCGGGTTCGCGGGGGATCCCGGGGTGGTGGGGCCGGTCGTGGGCGCGGCCGTCGTCGTCGTGGGCGCGGCCGTCGTGGCGCCGCCGGGCGGGGGCGGGGTGCTCACGAGCCGTCCGCCGGGGTGGCGCCGGGGCGGTGGGCGGCCCTCGGGCCGTCGGCCTTCCCGCCGATGATCTTGTCCCCGTTGACGTAGTCGCCGTTGACGTAGTCACCGGCGACGTACGTGCCGATCTGATCGCCGCCCACGTAGGTGCCTATCTGGTCACCGCCCACGTACGTGCCTATCTGGTCACCGGCCGCGTAGGTGCCTGGCCGGTCGCCTCCCGCACGGGTGCCCAGGGGGCGCGGCGCGTGCGGCGGGACCGGGCTCCCCGGTTCGGTCCCGCCGCCGGCCGTCCCCGTGGTACCGCCCGTGCCGGGGAGATCCGCGGATCTCCCTGCGACGCGCGGCGGCTCCCCCGAGCCCACGGGAAGTCCGGGCGGTGCCGGATAGCCGGGCACGGTGACCCAGCCCCGGCGTGTTTCGCCGTGCTTGGTGACGAAGTCGGCGGGCAGGTACGCCGCCGGGTCGATGCCCGGGTAGCGGCCCAGCACCACCTGGCGGTGCAGTTCGTCGGAGACGACCAGCACCAGCTGGGCGCGCCCGGCGCGGGCGAGCACCTCCTTGACCGGTCCGGCGTCCACCAGGCGGGCGACGTCGTTGATGCCGGTGCCGGTCCAGCGCTGCCCGCTGCGGATGACCAGCCCCTGGTTCAGGCCGACCCGCAGGCGCATCCGGTGTTCGTGGTTGTAGGTGTCGCGGTGCCTGACGAGGGCGTCGTCCAGTCCGCGCACCAGTTCGCGCAGCAGCCGGGTGGGGCCGGTGCCGGCCGGGAGCAGCAGCAGCATGCCGTCCCCGCGGTCCTGTGCCTCGTAGCCCCCGGCCTCCAGTCCGGCGCGGGCCAGCGCGAACTCGACCACCTGGTACAGGGCGTCGTGCAGTGTCGCCTGGGTGGTTTCCGGGCGCAGGCTGAAGTCCTCGATGTCGAGGAGCACGATCCAGTAGCTGAGCGGATCGTCCTGTACCACCATGTGCGCCCTCCCGAGCTGGAGCAGGGGCCGCGTGCGCCCCGCGCATATCTGGATAGAACCTGCTGGCGGCAGTGTCTACGCCATCTGGCGCACAGTGCCCTGTTGTCAGCCCGTTCGCAGGCGTTTTCGTCACAACGTCACACGGACGCGTACGATGCCCCGCCCATATTCACCGAAACCTTCGATCCAAAACTGGCGTTCCGTCATATTCTGTGGCGGATGAATGAGTTCGTTGTCAACCGCTGGGTCGGGGGGACGGTTGCGACAGTTCCGCATCGCGCCGCAGTTGCTGGCGGGCTTCGTGCTCGGGCTGGTCGTCGTGGTGTTCGCCCGCTCCTGGGGCGGCGGCCCGGCCGGCACTCCGGCGGCGGCCCCGCCGTCCTCCTCGTCGGGCGCCGGTGAGCGCGTCACGCGCGCCGCGGGCGCCCCGGGCGGGCTGCCCGCGCTGTGGCCGGCGCCCCGCAGCGTGCGCCGGGACCCGGGGTCGGTGCCCATCGGGCGCGGGGTGGCGCTGCGGGCCGACGCCGGCACGGATCCGTCGACGCTGGACGCGGTGACGCGGGCGCTGCGCGCGGGCGGTGCCCGGGAGGTCCGCGTCGGGGACGCGCCCCGCTCGGGGGAGCTGCTGGTCACGGTGGTGTCGGACGGCTCGGCGACCGCCCTGGCCCCCTTCGACGTCGATCCGCCCCGGGGCCTGGCCGCGGGCGGCTACGTCCTGGCCGTCGGCACCGACCACGGCCGGCCGCGCGCCGTCCTCGACGGGGTGGACCCGGACGGCGCCTTCCACGCCGCCCAGACCCTGGCCCAGCTCGTCCGCCCGGTCGGCTCGCCGGCCGCCCGCACGGCCCTGCCCGCCGTCCGCGTCCGCGACTGGCCGGCCACCGCCTCCCGTGGCGTCGTCGAGGGCTTCTACGGCACCCCCTGGTCGCAGCGGGACCGCCTGGACCAGCTGGACTTCGCCGCCCGCTGGAAACTGGACACCTACCTCTACAGCCCCAAGTACGACCCGTACCTGCGGGACCGCTGGCGCGACCCCTACCCCGCCGACCGCCTCGCCGAGCTGCGCGCCCTGGCCCGCCGGGCCGCCGACGACCACGTGTCCTTCGTGTACGCCCTCTCCCCCGGGCCGTCCGTCTGCTACTCCTCGGCGTCCGACGCCGCCGCGCTGATCGCCAAGTTCCGGCAGCTGTGGGACGGGGCGGGGGTGCGGGCGTTCGCCGTGCCGCTGGACGACATCGGCGTCGACCGCTTCAACTGCGCCCGGGACGCGGCGGTGTACGGCACCGGGCGGGGCGCGGTCGGGCGGGCGCAGGCGGACCTGCTGAACAAGGTGCGGCGCCAGTTCCTCGCCCCGCGCACGGGCGCGGCGCCGCTGATCACGGTGCCGACGGAGTACGACGGGGCCCGGGCGAGCGCCTACAAGACGGCGTTGGCCGGCGGTCTGGACCGGGACGTCACCGTGATGTGGACCGGCCCCCTGGTCGTCTCGCCGTCGCTGACCGCCGCCCAGGCCCGTGAGGCGGCCGTGCTCTACGGCCACCAGGTGATGGTGTGGGACAACTACCCGGTCAACGACTACACGGCGACCGATCTCCTGCTCGGCCCCTACACCGGCCGCGACCGGTCGCTGCCCGGCGCGGTGGCGGGTGTGCTGGCCAACCCGATGGCCCAGGCCGCCGCCTCCGAGCCGGCCCTGTTCTCGGTCGCCGCGTACGCCTGGAACCCGGCCGCCTACCGGCCCGCCGACGCGCTCGACGCGGGTCTGGCCGCGCTGGCCGGCGGTGACGGGCGCGCGCTGACCGCCCTTCGGGCCTTCGCCGACGTCAACCACGCCTCCCGCCTGGACTCCGCGCAGGCGCCGCAGCTGGCCGCGCTGACGGCGGCGTACTGGCGCGGCGGCGCGCAGGCTGAGAGGGCGCTGCGGGAGCGGCTGGGTGTCCTCGCCTCGGCACCGGACGCGGTCCCGGCAGCGCTGCGCACCTCGGCCGCCCCCTGGCTCGCCGCCACCCGCGACTGGGCCCAGGCCGCGCTGGCAGCCCTGGACCTGCGCGCGGGCAGGGGCTCCCGTGCCCGGGTGCTGTCCCTGCGCGGCGCGGCCCGCTCCCACACCGTCGTGGACTGGAAGGACCGCACACGGTCGGTGGAGGTGGGAGCGGGGGTACTGGACGCGTTCGTGGCACGGGCGCTGGGGTGAGCGCCGTAGGGGCTAGCTATCCCCTGAAGTCCGCCGGCCGTTCGGGGGAGGCCGCCGTCAGGGCCTTCTTGACGGAGTCCACGCCCTCCCGGAGGCCGTAGACCGGGGTGCCGGGCTGCTGGCGCCAGGAGTCGTCGATGCCGCCCGCGTCGACCGTGTCGAAGCCCAGCTCGTCGATCAGGGCGCGGACGACCGCCTTGGCGGCCTCGTCGTCACCGGCGACCGGGAGCGCCATCCGCTCGGGGTCGCCGGCCGGGCGGGGGCGTTCCAGGATGTCCTGGGCGTAGGTGCCGTTGAAGGCCTTGATGACCGGGTGGCCGATGTGCTGCTCGGTCCAGCGGCTCTCGGTCAGCCCCTCGTCCTCGATCGCGGCGATACGGCCGTCGCGCTGCTGCGGGTAGTAGTTGCCGGTGTCGATCACGGCGACGTTCTCGGCGGCGCCGTCCAGCAGCCCGGACGGCAGGCCCGGGACCGCCTTCAGCGGGACGGTGACCACGACGACCTCCGCTCCGCGCGCCGCCTCCTCGACGGGCACGGGCGTCGCGCCGGTCTCCTCGGCCAGTGCGGTCAGGGTCTGCGGGCCGCGGGAGTTCGCGACGGACACGTCATGGCCGAGGGCGGTGAGCCGCCGGGTCAGGTTGCCGCCGATGTTGCCCGCTCCGATGATGCCGATCTTCATGACTCGCCTCGCGCTTCCGGGGGTCGGTGTCCGGCTTGCTGCCTTTGCAGGTCACCACCAACCTCCGGATCCGGCGCGCTATTCCGTGGCGAACGGGTGACGGGGGAGGGGCACCCCACCGGGCGCCCCTCCCTTTGCGTCACTTGTTCAGGTACGCCCAGAACTCGTCGAACGACAGGACCTTGTCGCCGTTGAGGTCGCGGGTCCTGATGATGGCCTCGGCCACCGTCTCGGTGACGTTCCAGTCACCCTGCTGCGCCAGGGAGGCCTTGAACTCGGCGGCGGTGATGAAACCGTCGCCGTCCGCATCGATCCGCTGGAACTGCTTGCGTGCTTCCTCGATGTCCGCCACCGATCCGCCCCTTTTGTTCGCTTTTCTCATGCCGTGCAGGCGTACTGACGCTGGTCAGACTATCCGCCCGCCCGAGCGCGGAGTGCGGCGACCACCCAGGCGAAGTCCTCGGCGTGCGGGGACCGGGGCTGCCTGTTCACGGTGGCGAGCAGTTCGCGGTAGCGGGCGACGCGGTCGTTGAACGCGGCCGTCATGCGCTCCAGTACGGCGGCCCGGTCGGCGTCCCCGAACAGGTCCGACAGCACCTGTTCCGCCTCGGGCGCCGTGGGGTCGACGCCACGTCCGCGCGCCGGTCCCACCAGCTCCACCAGACGCTTGGCGAACCACAGGGCCTGCCCGCGCGGCGCCCCGGGCTCCCGGTCGGCGGCGTTGAACTCGACGGCCCGGCGCATCTGCGCCCGGAACCGCGGGTCCTGGAGCATCTCGGCCAGCTCCACCCAGGCGTCGACCTCCTCGGGCGTCGGATTCTCCGCCAGGTCGACGGCGGTGCGCCGCATCCGCTCCTGGATGTCCGGGTCGACCGTGTCGAGGCCGTGCAGTGTCTCGGCCACGAAATCTTCCACGATCCGCTGCCGTTCGGCCGCCGACAGCCGTGCCAGTTTGTTCATGAGCGTCATCTCCTTCGCACCGGAACCCCGACGTGCCACGCTCGACAGCACCGCCCGCGTCACCTTCAGCGACCTGATCTGCGCGTCCAGCGCCGCCACGTGCGCGGCGGCCACCTCGGCCACCGTCCGCTCCCCCGCCACCACCCGGCGCACGTCCTGAAGGCCGAGGCCCAGTTCGCGCAGGGTGCGGACGAGTTCCAGGCGGGCGACGCACGCCGCGTCGTAGAGGCGGTAACCGCCCGCGGAGCGGGTCACCGGGGTGAGGACGTCCTCGTCGGACCAGTACCGGATGGTCCGGACGGTCAGCCCGGTGGCCCGGGCCAGCTCGCCGATGGTGAGAAATCCGGTGCCGTCGTCGGTCATGTCTGCGAGTGTGGGCCTTCCAGCGGGTGGAGACTCAAGGAGCGGTGGCATGGCGCGGACGCTGCGGGACATTCTGGACGCGGCGGCGAACGGTGTCTTCCCGCCCCCGGACGGCCGTACGACCGTGGTGCCGCAGCCCTCGCCCCGGGACGCGGGGGTGCTGTCGTTCACCGCGCACTCGGTCGTCTTCACCGACGAGGACCCCGAGTGGGTCCACGAGACGCTGCGGAAGGCGGACTGCGACGCGCTCGCGGCGACCATGAACGCCCGTTTCCTCACCGCCCTCCTGGACCGCACGGGCCGCCGGCACGAGACGATCGACGCCCTGCTGGTCGCCGCCCCGCTGCCCGGCGGCCCGCCGCCGGAGCTTTCGGAGATCACCGATCCCGCTCATTCCCGGGTCGCCTACGCGCGCGGACGGCGCGAGGACGTGCGCGTCTGGGCGGCCCGGGGCGGTGTGGTGGTCCTGGGGCGCGGGGTGGCCGGGCGGCTGGAGGTGTCGGTCGAGGTCGACGCGGACGTACGGCACCGGGGGCTGGGGCGGCGGCTGGTGGCGGCCGCCCGGCAGCTCGTCGACGAGCCCCTGTGGGCGCAGGTCGCCCCGGGGAACGCCCGCAGCGCGCGGGCGTTCCAGGCGGCGGGCTATCTGCCGGTCGGGGCGGAGGCGCTGCTGCTGCCGTAGGGGGTCAGTGCCAGGGCTCGTAGTAGGGGTTGCTCTCGCAGTCGCTCATGATCTCGGTCTTGGTCGCCTTGTCGACCGGGCAGACGCCGATGACGTACTGCCGCAGGATCCCGCCCGGGAAGGCGACCTCCAGCTGGTCGGCCCACTTGTGGGTGTCGCCGATGGTCTTGTTCACGTCGATGCCGCCGGGGGCGTCGATGTAGTAGTTGTAGCCCGACTTGTACCAGGTCTTGTACAGGTCGTGGTCGTAGGTGGTGGAGACGTACGGCGACGGCTGGTTGACGAGGACGTACTTCTCGATGTCGTACTGCCCGTCGACCACGTCCTTGGGCAGGAAGCCCTGCGCGAAGACGAGGGCGGGGCCACGGCTGTCGCTGCGGTAGAGCGTGCCGCAGGTGGTGCGCCACACCGGGTTCGGTGTGATCCGGCCGAGGTCGACCCGCCGGTCGGCCGCGGCCTTGATCTTGTCCTCGAACTTGGGGCAGGCGGGGGCGGCGGCCTTCGCCGGCGCCGGCACCACGGCGGCGGTCGTGGTGGCGGGGGTCGAGGCGGCCGTCGTGGTGAGCACGGCGGCCAGGGACAGGGCGGCGGCAGCGGTCCGCCGCCACAGGCGAGTTGCGATCATGGGCAGCACGATGGCGGCTGCGGGGCGGCGCGTCGGGGACCGTCACCCCATCGGGGGCGTGTCCCCGCACGCCGTCAACTCCCCGACTGTCAGCGGAAGATGCCCGTGTGTCCCAGTGAGTAGCGGCCCGGCTGCGGGTAGACGGCGAGGCCGTGCGGGCCGCTGCCGACGTGGATGCGGGCCAGTTCGGTGCCGGTGCGGGTGTCGATGGCGTACACCTCGGAGTTGTAGCGGCCGGACAGCCACAGCACCTTGCCGTCCGCCGACACCCCGCCCATGTCGGGACTGCCGCCGCCGGGCAGGTGCCACTTGGCGGTGAGCCGGTGCTGCTTGAAGTCGAAGAGCGAGACGGAGCCCTCGCCCCGGTTGGAGATGTACATCACGCGGGAGTCCCGGCTGACGTACAGCCCGTGCGCGCCCTTGCCGGTGTGCAGGAAGCGGGGCGGGTCGAAGGTGTCGCCGTCCAGGATCCACAGCCCGTCGGCCATCATGTCGGCGATGTAGAACAGCTTGCCGTCCGGCGCCACCTTCACGTCCTGCGGCATGGCGCCGTGGAACGGCAGTTTCTGCTGCCCGATGACCTCCATCCGCTCGGTGTCGACCTTGAGCAGTTCACCGCTGAACTCGCAGGAGACGATGAAGTAGCGGCCGTCGACGGAGAAGTCGGCGTGGTTGACGCCGGCGCAGCTGACCGGGACGGCCTTGACCGTCTTCATGGTGTGCGCGTCCCGGAAGACGAGCTGGCGGTCTTTGGAGGCCATGACGATGGCGTACTTGCCGTCGGGCGTGAAGTAGAGGTTGTACGGGTCGTGCACCGCGACCCGCTTGCCCGCCCGGCCGGTGCTCGGGTCGATGGGGGTGAGGCTGTTGCCGAGGTCGTTGTTGACCCAGAGGGTCTTCAGGTCCCAGGACGGCACGACGTGCTGGGGCTGCCGGCCGACCGGGATGGTCTCGATGACCCGGTAGGTCTTCGGGTCGATGACGGAGACGGTGTCGGAGTTGGTGTTGGGGACGTAGACCCGGGACGGGAAGTCCCGTACCACCGGGGAGAGTTGGTTGGGGCGGTCGGCGGCGTAGACGTCGGTGGGGTCCTGCACCGGCGGCATGCCGGGCAGCACGTCGACGGCCTGCCGCCGCGGCTGGGCCGGGGCCTTGCTGCCGAGCGCCTCGTTCTCGTGGTGGGGGCCCTGGCCGCTGCACGCGGACAGCAGGGTCAGGACGGTCAGGGCGGCACCGGCGGCCAGGAAACGGGCGGTTCGGGTGGCAGGCATCAGCTCAGCAGCTCCGTGGTGGTGACCGCGTGCAGGCCGCGGCGGTCGAGTTCGTGGAGTACCTCGGGGAGGGCGGCGACCGTGTCCGGGTACCCGAAGTGCAGGCTCACCACCGATCCGCTGCGGACCTCGGCGAGGACCTTGCGGGTGACGGCGGCGGCGCCCGGCCGGGTGTAGTCCAGCGAGTCGACGTCGTACGACAGCACGTGCGGGTAGCCCGCGGCGCGGGCCAGCCGGGCGACCAGCGGGGAGGCCGTCGGGGACCGGGAGGGGCGGAACCAGGTGCCGATGGATCCGGTGAGCCGCTTCAGACGGTCCGCGCAGTCGGTGATCTCGGCGCGTGCGCCGGCCTCGGACATGGCGTTGACGGAGATGTGCCGCTGGGTGTGGTTGCCCAGGTCGTGGCCGCCGTCCAGGATGCGGCGGGCGATGTCCGGGTGCTGGTCCAGCCAGGTGCCGACGGCGAGCACGGTCAGCCGGGCGCCGCGCTTCTCGGCCTCGCCGAGCAGGGAGTGGGCGATGGCGGGGTCACCCTGGCCGTGGAAGGTGAGGGCGACCCGGGGGTGGTTGCGCGGGCCGTGGGTGATCTGGGCCGGCTGTCCCGGGAAGGCCCGGGGAGCGGGGGCCGCCCGGGGGGCGGCCGCGTGGGAGGGCGTGGGGGACGCTGAGGTCGCGGAGGGGTGCGGGGCGCCGGTGGTGTCGCCGCAACCGGCGGCGAGCGCGCCCCCGGCGACGAGCCCGGCGCCCGCACGGAGCACCCCGCGTCGGTTGGTTGTGGTCACCCGCACCATTTAAGGGGCGCAGGGTAAGAAAACGGCCGATTGGCCCGTATGGGGGGCGTTTCCCGGGTCGCGGTCCCGCGCCGCCGCGTCCACACCGTCACCCCCGCCCGCGCCCCCGGACCCGCGCCGGTCAGCGGTCGGCGACGCGCATCTCGAACCAGGTCGTCTTTCCGCGCGGCAGCAGGTCCACGCCCCAGCGGTCGGAGAGCTTGTCGACCAGGAAGAGGCCGCGTCCGCTGATGTCCGTCTCCTGGACCGGCATCAGACAGGGCAGCCCCCGGGAGGGGTCGCGGACCTCGACGCGGATCCAGCCCGTGCGGCGGCGCATGTGCAGGCCGAAGACCCGGGCGCCGGTGTGCCGTACGGCGTTGCCGACCAGTTCGGAGACGAGCAGGACGACGTCCTCGGCCATCTTGGGGGTGAGCCGCCACTGGCGCAGGACGACGACCTGGGCGAGCCGGCGCGCGGTGGCCGCGGACTCGGGGCGGGAGGCCAGCGGAACCTCTCCCTCCGCCGGATTGCCGAACAACTCCAGCGCCTTGAGCGCCCGTTCGTCCTCCACCGCGGGCGACCAGCGCGCCGCGGCCGCACGGCTGTGTCCCCGCGGCTGTCCGATGCCCTCCAGCCCCGCCATGCCCCCATCATGGCCGTCCGGACGGGCCCGCGGGGCCGGTACGGAGGAATACGCCCCCTGGACGCTACCGTTCCACTGGCGCCGATCGGCATATGCCGACGGCATTTCGGCCTCGGCACCAGCCCAGTTGACCTGCGGTGACGGCTCACGGCCTGGCAAGCGTCAGGCTCCCTCGACAAGGTGGACTTAAGGCTGCCTTAAGGCTCCCATAAACCGCCCCAACGAGGGACCCCGCATCAGACGTCGCGTCAATTGCAAGTGGTTCAGAGGAACTTCGCCTTGCCGGGTCCCTCCTCCACGAAGCTGCGCATCCCGCGTTCACGGTCCTCGGTGGCGAACAGGCCAGCGAACCAGTTCCGCTCGACCGCGAGCCCGGTCTCCAGGTCCGTCTCCACGCCGGTGTCGATGGACTCCTTGGCGGCGCGGAGCGCGATCGCCGGTCCCCGCGCGAGCCTCGCGGCCCAGGCGTGCGCCTCGGTGTACACCTCGGCGGCCGGGACGACCCGGTCCACCAGGCCGATCTCCAGGGCCTCGGCGGCCTTCACCTGACGGCCCGTGAAGATCAGGTCCTTGGCCTTGGAGGGACCGACCAGCCGGGGCAGCCGCTGGGTGCCGCCGGCGCCGGGGATCAGACCGAGCAGGATCTCCGGCTGGCCGAGCTTGGCGTTCTCGGCCGCGATCCGGTAGTCGGCGCACAGGGCCAGTTCGCAGCCGCCGCCCAGCGCGTACCCGGTGACGGCGGCGACGACGGGCTTGGGGATGCGGGCCACGGCGGTGAAGGAGTCCTGGAGGCCACGGGCGCGCAGGACCATCGCGGTGTGGTCCATGGCCTGCATCTCCTTGATGTCCGCACCCGCCGCGAACACCCGCTCCCCGCCGTAGATCACCACGGCGCGCACGTCGTCGCGGCGCGTGGCCTCCTCGGCGAGTTCCTTCAGCCGGTCCTGGGTGGCGACGTCCAGCGCGTTCATCGGCGGCCGGTCGAGCCGAAGCGTACCGACGCCTTCGGCGACTTCGAGAGAGACGGTCATGCAGGCAGGTTAACGGGGACTAACGGGATCTGGGGGGTTCGGTCGATCACACCCGGCCGGGGGTCTGGGGGTTGTCCCCCAGGCAGACACAGCACGGGGACCAACGGGATCTGGGGGGTTCGGTCGATCACACCCGGCCGGGGGTCTGGGGGTTGTCCCCCAGGCAGACACAGCACGGGGACCAACGGGATCTGGGGGGTTCGGTCGATCACACCCGGCCCTGATGACAGCGGGCCCGGTGCCGTACCTCCCGGCGCCGGGCCCCGCCTCATTCGGTGCTCACTTCGTCCAGTCGGCCCAGGACATGTTCCAGCCGTTGAGGCCGTTGTCCGGGTCCACCGTGCGGTCGTGCGAGTTCTTCACGACCACCACGTCGCCGATGATCGAGTGGTTGAACATCCAGGCCGCCGGGGTGCCGCTGTCGTAGCCGCCGCGCACATCGCTCAGGCCCACGCAGCCGTGGCTGGCGTTGTAGTTGCCGAAGGCGTCGCCGCCCCAGTAGTTGCCGTGCAGGAAGGTGCCGGAGGTGGTCAGGCGGATGGCGTGCGGCACGTCCTTGATGTCGTACTCGCCGCCGTAGCCGACGGTCTCGCCGTTCATCCGGGTGACGGTGAGCTTCTCGCTCATGACCATCTGGCCGTTCCAGGTGTCGTAGCCCGGCTTGCCGGTGGTGACCGCGAGGGTCTTGACGACCTTGCCGTCCTGGGTGACCTTCATCGTGTGCTTCTTGGCGTCCACGACGGAGACCTGGTTGCGGCCTATGGTGAACCGCACCGTCTTGGTCTGCTTGCCGTAGACGCCGTCGCGGCCCTCGACGCCGTCGAGGTTCAGCTTCACGGTCACCTTGGTGCCCGACTTCCAGTAGTTCTCGGGGCGGAAGTCCAGACGGTCGTTGCCGAACCAGTGGCCCTCGACGTCGACGGCCGGCTCGGTGGTGATGCTGACGGCCTTCTTGACGTCCTCGGGATGGGTGATGCCCCGGGTGAAGTGGACGGAGAACGGCATGCCGACGCCGACCGTGGAGCCGTCCTCGGGGGTGAACTCGCCGATGAAGGTGTTCTTCGGCGTGAGCGTGGTGAAGCTGGAGTCCTCGGCCGCCTCCCGCCCCTCGGAGTCCTTGGCGACCGCGTGGACGGTGTACTTCGTGGCGGCGCTCAGATGGGTGGCGGGTGTCCAGGAGGCGCCCCCGGCGGCGATCGTCCCGGCTATCCGGTCCCCCTTGGCGTCCTTGACCTCGACGGCGGTCAGCCTCCCCTTGCTGACTCCGACCTTGAGCGCGCCACTGGTGTCGACGCCGGTGGCACCCGCCCTGGGCGAGATGCTGACGGCGGCCACGGACTGCTTGCTCTGCTGGGCGGCGGCGTCCTTGCCCTTCGCGCCGCCCGAAGCGGACCCCGGACCCGACCCTCCCCCGCCGCACGCGGTGACGGCCATGAGCACGACGCCGGCCATCAGCACCAGCCCCTTGCGACCCGCCCCCGCCGACGCCCCCGATATCGGCAGCACGTTCACGTTCTCTCCCCTCGCCGGGCCTGATCAGGCCCGCTCCCCCGCGTGATCCGCACGCGCTTCGGCGCATATTAACCGCCAGGTTTTGAGCAAGGTGTCAGGTCTAGGTCACCGTTCCGTCGCAACATCGACATCCGCGCCGGCCCCCCTCAGTCCCGTCCCCACCTGCTCACTTCAACGCGCTACCCGCTTTCCACTCATTCCACCCCATGTTCCATCCGCCGAGGCCATTGTCGGGAGCGACTGTTTTGTCGTCGCTGTTCACGACTTCGATGACGTCCCCGACCAGGCTGCGGTCGAAGAACCAGCCGGCCGGCGTGTCCGAGCTGCCGCCCTTGACGTCCCTGAGGCCCACACAGCCGTGGCTGATGTTGGTGTGGCCGGGGGCGTCCGGAGCCCAGTAGTTGCCGTGCAGGAAGGTCCCGGAGTCGGTGAGCTTCATGGCGTGCGGGACGTCGGGGATGTCGTACTCGCCGCCGAACCCGACCGTCCGGCTGTTCATGCGGGTGACCTCGTGCATCTCCATCACCACCATCTTCCCGTTGTAGGTGGTGTGCTTCGGGGCGCCCGCGGTGATCGGCACGGTGGCCAGCAGTTCGCCGTCGCGCCGCACCTCCATGGTGTGCGCGGCCGCGTCCACCAGGGACACCTGGCCGCGGCCGACGGTGAAGCCGAACGTCTTGTACTGCAACCCGTAGACCCCGCGCGCCCCTTCGACGTCCCGCAGCCGCAGGTCGACGGTGACCTGGGTGCCGGGCTTCCAGTACTGCTCGGGCCGGAAGTCGAGGCGGCTCTTGCCGAACCAGTGCGGGCGGATGTCCACCGGAGGCTGCGCGGTGACGTGTACGGCGCGTTCGACGGCGGCCCGGTCGTCGATCTCCCGGCTGAAGTTCAGCGACACGATCATCCCGGTGCCGACGACGGCACGGTTCTCGGGGGTGACGTATCCGATGAACCGCTCGTCGGGGACGTACGTCGTGAACGTCGTGTGCCGGGCCGAGCGGTGTCCGTCGCCGTCCAGCGCCACCGCGTCGACCGTGTACCGGGCGGCGAGCGCCAGCCGGCTGTCGTCGGGCCGCCAACTCGTGCCGTCGGTGCTCAGGTGCCCGGGCACCGGGAAGTCCTGCGCGTCCTGCTCCCTGACGACCCGCACCGACTCCAGACGGCCGCTCGACACCCGTACCAGCAGGCGCCGGTCGGGGCGTACGTCCGCGCTGCCGTCGTCCGGGGAGACACGGATGGCGTCCGCGGCGGACGGGGGTTTGCCGAGCAGCCGGTCGATGCCCAGCCCGTCCGGGCCGTCCCCCGAGCAGCCGGCGGCTCCCGCCAGCAGCGCCGCCCATGTCAGTACCGCGGCCAGAGCGGCCCCCGCGCGCCGTGCGCGCCCTTGTGCATGCCTCACGAGGGGCTAACGACCGCGCCCGCCCCGGGGAAACGTGAGTGCGACGCCGACGCTGGGCAGAACAGTGGGGAGGACGACGCGATCAGGAGCCGCCGCGCCCGTTTCAGAGCCGTCGGGTGCGCTCCGCGGGAGCCACTGAAAGAGGGGCCGACAGGTGACGAGCGCACCCGAACAGCGGGCAGTGGCCGAGGAACGGACCGACCCGCGGACCGCCGGGGGACGCGCCGCCGAGGGCGGGCACCCGGCGGCCGCGGTGAACGGGGCCCGCCGCGGCGCGCCGCCCGCGCCGGCCGTGTGGCCCGGTGCGCCGACCCCGCTGGGCGCCCGCTTCCGGGTCGGCCCCGACGGGGTGCCGGGCACCAACTTCGCGCTGTGGGCGGCCGGGGCGGAGGCGGTCCGGCTGTGCCTGTTCGACGAGCGGGGGCGGGAGACCCGGATCCGGCTGACCGAGCTGACCCACGAGATCTGGCACGGTTTCGTGCCGGGTGTCATGCCGGGGCAGCGGTACGGGTACCGGGTGGACGGCCGCTGGGACCCGTGGACCGGCGCCCGGTGGAACCCGGCGAAGCTGCTGCTGGACCCGTACGCGCGTGCGGTGGACGGAGAGTTCGGTCTGCCGCCGGAGGTGTACGGGCACGTGCGGGACTGGCCGGAACAGCAGGTGGCCGACACCGTGCGGGACGACCGGGACTCGGCGCCGTACGTGCCCAAGGGGGTGGTCGTCGACGATGACGACGACTGGGAGGACGACCGCCGCCCCAAGACGCCGTGGGCCGACTCGGTCATCTACGAACTGCACGTGCGCGGCTTCACCCGGCTCCACCCGGGCATCCCCGAGGAGCTGCGCGGCACCTACGCCGGGCTGGCCCACCCGGCGGCCGTCGAGCACCTGGTGAAGCTGGGCGTCACGGCCGTCGAGCTGCTCCCCGTCCACCAGTTCGCGCACGAGGACCATCTGCTGCGGCGGGGACTGCGGAACTACTGGGGGTACAACTCGATCGGCTACTTCGCCCCGCACGCGGCCTACGCGGCCTCCGGTACGACCGGGGCGCAGGTCGGCGAGTTCAAGCGGATGGTGCGGGCGCTGCACGCGGCGGGCATCGAGGTGATCCTCGACGTGGTCTACAACCACACCGCCGAAGCGGGCGAGCTGGGGCCCACGCTGTCCCTGAAGGGCATCGACAACCGCGGCTACTACCGCCTGCAGGACGACGCCCGCCGGTACGCCGACTACACCGGCTGCGGCAACACCCTGCACGTGGTGCGGCCGCAGGTGCTGCGGCTGATCACCGACTCGCTGCGCTACTGGGTCACCGAGATGGGCGTGGACGGCTTCCGCTTCGACCTCGCGGCCGCGCTGGCCCGCTCGATGCACGACGTCGACATGCTCTCGCCGTTCCTCGCGGTGATCTCCCAGGACCCGGTGCTGCGGAGGGTGAAGCTGATCGCCGAGCCGTGGGACATCGGGTCGGGCGGCTATCAGGTGGGGGCGTTCCCGCCGCTGTGGACGGAGTGGAACGACCGGTACCGCAACGCCGTCCGTGACTTCTGGCGGGGGGCGCTGCCGGACGTGCGCGATCTGGGCTACCGGCTGTCGGGGTCGAGCGACCTGTACGCCTGGGGCGGCCGGCGCCCCTACGCCTCGGTCAACTTCGTCACCGCGCACGACGGTTTCACGCTGCGCGACCTGGTGTCGTACCAGGGCAAGCACAACGAGGCCAACGGCGAGAACAACCGGGACGGCACCGACGACAACCGGGCGTGGAACTGCGGGGCCGAGGGGGAGACGGACGACGAGGGCGTACGGTCGCTGCGCCGACGGCAGTTGCGGAACCTGGTCACCACGCTGCTGCTGTCCACCGGTGTGCCCATGCTGGTCGCGGGTGACGAGCTGGGGCGCACCCAGCGCGGCAACAACAACGCCTACTGCCAGGACAACGAGATCAGCTGGGTGGACTGGGGGCTTCTGGAGCGGCCGGAGTGGCGGGCGTTGTTCGAGCTGACCTCGCGGCTGATCGAGCTGCGGCACCGGCATCCGGTCCTGCGGCGCCGGGCGTTCTTCTCGGGGCGGGCCCGGTCGGCGGACGGGCTGCGGGATCTGGCCTGGTTCACGGCGCGGGGGGAGGAGATGACGGAGGGCGACTGGTACGCACCGGCCGCCACGCTTGGCATGTACCTATCCGGACGGGACATACCGGGGCGGGACGAGCGGGGGGCGCCCGTCCTCGACGACAGCTTCCTCGCGCTGCTGCACGCCGATGCCGGTCCCATCCCCTTCGTGCTGCCCGCCGCGCCCTGGGCCCGGCGGTACGAGGTGGTCGTCGACACCTCGCGCGAGGAGCAGGGGGAGGCCCCGGGGGTGCGTCACGAGGCGGGCACGGAGATCGTCGTACCGGGGCGGGCCGTACTGCTGCTGAAGGTGGTGGAGTAGGAAGGTCCGGGTCTCGGTTAGCCGAGGATCCCCCGCTCGTACGCCGTCGCCACGGCCGCCGCGCGGTCGTTGACGCCCAGCTTGGCGTAGAGGTGGGTGAGGTGGGTCTTGACCGTGGCCTCGCTGATGAACAGTTCGCGGGCGATCTCCCGGTTGGAGGTGCCCCGGGCGACCAGGGTCAGCACCTCGCGTTCGCGGGCGGAGAGGGGCTCCTTGCCCGGGGAGCCGGGGGTGCGGACGGCGGAGACCAGGCGGGAGGCGACGGCCGGGGACAGCACCGTGCGGCCCTGCGCGGCCGCGCGGACGGCCGTGAACAGCTCGTCGCGCGGGGCGTCCTTCAGCAGGTAGCCGGTGGCGCCCGCCTCGATGGCAGGCAGGGTGTCCGAGTCGGTGTCGTACGTCGTCAGGACCAGGATCTTCGCGCGGGCGCCGCGCCGGGTCAGCTCGGCGATGGCCGCCACCCCGCCGCCGCCCGGCATGCGCAGGTCCATCAGGATCACGTCGGGGTCGAGGGCGGCGGCCCGCTCCAGCGCCTCGGCGCCGTCGGCCGCCTCGCCCAGGACGGTGAAGCCGGGCGCGGACTCGAACATGCCGCGCAGACCGTCCCGTACGACGGGATGGTCGTCGACGATCAGCAGGGAGACGGTCGCGTCAGCTGTCATGGCGGACCAACGGTACGCGAGCCGACAGCGCGGTGCCGGCGCCGGGCTCGGACTCCACGGTCAGGGAGCCCGCGATGCGTTCGGCGCGGGCCCGCATGCCGTCGAGGCCGAATCCGCCCGAGCGGGTGCGTTCGGGGCGGGCGAGGGGGTCGAAGCCGACGCCGTCGTCGCGGATGTCGAGGATGACCTCGTCGCCCAGGAAGGAGAGGGTGGCGCCCAGGCGGGTGGCCCGGGCGTGCCGGGCGGCGTTCGACAGGGCCTCCTGGGTGATGCGCAGGAGGGTGGCGGCCACCTCCTCGTGGAGCTGTTCCGCGGTGCCGGTGACCGTGAACTGGGAGCGGGTGCCGGTCCGTTCGCCCCATTCGGCGACCGTCTTGCGCAGGGCCTCGGGCAGTCCGGCGTTCTCCAGGGCCACCGGGGAGAGGTTGTGCACCGAGCGGCGGGCCTCGCCGAGGCTGTGCCGGGCCAGGTCGCTGGCGCGTTCCAGGTGGGTGCGGGCGACGTCGAGGTCGGGGGCGTTCGCGACGACCTGGAGCTGGGCGATGATGCCGGCCAGGCCTTGGGCGAGGGTGTCGTGGATCTCCGCGGCGAGCCGACGGCGCTCGTCGGCGACGCCCGCCTCCCGTGCCTGGACGAGGAGTTGGGCGTGAAGGGCGGCGTTCTCGTCGAGGGCCTGCTGCAACGCGGCGTTGGTGCGCTCCAGTTGGGCGATGGTCTCGGTGCGTTCGCGGGCCCGCTGCATCTCCTGTTCGGTGAGGTGCGCGACGACCAGCTGCAGACCGGAGTTGGCGACCAGGAGGGCGGCGAACACGGCCCACTGGACGCCGCCGTGGAACGGCATCCCGCCGGCCTGCGCCCCGGCCACGGTGACCGCGCTCGCGAGGAGCCCGAGCCGCTGCCACCGTCTGCCGGGGATCGTCTCGTCGGCGTCCATGTAGCCGGCGGCTGCGTAGAACGCGAAGAACGGGTTGAGCCAGGCGAGGACGAAGGCGAGGGCCCAGCGCACGACGTAGTACGCCGTACCGGTCACGGAGGGCGTCCGGCCCCGGCCGGGCCGGCGCACCCGGACGGCGTGCCACCCCAGCTGGAGCGCGAGCGCCGCGCCGACCAGGACCCAGCCGGTGTACCACCCGGCCGGGTCGGTGTGCGGGTCGGAGGTGGCGAGCGCGGGGACGAGCCCGATCCCGAGCAGTCCGTACGGTCCCCAGGTGTGCAGTTGGTCCCATCGCCGGTCGATACGGCTGTCCGGTCCCCTGTCCGCCACGGTCATGTCCCCAGTCTGCACGGCCGGCCGCCTACTCCCAGCGGAACCAGCGGCTCGCGGCGCCGGTCAGCAGCAGGATCCACACCACCAGCACACCGAGGTGGCCCCAGCCGGGCCAGTGGCCGGCCGCCGCCCGGTTCAGGGCCTGCGCGGCCGCCCCGAACGGTGTCCAGCCGACGATCCGGGCCATCAGGTCCGGCATCGCCTGCGTCGGCAGCCACACTCCGGCGCAGAACATCGACGGGAAGAACACCGCGGACCCGATCGCACCGGCGATCTTCGTGGTACGGGACAGCGCGGCCACCACCGATCCGAGCGCGAGGGCGGCCAGGACGGCCAGCAACAGGGCGAGGGCGTATCCGAAGGGCTGCTTGGGCAGGCGTACGCCGAAGCCGGCCCGGCCGACCGCGAGTGCGAGCAGTGCGGAGGCGAGGGCGGCCCCGCCGTACACCAGCATCTGCGCGGACAGCAGGGCGGACGGGCGGACCGGTGTGGCGGCCATCCGGCGCAGGATGCCGCGCTCCCGGTAGCCGGTGAGGGTCTGCGGCATCGACTGCAGACCGCCGACGATCATGCCGAGCAGTACGGCCACGGGGACGTAGACGTCGATGGTGCGCAGGCCGCCGAGGTCGTGCTGGTGCTGGCGGAAGGACGGGATGGAGCCGAGGATCACCAGCAGGAGGGTGGGGAACAGCAGGATCCAGAAGACGGCGCCGGGTTCGCGGCGGAAGAGGCGGACCTCGGTCCTCAGTACGGCGGTACTCATGCCGCTGTCTCCTTGTCGTCGGTCTTCGTCAGGTCGAGGAACGCGTCGTCGAGGGTGGCGTCCAGGACGCGCAGCTGGTGCGCGGTGACGCGGTGGCGGGCGAGGAGCGTGATGACCGCGTTGACGGTCTCGTCGGTGCCCGAGAGCGTGATCCGGCCGTCCTTGTGCTCGATCGAGGCGAGCGCCGGGAGGGCGGCGAGGTCGTGGTCGTCCAGCGGGACGGACGGGGTGAAGCTGATGACGGTGGCGCCGGCCGAGCGGCGGATCAGTCCGGCCGGGGTGTCGAGGGCCGCCACCCGGCCCTTGTCGATCACCGCGATCCGGTCGCACAGGCGCTGTGCCTCCTCCATGAAGTGGGTGACCAGCAGGACGGTGACGCCTTGGGCGCGGATGTCCTCGATCAGCTGCCAGGTGTCGCGGCGGGCGCGCGGGTCGAGGCCGGTGGTCAGCTCGTCCAGGACGACGATCCGGGGGTTGCCGACCAGGGCCAGCGCGATGAACAGGCGCTGTTTCTGACCGCCGGACAGCTTGCCGAAGCGGGTGGAGAGTCGGTCGGTGAGGCCGAGGCGTTCGGCCAGGACCCGCCAGTCGGCGGGGCGGGAGTAGAGGGCGGCGTACAGCTCCAGGGCCTCGCGGACGGTGAGCTTGGCCTGCAGTTCGCTCTGCTGGAGCTGGGCTCCCAGGACGCGGGCGAGGTCCTCGTGGTCGGCGACGGGGTCGAGGCCGGTGACCCGCACCCGGCCCGCGTCGGGCACCCGCAGGCCCTCGACGCATTCCACGGTGGTGGTCTTGCCGGCGCCGTTCGGGCCGAGGATCCCGAAGATCTCGCCCTCCTCGACGGCGAACGAGAGGCCGTCGACGACGGTCCGGCCGCCGTAGGCCTTGCGCAGATCGGTGACTTCGATGACGGATGGCATGGATCGAGGTTCCCGGGCGGACGGGGTCCGGCACATCGGCCGTCGCGCTCGAACCGGCATCCTCCGATCGGTTGACGCGGCCCTACGACCGCCCACGCAGACCCCTCTGCCACCATGCCCGGCGCCTTGTCCGGTTCCTCGAACGCGCAGGTCGTAGGACCAGGGACGGAACGGGGTCCGGCCAAAACTCGGTGGGCGTTGTCAGTGCCGGTCCGTAGGCTCGCCGTGATGCCTCCGACACGTGCAACCACCGCCCAAGCCCGTTCCGCCGTACGCACCCTGCTGCGCCTGTGGCCGTATGTACGGCCCGCGCGGCTGCGGTGGTCGGCCGCCGCGTTCGTCGCGGTCCTGGCCTCCTGTACCGGGCTGGTGATCCCGCTCGTCCTGAAGTGGCTGGTGGACGGGCCGGTGGCCGACCGGGACCCGCGGGGGGTGTGGCTGGGCGCGCTGTACCTGCTGCTGCTCGGCATCGCGGAGGCGTTGCTGTTCGGGCTGCGGCGGTGGCTGGTGGCGCGCCCGCTGTCGCACATCGAGGCCGAGTTGCGGGCCGGGCTGTACCGGCATCTGCAACGGCTGCCGGTGGCCTTCCACGACCGCTGGGCGTCCGGCCAGTTGCTCTCGCGGGCCACCACCGACCTGATGCTGCTGCGTCAGTTCCTGGCCTTCCCACTGACCTTCCTGCTGGTCAACACCGTCACGATCGTCGTCGGCGTGGTGATCATGCTGATGCAGGACTGGGCCCTTGGACTGGTCGTCCTCGGCCCCGCCGCGCCCCTGATCTGGACCTGCATGGTCTTCGAACGGCGCTACGCCGGGGTGGCGCGGCGCGCCCAGGACCAGGTCGGCGACCTGGCCACGGTCGTCGAGGAGAGCGTGCTCGGCATCCGGATCATCAAGGGCTTCGGCCGGCACCGCAGCCAGGCGCGGGTGTTCCGGGAGCTGTCGACGACACTGCGGGGGACGGAGCTGCGCAAGGCCCGGATGCTCGCGGTCATCTGGGCCGTCATCGTCACGCTGCCCGAGGTGGCGATCGGGGCGGCGCTGGTGTGGGGCACGGTGCGGGTCGGCTCCGGCGAGCTGTCCGCCGGAACGCTGGTCGCCTTCCTGTCCACGGCCCTCGCCCTGCGCTGGCCGGTGGAGTCCATCGGGTTCCTGCTGGCGATGAGCCAGGAGGCGGCGACGGCCACGCAACGGTACTTCGAGGTGATGGACGAGCGGCCCGAGGAGGACCGGCCCGGCGGCCCGGCGGGGCGGGACGGCGCCGAGCGGGGACTGCGCTTCGAGGGCGTCCGGTTCCGCTACCCCGACGCGCCCCCCGACTCGCCACCCGTCCTGGACCGCGTCGACCTGCACGTCCGCCCCGGCGAGTCCATGGCCCTGGTCGGCGCGACCGGCAGCGGCAAGACCACCCTCACCGCGCTCGTCCCGCGCCTGCACGAGGTGACCGAAGGCCGGATCACGCTGGACGGCGAGGACATCACCGCCATGCCCCGCGAGGAACTGCGCGCGAGGGTCGCCGTGGCCTTCGAGGAGCCCACGCTCTTCTCCGCGAGCGTCGGCGACAACGTCCTCATGGGCGCCGCGGACGACGCCGGCCGACCGGAGCTGGAACGGGCTCTCGCCGTCGCCCAGGCCGACTTCGCGCACGCGCTGCCGCAGGGCACCGACACCCAGGTGGGCGAGCAGGGCCTGAGCCTGTCCGGCGGCCAGCGCCAGCGCCTCGCGCTGGCCCGGGCCGTGGTCGGCGAGCCCCGCTTCCTCGTCCTGGACGACCCCCTGTCCGCCCTCGACGTGCACACCGAGGCCGCCGTGGAGGCCGCCCTGCGCCAGGTCCTCGCGGACACCACCGCGCTGATCGTGGCCCACCGCCCGTCCACCGTGCTGCTCGCCGACCGGGTCGCCCTGCTGTCGGGCGGCCGGATCACCGCCGTCGGCACCCACCAGGAACTGCTGCGCGGCAACGCCGAGTACGCGCACCTGATGTCCGGCGAAGAGGAGGAAGAACGATGACCGCCGCCCCCACCACGCCGGTCCACACCTCCGACGAGGAGGAGGAACTCCCCCGCCCGCCCGCCGCCGACGACCCGTTCGACCGGGACGTCCTGCCCACCCCGCCCGGCGCCACCGCCGCCCTGCTGCGCTCGCTGCTCGCCCCGATGAAGGCGCGGGTCGCCGTCACCTCGCTCCTGCTGCTGGTCCAGCTGGCGGCCGTGCAGGCGGGCCCGCTGCTGGTGGCGTACGCCATCGACCGGGCCGTACCGGCGTTCCGGGACCACGACCGGGGCCCGCTGGTCGCGGTGGGCGCCGGCTATCTGCTGAGCGCGCTGGTCGCCGGGGCGCTGCAGTTCGCGTTCATCGAGACGTCCGCGCGGGTCAACCAGGACGTGCTGCTGGACCTGCGCGGCCGGATCTTCCGGCACGCGCAGGCGCTGAGCGTCGACTTCCACGAGCGCTACACCTCCGGGCGGCTGATCTCGCGCTCGACGACGGACGTGGAGTCGTTGCGGGAACTGCTCAGCGAGGGTCTCCAGGAGCTGGTGACGGTCATCCTGTCCTTCGTCTACATCTCGGCGCTGCTGCTCTGGCTGGACCTCGGTCTGGGCGCGGTCGCGGTGGCCTCCTTCGTGCCGCTGTACCTGCTCGTGCGGCAGTACCAGCGGCGCTCGGTGCGGGTGTACAAGGTCCGCTCGACGGCGATCGCGGCGGTGATCGTGAAGTTCGTGGAGACCATGAACGGCATCCGGCCGGTGCGCGCCTTCCGCCGCGAGGCCGCCAACGACGCCGGTTTCCGGGTGCTGAACCGGCGCCACGAACGCAGCAACGGTGACGCCCTGCTGGAGATGGCCCGCTATGTGGTCGGCTCCCGGCTGGTCGCCAACACGGCGGTCGCCGGGATCGTGCTGTGGGGCGCCTACCGGGTGGCGTCCGGTTCGCTGGAGCTGGGCGTGCTGGCGGCGGCGGTGCTGTACCTGCGGCGGCTGTACGACCCCATCGACCGCCTCGGCATGTTCCTCAACTCCTACCAGTCGGCCGCCGCCTCCCTGGAGAAGATCGCCGGTCTGCTGGCCCAGACGCCGTCCGTGCCGGAGCCGTCGGCGCCGAGGGAACTGCCGGTGCCCGAAGGCGACCAGCCCGGCCGTGAGGTCGTCTTCGACGGGGTCGGCTTCGGCTACCGCACCGGCGGCGAGGTGCTGCCCCGCTTCGACCTCACCCTCGCCGCCGGGCAGACGGTCGCCGTGGTCGGCTCGACGGGCGCGGGCAAGTCGACGCTGGCCAAGCTGCTCGCCCGGTTCTACGACCCCACCGCCGGCCGGGTCCTGCTGGACGGCGTCGACCTGCGCGACCTGGCCCTGCCGGAGCTGCGGCGCGGGGTGGTGATGGTGACGCAGGAGGCCTTCCTGTTCTCCGGCACGGTCGCCGAGAACATCGCGATCGGCCGGCCAGAGGCCACCCGGGAGGAGGTCGAGCGGGCCGCGAAGGCCATCGGCGCGCACGAGTTCATCAGTGCCCTGCCCGACGGCTACGACACGGACGTCCGCAAGCGCGGCGGGCGCATTTCGGCCGGGCAGCGCCAACTGGTCGCCTTCGCGCGCGCCTTGCTCGCCGATCCGGCGGTGCTGATCCTCGACGAGGCGACCAGTTCGCTGGACGTGCCGGGCGAGCGGGCCGTGCAGCGGGCCATGACGACGGTGCTGCGGGGCCGTACGGCCGTGGTGATCGCGCACCGGCTGTCGACCGTGGAGATCGCCGACCGGGTGCTGGTCATGGAGCACGGGCGGATCGTCGAGGACGGCCGCCCGGACGAACTGATCGCCGGGACGGGCCGGTTCGCGGACCTGCACCGGGCCTGGCGGGACAGCCTGGCGTAAGGGTTCCCGAGAGCACGGGGGCGAACGGCGACGGCACCGAGGCGGATGACGGACGGGGGCGGGATGATCGACGCGTACGAGGAACCGGGCACGCCCGACTGCCGGGGCGGCTGGCACTACCTGTGGTGGCTGGTGATGCGGCAGCCGGGCCGGTCGCTGGCCGGGGCGCTGCTGGGCAGTGTGTGGCTGGCGCTGATGGCGGCGACGCCCTACATGATGGCCCGGGCCGTCGACGACGGGCTGGTGCCCGGGCACCTCGGGGTGCTGGCCGCCTGGGCGGGGGCGATGTTCCTGCTCGGGGCGGTGAACTCGTGGCTGAGCATCCTGCGGCACCGGACCATGACCCGGGTGCGGATGGACGCCAACTTCCGCACGGTGAAGGTGGTGGTCGGGCACGCGGCCCGGCTGGGCGCCGCGCTGCCGCGCCGGACCGGGGCCGGGGAGGTCGTCACCATCGGGGTGGGTGACGTGCAGACCATCGCGCAGTCGCTGACCGTGGTCGGGCCCGGCGTCGGCTCGGTCGTGGTGTACCTGGTGGTGGCCGGGCTGCTGCTGGCGATCTCCGCGCAGCTGGCCGCCGTGGTGCTGCTCGGGGTGCCGGTGATCGCGCTGCTCACCGGGCCGCTGACGCTGCGGCTGCAGGGCCGGGAGAGCGAGTACCGGGAGCGGCAGGGCGTGCTGGCGGCACGCATCGGCGACCTGGCGGGCGGCCTGCGCGTCCTGAACGGGCTGGGCGGCAAGGGCCTGTTCGCGGACGCCTTCCGCGAGGACTCACAGCGGTTGCGCGCGCAGGGCTACCGGGTGGGCGCGGTGGCCAGTTGGGTGCAGGCGCTCGGGGTGGGCCTGCCGACGCTGTTCCTGGCCGTGGTGACCTGGCTCGCGGCCCGTCTGGCCGCCCAGGGAGAGCTGACCATCGGCCAGTTGGTGTCGGTGTACGGCTATGTGGCGGTGCTGGTCGGGCCGGTGGCGTTCTTCGTGCAGATGGCCTACGACCTGAACCGGGGCGTGGTGGCCGCGCGCCGGGTGGTAGGACTGCTGCGGCTGGAGCCGGAGCCGGACGAGGGCACGCTGCCCGGTCCGGCCGGGCCCGCCGAGCTGTACGACCCCGGGTCCGGGGTGCGGGTGGCGCCGGGGCGGCTGACCGCGCTGGCCGCCGCCCGGCCCGCCGAGGCCGCCGCCGTGGTCGACCGGCTGGGCCGGTACGGGCCGTCGGCGGCGACCTGGGGCGGGGTGCGGCTCGACGCGATCGAGCTGGCCGTGGTGCGGGAGCGGATCCTGGTCGCGGACAACGAGGCGGACCTGTTCGCCGGTCCGCTGCGCGAGGTGGTGGCCGGGGCTCGGGCGCACGACGACGAGGGCGCCGTCGGGCGGGCGGTGCGCGCCGGGGCCGCCGAGGACATCGTGCGGGGGCTGCCGGACGGCCTGGACTCGGCGGTGGCCGCACAGGGCCGGAGCCTGTCGGGCGGTCAGCGGCAGCGGGTGCGGCTGGTGCGGGCGCTGCTCGCCGACCCGGAGGTGCTGCTCGCCGTCGAGCCGACCTCCGCGCTGGACGCCCACACGGAGGCCACGGTCGCCGCCCGGCTGCGGGACGCGCGTGAGGGCCGTACGACCGTGCTGACCAGCACCTCTCCGCTGGTGCTGGATCACGCGGACACGGTGGTCTACCTGGTCGGCGGCAAGGTGGCCGCCGTCGGACCGCACCGGCGGCTGCTGGAGCGGGAGCCCGGCTACCGGGCGCTGGTGGCGCGGGACGCGGAGGCCGAGGAGGTCGTACGGTGACGACGAGTTCGGGCCAACTGCCCGTCGCGGGGCGGGCCGAGGTGCGGCGGGCGACCGTCCGGCTGGTACGGGCCGACGGGCGGGCCGTCCTGGCCGTGCTGCTGCTGAACGCGCTGGCCGCCGGGGCGGGGCTGGCCGGGCCGTGGCTGGTCGGGCGGATCGTGGACGAGGTGCGGGCCGGGCGCGGGGTCGGGGCGGTGGACCGGCTGGCGCTGTGGATCCTGCTGTGCTCGCTGGCGCAGCTGCTGCTGGCGCGCTGGGCGCGGTACGTCGGCCACCGGTTCGGGGAGCGGACGCTGGCGCGGGTGCGGGAGGAGTTCGTCGAGCGGGTGCTGGCGCTGCCCGCCTCGGTGGTGGAGCGGGCCGGTACCGGTGATCTGACCGCGCGCGGTACCGCCGACGTGGCCACCGTCGGGACCACGCTGCGGGACGTGGGGCCCGAGCTGCTGGTGTGCGGTGCGCAGGCGCTGTTCGTGATGGGCGCGGTGTTCGCGCTCGACCCGCTGCTCGGGCTGTTCGGGGTGGTCGGGCTGACGCCGGTCTGGCTGGCGCTGCGCTGGTATCTGCGCCGGGCGCGGGACGGGTATCTCGCCGAGGGCGCGGCCACCTCCCAGGTCGCGGAGATCGTCGCCTCGACGGCGTCCGGGGCCCGTACCGTCGAGGCGTTCCGGCTGCGGCGGCGGCGGATCACGGCGAGCCGGGACGCGCTGGAGGCCTCCCGGCGGACCCGGCTGTACACGCTGTACCTGCGGACCGTGTTCTTCCCGGCGGTGGAGGTGTCGTACACCATCCCGGTGGCGGGTGTGCTGCTGATGGGCGGGTGGCTGCACGCGCGCGGGGCGGTGGGGGTGGGCGCGGTGGTGGCGGCCGCCCTGTATCTGCGGCAGTTCACCGAGCCGCTGGACCAGATCCTGATGCGGGTGGAGCAACTGCAGAGCAGCAGTGCCTCGTTCGCGCGGGTGGAGGGGCTGGCCGGGGCGCCCCGCGCGGAGGCGGGCGGTGACCGTCCGGTCCCGGCCGACGACCGGATCGACGTGCGCGGGGTGCGGTACGCCTATGAGCGCGGCGGCGAGGTGCTGCGCGGGGTCGATCTGACGGTGCGGCCCGGGGAGCGGCTGGCGGTGGTGGGGCCCTCGGGTGCCGGCAAGACGACGCTGAGCCGGCTCCTCGCGGGTGTGGACGCGCCGGGGACGGGTTCGGTCACGGTGGGCGGGGTGCCGGTCGCCGAGCTGGAGCCGGAGCTGCTGCGGCGCCAGGTGGTGCTGGTCACCCAGGAGCACCATGTGTTCCTGGGCACGGTCCGCGACAACCTGCTGATCGCGGAACCCGCCGCGACGGACGCCCGGTTGTGGGCGGCGCTGTCGGCGGTGGGCGCCGAGGACTGGGTGCGGGACCTGCCGGACGGCCTCGACGCCCGCCTGGGCGCGGGCGGCCTGGCCACCGACGGCTCCCAGGCCCAGCAACTGGCCCTGGCCCGGGTGGTGCTGGCGGACCCGCACACGCTGATCCTCGACGAGGCGACGGCCCTGCTGGATCCGGCCACCGCCCGCCACACCGAACGCGCCCTGGCCGCCGTACTGGAGGGCCGCACGGTGATCGCCATCGCCCACCGCCTGCACACCGCCCACGACGCCGACCGGGTGGCGGTCATGGAGGCCGGCCGGCTGACGGAACTCGGCACGCACGAGGAGCTGGTGACGGCGGACGGCGCCTACGCGGCCCTGTGGCGGACCTGGCACGGGGACACCGCCGGGTAGAGCGGCAACCGCGTCTGGCCGGAGTTCACCCCCGCGCCAACAATCCGTATACCGGACATGAATATCCGGTCAACGAACCGTTTCCGGCCAAGTTCGTGACGCGGTCCTGACAGGTGCCGTGATCCCCTGCCACTCTTCCCACGGCCGACTCACAGCAACCCCACAGTTCCATCCCCGCACGTTCACGAGTCCGGCCCCGCACGCGCACGTGGTTCCGCGTTTTGCCCTGTTCTGCCCGGGCGGCCCACAGCACCGCCCGGTCTCCCCTGGCCGCGCGACCCGCGGCCACGCAGAAGGAGTCAGTGTGAGCAGCAGTTCCTCTCGCAGACGCACCCCCCACCTCCCGCACCGCCGCACCGCCGCCGTCGCCCTGGCCGGCGTCACCGCCCTGATCGCCGCCGCCGTCCAGTCGGGCGCCGCCAGCGCCGCCCCCGCGGCCGGGCCGCAGCCGGGCAAGGCCATCGCCGCCCACACGGCACTGCGCCTGAGCCCCTCGCAGCGCGCCGAGCTGATCCGCGACGCCGACGCCGCCAAGGCCGCCACCGCCCGGGCGATAGGCCTCGGCGCCCAGGAGAAGCTCGCCGTCAAGGACGTCGTCAAGGACGCCGACGGCACCCTGCACACCCGCTACGAGCGCACCTACGCCGGCCTCCCGGTGCTCGGCGGCGACCTGATCGTGGACAGCGCGAAGTCGGGCGCCACGGAGCGCGTCATCAAGGCCACCGCCGCCACCCTGAAGGTCGCCACCCTCACCCCGGCGATCAGCGGCAAGAGCGCCGAGCAGCAGGCCCTGCGGCGCGCCAAGGCCCTCGGCGGCACCCGGTCCACCACCGACCGCGCCCCGCGCAAGGTGATCTGGGCGGGCAGCGGCAGGCCCACCCTGGCCTACGAGACGGTCGTCGGCGGCTTCCAGGACGACGGCACCCCGAACCAGCTGCACGTCATCACCGACGCCGCCACCGGCAAGAAGCTCTACGAGTACCAGGGCATCGAGACCGGCGTCGGCAACACCCAGTACAGCGGGCAGGTCACGCTGACCACCACCCAGTCGGGATCGACGTACACGCTGAACGACGGCGCGCGCGGCGGCCACAAGACGTACAACCTCAACCACGGCAGCTCCGGCACCGGCACGCTGTTCTCCCAGTCCAACGACACCTGGGGCAACGGCACCACCTCGAACGCCGCGACCGCCGGCGCCGACGCGCACTACGGCGCGCAGGAGACCTGGGACTTCTACAAGAACACGTTCGGCCGCAGCGGCATCAAGAACGACGGCACGGCCGCCTACTCCCGGGTCCACTACGGCAACTCGTACGTCAACGCGTTCTGGGACGACAGCTGCTTCTGCATGACCTACGGCGACGGTTCGAACGACGCGGACCCGCTGACCGCCCTGGACGTGGCGGGGCACGAGATGAGCCACGGCGTCACCTCCAACACGGCCGGCCTCAACTACAGCGACGAGTCCGGCGGCCTCAACGAGGCGACCTCCGACATCATGGGCACCGGCGTGGAGTTCTACGCCAACAACTCCACGGACGTCGGTGACTACCTCATCGGCGAGAAGATCAACATCAACGGCGACGGCACCCCGCTGCGCTACATGGACAAGCCCAGCAAGGACGGCGGCTCGGCGGACAGCTGGTACTCCGGGGTCGGCAACCTGGACGTGCACTACTCCTCGGGCATCGCCAACCACTTCTTCTACCTGCTGAGCGAGGGCAGCGGCGCCAAGGTCATCAACGGCGTCAGCTACAACTCGCCCACCTCGGACGGACTTCCGGTCGCCGGCATCGGCCGGGACAAGGCGCTGCAGATCTGGTACCGGGCGCTGACCACCAAGTTCACCTCCACCACGGACTACGCGGGCGCCCGCACCGGGACCCTCGCGGCGGCGGGTGAGCTGTACGGCACCACGTCCGCCGAGTACAAGGCGGTGCAGGACGCCTGGGCGGCCGTGGCGGTCGGTTCCCGCTCGGGCGGTGGCGGCGGTGGCGGCGGCACGTCGTACGAGAACAGCACCCCGGTGGCGATCCCGGACAACGGGCCCGCGGTCACCTCGAACATCACCGTCTCCGGCCGGACCGGAAACGCGCCGAACAACCTCCAGGTGACGGTCGACATCACCCACACCTGGCGCGGTGACCTGGTGATCGACCTGGTCGGCCCGTCGGGCACGTCCTACCGGCTGAAGAACTTCAGCTCCTCCGACTCGGCGGACGACGTGAAGGCGACCTACACGGTCAACGCCTCCTCCGAATCGGCCAACGGGACCTGGAAGCTGAAGGTGCAGGACCAGGCCGCACAGGACGTCGGGAAGATCAACAGCTGGAAGCTGACCTTCCCGTAAACCGCACCCCACCAGGGAGCGAACAGGGCGTCGGCCGGGGGTTGGACTCCCCCGGGCGGCGCCCGTTCACATGGCCGCAATGTTTGCCGGACAGTTGGGTTTCGGCCAACATCACTTCAGGGTCCTGACATGTACGCGCCCCTGGTGTCACTCTTCCTTCACCCGCCGCACAGCACAGCAGCTTCACCACCAGCCCCCCGGTCAGTGACCCCACGCTGTCCGACTCCCCCACGAAGAAGGAGCTTTGAGTGAGCCCCCTCTACGCGCGTCACAAGCGCACCACTCTGGCCGTCGCCACCGCTGTCGCCGCCGGAGCCCTGCTGTCCACCGGCCTGACCACCAGCGCCTCCGCGCAGACCCCGGCCGGGTCCGCCGCCGCCAAGCCCCTCACCGCCGCCCCGGCCGCCCTGTCGGCCGCCGCCCACGCCGGCCTGATCCAGCAGGCGCAGGCCGCCGCCGCCGAGACCGCGCAGCACATAGGCCTCGGCGCCAAGGAGAAGCTGGTCGTCAAGGACGTCGTCAAGGACGTCGACGGCACCGTGCACACCCGCTACGAGCGCACCTACGCCGGCCTCCCGGTGCTCGGCGGCGACCTCGTCGTCCACACCTCCAAGGCGGGCAGGACCGAAGGCGTCACCAGAGCGACGGGTGCGGCCATCAAGGTGGCCTCGCTCAAGCCGCAGATCACCGCGGCCAAGGCCGAGAAGCAGGCGGTGAGCGCCGCCAAGACCCTCGGCTCCGCCAAGACCGCGGCGGACGGCGCCCGCAAGGTGATCTGGGCCGGCTCCGGCAAGCCGACCCTGGCCTACGAGACGGTCGTCGGCGGCCTCCAGGACGACGGCACCCCGAACCAGCTGCACGTCATCACGGACGCCGCCACCGGCAAGAAGCTCTTCGAGTACCAGGGCATCGAGAACGCGACCGGCACCGGCAAGACGCTGTACTCGGGCACCGTCAGCCTCACCACCACGCTGTCGGGCTCGACGTACTCGCTGAACGACGCCTCGCGCGGCGGCCACAAGACGTACAACCTGAAGCACGGCACCAGCTCGGGCACCGGGACGCTGTTCACCAACACCACCAACACCTGGGGCACCGGCGTCGCCTCCAGCTCCAGCACCGACGTGACGGCGGCCGCCGACGCCGCCTACGGCGCCCAGGAGACCTGGGACTACTACAAGAACACCTTCGGCCGCAGCGGCATCAAGGACGACGGTGTCGGCGCCTACTCCCGCGTGCACTACGGCAGCTCGTACGTCAACGCCTTCTGGGACGACAGCTGCTTCTGCATGACCTACGGCGACGGCGACGGCAACAACCACCCGCTGACCTCGCTGGACGTGGCCGGCCACGAGATGACCCACGGCGTCACCGCCAACACCGCGGGCCTGGACTACAGCGGCGAATCCGGCGGCCTCAACGAGGCGACCTCCGACATCCTCGGCGGCGTCGGCGTCGAGTTCTACGCCAACAACGCGTCCGACCCGGGCGACTACCTCATCGGCGAGAAGATCGACATCAACGGCGACGGCACCCCGCTGCGCTACTTCGACAAGCCCAGCAAGGACGGCGGCTCGGCGGACTCCTGGTCCTCCTCCGTCGGCAACCTGGACGTCCACTACTCGTCCGGCGTCGCGAACCACTTCTTCTACCTGCTGGCCGAGGGCAGCGGCGCGAAGACGATCAACGGGGTGTCGTACAACTCCCCGACGTCCAACGGCTCCACCGTCACCGGCATCGGCCGCGCCAAGGCGCTGCAGATCTGGTACAAGGCGCTGACGACGTACTTCACGTCGACGACCAACTACAAGGCGGCCCGCGCCGGCACCCTGTCGGCGGCATCCGCCCTGTACGGCTCGACCAGCACCGAGTACAAGGCGGTGGCCGCGGCCTGGTCGGCGGTCAACGTCAACTGACCCACCGGCCCGCCGGCCCACTGGGCCGATGGGCCACCGAGTCACGACACGTGGCGCTGGGCGGTACCCGGGACGGAAGCGTCCCGGGTACCGCCCTACCCTTGTGACCCATGTCCTCGGCGCCCTTCACCTACGAGCCGGTCGGCGCTACCCGCGACGACCTGGCCGTCCGCCCGCCCGGCTTCCACTCCCTGCACGTGCGCACCCGTATCGGCGAGGGCGAGGCCGTCTTCCGCCGGGCCGCCGAAGCGGTCCTCGGCTGGGAGATGCACCGGGCACTCGGCCTGGGCATCGACGCCGGCGCCGAGCGCGCCGCCCCCGACGTGGAGGTCACGGTCACCCTGGCCGGCCTGATCAAGGCCCCCTGCCGCGTCGTCTGGACGACCGAGGAACCCCGCCGGGCCGGCTGGGCCTACGGCACCCTGGCCGGCCACCCCGAGTGCGGCGAGGAGGCCTTCGTGGTCGACCGCACCGGCGACGGCACGGTCTGGCTCACGGTCGCCGCCTTCAGCCGCGGCCAGAAGTGGTACGCCCGCGCGGGCGGCCCGGCCAACCGGGCCTTCCAGCACGCGTACGCCCGTCGGTGCGGGGCGGTCCTGCGCAGACTGTGCGCTGAACACGAGGAGCCGTGAGCCACGGGGGCCGTCAGCGCAGCAGCATCCCGCCCCCCTCCGCCACGTCCTCCGACGGCACCGTCACCAGGCCCACCTCCGCCGCGGAGGCCAGCAGGCGGTGGGTGGGAAGGATGCGGACGGTGTAGCCGTAGGGGCCGGTGCGGTCGAGGGAGAGAGGGCCCTCGTACAGCAGACGGCCCTCCTGGTCGGGGGCGCCCGTCGGTTTCAGCGGGACCGTCGTGGCGTCGGTGATGCGGTCCTCCGAGTCGACGCGGCCGGAGACGGCCTGGACCTCCACGTCGTCCGGGCCGAGGTCGCCGAGGCCGACCCGGACCCGCAGGCCCACCGTGGAGCCCAGTTCCGCGGTGGCCGTCGTGGCCGTCGTCTCCACGTGGTCGACGCTCACCCGGTGCCAGGCCGAGCGCACCCGGGCCTTCCACACCGCCAGTTCACGCGCGGTGTCCGGGGTCAGCGCGCGGTGGGACAGGGCGGCGGGGGCGTACAGCCGCTCGACGTACTCGCGGACCATGCGTCCGGCCAGCACCTTCGGGCCCAGCAGGGTGAGCGTCTGGCGGACCATCTCGATCCAGCGGTCCGGCAGGCCCGCCTGGCCACGCTCGTAGAAACGCGGGGTCACCCGTTGTTCGAGCAGGTCGTAGAGGGCGGCGGCCTCGATGTCGTCGCGGTGGTCGGGGTCGGTGCCCGCGCCGTCCGCCGTGGGGATCGCCCAGCCGAAGTCCGGCTGGAACCATTCGTCCCACCAGCCGTCCAGCACGGACAGGTTGAGGCAGCCGTTGAGGGCCGCCTTCATCCCGGAGGTGCCGCAGGCCTCCAGCGGACGCAGCGGGTTGTTGAGCCAGATGTCGCAGCCGGGGTACAGCTTCCGCGCCATCGCCATGCCGTAGTCCGGCAGGAAGACGACGCGGTGACGGACGCGCGGGTCGTCGGCGAACCGCACCAGCTCCTGCACCAGCCGCTTGCCGCCGTCGTCCGCCGGGTGCGCCTTGCCCGCGACCACGATCTGCACCGGGCGCTCGGGGTGCAGCAGGAGGTCCATCAGCCGGTCCGGGTCGCGCAGCATCAGCGTCAGCCGCTTGTACGAGGGGACCCGCCGGGCGAATCCGATGGTGAGGACGTCCGGGTCGAGGACCCCGTCGATCCACCCCAGCTCGGCCGTCCCCGCCCCGCGCTGCCGCCAGGACGCGCGCAGCCGCTCCCGCACCTCCGCCACCAGCTGCTCGCGCAGGTTCCGGCGCAGCTCCCAGATCTCCTGGTCCGGGATCTCCGCGACGGTGTCCCAGCGGTCGGAGCCGCCCACGCTCAGCGCGTCCTCGGTCCGCCGGTCGCCGAGCTGCCGCGCGCCGAGCCGGTAGACCTCCGGGGCCACCCAGGTGGGCGCGTGCACTCCGTTGGTCACGGAGGTGATCGGCACCTCCTCGGGGTCGAATCCCGGCCACAGCCCGGAGAACATCTCCCGGCTGACCCGCCCGTGCAGCAGCGAGACCCCGTTGGCGCGCTGGGCCAGCCTGAGCCCCATCACGGCCATGTTGAACAGGTTGGGCTCACCGCCCGGGTACGTCTCCATGCCGAGCCGCAGCACACGGTCGACGTCGATGCGCGGGAGTTCGGCGTCCGGCCCGAAGTGCCGGGCCACCAGCTCCCGGTCGAAGCGGTCGATGCCGGCCGGGACAGGGGTGTGGGTGGTGAACACGGTCCCGGCGCGTACGGCCTCCAGACCGGCGTCGAAGTCCAGCCCCCGGTCGCACAGTTCGGCGATCCGCTCCAGGCCGAGGAAACCGGCGTGCCCCTCGTTGGTGTGGAAGACCTCGGGTTCCGGATGCCCGGTGAGCCGGCAGTACGTCCGCACCGCCCGCACCCCTCCTATGCCGAGCAGCATCTCCTGCAGCAGCCGGTGCTCGCTGCCGCCGCCGTAGAGCCGGTCGGTCACCCCGCGTTCGCCGAGGTCGTTCTCCTCCACGTCGGAGTCCAGCATCAGCAGCGGCACCCGGCCCACCCGGGCCAGCCAGATCCGGGCCCGCAGCGCCCGGCCGCCGGGCAGCGCGAGGGTGACCTGGGCCGGGGTTCCGTCGGGCTCCTTCAGCAGGCTGACGGGCAGTTCGTGGGGGTCGAGCACCGGGTAGTGCTCCTGCTGCCAGCCGTCCCGGGACAGGCTCTGCCGGAAGTAGCCGTGCCGGTACATGAGGCCCACGCCGACCAGTGGTACGCCCAGGTCGCTGGCCGCCTTCAGATGGTCGCCGGCCAGGATGCCGAGGCCTCCGGAGTACTGCGGGAGCGCGGCCGTGATGCCGAACTCCGGGGAGAAGTAGGCGACGGCGGCGGGCAGTTCGGCCGACTGGGCCTGATACCACCGCTCGCCGGTCACATAGTCGTCGAGGTCGTCGGCGGCCGCGGTGAGGCGGCGCAGGAACCGGCGGTCCCCGGCGAGTTCGGCCAGCCGCGCGGGCCGCACACCGCCCAGCAGCCGGACCGGGTCGCCCCCGGCGGCGGCCCAGCGCTCGGGGTCGACGGACTGGAACAGGTCGCGCGTCTCCGCATGCCAGGACCAGCGCAGATTGCGCGCCAGGTCGCTCAGCGGCCGGAGGGGTTCGGGGAGAACGGGACGGACGGTGAACCGACGGATCGCCTTCACACTTCCACCTCGGACGCGTTGCGTGGTGAGCCGCACGGCGCTGTGCGGCCCGTCGTCAAGGTCGACGGTAGTGGTTACTTCGGGGTTGGTGGGGAGGTACCGGACGACACCGTGGTGCGCGCCCCGCGCTCACCGGGCCCGCGGACCGGGCGAAGGGCGGGCGTCGGGGGCGGGTTGCGGGGAACTAGGACCAGGAGGACCAGGTGTGGACGCGCTCGGCGCCGACACAGGACGGGAGTCACACGGAAAGGGCCGGTCTTGTGCGTAGACATACGCGTGAGTAGTTAACAAAGTGCCGGATTGCCCACCCGAACAGAGTGGGTAGGGCTCCTCCAGTACGCCCCCATGCGCACCACAGGTACACCCGCAGGACCCACCTCCCCACAGTCATCCGCCCACTCCCAGTTGACGCGGACAGGAGCGGTCATGCCCGCCACGCACCATTCGTCAGCACCCCCGACAAGCAGCACGAAGGGCGGCCGTCCGGCCGGCCGGACACCCCCCGCGAAGGCGGCCCGCACGCCGGATCCCGGTCCGCCGGCCGGAGAGCGGCCGGGCGACGGGGCCACGGCCGTCGGCCGTATACCCGTTCTCGACGTCCGCCCCGTCGTCCAGCACGGACGCAGGCCCGCCAAGGCGGTCACCGGCGAGACCTTCCAGGTGTCGGCCACGGTGTTCCGCGAGGGGCACGACGCGGTCGGCGCCAACGTCGTCCTGCGCGACCCCGAGGGCCGCCCGGGCCCCTGGACCCCGATGCGGGAACTGTCCCCGGGCAGCGACCGCTGGGGCGCCGACGTCACTCCGGAGGCGCCCGGCCGCTGGACCTACACGGTGGAGGCCTGGGGGGATCCGCTCGGCACCTGGCGGCACCACGCGCGGATCAAGATCCCCGCCGGCATCGACACCGAACTGGTCCTCGAGGAGGGCGCCCGGCTCCACGAGCGGGCCGCCGCCGGCGTCCCCGAGGGCCCGGGGCGCAAGGCGGTGCTGGCCGCCGTGGCCGCCCTGCGCGACGAAGGCCGCCCGGCCGCCTGGCGGTTGGCGGCGGCGTTGGCGCCGGGGGTGGAGGCGGTGCTGGCGCGGTATCCGCTGCGGGAGCTGGTGACCGCCTCGGAGGCGATGCCGCTGCTGGTGGAGCGGGAACGGGCCCTGTACGGGTCCTGGTACGAGTTCTTCCCCCGTTCCGAGGGCACCCCCGCACAGCCCCACGGCACGTTCCGCACGGCCGCCCGCCGCCTGGACGCGATCGC
>NZ_JBIAGM010000012.1:0-293050 GCF_042869815.1 Streptomyces sp. NPDC006739
TTCGAGGGCCTGCGTCTGATGGACGCCCTGATCGGCGTCAAACGCGGTGTCCCCGGCGCCAAGCTCCCCGAACTCAAACAACGACGGGTACGCGCGACCGCGACCGTGGACACCGAGGAGATCCCGCAGGAGGGCAACGTCCGGTCCGACGTCGCCACCGACAACCCGGTGCCGGCCCCGCCGTTCTGGGACACCCGGATCGTCAAGGGCATCCAGCTCAAGGAGTACGCCAGCTGGCTGGACGAGGGCGCGCTGTTCAAGGGCCAGTGGGGGCTGAAGCAGGCCCGCACCGGGGACGGGCCGACGTACGAGGAACTGGTCGAGACCGAGGGCCGGCCGCGTCTGCGCGGTCTCCTCGACCGGCTGCAGACCGAGAACCTCCTCGAAGCCGCCGTCGTCTACGGCTACTTCCCCTGCGTCTCCAAGGACGACGACCTGATCATCCTGGACGAGCGCGGCAACGAGCGCACCCGGTTCACCTTCCCGCGCCAGCGCCGCGGCCGCCGGCTGTGCCTGGCCGACTTCTTCCGCCCGGAGGAGTCCGGGGAGACCGACGTCGTCGGCCTCCAGGTCGTCACCGTCGGCTCCCGCATCGGCGAGGAGACCGCCAGGCTCTTCGAGTCCAACTCCTACCGTGACTACCTCGAACTGCACGGCCTGTCCGTGCAGCTGGCCGAGGCCCTCGCCGAGTACTGGCACGCCCGCGTCCGCGCCGAGCTGGGCTACGCCGGCGAGGACCCGGCCGACATGGAGGACATGTTCGCCCTGAAGTACCGGGGCGCCCGTTTCTCCCTGGGCTACGGCGCCTGCCCCGACCTGGAGGACCGCGCCAAGATCGCGGAACTTCTCCAGCCGGAACGGATCGGCGTCCACCTGTCCGAGGAGTTCCAGCTGCACCCCGAGCAGTCCACGGACGCCATCGTGATCCACCACCCGGAGGCGAAGTACTTCAACGCCCGCTGAACCCACGACGAGCCGCCGCGAGTGGCGGACGAGGCGTTTTTGTCGCCGGAGTCGTACACTGGTCGATCCACCGCAGGCCGGTTCCCGCTCGGGAACCGGCCTGATCGTCCCTCAAGGAGGTGCGCCAGGATGACCAGCACGGTCCCCGCGCTCGGAACCCGTACGGCCGAGGGCTCCGCCCTGCAGGCGGTGCTCCTCGACATGGACGGCACCCTGGTGGACACCGAGGGCTTCTGGTGGGAGGTCGAGGCCGAGGTCTTCGCCGGCCTCGGGCACCGCCTGGACGAGTCGTGGCGGCACGTGGTCGTCGGCGGCCCCATGACCCGCAGCGCCGGCTTCCTGATCGAGGCCACCGGCGCCGACATCACCCTCGCCGAGCTGACGGTCCTGCTCAACGACGGTTTCGAGGACCGCATCGGGCGCACGCTGCCGCTGATGCCGGGCGCCGCCCGCCTGCTGGCCGAGCTGTACGAGCAGAGCGTCCCCACCGCCCTGGTCTCCGCCTCGCACCGGCGCATCATCGACCGGGTGATGGCCTCCCTGGGCCCCGAGCACTTCAGCCTCTCCATCGCCGGGGACGAGGTCTCGCGCACCAAGCCCTACCCGGACCCGTATCTGCTCGCCGCCGCCGGACTCGGCGCCGACCCCACCAGATGCGCCGTCGTCGAGGACACCGCCACCGGCGTCGCCGCCGCCGAGGCGGCGGGCTGTCACGTGGTCGCCGTACCGTCCGTGGCACCCATCGCCCCCGGCGAACGCCGCACCGTCGTGACCTCCCTGGAAGAGGTCGACCTCGCATTTCTGCGCGGTCTGATGACCCAGCCGCGCTGATCGTTCACCCAGCGTGCAAAGCCCGTGGGATCTTGGACAAAAATTCGTGGCAGTACACCCAGGCGAATAAAAAGCGGACCGCGTGCCCGAATTCCGGTAACGTTCAACGCAGTTGGAAGTGTGACGTTTCCCACTTCGCGATGGGTCGACATCGTTGCGCAACGTGTGCAGGTCACCCCCGTTCAGGGGGGTCCGGCGGGACCTTGTGTCCCGATTCATGGAACGCTGCACTAATCCTGCCGCTGTCGGGTTTTCGGTGCGTCCACACCCGGTTTCACTCCGTGATGGCTGCCCGACTCACGCAACCGTGAACCCCGGTCCGGGTGCGGACTAATCTCGTCGCGAGAACATCGCCGTAACCCCCGTAGTCCGCCGCACCACCCATGCATGGCGGATACACGGAATCGAACAGCTCTGGAGAAACTCCCGCATGAACCGCAAGACTTTGGTGCTGCCGGCAGTGGCCGGCCTGCTCACGCCGGTTCTCGCCGCCTGTGGCGGATCCGGCAGCGGGAGCAAGAGCGGCGGCGCCATCGTCGTCGGCACCACGGACCGGTTCACGGCCACCAGCGACGCCCCCGCGCCGCTCGACCCGGCCTACGCCTATGACGTCGGCACCTGGAACATCCTGCGCCAGAGCGTGCAGACCCTGATGACCCAGCCCAAGGGCGAGGGCAACCCCGTGCCCGAGGCCGCCGAGAGCTGCGCCTTCACCGACAGCGGCAACGAGCGCTACGCCTGCAAGCTGCGCGACGGCCTCAAGTTCGCCAACGGTGACCCCGTCACCGCCCAGGACGTCAAGTACTCCATCGAGCGAGCCCTGCGGATCAAGGCCGACAGCGGTGTGTTCGCCCTGCTGTCCACCATCGACACCGTCGAGACCCAGGGGGACCGCGAGGTCATCTTCCACCTCAACGCGGCCGACGCCACCTTCCCGTACAAGCTGTCCACGCCGGTGGCGGGCATCATCAACCCCAAGGACTACCCGAAGGACAAGCTGCGCGACGGCTTCTCCATGGACGGCTCCGGCCCCTACACCTTCCAGGCCGACGTCAAGAACAACGCCATCGTCCAGGCCACCTTCACCAAGAACCCCAACTACAAGGGCAGTGTGCAGGTCGCCAACGACAAGGTCGTGATGCGCTCCTACGACGACGCGGCCGCCATGGGCACCGCCATCGACAAGGGCGACATCGACGTCATGACCCGCACGATGACGCCCTCGCAGATCCAGAAGCTCGACGCCGGCTCCGACAGCAAGGTCGACCTGGTCGAGATGCCCGGCCTGGAGATCCGCTACCTGGCCTTCAACACCAACGCCCCCACGGTGAAGAACAAGGCCGTGCGCCAGGCGATGGCCCAGATCATCAACCGCGGCGAACTCGTCTCCAAGGTCTACGGCTCCCAGGCCGAAGCGCTGTACTCGCTGGTCCCGGCCACCGTCACCGGCCACTCCAACTCGTTCTTCAACAAGTACGGCGAGCCCAGCGCCACCAAGGCCAAGGCCCTGCTCGCCGCGGCCAACATCACCACCCCGGTGAAGGTGACCCTGCACTACACCACCGACCACTACGGCGCCGCCACCAAGCAGGAGTTCGAGGTCCTGCAGAAGCAGCTGAACGACAGCGGCCTGTTCGACGTCACCATCCAGGGCTCGCCCTGGGAGACCTTCCGGCCCGCCGAGAAGAAGGGCAAGTACGACGTCTACGGCATGGGCTGGTTCCCCGACTTCCCGGACGCCGACAACTTCCTGGCGCCCTTCCTCGACAAGGACAACTTCCTCGGCTCGCCGTACAACAACCCGCTCATCCAGCACACGCTGATCCCGAATTCCCGCCGCCAGGCCGACCGCCTCACCGCCTCCAGCAGCCTCACGGAGATCCAGGACAAGGTCGCCGACGACGTCCCCGTGCTGCCCCTGTGGCAGGGCAAGCAGTACGTCGCCGCACGTGACAACATCACGGGCGTCTCCTACGCGCTCAACTCGTCCTCCACCCTCCAGCTGTGGGAGCTGAGCCGTGGCGTGAGCGGCTGATCCGGAGCACCGGCCGAGCCGAAGGGCGCCCACTCCAGGGGAGAGGGCGCCCTTCGCGCTCATGAGGTGTCCGCCGCCGCTACTGCGCGCCGGGACGCACCAGCCCGCTCTCGTACGCGTACACCGCCGCCTGCACCCGGTCGCGCAGTCCCAGCTTGGTCAGCACATGCCCGACATGCGTCTTCACGGTGGTCTCGCTGACGAACAGATCGGCGGCGATCTCCGCGTTCGACAGCCCCCGGGCCACCAGCTTCAGCACCTCGACCTCACGGTCGGTGAGCGTGTTCAGCGTGTCCGGCACCGGCTCCTCGCCGGACGGCAGATGGGTGGCGTACTTGTCCAGCAGCCGGCGGGTGATGCTGGGCGCGAGCATGGCCTCGCCCCCGGCCACCACCCGGATCGCCTGGACGAGTTCGTCGGCGGGCGCGTCCTTCAGCAGGAAGCCGCTCGCCCCGGCCCGCAGGGCCTCCACCACGTACTCGTCGAGGTCGAACGTGGTCAGCACGAGCACCTTCGCCGGGCCGTCACGGCCGGGGCCGGTGATCTGCCGGGTCGCCTCCACCCCGTCCATGCGCGGCATGCGGATGTCCATCAGCACCACATCGGGCTGCAGGACGCGCACCTGGTCGAGGGCCTGGAGGCCGTCCCCGGCCTCGCCCACGACCGCGATGTCCTGCTCGGCCTCCAGGATCATCCGGAAGCCGGTACGCAGCAGGGGCTGGTCGTCGACCAGTAGGACGCGGATGGCCACGTAAGTCTCCTTCGCTAGTCCGCGCCCATTCTGCCCTGCGGCACGGCACCGGACTCGGCCGCCCTCACCGGCAGGGGGTAGGGCGGGGGAGTGCCGCCGAACTCCGGGCAGTGCTCCTGGTGATCGCACCAGCCGCACAGCTTCGTCGGCCGCGGCCGCCACTCGCCCGTCTCGGTGGCCTCCCGGATGGCCTCCCACAGGGCGAGCAGCTTGCGCTCGACGCGCCGCAGGTCCGCCAGGTCGGGGTCGTAGGTGAGGACGTCACCGCTGCCGAGGTAGACGAGCTGCAGCCGGCGCGGGACGACGTTCTTCAGCCGCCACACCACCAGCGCATAGAATTTCATCTGGAACAGCGCGCCCTCCGCGTACTCCGGCCGGGGGGCCTTACCGGTCTTGTAGTCGACGATCCGCACCTCGCCGGTCGGGGCGACGTCGACCCGGTCGATGATCCCGCGCAGCCGCAGGCCCGAGTCCAGCTCGGCCTCCACGAACAGCTCCCGCTCGGCCGGCTCCAGCCGGGTCGGGTCCTCCAGGGTGAACCAGCGCTCGACCAGCCGCTCGGCCTCCTCCAGCCACCGGGCCAGCCGCTCGCCCCCGGGATCGTCCGCGAACAGCTCCACCACCTCGGGCTTCGTCTCCCGCAACCGGTCCCACTGCCCGGGGATCAGCGACTTGGCACGCGGCGCGGTCCGCTCCGCCGCGGGCGCGTCGAACAGCCGCTCGAGCACCGCGTGCACGAGGGTGCCCCGCGTCGCCGCCGCGCTCGGCTTCTCCGGCAGCCGGTCGATCACCCGGAACCGGTACAGCAACGGACACTGCATGAAGTCACCGGCGCGGGACGGCGACAACGAGGCGGGCGCGGCGGCCGGCCGGCCGGCCGGAACCCCCGTGCCCCCCGTGCCCGCACCGGTGCCCGCGGCCGGGTCGGTGTCCGTCGCCGCGCCGAGCGGCTCCGTCCGCGCCGGCTCGCCCGCCGCGGACACCGCGACGGCGGCCGCCGACCCGGGCGGACCCCCGCCCGTCGGATCCGCCGACCCCGCCGGAGCCGCCTCGGCGCCCTCGCCGTCCCGGGCGCCCGGCGCCCCCTCGATGCTGCTGTCCATGACCACAGACCATACGGGCCGCCACTGACAGTGACCCAGTCGCATGCCGCGTCCGCCGGGCGGGGCGGGCGGACTCAGGGGTGCCGGAGCGGAACGCCGTACGACGGACGCATACCATCGACCGCAGACCCCTCCGCCCGGCAGGCGCGGAGGACGCTTCGAACGAGGGGACACCGTGGACGTGAGCGGCGGGAGCGGGCAGCCGCGGTCCGGCAACGACGAGCCGGCCGAGCACCCCGCAGGTCCTACGGCCCCGGCCACCGAACACCCCGGGCCGCGGCCCGACGACGCCCCCACTCCCGAGAACCCCGACGCCACCGACCCCACCGACGCCCCCCATGGCACCGGCGACCCCGACGCCACCGACCCCACCGACGCCCCCCACGGCACCGGCGAGCCCGAAACCGCCGCCGACGACACCGCGGACACCACCCCCGCCGACGGCCCCGAACCCCGCTCCCACGCCGAATCCGGCATCGCCAAGGGCAAACCGCCCCAGCGCCCCAAGGAACCCGGCGGCGGACTGCTCATGGGCCGCCCCTTCGGCGTACCCGTCTACGTGGCGCCCAGCTGGTTCCTCGTCGCCGCGCTGATCACCTGGGTCTTCGGCGGCCAGCTCGACCGCGTCCTGCCCGACCTGGGCGCCGCCCGCTACCTGGTCTCCCTCTTCTTCGCCGTCGCCTTCTACGCCTCCGTCCTGGTCCACGAGCTGGCCCACACGGTCGCCGCCATCCGGTTCGAACTCCCGGTCCGCCGCATCCAGCTCCAGTTCTTCGGCGGCGTCTCCGAGATCGAGAAGGAGGCCGAGACCCCCGGCCGCGAATTCGTCCTCGCCTTCGTCGGCCCCCTGTTCTCCCTCATCCTGGCCGGTGTCTTCTACCTGGCCATGAAGCCCGTCCAGCCCGGCACCGTCCCCGGCGTCCTGCTGGCCGGCCTGATGATCTCCAACCTCATCGTGGCCGCCTTCAACCTCCTGCCCGGCCTCCCCCTCGACGGCGGCCGCATGCTCCGCGCCGTCGTCTGGAAGATCACCGGCAAACCCATGAGCGGCACCATCGCCGCCGCCTGGGTCGGCCGCGCCCTCGCACTGTCCGTCCTCGTCGGCCTCCCCGTGCTCAACCAGTCCGGCGCCCTCGGAAACAGCGGCCAGGACATCAGCGGCATGGACACCGTCACCGACGCGCTGCTCGCCGCCATCCTCGCCGCCATCATCTGGACCGGCGCCGGCAACAGCCTGCGCATGGCCCGCCTGCGCGAACACCTCCCCGAACTGCGCGCCCGCGCCCTCACCCGCCGCGCCGTCCCCGTCGAGAACGACACCCCCCTCTCCGAGGCCCTGCGCCGCGCCAACGCCGCCGGCGCCCGCGCCCTCGTCGTCGTCGACGCCGACGGCACCCCCCTCTCCCTCGTCCGCGAGGCCGCCATCGTCGGCGTACCCGAACACCGCCGCCCCTGGGTGGCCGTCAGCGGACTCGCCCAGGAACTCACCGACGGCATGCGCGTCTCCGCCGAACTGGCCGGAGAGGAACTCCTCGACGTCCTGCGCGCCACCCCCGCCACCGAGTACCTCGTGGTCGAGGAGACCGGCGAGATCTACGGCGTCCTGTCCGCCGCCGACGTCGAACGCGCCTTCGTGAAAGCCATGGCCCGCCCCACCCCCTGACCGTGGTCGGCGGCCCACGCAAACGCCGGTAGTCTGGTCACATGTCCGAACCGACCGGTGCCGCCCGCAGGCGCGGGCCCTTCAAGGTCGGGGACCAGGTTCAGCTGACCGACCCCAAGGGCCGCCACTACACGTTCACGCTCGAAGCCGGGAAGAACTTCCACACCCACAAGGGTTCCTTCCCGCACGACGAACTGATCGGCGCTCCCGAGGGCAGCGTTGTCCGCACCACCGGAAACGTCGCCTACCTCGCGCTGCGCCCCCTGCTCCCCGACTACGTCCTGTCCATGCCCCGCGGGGCAGCCGTCGTCTACCCCAAGGACGCGGGGCACATCCTCGCCTTCGCCGACATCTTCCCCGGCGCACGCGTCGTCGAGGCCGGCGTCGGCTCCGGCTCGCTCAGCAGCTTCCTGCTGCGCGCCATCGGCGACCAGGGCATGCTGCACTCCTACGAGCGCCGCGAGGACTTCGCCGAGATCGCCAAGCAGAACGTCGAGCGCTACTTCGGCGGCCCCCACCCCGCCTGGCAGCTCACCGTCGGCGACCTCCAGGACAACCTGTCCGACACCGACGTCGACCGCGTCATCCTCGACATGCTCGCCCCCTGGGAGTGCCTGGAGGCCGTCTCCAAGGCACTCGTCCCCGGCGGCATCGTGTGCTGCTACGTGGCCACCACCACGCAGCTCGCCCGGACCGTGGAGTCCATCCGCGAGATCGGCTGCTTCAACGAGCCGACCTCCTGGGAGACGATGATCCGCAACTGGCACATCGAGGGCCTGGCCGTCCGCCCCGACCACCGGATGATCGGCCACACCGGCTTCCTGCTCACCGCCCGCCGCCTCGCCGACGGCGTCGAGCCCCCCATGCGCCGCCGCCGCCCCGCCAAGGGCGCCTACGGCGAGGACTACGCCGGCCCCAACGCCGACGGCGGCGCCGGCCGCTGACCCGCCGCCCGCACACTCCAACGCACGAGCGCCGAGACACAGTTCCCACCACCCACCCGGAACTGAGCCCCGGCGCTCGCGCATTGACCGGGCGTCAAGCCACCGGAGCAGAAACCGCGTTCTGCCCCGATCCGGCCTCTCCGACCCATCCCACCTGCGGAATTCCGGACCCCGCCGTTCCCCCGCACTGTGACGTGTGGCACCATGCTGGCCACCCCACCGGCACAGCCCTCACAGGAGACACTCCTAGTGCAGCAATCCGCCGTTCCGGAGCTAGCCCACACCCACACCACGCCCCTCCACTGGGTCGCCACCGCCACGGCCGTCGCCGGTGTGGTCGCCCTCTCCTCCGTCCTGCAGCCCGGCTCGGCCAAGGCCGCCCAGCCCGGCGCCCCGGAAACAAAATCCGCACCCGCGGCCGCCGCCCCCGGCACCACCGGCGTCGACTTCCCCCTCAGCTGCGGAAACGCCAAGGCCCTGGTGGTCAAGAAAGCGTCCGGAGACCTCGACGGCGACGGCAGACCCGAGACGGTCGCCGTGGTGCACTGCGACACCGCGATGGGCACCCCACCGGACGGCGTCTACGTCCTCACCCGCGCCGCCGACGGCGGCGCACCCCGGGTCGTGGCCACCCTCGTCGCCCCCAAGGACCGGCTCACCGTCGCGGACTTCACCGTCCGCGCGGGAACCGTCCGCGCCACCCTGCTCGGCTACTCCTCGTCCGACGTACCCAATTGCTGCCCCGACCTGAAGACCGGCGCCAAGTGGCAGTGGAACGGCACCGCTTTCGTCCGCTCCACGCCGGCGGCGGCCCACAGCGTGTGAACGCCCCGAAGCGCCCCGGACTCGAGGACGATCAGAGAATCACTCGGCGTCCGGGCCGTACACCTCGACCTTGTCCGAAACCCGGCGCACATGGATGCACTCACCCGGGCACTCCTTCGCCGAGTCCACCACGTCCGTGAGCAGGGGCAGCGGCACGGGCGTTGTGGCCCCCTCGGCCTGCAGCAGCTCGTCGTCCGCGCCCTTCACATAGGCCAGCCCGTCGATGTCCAGCTCGAACACCTCAGGGGCGTACTGGGCGCAGATCCCGTCGCCCGTACACAGGTCCTGGTCGATCCAGACCTCCAGCGCCTCGCTGCCGCCCGGGGCCTCCTGCTGCACGGTCATCCCTCCTGCCGATCGGTGCGCCGAGCCGGACGGGAGGAATCCGGCCAGCTCCGACGGACGTTGAACCACTCGACCCTACCTCCGCCCGGCCACCACCCCCGGCCCCCCGAACACCGCCATACCGTGACACATCCCACCGACATCGTCGCTCTGTGTCATGATCGGAAAACGCCCGCGGGCCCCGCCCGCACCCGCCCGACCAGCCACAGCGGACCCCGGACCGGACAACTCCGCCCACCCGCGAAGGGTTTTGACCTCTCCAGGCGTGGAACAGGCGGCTTCCGAATCACGTTGAGTGGGTATCCCTCGGCGTGAGGGAGAGCGCACCGGGTGACCGACGACACACCTTGACAGTCTTTGTGATCTAGGGGTTTCAATCGACACCCACCCAGGTAGGGTCTGGAAGCGTCCAGCTCCCCTTGGAGGAGGTGAGGACCGTGGCAGCCCACGACGACGACATGAACCGCGGCATCCGCCCGGGACGAGGGTCCGACGACCCGGCCGGGCAGATTGCCTACCTTGAGCAGGAGATCGCCGTCCTGCGACGCAAGCTCGCCGACTCTCCGCGGCACACGAGGATTCTCGAAGAGCGGATCGTCGAGCTGCAGACCAACCTGGCCGGCGTGTCCGCCCAGAACGAGCGACTCGCCAACACACTCCGCGAGGCCCGCGACCAGATCGTGGCCCTCAAGGAGGAAGTCGACCGGCTCGCTCAGCCACCGGCCGGCTTCGGCGTCTTCCTGCAGGCCAACGAGGACGGCACCGCCGACATCTTCACCGGCGGCCGCAAACTGCGGGTGAACGTCAGCCCCAGCGTCGAGGTCGACGACCTCAGGCGCGGCCAGGAAGTCATGCTCAACGAAGCGCTCAACGTGGTCGAAGCCATGGAGTTCGAGCGCGTCGGGGACATCGTCACCCTCAAGGAGATCCTCGAGGACGGCGAGCGGGCCCTAGTGCTCGGGCACACCGACGAGGAACGGGTGGTACGGCTCGCCGAGCCGCTGCTGGACGTCACCATCCGCCCCGGCGACGCCCTGCTGCTCGAACCCCGCTCCGGCTACGTCTACGAGATCGTCCCCAAGAGCGAGGTCGAGGAACTCGTCCTCGAAGAGGTCCCCGACATCGGCTACGAGCAGATCGGCGGCCTCGGCGGCCAGATCGAGGCCATCCGCGACGCGGTCGAGCTGCCGTACCTCTACCCCGACCTCTTCAAGGAGCACGAGCTGCGCCCGCCGAAGGGAGTCCTCCTCTACGGACCTCCCGGATGCGGCAAGACGCTCATCGCCAAGGCCGTCGCCAACTCGCTCGCCAAGAAGGTCGCCGAGGTCACCGGCCAGGCCGCCGGCAAGAGCTTCTTCCTCAACATCAAGGGCCCCGAGCTGCTCAACAAGTACGTCGGCGAGACCGAGCGGCAGATCCGCCTCGTCTTCCAGCGTGCTCGCGAGAAGGCCAGCGAGGGCACCCCCGTGATCGTCTTCTTCGACGAGATGGAATCCCTCTTCCGCACCCGCGGCTCCGGTGTCAGCTCGGACGTGGAGAACACCATCGTCCCGCAGCTGCTCGCCGAGATCGACGGCGTGGAAGGCCTGCAGAACGTGGTCGTGATCGGCGCCTCCAACCGCGAGGACATGATCGACCCCGCCATCCTGCGCCCCGGCCGCCTCGACGTGAAGATCAAGATCGAGCGCCCCGACGCCGAAGCCGCCAAGGACATCTTCGGCAAGTACCTCACCGAGCGCCTCCCGCTGCACGGCGACGACCTCGGCGAGCACGGCGGCAGCAAGGCCACCACCGTCCAGAGCATGATCCAGACGGCAGTGGAACACATGTACGCAGAATCCGAGGAAAACCGCTTCCTGGAGGTCACCTACGCCAACGGCGACAAGGAAGTCCTCTACTTCAAGGACTTCAATTCCGGCGCCATGATCGAGAACATCGTGGGCCGCGCCAAGAAAATGGCGATCAAGGACTTCCTGGAGCACGACCAGAAGGGCCTCCGCGTCTCCCACCTGCTCCAGGCCTGCGTGGACGAGTTCAAGGAGAACGAGGACCTGCCCAACACCACCAACCCGGACGACTGGGCCCGCATCTCCGGAAAGAAGGGCGAGCGGATCGTCTACATCCGCACCCTCATCACCGGAAAGCAGGGCGCGGACACCGGGCGCTCCATCGACACGGTGGCGAACACCGGCCAGTACCTGTAAAAGCAGGGCGGCTGCGGGTGCCCTCACCGGGTACCCGCAGCCGACTGTTTTTCCGGCCACGGCTGGAGCAGGCAATGACGCAAATGATCTCCCCACCAGCGCAAAGGCGTTCTAGGCTCTTTCCTACCGCCGAGTCGCGCAGTGCGGGGACGGGCACCGCACACGCACCGGAGCGCCAGCGGTACTTGAGCGGCGTCCACGACCGAGGGTGCCGCCGGGCAAGGAGGGCCGCATGACCGTACGGCGAGTAATGGGCATCGAGACGGAGTACGGGATCTCCGTCCCCGGTCACCCCAACGCCAATGCCATGCTCACCTCGTCCCAGATCGTCAACGCCTACGCGGCGGCGATGCACCGGGCCCGACGGGCCCGCTGGGACTTCGAGGAGGAGAACCCGCTGCGGGACGCGCGAGGCTTCGACCTCGCCCGAGAGGCCGCCGACTCCAGCCAGCTCACCGACGAGGACATCGGCCTCGCCAACGTGATCCTCACCAACGGCGCCCGGCTCTACGTGGACCACGCACACCCCGAGTACAGCGCACCGGAGGTCACCAACCCCCGCGACGCCGTCCTCTGGGACAAGGCCGGCGAACGGATCATGGCCGAGGCCGCCGAGCGCGCCGCACAGCTCCCGGGCGCCCAGCCGATCCACCTCTACAAGAACAACACCGACAACAAGGGGGCCTCCTACGGCACCCACGAGAACTACCTGATGAAGCGGGAAACCGCCTTCTCGGACATCGTGCGCCACCTCACGCCGTTCTTCGTCTCCCGCCAGGTCGTCACCGGGGCGGGCCGCGTCGGCATCGGCCAGGACGGCCACGAGCACGGCTTCCAGCTCAGCCAGCGCGCGGACTACTTCGAGGTCGAGGTCGGCCTGGAGACCACCCTGAAGCGCCCGATCATCAACACCCGGGACGAACCCCACGCGGACGCGGAGAAATACCGCCGCCTCCACGTGATCATCGGCGACGCGAACCTGTCGGAGATCTCCACCTACCTGAAGCTCGGCACCACCGCACTGGTCCTGTCCATGATCGAGGACGGCTTCATCGCCGTCGACCTGGCCGTCGACCAGCCCGTACGCACCCTCCACCAGGTCTCCCACGACCCCACCCTCAAGCGCCTGGTCACCCTGCGCAGCGGTCGCACACTCACCGCGGTCCAGTTGCAGATGGAGTACTTCGAGCTGTCGCGCAAGTACGTCGAGGAGCGCTTCGGGGCGGACGCCGACGAACAGACCAAGGACGTCCTCTCCCGCTGGGAGGACACCCTCAACCGGCTGGAGAACGACCCGATGAGCCTCGCCGGCGAACTCGACTGGGTCGCCAAGCGGGAACTGATGGAGGGCTACCGCCGCCGCGACGGCCTCGACTGGGACGCGGCCAAGCTGCACCTCCTCGACCTCCAGTACGCCGACGTACGGGCCGAGAAGGGCCTGTACAACCGTCTGGCGGCCCGTGGACGCATGAAGCGGCTGCTGGACGAGGCGGAGGTCGAGCGGGCCCGTACGAAGCCACCTGAGGACACCCGCGCGTACTTCCGCGGACGCTGTCTGGAGCAGTACGCGGACGACGTCGCGGCGGCCTCCTGGGACTCGGTCATCTTCGACCTGCCGGGCCGGGACTCCCTCCAGCGGGTCCCAACCCTCGAACCACTACGCGGAACGCGAAATCACGTCAAGGAGCTGCTGGACCGCTGCCGTACGGCAGAAGACCTGGTCAGGGTGCTGTCAGGCGGCTGAGCGGGTACTCGGGACCGGCTCGGCCCAGCAGGGTGGAAAAGCCGGCGTCCGGGAATCATCGAGGTGGCCCCCGGACGTTGAGTCAACTGCGGGGCCGATGTCGGACCCTGCTTGTAGGGTCTGATCACGAACGTCGAACCGAGCGGGGTGAGGGTTATGGCGACCAAGGACACCGGCGGCGGCCAGCAGAAGGCGACGCGCTCCACGGAAGAGGTCGAGGAGCAGGCACAGGAGGCGCAGGGCTCCGAGGACCTCAAGGAGCGCCACGAGAAGCTGAGCGACGACGTGGACTCCGTCCTGGACGAAATCGATGATGTGCTCGAGGAGAACGCAGAGGATTTCGTTCGCTCCTTCGTGCAAAAAGGTGGCCAGTAGGCCTCTTTTTCCTTGGAATCGAAGGCTGGTGGCTAGCGGGGGATTCGAGTGCAAGGCGATCAGGATCTGAAGCGCTGCCCGCGGTGCAGGGAGGACAAGCCGCGGGCAGCCTTCGCAAGTAACAAGTCGATGCGTGATGGGCTGCAGGTCTATTGCCGGGGATGCGCATCCGCGTACCACCAGGCGAGGCAGGTGGCCAAGGGACGCAACGTGCGGCCACGGGTGGAAGCGCCTGCGGGGCATAAGTACTGCCGAACGTGCGGGGAGATCCAACCGCACAGTGAATGGACGCGTAATCGCAGCGCATCGGACGGTCTCGCGACGCTCTGCAAGTCATGCAAGGCCGTCAAGGGCCGCGCTGGACATCTGAAGCGCCAGTACGGCATCACCGAAGCCGAGCGTGACGAGCTGGTCGCCTCTCAAGGGGGCGTCTGCTGCATATGTTTGGCGGCTGTGCCCGAGCATGTGGATCACTGCCACAAGACGGGTAGGGTCCGAGGCGTACTGTGCTTCAGCTGCAATGCCGCACTGGGGCAGTTCAAGGATCGGCCCGACGTCATAAGGCGGGCTGCTGCTTACGTGGAAGGAATCGCGTGGAAGCCAACACTCGTAGCACCGGGCGTCTACCAGCTGCCTTCCTGACGCCTGGGTCCTCGTCCTTCATGGACTTCCTGTCGGAGCACCAGCCGGAGATGCTGCCGGGCAACCGGCAGTTGCCCCCGACGCAGGGTGTGGTCGAGGCGCCGCACGGGACGACCATCGTGGCCGTGACGTTCCCCGGTGGTGTCGTGCTGGCCGGTGACCGGCGCGCGACCATGGGCAACGTCATCGCCCAGCGGGACATCGAGAAGGTGTTCCCGGCGGACGAGTACTCGGCCGTCGGCATCGCCGGCACGGCGGGTCTCGCCGTGGAGATGGTCAAGCTCTTCCAGCTGGAGCTGGAGCACTTCGAGAAGGTCGAGGGCGCCCAGCTGTCGCTGGAGGGCAAGGCGAACCGCCTGTCGACGATGATCCGCTCGAATCTGGGCATGGCCATGCAGGGGCTGGCCGTGGTCCCGCTCTTCGCCGGCTACGACGTGGACCGGGGGAAGGGCCGCATCTTCTCCTACGACGTCACCGGCGGCCGTTCCGAGGAGCAGAACTACGCGTCGACGGGTTCCGGCTCGATCTTCGCGCGTGGTGCCATGAAGAAGCTGTTCCGTGAGGACCTGACCGAGGAGCAGGCCACGACCCTGGTGGTCCAGGCCCTGTACGACGCGGCCGACGACGACTCGGCGACCGGTGGTCCCGATGTCGCCCGCCGGATCTACCCGATCATCACGGTGATCACCGAGGACGGCTTCCGCCGGCTCACCGAGGACGAGGCGTCCGAGCTGTCCCGCGCGGTGCTCGAGCGCCGCTTGGAGCAGCCCGACGGCCCCAGGGCCGCCCTGCTCTGAGCGCGGGCCCCGGTTCTTTTTCAAGGTGATCCAGTGACCATGACAGAAAGGGACGGATAACCGGTGTCGACGCCGTTCTATGTCTCCCCCCAGCAGGCCATGGCCGACCGCGCGGAGTACGCCCGCAAGGGCATCGCGCGTGGCCGGAGCCTCGTGGTGCTCCAGTACGCCGACGGCATCGTGTTCGTCGGCGAGAACCCGTCCCGTGCGCTGCACAAGTTCAGCGAGATCTACGACCGGATCGGCTTCGCCGCCGCCGGCAAGTACAACGAGTACGAGAACCTGCGGATCGGTGGTGTGCGGTACGCGGATCTGCGGGGTTACACCTATGACCGGGACGATGTGACCGCGCGGGGTCTGGCCAACGTCTACGCCCAGACGCTGGGCACGATCTTCTCGTCCGCTGCGGAGAAGCCGTACGAGGTGGAGCTGGTGGTCGCCGAGGTCGGTGAGACCCCGGAGGGCGACCAGATCTACCGTCTGCCGCACGACGGGTCGATCGTGGACGAGCACGGTTCGGTCGCGGTCGGCGGCAACGCCGAGCAGATCAGCGGTTTCCTCGACCAGCGGCATCAGGACGGCATGTCGCTGGCGGAGGGTCTGAAGCTGGCCGTGCAGGCGCTTTCGCGGGACACCAACGGCACGGAGCGGGAGATCCCGGCCGAGCGCCTGGAGGTCGCCGTACTGGACCGTACGCGGCCGCAGAAGCGCAAGTTCAAGCGGATCGTGGGCCGTCAGCTGGCGCGTCTGCTGGAGGCGGACGGTGCGGCCACGGAGGCGGAGAGCTCGGAGGAGGAGTAGCCGCCCGCGCGTGTCGTGTCGTCCTGTGCCCCGGCCGGTCTCCCGGTCGGGGCACAGGACGTCTCAGGCGGTGCGTGGCGGTGCCGTGGAGCCCCGTACGACGAGTTCCACCGGGATGTCCCCGCTGTCGGGGGTGCGGCCTTCCAGGACGGCGAGGAGGGCGCGCATGCCGTGTTCGCCGAACAGTTCGGCGTTCAGGCGCACGGTCGTGAGCTCGGGGTCGATGGCGGTGGCGAGGGCGAGGTCGTCGAGCCCGGTCACGGAGAGGTCGTCGGGGACGCGCAGGCCGAGGCGGCGCAGTGCCTTGTAGGCGCCGGCGGCGAGTTTGTCGTCGTCGCAGACGAGGGCGGTGGGCCGGGGGCCGGGGGCGGCGAGGGCGGTCCGGGTGGCGGCGAGGGCGCCGTCGATGGAGATGGGGGCGTGGACGGTGCGGATGTCCGTGCCCGGGACGGCGCCGATCCGTGTCGCCAGTTCGTGTGCGCGGACCTCGAAGGTCCAGGAGGCGACGTCGGCCGCCAGGTGCAGGAAGCGTCGGTGGCCGAGGTGCAGCAGGTGCTCGGCGACCTGGCGGACCCCGTCGGCGATGTCGAGGTTGACGGTGGCGGCGCCCAGGCTGCCGGTGGGGTCGCTGTCGAGCATGACGAGGGGCAGCTGGTCGCCGCGGATGGCGGTGAGGGCGTCGGCGGCCATGGAGGAGGCGATGACGCCGTCGAGGGCGGCCTGGGCGGAGGCGAAGGGGTCGCGGGCGGGGCCGATGCCTTCGGGGGAGGGGTAGAGGACGACGCCGAAGCCGTGTTCGGCGGCCACGCGTGCGGCGCCGGTGTAGACGCCGCCGAAGAATTCGGTGGTCAGGGCGGGTACGACGAGCAGGACGGTGCGGGTGTGGCCGAGGCGTAGGTTGCGGGCGGCGAGGTTGGGGCGGTAGCCGAGGTCGCGGGCGGCTTCCCGTACGCGTTCGGCGGTGGTCTCGGAGACCCGGCCGCGCCATTTGTCGCCGAGTACGAGGGAGACGGCGGCCTGCGAGACTCCGGCGGCCTGGGCCACGTCACGGCTGGTGGGGCGCGGGCTGCTGGGTGCCACCGTGGGTGTGCTCCTTGGTCTGGCCGTCGTCTGGACTCGTGAACAGCGGACATGGTACGTATGAGCGAGGAAGTTATACGTAACACTCTTGGGGGCGGGCATGGCCGCGGGATACCTGGAGATCCTCAGGGCGAGGCACGCGGCCCGGCTGCTGGCGGGCACGCTGGTGGGCCGGCTGCCGAACGCCACCGCCGCGATCGCGCTGGTCCTGTTCGTGCGCGCGGAGGGCGGCGGCTACGGCCTCGCCGGCGCCCTGGCCGCCGTCTACGGCGTCGCCAACGCGATGGGCCAGCCGCTGCTGGGACGGCTGGTGGACCTGTACGGACAGCCGCGCGTCCAGTTGCCGGCCGCGGTGGCCTCGGCGCTGGCCATGACCGTGTTCGCTCTGTGCGGCACCGGCTCGCTGCCCCTCGCCTATGCCGCCGTCGGGGCCGCCGGGCTGCTCACCCCGCCGCTGGAGGGCGGGCTGCGCGCGCTGTGGCCCTCCGTGCTGCGGGGGGAGGAGCGGGTGCACACGGCGTACGCGATGGACGCGGTGGCCCAGGAGGTCATGTTCACCGTCGGGCCGCTGCTGGTGACCCTGTGCGTGTCGCTGTGGGACGAGCGGGCGGCGCTGCTGGTGCTGAACGCGGTCGGGGTGCTGGGGGCGCTCTCGGTGGTGCTCGCGCCGCCTTCGCGCGCGTGGCGCTCGGCCCCGCGTGAGGCGCACTGGCTGGGGGCGCTGCGCTCGCCGGGGCTGGTGGCGCTGCTGGGCGCGTTCCTGTTCGTCGGTATCGCGCTCGGCTCGATCACGGTGGCCTCGGTGGCGTACGCCGACGGGCACGGCGGTGCCGCGGTCTACGGGTGGCTGATGGCGGCCCTGGGGCTGGGCGCGCTGGTCGGGGGTGTCGGGTACGGGGCCCGGCGGTGGGGCGGGGTGCCGGAGCGGCGACTGCGGGCGCTGGTGGCGCTTCTGGCGGTGTGTTATGTGCCGTTGACGCTGATGCCGGGCGTGGTGGCCATGGTGGCGTTGACGGCGCTCGCCGGGGTGTTCCTGGCGCCGGCCATCGCCTGTGCCTTTGTCATCGTCGACCGGCACGCGCCGAGGGGTACGGTCACCGAGGCTTTCTCCTGGCTTGTGACGACGTTCACCGTGGGCGCGTCGGTCGGAACGGGCCTGGCGGGTCCGGTGGTCGAGGCGGGCGGGGCGGTGTGGGGTTTCGCGCTGCCGGGGGTGGCGGGGGCGGTCTCTTTGCTGGTGTTGACGGCCACCGGGCGGGTCCTCGCAGCTCCCGCCGGGAGTGCGGTGGTTGCGGCTTCATCGGAAAATGATCCAGATCGTGCTGTCGAACCCCGTTTCAGCTCAGGGGATCGGGCGTAATGTTCACTCATGGACCGCCGCATTTTCGGGCTGGAGAACGAGTACGGCGTCACGTGCACGTTCAGGGGACAGCGCCGCCTGTCGCCTGACGAGGTGGCGCGGTACCTCTTCCGCCGTGTCGTGTCATGGGGCCGTAGCAGCAATGTCTTTCTGCGAAACGGCGCCCGGCTCTATCTCGACGTGGGGTCACATCCGGAATACGCGACACCCGAATGTGACAACGTGATCGAACTGGTCACCCACGACAAGGCCGGCGAGCGCATTCTCGAAGGACTCCTGGTGGACGCGGAACGACGCCTGCACGAGGAGGGAATCGCGGGCGACGTCTACCTCTTCAAGAACAACACCGACTCGGCGGGCAACTCCTACGGTTGCCACGAGAACTATCTGGTGGCGCGGCACGGGGAGTTCTCCCGGCTCGCGGACATCCTCATTCCCTTCCTGGTCACGCGCCAGTTGCTGTGCGGGGCGGGGAAGGTGCTGCAGACGCCGCGCGGTGCGGTGTACTGCGTCAGCCAGCGCGCCGAGCACATCTGGGAGGGCGTCTCCTCGGCGACGACGCGTTCCCGGCCGATCATCAACACGCGTGACGAACCGCACGCGGACGCGGAGCGTTACCGCCGGCTGCATGTCATCGTCGGCGACTCGAACATGTCCGAGACGACCATGCTGCTCAAGGTCGGTGCGACCGACCTGGTGCTGCGCATGATCGAGGCGGGCACCGTGATGCGGGACCTGACCCTGGAGAACCCGATCCGGGCGATCCGTGAGGTCAGCCATGACATCACCGGCCGGCGCAAGGTGCGTCTGGCCAGCGGCCGCGAGGCCTCCGCCCTGGAGGTGCAGCGCGAGTACTTCGACAAGGCCGTGGACTTCTGCGACCGCCGGGGCATCCGCACCGGGACGGTGGCGCAGGTCCTGGAGCTGTGGGGCCGCACGCTGGACGCGATCGAGACCGAGGAACTCGACCGGATCGGTACCGAGATCGACTGGGTCATGAAGTACAAGCTCATCGAGCGGTACCGGGCCAAGCACAACATGTCCATGTCGCATCCACGGGTGGCGCAGATAGACCTGGCCTACCACGACATCCACCGTCGTCGTGGCCTGTACTACCTGCTGGAGAAGAAGGGCCAAGCGACCCGGATCTGCAACGACTTGAAGATCTTCGAGGGCAAGTCGGTTCCACCGCAGACGACTCGGGCCCGGCTGCGCGGCGACTTCATCCGCCGTGCGCAGGAGCAGCGCCGGGACTTCACGGTCGACTGGGTGCATCTCAAGCTGAATGACCAGGCGCAGCGCACCGTGTTGTGCAAGGACCCGTTCCGTTCGGTGGACGACCGGGTGGAGAAGCTGATCGCCGGAATGTGAGACAGGTGTTTCCGCGGGGTTCCGCGGGAACGTGACACGGGCGCCGTACGTTTTCGGTACGGCGCCCGTGTCACGTCGTAGAGTTGCGCGCACGTCATTCACAAGATCGACCGATACGAGGCTCTTCCGTGCGCCGACGCTCCCTTCTCCTCGCCGCCGTACCCGCAGGACTGGTCACGCTCGCCGCGTGCGGCGACGGCAAGTCCCAGTCCGACAAGGCGGGGGCCTCGCCGTCGCCCACGGTCTCGGCCCCGCCTCCGCCGAAGATCGTGGACGGGCCGCTGCCGGCGATCACGGCGGGCGCCAAGTTCGGTGAGAAGCCGACGGTGGCCAAGGGCTCGGGCGATCCGTCGAAGGACCTGGCGGTGCGGACGGTGATCGCGGGCGGCGGACGTACCGTCGTGGAGAACGACTTCGTGCAGGCGCACTACCTGGGCCAGATCTGGGCCTCGGGCAAGGTCTTCGACAATTCCTACGACCGCAAGCGCCCGCTGGTGATGCAGCTGGCCCAGGGCAGCCTCATCGACGGCTGGCGTTACGGTCTGGCGGGCAGGAAGGTCGGCAGCCGGGTGGAGATGGCGGTGCCCCCGGCGCTGGGGTACGGCCCGCAGGGCAACGCGCAGGCGGGTATCAAGGGCACCGACACGCTGGTGTTCGTCGTGGACCTGCTGGACTCCTTCAACTCCAAGAGCGCCGCCAAGGGCAGGCCGGTCGCCCAGAGCGACGCGTCCCTGCCGAAGGTCGGCACGAACACCGACGGCTCGGCCCCCTCCGTCGACATCCCCAAGGCGTCCGCGCCGAAGACGCTGGTGTCGCAGTACGTCCTGGAGGGCGACGGCGACGTGGTCAAGGCGGACCAGACGATCCTGTGCCAGTTCAAGGGCGTGGTCTGGGAGAGCGGCAAGACGTTCGAGGCGACGTACGGCTCGGGCCGGCTGAGCCAGTTCGCGGTGGAGCAGATGCAGCAGATCGTCAAGGGGCTGGCCGAGGGCGTGACCGGCAAGAAGGTGGGCAGCCGGGTGCTGATCGTCGTCCCGCCGGACCTGGCGTACGGGGACAAGCCGCCGGCCGGGGGTGTCGTCAAGAAGGGGTCGACGCTGGTGTTCGCGGTGGACATCCTGGCGGCGATGTAGCCGCCGGTGCGGGGCGTGTCCCGGGAGGCGCTGGTGCGGGCGGGGGGCCGGTGGGGATGAAAGACTGTCCGCGTTACGTGTCGTACATCAGCAGGAGCTTTTGACGTGAGCATCGACAAGCCTGAGATCGACTTCCCCGAGGGCCCGGCCCCCACGGACCTGGAGATCATCGACCTCTGGGAGGGTGACGGCGAGGTCGCCGAGGCCGGGGACTTCGTCAAGGTCCACTACGTGGGCGTCGCGTTCTCCACCGGCGAGGAGTTCGACGCCTCCTGGAACCGTGGCACCCCGCTGGACTTCCACCTGGGGGCCGGTCAGGTCATCCAGGGCTGGGACAAGGGTGTGCAGGGCATGAAGGTCGGCGGCCGCCGCCGGCTGACCATCCCCTCGCACCTGGCGTACGGCGAGCGTGGCGCGGGCGGCGGCCGGATCGCTCCGGGCGAGACGCTGATCTTCGTGTGTGACCTGGTGGGCGTTGCCAAGCGCTGACCGGTCCTGGTCGATCGAGGGCCCGTGCTGATCGCATGGGCCCTCGGTCTTTGCTCCGGCTTTTGCCGTGACACTTCGGAGCGGTACGGTCATCGGTCGGAAGCACCATAGGGAAGGCGAAGGGCGTCGATGGCCATTGCCAAGGCCGAGCGGCTGATGAACCTGGCGTTGTGTCTGCTGGGAGCACGGCGTCCGCTCAGCAAGCGCGAGCTGCGCGACTCCATCGAGGCCTATGTCGAGGCCGCCCGGCCGGACCGGGGCGGGGCCGGTGGGGACGACTCCTTCAACCGGATGTTCGAGCGGGACAAGGACGACCTGCGTGAGCTGGGTCTGGTGATCGAGACCGTCGAGAACCTGGACGGCGAGGTCGGCTATCTCGCGCGCCGCGACAGCAACCGGCTGCCGCCCATCACCCTCGACGCCGAGGAGGCCGCCGCGCTCGGTCTGGCCGCCAAGGTGTGGCAGCAGGCCCGGCTCGCCGGTGCGGCCAGCGGCGCCCTGCAGAAGCTGCGCGCGGCCGGGCTGCCCGAGGACGTCGACCCGTACGAGGCGCATGGCGCCCTGGAGCCGCGCATCCCGGTGCACGAGGCGGCGTTCGAACCGCTGATGCTGGCCTGCCGTGACCGCCGTCCGGTGGTCTTCGACTACCGCAAGGCCTCCGCCGCCCGGCCCGAGCCCCGGCATGTGGAGCCGTGGGCGCTGGAGTGCTGGCGCGGTCACTGGTATCTGGCGGGCTGGGACCGTGACCGGGGGGCCGAGCGGGTGTTCCGGCTGTCCCGGATCACCGGCCGGGTGCGCTCCCGGGGCAGCGGCTTCACCGCGCCGGTCCCGGACGTCGTCACCGTGCGGGAGACCGTGGCCGGCTGGGCGGGCGAGATCGCCGACGGTTCGGCGCTGATCCGGCTGCGTTCGGGGGCGGGGTACCCCCTTCGGGCGAAGGCCACCGGGGTGCGGGAACTCGGGGACGGCTGGGACGAGTTGGAAATTCCGTACGGGCACGGACTCGACGCCTGGCTGGTGGAGTTCGGACCGGACGTGGTGGTCCTGGAGCCGGCGGAGCTGCGGGCCGACGTGATGGACCGGCTGCGTGCCGTGGCCAAGGGCTGAGGGGGAGCGGAGCAGGACAGTGGCAGGCAAACCGGTCAGGCCCGTGAACGCCATCGACCAGACCCGGCGGATGCTCTCCCTGGTGACGTATCTGCGGGAGCGGCCCGGTGCCCGGGTCGCGGACGTCGCGCGTGCCTTCGGCATCACCGAGGACGAGCTGGTCTCCGACCTCGACGTGCTGCCCATGTGCGGCACCAGCTTCCGGGGCGGGGATCTGCTGGACATCGACACCGACGGCGAGCGCATCTGGTGGCACAACCCCGCCGCGCTCGGCGAGGAGGCGGCCGAGCCGCTGCGCCTTGCCGCCGACGAGGCGACGGCGCTGCTGGTGGCCGCGCGCGCCGTGTCCACGCTGCCCGGCCTGCGCGAGAGCGACCGGCAGGCGCTGCTGCGGGCGACGGCCAAGGTGGAGACGGCGGCCGGCGAGGCGGCGGGCGCCAGCTCGCGGCTGTCGGTGACCTTCGAGTCCGAGGGCGGTGTCTTCGCCGACGTCGACCGGGCGATCTCCGAGCGGCGCCGGCTGTGGATCCGCTACTACTCGCCCGCCCGTGACGAGGTCACCGAGCGCGAGATCGACCCGATCCGCCTGGTCAGTGTCGGCCACACCTATGTCGAGGCCTGGTGCCGGCGCTCCGAGGCGCGCCGCACCTTCCGGCTCGACCGGGTCGCCGAGATCAGGATCCTGGACGAGCCCGCCGCGCCGCCCGAGGTGGAGCTGCGGGATCTGTCCGAGGCCCTGGTGCAGCCGGCCGCCGAGGATCCGGAGGTGGTGGTCGAGGTCGGTCCGGGCGGCCGCTGGGTCGCCGAGTACTACCCGCACGACAGTGCCGATGAGCTTCCGGACGGCGGGCTGCGTATCACTTTGCGCACCCCCGATCCGGCGTCCCTGAGACGTCTGGCGCTGCGGCTCGGCGGTGACGGCCGGATCGTCTCGCCGTCGGACCTGGCCGACAGTGCCCGGCAGGCGGCCCGCGAGGCGCTGGCGGCGTACGACGCGCCGTCCGCGATGCCGGGCGGGCTGGGCGACGGGCGGGATCACGGGCAGTACGACGGGCCGCGGTGAGCCGGGGGGAGCACGCCGGTGCCGTCGGGGTGCGGCCGGCCGGCGCGTCCGGGGGCGGATCGACCAGAACAAGAGGAGCGAGGGCTGTGAGCGAGTCTCCGGGGTCCGGTGCGAGGGACATGACGGTGGCGGCCGCCTTCGCGGGGATGAAGAGAGCGGTCCCCGTGGTGTTCAAGGCGGGCTGCCCGGACTGCCGGGGGCGTTTCGAGCTGGCCGCGAGCGCGCTGCGCCTGGCCATCGGTGCCACCAGCCGGACGACGTTCTACTCCTTCACCTGCCCCGACTGCGGTGCCTTGGTGCGCAAGCCCGCCGGTGAGCGCATCGTCGAGCTGCTCACCGGCGGCGGGGTCAGCACCCTGCGGCTGCACTCCACCGTCTAGGCTCGACGCCATGTTCTGGGCGATGTTCGCGGTAGCGCTGGGTTTCCTGGGTCTCGCCGTCCTGGGGGTGCTCGCCGTCCGGGTCTTCCTCGAGGCGCGGCGCCTCGGGCGGCAGGTCGAGGCCTCCGCCCGCCGTATCAACAGGGCGGCGGAGGATCTGGAGCGGTCCGCGGTGAGCGCGGCCCGCGCCGTGGACAGCCTGTGATGTCGCCCGTGTGCGGCCGCTGAGGCCCGCGGCGCACGTGTTGTGCGTCGCTTCACCCTGTCATGCCGCCCGCCGGGGCAGGTACGCTGCAGGTCGCGGTGCGGAGAACGAGGCCCGTAGCGCAGACCGGGAGTACGCACGGGGATTGCATCACGTTCACCTCTGGGCGTTACGATCGCTGACAGCACTACATACGGACATGTGTCCGACCAGTCGGACAGCACCCACACCCAAGCCGCCTCGGTGAGAAGGTAAACACTCATGATCGGAAGGCTCGGAGCCCCCGAGATCATCCTTATCCTCATCGTCGTCTTCCTGCTCTTCGGCGCGAAGAAGCTTCCGGACATGGCGCGTTCGCTCGGCAAGTCCGCCCGCATCCTCAAGAGCGAGGCCAAGGCGATGAAGGAGGAGGGCAACTCCTCCGCGCCGGCCGCCCAGCCGAACAGTGGCGAGCAGCCCTCCGCGCAGCGCACCATCCAGGCCGCCCCCGGTGACGTGACGAGCGCGCGCCCGGTCAACGAGCCGACGGATTCCACCCAGCGCTGACACGCGGCCGGACCTCCGGCCACCCGCACGAGATGAGGACGTGGGTTGCTGAAGTCTGCCCGCAAGAAAGAGAAGGACCCCGAGGGGCGGATGCCCCTCGTGGAGCACCTGCGCGAGCTGCGCAACCGCCTCGCGAAAGGCATGTTGGCGATCACGGTGGTCTCCGTGGTGGTCGCCTTCTACAGCCAGGCCCTGATGTCCTTCCTCATGCATCCGGTCCCGCGCTGTACCAAGGGTCTGGGTGAGTCCACGGGAGGGCACTGCGCCGTCATCGCCTACACGGACCTGTTGTCCCCCTTCACCACCACGGTGAAGGTGTGCTTCATGGCCGGCGTGGTCATCTCCAGCCCGATCTGGCTGTACCAGCTGTGGGCGTTCGTGGCGCCGGGCCTGCACAAGCACGAGCGCAAGTACACCTACTGGTTCGTGTCGGCGGCGGTGCCCCTGTTCCTGGCCGGTGCCTGGCTCGCCTACACGATCCTGCCGATCAGCATGCGTGTGCTGCTGGGCATCACGCCCGACGGCTCGGCGAACATCCTGCCGATGGACAAGGTCCTGGACTTCATCGTCCGGATGATCCTCATCTTCGGCGGCGCCTTCGAGCTTCCCCTGATGCTGGTCATGCTGAACTTCGCGGGCATCGTGACCGGGCGCCGGATGGGCGGCTGGTGGCGCGGTGTGGTGATGGGTGTCTTCGTCTTCGGAGCCGTGGCGACCCCCACCACCGACCCCTTCGGCATGATCGCGCTGGCCGGGCCCATCGTGATCCTGTACTTCATCGCGGTCGGCGTCGCCATGCTGAACGACAAGCGCCGTCAGCGCGCCAATCCCGACGCCGAGCTGGACGACGACGAGGCCTCGCACCTCGACCTGACGCCGGAACCCGTCGGCGAGGTGGAGCGCGTGTCGGCCGGGTCGGCCGGATCCGAGGCGGCCGGAGGCATCGACGGGCGGCCGTCGGCCAGGTACAACGGCTACGACGACGTCACCTGAGCACCGCCACGGGGCAACGGGCCGAACGAGGGCCGGACGGAACGACCGTCCGGCCCTCGTGCCGTGCGGGGCCGGGCGGCCGGAACGGATAATGATCGTCCTGTTGTCGGTGGGGCCCGGTACGCTCGAAAGCACGATGACTCAGGATCTCTCACCGGCCGAGCGCTACGCGGCAGCCCGCAGGCGGGCAGTCGAGCAGGCCACCGCCCTCGCGGGCTTCCGCGAGATGTACGACTTCGGCCTCGACCCGTTCCAGATCGAGGCCTGCACGGCACTTGAGGCGGGCAAGGGCGTCCTGGTGGCCGCGCCCACCGGCTCGGGCAAGACGATCGTCGGCGAGTTCGCCGTCCACCTCGCCCTCCGCCAGGGCAAGAAGTGCTTCTACACGACACCCATCAAGGCGCTGTCGAACCAGAAGTACGCCGACCTGTGCCGTCGCTACGGTGCGGGCCAGGTCGGCCTGCTGACCGGCGACAACAGTGTGAACTCGGACGCCCCGGTGGTCGTGATGACCACCGAGGTGCTGCGGAACATGCTGTACGCGGGCTCCCAGACGCTCAGCGGCCTCGGTTACGTGGTCATGGACGAGGTGCACTACCTCTCCGACCGCTTCCGGGGCGCCGTCTGGGAGGAGGTGATCATCCACCTGCCGGAGTCGGTGACCCTGGTGTCCCTGTCGGCGACCGTCTCGAACGCCGAGGAGTTCGGCGACTGGCTGGACACCGTCCGCGGTGACACCGAGGTGATCGTCGCCGAGCACCGGCCGGTGCCGCTGTTCCAGCACGTGCTCGCCGGGCGGCGGATGTACGACCTGTTCGAGGAGGGCGAGGGCCACAAGAAGGCCGTCAACCCCGATCTGGTGCGGCTGGCCCGCATGGAGGCCACCCGGCCGTCGTACCAGGACCGCCGGCGCGGCCGGGCGATGCGCGAGGCCGACCGGGAGCGCGAGCGCAGACAGCGCTCCCGGGTGTGGACGCCGGGCCGGCCCGAGGTCATCGAGCGGCTAGACGCCGAGGGCCTGCTGCCCGCCATCACCTTCATCTTCAGCCGCGCCGCCTGCGAGGCCGCCGTACAGCAGTGCCTGTACGCGGGGCTCCGGCTGAACGACGAGGAGGCCCGGGAGCGGGTGCGGGCGCTGGTGGAGGAGCGCACCGCCTCCATCCCGTCCGAGGACCTGCACGTGCTGGGCTACTACGAGTGGCTGGAGGGCCTGGAGCGGGGCATCGCCGCCCACCACGCGGGCATGCTGCCGACCTTCAAGGAGGTCGTCGAGGAGCTGTTCGTGCGCGGGCTGGTGAAGGCCGTGTTCGCGACCGAGACCCTCGCCCTCGGCATCAACATGCCCGCGCGTTCGGTGGTGCTGGAGAAGCTCGTCAAGTGGAACGGCGAGCAGCACGCCGACATCACCCCCGGCGAGTACACGCAGCTGACCGGCCGCGCGGGCCGCCGGGGCATCGACGTCGAGGGCCACGCGGTGGTGCTGTGGCAGCGCGGCATGAGCCCCGAGCACCTCGCGGGACTGGCGGGCACACGCACGTATCCGCTGCGCTCCAGCTTCAAGCCGTCCTACAACATGGCGGTCAACCTGGTCGAGCAGTTCGGCCGGCACCGCTCGCGCGAGCTGCTGGAGACCTCCTTCGCGCAGTTCCAGGCCGACAAGTCGGTCGTCGGGATCTCGCGGCAGGTGCAGCGCAACGAGGAGGGTCTGGAGGGCTACAAGGCCTCCATGACCTGCCACCTCGGTGACTTCGAGGAGTACGCGCGGCTGCGCCGTCAGCTGACGGACCGGGAGACCGAGCTGGCCCGGCAGGGCGCGTCCCAGCGGCGGGCCGAGGCCGCCGTCGCGCTGGAGAAGCTCAAACCGGGCGACATCATCCATGTGCCGACGGGCAAGTACGCGGGCCTCGCGCTGGTGCTGGACCCGGGGCTGCCGGCGGGCCGGTCCAACGGCCACCGGGGCCTGGAGTACCACGACGGGCCGCGCCCGCTGGTGCTGACCGCCGAGCGGCAGGTCAAGCGGCTGGCCGGGATGGACTTCCCGGTGCCGGTGGAGCCGCTGGACCGGATGCGGATCCCCAAGACCTTCAACCCGCGTTCCCCGCAGTCCCGCCGCGACCTGGCCTCCGCGCTGCGCACCAAGGCCGGGCACATCCCGCCGGAGCGGGCCCGCAAGAAGCGGTCCCAGGCGGCCGACGACCGCGAGATCGCCCGGCTGCGTACGGCGATCCGCGCGCACCCCTGTCACGGCTGCGACGACCGCGAGGACCACGCCCGTTGGGCGGAGCGGTACCACCGGCTGCTGCGCGACACCTCGCAGCTGGAGCGCCGCATCGAGGGCCGGACGAACACGATCGCGCGGACCTTCGACCGTATCGTCGCGCTGCTGACCGAGCTGGACTACCTGCGCGGCGACGAGGTCACCGAGCACGGCAAGCGGCTGGCCCGGCTCTACGGCGAGCTGGATCTGCTCGCCAGCGAGTGCCTGCGGGCGGGCGTCTGGGAGGGACTGGGCCCGGCCGAACTCGCCGCGTGCGTCTCGGCGTTGGTGTACGAGGCACGGGTGGGCGACGACGCCATGACGCCCAAGCTGCCGTCCGGCAAGGCAAAAGCGGCGCTCGGCGAGATGGTGCGGATCTGGGGCCGGCTGGACGCCCTGGAGGAGGACTTCCGGATCAGCCAGACCGAGGGTGTCGGACAGCGTGAACCCGACCTCGGCTTCGCCTGGGCCGCCTACATGTGGGCCTCGGGCACCGGGCTGGACGAGGTGCTGCGGGAGGCGGAGATGCCGGCCGGCGACTTCGTCCGGTGGTGCAAGCAGGTCATCGACGTGCTCGGGCAGATCTCCGCGGCGTCCGCCGCGGTCGAGGGCTCGACCGTGGCGAAGGCCGCCCGCAAGGCGGTCGAGCAGGTACTGCGCGGAGTCGTCGCCTACTCGTCGGTGGGCTGACGGCCGCTGCGAGGGCGCGACCGGGAAGGTGACCGGTCGCGCCTGAGCGCAAGAGGAGGGCCCCCGCTCACCGGTCACGGTGAGTCACTTTCGCATGCCCGCACGTCGTCACTACACGTGTTCGAAAGGAAGCTCAGCGTATAAAAGAGCTGAGGGTACTCCCGTTGCGCGGGTGATTTCAGGTGCTTGCCGAATATGACACGGCGATGATCCGGTCGGACTAAGCTCGCCCGCGGCGCACCGAGTTGAGATGAATTCGTGCGCCTGTTCCCCTACGTGCGGAAAATTCCGACAGCTCCACGAACCTTCCCCCCGCAAGCTCCCCCGACACCCCGCCGATTAGTCTCAGAGGGCATACATGGTGAGTGTTCAATCGCCTCCCGGTGGCCGCCAACTCCCCTACGCCGTCGTACTGTTGCTCCCGGCCATAGTGATGGCGACGGCGACCGGTTCCGCCGTCGCCCTGGTCGCGGTACCGGCCCGGACCGCCGTGGGCGTGTGCGGTGCCGTCGCCACGCTGCTGGTGATCGCCACGGCCGCGGCGGCCGTCCGCCGGTCCCGCCTCCTGCGCGAGACACGGGCCGAGCACGCCCGTCACACCGCGTATCTGGAACGGCGCCTCGCCGCCCACGACGAGGAGATCGTCCGCCTCGGCACCGAGATCGTGCCCATCGCCCTGCACCGGCTGTACGGCGGAGAAACCCCCAGAGAGGTGATGCAGTCCGTCTTCGACGCGGACCCCGAACTGCGTCACGTCCCCGACTCCCAGCGCAACGTGGTGCGCGCCGTGGTCAAGGCCGTCGACCGGGAGATCACGATCCGTGACTCCACCGAGCGTTCCTTCGTCAGCATCGCCCGCCGCGTCCAGGCCATCGTCCACCAGCAGGCCAACGAACTGCGGGAGATGGAGGAGGACCACGGCCGCAACCCCGAGGTCTTCGACGACCTGCTGCGCCTCGACCACGGCACCGCGCTGATCGGCCGCCTCGCCGACTCCATCTCCGTCATCGGCGGCGGCCGCCCCGGCCGCCAGTGGCCCGAGCCCGTGGTCCTGTACAGCGTGCTGCGCGGCGCCATGTCCCGGATCCTGGAGTACCGCCGCATCGAGCTGCACTCCATCGCCCAGGTCAACATCAAGGGCACCGCCGTCGAGCCGGTCATCCACGCCGCCGCCGAACTCCTCGACAACGCCACCCGCTACTCGCCGCCGCAGACCAAGGTGCACGTCACCGCCGTGGAGGTGCAGACCGGCGTGGCCATCGAGATCGAGGACGCCGGCGTCAGCCTCAACGAGGAGTCGCGCTCCCGCATCGAGAACATGCTGGAGGCCGCCAAGGCGGGCATCGACCTGCAGAACCTCGGCGAGAGCCCACGCCTGGGGCTGTCCGTCGTCGGCCGGCTCTGCACGGCCTACAACATGGAGGTCTCGCTGCGCGCCTCCGCCTACGGCGGTGTCCGCGCCGTCCTGATCGTGCCCCGGAACATGATGACCACCGAGGCCGCCGTCGGCCTCGCCCACGGCATCGGCGCCACCGCCGTACCGCAGATCGAACTCGGCGCCGTCGAGGGCCCCAAGCGCCCGCCCAAGAAGCGCCGCCCCACCAGCCCCCGCATCCCGGCCGGGATCTCCATGGAGGACGACGTCCCGGAGGTCACCGAGTGGACCGCGGGCGGGCTGCCGCAGCGCCGCAGCAAGGCGAAGATCCCGCTCAGCCAGCGGTACGCCGAACAGGCCGCCATCGAACGCGCCGAACGCGAGGGCAGGCCGACCGTCTGGTCGCAGAAGCGGGCCGAGCCCGCGCCCGAACCGGAGCCCGACCCCGAGCGCGAGAAGCTCAGGAACCGCGAACCCGGACTGTGGGTCGACGCGTTCTGGGAGGGCCTGAAGAAGGACAACCCGGGCGTCCACCCGACCGACTTCACGCGGAACCCGACCGCGTACCTGCACCTGATCAACGATTCGGCCGGCCCCGAGGCCGACGACGAGGGGGACCTCAAGTGATCCAGCAGCGAGCGAACTTCGACTGGATGCTCAAGCAGCTCGCCGACGGCGTACCCGGCATCGAGATGATCGTGGTGCTCTCCGCCGACGGACTGCGCATCGCCCGCCACGGCGGCGACCCCGACGCCGCCGACCGCGTGGCCGCCGCCTGCGCGGGCGTCCAGAGCCTGGCGGGCGCGGTGGCCCAGGAACTGACGGGCAGCAACGGCGACATGCAGCTCGTCGTCATCGAGATCGACGGCGGCTACTTCTACCTCATGGCCGCCGGCGCCAACGCCTACCTGGCGGTCCTCGCCGACGTGGTCTGCGAGCCCGGCCGGATGAGCGCCATGATGCGTGACCTCGTCGTGCGCATCGGCGCCCATCTGACCAGTCCGCCCCGGCGGAACGGGCAGACCGTATGACTCCTCCGCAGCGCAAACGGCGCCGACCCGGGCCGCAGCCGCCCCCCGAGCCGCCGGCCCCCTCACCGGCGGGCGGCGAGAAGGGCAAGAAGAAGAACCCGGAACGGCTCTACGTCATCACCACCGCCGACGGCGGACGGGCCGAACTCGACCTGGTGACCTTGATCGTGGCGGGCGCCGCGCCCCCGCCGCCGTCCATCCCGCCGGAGCAGGCGACCGTGCTCCGGCTCTGCGAGGCCCCCCTGTCCGTCGCCGAACTCTCGGCCTACCTCAGCCTGCCGTTCAGCACGATGACGGTACTGCTCACCGAGCTGATCACGGCCGAACTGGTGCAGGTGCGCATCCCGATCGTGCGCAAGGCGCTTCCCGACCGTTCACTCCTCGAAGCGGTGATGCATGGACTTCAAAAACTCTGACACCGTGCCCGGCCCACGCGCCGAGGACCATCTGCCGCACACGGCCGAGTCCGCGGTGAAGATCGTGATCGTGGGCGGTTTCGGAGTCGGCAAGACCACCATGGTCGGCTCGGTCAGCGAGATCAGACCGCTGACCACCGAGGAGACCATGACGCAGGCCGGCGTCGGTGTCGACGACAACTACGGCTCCGAGTCGAAGACGGCCACCACCGTGGCCATGGACTTCGGCCGCATCAGCATCACCGACCAGCTGGTGCTCTACCTCTTCGGCACCCCCGGCCAGGAACGCTTCTGGTTCCTGTGGAACGGCCTGTTCGAAGGCGCCCTCGGCGCGGTGGTGCTCGTCGACACCCGGCGCCTGGAAGTCAGCTTCGACGTGATGGGCCGGCTGGAGGAGCGCGGCGTGCCGTTCGTCGTCGCCATCAACTCCTTCCCGGACGCGCCCCGTTACCCCGTCGAGGAGCTGCGCACCGCGCTCGACCTGGCCCCGGAGATCCCCATGGTCGAGTGCGACGTCCGCCGTCGCGCCTCCAGCCGTGACGTGCTGATGATCCTGATGCGCTTCCTGCACTCGCTCGCCATGGCCGGCGCGCTCACCTGACCACCCCACACACCGGATCCGCCGCCCGGATCCGCCCCCGTTCCGAAAGCGACCACTGTGACGCCTGAACCCCAGTCCCTGTCCGGTACCGACGACCCCACGCTCGGCCCGCCGCCCGGCTGCCCGGCGCACGGCCGAGGGCCCGGCGGGCTGCACCGGCTCTACGGCCCCGAGGCCGACGACCTCGGCGACCTCTACGAGAAACTGCGCGAGGAACACGGCGCCGTGGCACCCGCCCTGCTCCATGACGACGTCCCCATGTGGGTGGTCCTCGGGCACACCGAGAACCTGCACATGGTGCGCAGCCCCTCGCACTTCACGCGCGACAGCCGCATCTGGACCCCGCTGCTGGAGGGCATGGTCAAGCCCGAGCACCCGCTCATGCCGCACATCGCCTGGCAGCCCATCTGCTCGCACGCCGAGGGCGACGAGCACCAGCGGCTGCGCGCGGCCGTCATGGGCGCCATGTCGACCATCGACCACCGCAGCATCCGCCGGCACATCGGCCGCCACACCCAGCGGCTGGTCAACGAGTTCTGCGAGAAGGGCCGCGCCGACCTGGTCCCCCAGTTCGCCGACCACCTGCCGATGGCCGTGATGTGCGAGATCCTCGGCATGCCCGAGGAGTACAACGACCGCATGGTCCAGGCCGCCCGGGACGCGCTCAAGGGCACCGAGACCGCGATCGCCAGCCACACCTACGTCATGGAGGCGCTCAGCCGGCTCACCACCCGCCGGCGCGCCCAGCCGGAGGAGGACTTCACCAGCCACCTCATCACCCACCCGGCGCGGCTGACCGACGACGAGGTCCGGGAGCACCTGCGCCTGGTGCTGTTCGCCGCCTACGAGGCCACCGCCAACCTGCTCGCCAACGCCCTGCGCATGGTCCTCACCGAGCCGGGCTTCCGTGCCCAGCTCAACGGTGGGCAGATGACGGTGCCGGAGGCGGTCGAGCAGTCGCTGTGGGACGAGCCGCCGTTCAGCACCGTCTTCGCCTACTTCGCCAAGCAGGACACCGAGCTGGGCGGCCAGCGCATCCGGCAGGGCGACGGACTGCTGTTCGCTCCCGCGCCGGGCAACGTCGACCCCCGGGTGCGGCCGGACCTGTCCGCCAACATGCAGGGCAACCGCTCCCACCTCGCCTTCGGCGGCGGCCCGCACGAGTGCCCCGGCCAGGACATCGGCCGCGCCATCGCCGACGTCGGTGTGGACGCGCTGCTGATGCGGCTCTCGGACATCCAACTCGACTGTGACGAGGAGGAGTTGACCTGGAGGGCGTCGATCGCCTCCCGCCACCTCGTGTCCCTGCCGGTGCGCTTCGAACCGAAGCCGCAGCAGGACGTGACCCAGAAGCCGAGCCCCATGCCGATCCCGCCGCAGCGGGCGACCTGGCAGGTGGGGACCGCGCGCACCGAACCCGGGCCGGCACCGCAGGCCAAGACGCCCGTACCGGCGCCCGCTCCCGCGCCTGCTCCCTTGCCGGCTTCGGCGCCTGTTCCGGCGCCCCCCGAGCCGCCGAGGCGGCTGGGCATCCGGCAGCGGATCAGGCGCTGGTGGTCGGGCCACTGACCGGTTCGCCGCCGCTCCTCCACCCGGCGGGGTCGGCCCACGCCGCCAGCACCCGCCCGCTGGTGAACCGATGCTCCACCCCGGTGACCGGATCGGTGAACTCCAGCCTCCGCGCGAGCAGTTGCAGCGGACGCCGGAAGTCACCGGCCGGCCCGGGGCCGGTCGCCTCCGGGTAGAGCGGATCGCCGAGGATCGGCACGCCCAGCGCGTTCAGATGCACCCGCAGCTGATGCGTCTGCCCGGTGTCCGGTACCAGCCGGTAGCGGCCCAGCCCGTCCCGTTCCCGGCGCTCGGCCAGCTCCACCCGGGTCACCGCGTTGGGCACGCCCTCGACCTCCCGCGCGGCGAGCACCCCGCGCTCCTTCACGATCCGGCTGCGCACGGTGCGGGGGAGGGCGAGCGCGGGGTCGTACGGCGCGACGGCCTCGTACTCCTTGCGTACCAGCCGGTCACGGAACAGCGTCTGGTACGCGCCGCGTTCCTCGGGCCGTACGGTGAACAGCGCGAGCCCGGCGGTCAGCCGGTCCAGCCGGTGCGCGGCGGACAGCGCGGGGATGCCGAGGTCCCGCCGCAGCCGGGCCAGCGCCGTCTCGGTGACATGGCTGCCGCGCGGGGTGGTGGCGAGGAAGTGCGGCTTGTCGGCGACGACGATGTGCGCGTCCCGGTACACGACCTCCACCGGGAACGGCACCGGCACCTCGGCGGGCAGCTCCCGGTGGAACCAGACGAACATCCCGGGCACGTACGGCGCGTCCGGCGCGACGGCCCGCCCGTCGGCCCCGACCACCCGCCCCGCGTCGACCATGCCCTCGACCACCCCGGGCGCCGCCCCGCTGAGCCGCGCGACGAGATACTCCCGGACCGTGGCCCAGCCGGCCTCGGCGGGGTTCTCGGGCAGCCGCACCCGCACCGCGTCGACGCCGTGGCGCTGGGGGAGGGGGGAGTGCGGGATCCGGGCTCTGCGTCTCATCACGGGCCAGGGTAGGGCGCCGCGTCCGCGTCCTCACGCGGCGACGGCGCCACCGTTCTCCTGCTCGGCCTCGATGCGGGCGTTCCACTCCCGCTTGGTGGCCTGCCAGCCGTCCTCGTTGTGACCCAGGCGCCAGTAGCCGGAGATGGAGAGGTCCTCGCGCGCGACGGCGTGCTCGACGCGCAGCAGGCGGCGCAGTTCCTTCACGAAACCGGCCTCGCCGTGCACGAAGGCGTGGACACGGCCGTCGGGGAAGTCCAGGGCGCGTACGGCCTCCACCAGCAGCTCGCCCACCGGGCGGTCGCCGCGGTGCAGCCAGACGACGTCCGCACCGGAGTCGATCTTCTGCTCCTCCTCGGGACCGGACACCTCCACGAAGGCGTGCACCCGGGCGCCGTCGGGCAGCGCCTCCAGGGCGCGGGCGATCGCGGGCAGCGCGCTCTCGTCGCCGGCCAGCAGATGCCAGTCGGCGTCCGCGTCCGGGGCGTACGCGCCGCCGGGGCCCATGAAGCGCACGGTCTCGCCGGGACGTACCCGCGCCGCCCAGGGGCCCGCCAGACCCTCGTCGCCGTGGATCACGAAGTCCAGGGTCAGCTCGAGGCGTTCGGGGTCCCAGGCGCGCACCGTGTACGTCCGGGTCACCGGCCACTGCTCGCGCGGGAACCGCTCCCGGATCAGCTCCAGGTCGAAGGGCTCGGGATAGGCCACGCCCTCGGGGCCGAACAGCAGCTTCACATAGTGGTCGGTGCAGGTGTCCGCCGAGAAGCCGGCGAGACCCTCACCGCCCAGCACCACGCGCTGCATGTGCGGGGTCAGCCGTTCGGTACGCACGACCTGGGCGGAATGGGGCTTGCGCGGCGTTCGTCCGGGACGCTCTGCCATGACGGCCTCCCTGCTCCAATGGTTAGGTAAGCCTAAGTTAGCATCTGGGAGTCGAGAGTCACCAGCAGTCGCTGCAGGGAACCACCCAGCCCCCACCGCACCGCCAGTTCCTCCAGGCCCACCGGATCACGCGGAGCCCGGGGCAGGGCGGTGTCGACCGGCGGCAGTGGTACGTCGTCGGCGACCCGCACCACCTTCGGCGCCACCGCCAGATACGGGCGTGCCTCCTCCAGCCGCCTGCGCTGCGCCGGCGTGAGCGCGGCCTTCGGGTCGTCGACCGCCGCCATGATCCCGGCCAGGTCGCCGAACTCGGCGAGCAGCTTGGCGGCCGTCTTCTCGCCGATCCCGGCGACCCCCGGCAGGCCGTCGCTCGGGTCGCCGCGCAGCAGCGCCAGATCCGCGTACCCGCGTCCCGCGACCCCATACCTCTCCCGCAGCCACGCCTCGTCCGTGACCTGGAGCGTGCCGACGCCCTTGAGCGGGTACAGCACCCGCACCCCGCGCCCGTCGTCGACCAGCTGGTAGAGATCGCGGTCACCGGTGACGATGTCGACCGGGCCGTCCGCCCGCGCGGTGAACGTGCCGATCACGTCGTCCGCCTCGTACCCCGCCACCCCGACGCGTGCGATGCCCAGCGCGTCCAGTACGTCCTCGATCACCGGCACCTGCGGCGCGAGGGTGTCCGGCACCTCCTCCTGGTCCGGCCCCACCGCGTGCTCCTCGGCGACCCGGTGCGCCTTGTAGGAGGGGATGAGCTCCACCCGCCAGGCGGGCCGCCAGTCGGCGTCCATGCACGCCACCAGCCGCGCCGGCCGGTGGTCCTTCACCAGGCGGTCGATGAAGTCCAGCAGCCCGCGCACGGCGTTCACCGGCGTACCGTCCGGTGCCTTCACCGAGTCCGGCACGCCGAAGTAGGCACGGAAGTAGAGCGAGGCGGTGTCGAGGAGCATGAGTCGTCCGGTCACGCCTCGCATCATGCCGTACGGCGGGCCCGCGAGCGGGGGTGCGAGGTGACCTGGCGGCCCCGCGGCCTCCCTCCTCGCGACGAGAAGGATCCGGCCAATCGCAGAGCGTCACAACCATGCCCCAGGCATCGCCCGAGCCGCGCATGCCCGGGGCGCGGGAGGGAACATCGGTGACTGCGTGCGCATTGAACCTGGCGCGGACCTGGCGCGAACCATGAGCGTCGGCCTCACCCCGGGTGACAGGGATGTGACGGTCGCGTGAATCGGTTTGCCGAACATGCGTAGGGTGCAGAGAACTCCACAGACGACGAGCGAAGGAGGGAGCCGGAGCGATGGGCGACCACAAAGAACAACAGCCCGTGCGGGTGGGCGCGGCAGTCCGGCGGCGCCGCCGTGCGCTGGAGCTCACCCTCGCCGTCGTGGCCGAGCGCACCGGGCTGTCGGTGCCCTTCCTGAGCCAGGTCGAGAACGACCGGGCCCGCCCCAGCCGCGGCTCCCTGGAGAAGCTCGCCGACGCCCTGCGCACCACGGCCGTGGAACTCCTCGCCGCCGCCGACCCGGCGTGCAGCGTCGACGTCGTGCGCGCCGACGACGGCGAACCGGACTTCACGCCCCGGGTGCGCTCGCTGGTACGCGGACACCATCAGCTGCACGCCTCCGAGTTCACCGGCGACCACGACGCCGGACGCGAATTCCAGCACCGCAACGACGAGTTGATGTACGTCGCCGACGGCGCGGTGGAGATCGAGGCGGAGGGCCGCGCCTACCGTCTGGGCCGGGGCGACACCCTGTACCTGACCGGTGGCGTCCGCCACCGCTGGCGGGCGACGGTGCCGGACACCCGGATCGTCGTCGTGGCGGTGGCCGAGCACATCGAGGCGGTCCAGGACCGCGCCCGGTAGCGCGGGGCGCCTCCGGCCGGCGCGAGCGCCGGCCGGCTGTCGGGACGGCGCCCGCGACCGGGGAGTCCGTTCCTGTGCCGGGCATAAGCTGGTCTTATGGGCAAGGCGGAGGATCACCGGGCGCAGGACCGGCCGAGGGGCTCGCTGGCGCAGCGGGTGCCGGATCTCGGCGCGCTGGAACTGCTGCTCGCGGTGGCGCGCCTGGGCAGTCTCGGGGCGGCGGCCCGGGAGGTCGGCATCACGCAGCCGGCCGCCAGCAGCCGGGTGCGTTCCATGGAACGGCAGTTGGGCGTCGCCCTGGTCGACCGTTCGCCGCGCGGCTCCCGGCTCACCGACGCGGGCGCCCTGGTCACCGACTGGGCGCGGCGGGTGGTGGAGGCGGCGGAGGCCTTCGACGCGGGCGCGCAGGCGCTGCGCGACCGGCGGGACTCGCGGCTGCGGGTGGCCGCGAGCATGACCATCGCCGAGTACCTGCTGCCCGGCTGGCTGATCGCGCTGCGGGCGCGGCGGCCCGACACGGCGGTGTCCCTGCTCGCCGGGAACTCGGCCGCGGTGGCCGAGCGGCTGCTCGCCGACGAGGCCGACGTCGGCTTCGTGGAGGGGCTGTCCGTCCCCTCCGGCCTGGACTCGGCGGTGATCGCCCACGACCGGCTGGTGGTGGTCACCGCGCCCGCCCACCCCTGGGCCCGCCGCCGGCGCCCGCTCGCGGCCGGGGAACTGGCGTCCACCCCGCTGATCCTGCGGGAGAAGGGTTCCGGCACGCGCCAGGTCCTGGACGCGGCCCTCGGCGGGCTGGCCCGCCCGCTGATCGAGCTGTCCTCCACCACGGCGGTCAAGGCGTCGGCGGTCAGCGGCGCGGGACCGGCGGTGCTGAGCGAACTGGCCGTCGGTGAGGAACTGTCCCTGCGCCGGCTGGTGAGCATCCCGCTCGACGGTGTCGCCCTCCGCCGTGACCTGCGCGCGGTCTGGCCGACCGGCCACCGCCCGGTGGGCCCGGCCCGGGACCTGCTGTCCCTGACCCGCTCACGACCCACGCACCCGTAGGTGCGACCAGGCCCACGCACCCGTGGGTGCGACCAGAGGCCCACGCACCCGTGGGTGTGACCAGGCCCACGCACCCGTGGGTGTGACCAGGCCCACGCACCCGTGGGTACGACTAGCCCGCCGCCTCCACCAGCCCCCGCATCACCCGTACGTCCTCCCCCATCTCCGGATGCCACTGGACGCCCAGCGCCCAGCGGTCGGACGGGAGTTCGACGGCCTCCACCGTGCCGTCGGCCGCGTGGGCCGAGGGGGCGAGGCCGGCGCCGAGGCGGTCCACCGACTGGTGGTGGTAGGTGGGGACCGTCGTCTCCTCGGGCACCAGCGAGGCGTACAGGGTGCCCGGGACCGGCTTGACCGCGTGGCCGCCGAAGACGCCGACCGTCTCCGCGTGTCCGTCGAGGTGCTGGACCAGGGTGCCGCCGAGAGCGACGTTCAGCAGCTGCATGCCCCGGCAGATGCCCAGGAGGGGCACCCGGGCGGCCAGGGCCGCCTCGATCAGGGCGAGCTCCCACGCGTCCCGGGCCCGTGCGGGCGGGCCGGTGCGGGGGTCGCGCTCGGCGCCGTAGCGGACCGGCTCCACGTCCGGGCCGCCCGCGATCACCAGCCCGTCCAGCCGGGCCACGGTCGCCGCCGCCCGCTCGGGCGCGTCCGGCGGCAGCAGGGCGGCCAGCCCCCCGGCCCGCTGCACCAGCCGCGGATACCCGGCCGGCAGCAGCGCCGCCTCCAGCTCCCACACTCCCCAGCGGGCTCCGGTCTCCAGGTACGTACTCACGCCGATCAGCGGCCGTGCGGTCATGCGTGCCTCCCAGGACTCAATGGTTCTGCAGAATACCTTTGCATCCCTCTGTCGACCGCCCTCACGACAGAAATCCCCGTCCTCAGGACAGAGGGCCCCGCCCTCACGTCAGGAATCCCCGCAGCAGCGCCGCCGTGCCCGCGCAGTGCTCGCGCATCATCTCCCGCGCCCCGTCCGCGTCCCCGTCCAGCACCGCCTCCACCAGTGCCGCGTGCTGGCGCTGCGAGTGCTCCAGGTTGCGGACCAGCAGCGGGATGCAGTCGAGCAGGTCGTTCACCGTCGCCCGGACCGCCGCGTACTGCGCGGTCAGCGTCGGCGAACCGCACAGCTCGGCCAGGGTCAGGTGCAGCAGTGTGTCCAGGCGCCGGTAGTCGGCGAGCGGCGCGTCCTCCGTGCGGGCCAGCGCCTCGCGCAGCCGCTCCGCCTGCTCGCCGGTCAGTCCGTGCGCCGCGCACAGCCCCGCCGCGCCCACCTCCAGGACCTCCCGGAAGCGCAGCACGTCCTCGATGTCCACCGAGGCGATCCGCCGCCGCAGCTCGTCCTCGCCCCCCGCGTCCGTGCGGGGCAGGACGAACGTTCCGCCGTACCGCCCGCGCCGCGACTCCACCAGCCCCTGGTCCTGCAGCACCTTCAGCACCTCGCGCAGCGTCACCCGGCTGATCCCGAGCCGCTCCGCCAGCTCACGCTCGGCCGGAAGCCGCCCGCCCCCCGGCACCAGGCCCAGCCGGACGACCTGGAGGATCTGCTCCAGCGCCTCCTCGAAGCCGTTGCCCGCCCGCACCGGCCGCAGCACCGGCGCCAGCCGGTCGTCCGGGCCGCCGTCGGCATCCACTGTCATCTCGCCGTGCCCCCTTCCCAAGCAATGGTTCTTGGCAATACCTTATGGCTCCCGGCCCGGCCGAGAAAGCGCGCAGAACGCGAAGAAGCCGAAGGAGCTGTTCCCGTGGCAGACCGCACACCCCCGCTCAGCGTCGAGGAACTCCACACCCTCGTCGCCGGCGGTGAGATCGACACTGTCGTCCTGGCCTTCCCCGACATGCAAGGGCGCCTCCAGGGCAAGCGGTTCGCCGCACGATTCTTCCTCGACGAGGTCCTGCGGCACGGTACCGAGGGCTGCAACTACCTCCTCGCCGTCGACACCGAGATGAACACCGTCGACGGGTACGCCATGTCCTCCTGGGACCGGGGGTACGGCGACTTCGCCATGCACCCCGACCTGAGCACGCTGCGCCGCGTGCCCTGGAACGCCGGCACGGCCATGCTCATCGCCGACCTCGCCTGGAACGACGGCTCCCCGGTCGTCGCCGCGCCCCGCCAGATCCTGCGCCGCCAGCTGGAGCGCCTGGCGGAACTCGGCTACACCGCCCAGGTCGGCACCGAGCTGGAGTTCATCGTCTTCAAGGACACCTACGAACAGGCCTGGGACGCGAACTACCGGGGGCTGACCCCGGCCAACCAGTACAACATCGACTACTCGGTGCTCGGCACCGGGCGGATCGAGCCGCTGCTGCGGCGCATCCGCAACGAGATGGCGGGCGCCGGTCTCACCGTCGAGTCCGCCAAGGGCGAGTGCAACCCCGGCCAGCACGAGATCGCCTTCCGCTACGACGACGCCCTGCGCACCTGCGACCAGCACGCGGTCTACAAGACCGGCGCGAAGGAGATCGCCGCGCAGGAGGGCATGTCGCTCACCTTCATGGCCAAGTACAACGAGCGGGAGGGCAACTCCTGCCACATCCACCTCTCGCTCGCGGGCGCCGACGGCACCAACGCGATGGCGGGGGACCTCGAAGGCGGCATGTCCGACGTCATGCGGCACTTCCTCGCCGGACAGCTCGCCGCACTGCGCGACTTCTCCCTCCTCTACGCCCCCAACATCAACTCCTACAAGCGCTTCCAGCCCGGCTCCTTCGCCCCGACCGCCGTCGCCTGGGGATACGACAACCGCACCTGCGCGCTGCGTGTCGTGGGCCACGGCCGCTCGCTGCGCTTCGAGAACCGGCTGCCCGGCGGGGACGTCAACCCGCACCTCGCCGTCGCCGGCCTGGTCGCCGCCGGGCTGTACGGCATCGAGCAGAAGCTCGAACTGCCCGAGCCCTGTCCGGGCAACGCCTACACCGCCGGCTTCGACCACGTCCCCACCACCCTGCGCGAGGCGGCCGACCTCTGGGAGAACAGCCCGATCGCCAAGGCGGCCTTCGGGGACGAGGTCGTCGCGCACTACCGCAACATGGCGCGCGTCGAGCTGGAGGCCTTCGACGCCGCGGTCACCGACTGGGAGCTGCGCCGCTCCTTCGAACGCCTGTGAAAGGTCATCACGTGTCCGACCCGCACGAGCTGAAGGTGCTCAACCCCGCCACCGAGGAGGTCCTCGCCACCGTCCCCGCCGCCACCGCGGCCGACGTCGACGCCGCCGTCACCCGAGCGGCGCGGGCGCAGGCGAGGTGGGCCGCCCTGCCGCCCGCCGACCGCGCACGGCTGCTGCGCCGGTTCGCGACGACCGTCGACGAGCACCTGGAGGAACTGGCCCGGCTGGAGGTCCGCGAGGCCGGGCACACCCTCGGCAACGCCCGCTGGGAGGCCGGCAACGTCCGCGACCTGCTGGACTACGCGGCCGGCGGGGTCGAGCGGCTGACCGGGCGCCAGATCCCGGTGGCCGGCGGCCTCGACGTCACGATCCTCGAACCGCTGGGGGTCGTCGGTGTCATCGCGCCCTGGAACTTCCCCATGCCCATCGCCGCCTGGGGCACGGCCCCCGCGCTCGCCGCCGGCAACGCCGTCATCCTCAAGCCCGCCGAGACGACCCCGCTGACCGCGCTGCGGCTGGCCGAACTCGCCCTGGCGGCCGGACTCCCCGAGCACCTCTTCCAGGTGCTCCCCGGCCACGGCACCGTCGCGGGCGACGCCCTCGTCGAGCACCCCGGGGTCGCGAAGATCGTCTTCACCGGGTCGACGGCCGTGGGCAGACAGGTGGCGGCGAAGGGCTCGGCGCTCCTCAAGCGCGTCACCCTGGAACTCGGCGGCAAGAGCCCCAACATCGTCTTCGCCGACGCCGACCTCAAGGCCGCCCTCGCCCCCTTCTCCTTCCTGGACAACGCCGGCCAGGACTGCTGCGCCCGCACCCGCATCCTCGTCCAGGAGTCCGTGTACGAAGAGGCCCGCGCCCTCCTCGCCGACGCCCTGGCCGCCGTCGTGGTCGGCGACCCGGCCGACGAGAGGACCCAGATGGGTCCGCTGATCTCCGGCCGGCAACTGGACCGGGTACGCGAGCTCGTCCCCGACGACGCCCCCGGACTGCGTGGCGGCGCACCTGACGGACCCGGCTTCTGGTTCCCGCCCACCGTGCTCACCGGGGAGCGGCCCGACTCCGCGGCGGCCCGCGAGGAGATCTTCGGCCCGGTCGCCGTCCTGCTCCCCTTCACCGACGAGCAGGACGCGATCCGCCTCGCCAACGACACCCCCTACGGCCTCTCCGGCTCCCTGTGGACCCGCGACATCGGCCGCGCCCTGCGCGTCTCGGGGGCCGTCCGGGCGGGCAACCTGTCCGTCAACTCCCACTCCAGCGTCCGCTACTGGACGCCGTTCGGCGGGTTCAAGCAGTCCGGCCTCGGCCGGGAACTCGGACCCGACGCACTGACCGCCTTCACCGAAACCAAGAACGTCTTCATCAGCACGGAGGCATGAGCCGCACATGACCGACATCGCCGAAGAGAACATCTGCCGTCGCCTGGTCGGCCGCAGCGCCGTCATCACCGGAGCCGGCAGCGGCATCGGCCTGGCCACCGCGCGCCGGCTCGCCTCCGAGGGCGCGCGCGTCGTCTGCGCCGACGTGGACGAGACCCGCGGCAAGGCCGTCGCCGAAGAGGTCGGCGGCCTCTTCGTGAAGGTCGACGTCACCGACCCCGAGCAGGTGGAGGCGCTGTTCAAGGCGGCCTACGACACCTACGGCAGCGTCGACATCGCCTTCAACAACGCCGGCATCTCGCCGCCCGACGACGACTCCATCCTGGAGACCGGCCTGGAGGCCTGGAAGCGCGTCCAGGAGGTCAACCTCACCTCCGTCTACCTGTGCTGCAAGGCCGCCATCCCCTACATGCGGCGCCAGGGCAAGGGCTCCATCATCAACACGGCGTCCTTCGTCGCCCGGATGGGCGCGGCCACCTCGCAGATCTCGTACACGGCCTCCAAGGGCGGGGTGCTCGCCATGTCCCGCGAGCTGGGCGTGCAGTTCGCCCGCGAGGGCATCCGGGTCAACGCCCTGTGCCCCGGCCCGGTCAACACCCCGCTGCTGCAGGAGCTGTTCGCCAAGGACCCCGAGCGGGCCGCCCGCCGCCTGGTGCACATCCCGGTCGGCCGGTTCGCCGAGGCCACCGAGATCGCCGCCGCCGTCGCCTTCCTGGCCAGCGACGACTCCTCCTTCGTCAACGCCACCGACTTCCTGGTGGACGGCGGAATCGCGGGCGCGTACGTCACACCCCAGTAGGGGACAAAGGTGTACGGTCCGCGTGATATGCGACAGCTCCTCGCGTGGACCCTGGCCGCGGCCGCCGCCCTGGCGGCCGCGCCCACCGCACCGACCGCTCCCCACCCCCACTGCCCCAGGCTCTCCGTGCGCTGGGGCGGCGAGAACCGCGCCCGCCTGCAGCGGGTCGTCGACGCCTACGGCACCTGCTCCGGACACCGCGGCGCGGTCGCCGCCTTCGACTGGGACAACACGGTCACCAAGAACGACGTCACCGACGCCACCCTGTCCTGGGCCCTGCGCCACGACCGGCTCGTGCGCCCGGCCCGCTGGAAGGACACCAGCGCCTGGCTCACCGACACCGCCGACCGGGCCCTCACCCGCGCCTGCGGCACCGGCGCCGGCCAGGTCCTGCGCACCTCGGCCCACCCCCGCTGCACGGACGAGATCCTCCAGATCCGCGAGAACGGCACCACCATGAGCGGCGCCCCCGCCTTCGCGGGCTCCTGGAACCACCGGCGGACCGTCCCGCAGTACGCCTGGGTCCCCCAGCTCTTCGCCGGCCGCACCCCCGCCGAACTCGCCTCCTACGCACGCGCCGCCCGCCGCGAGGCCCTCGCCGCCCCCGTCGGCGCGACCCGCCTCCTCGGCACCCACACCGTCCCCGCCTACGTCCGCTACTACGACCAGCAGCGCGACCTGATCCGCACCCTGCACCGCGCCGGCTTCCGGGTCTACGTCGTCTCGGCGGGCGCCCAGCCCATCACCGAGGTCTGGTCCGAAGCCGTCGGCGTCGACGCCGCCCACACCCTCGCCATCCGCTCCCTCCTGGACCGCCACGGCCGGATCACCGACCGGAACCAGGGCTGCGGAGGCGTACCCGCGACCCGGGGCGCGGTGATCCCGTACATCGACGGCAAACGCTGCTGGATCAACCAGGAGGTGTACGGCGTCCGGGGCGCCACCGCCTGGCGGCGACAGCCGTGGCGGCGCAGGCCGGCGCTCGCGGCCGGGGACGCGGACACCGACGTGACCTTCGTCGGCGACGCCACCGGCGCCCACCTCGTCGTCAACCGTGACAAGCCGGAGCTGATGTGCCGGGCGTACGACGACGCCGACGGGCGCTGGCTGGTCACCCCCATGTTCATCGAGCCGCTGCCGCGCAGACCGCGGCCGTACCCGTGCGCGACGACGGCCTACACGGCCCCCGACGGCACCCCCGGGCCGCTGCTGCGCGACGACGGGACGGTGGTGCCGGACCAGGCCGACACCGTCTACTGACCGCCGGCCCGCCCGCGCCCGCGGATCACAGGAACGTGTGCCCCTCACCCCGGTACGTGGGCGCCGTACCCGTCACCGCGTCCCCCTCGACCAGATGCAGCACGTCGAACCGCTCGCACAGCTCACCGGCCTTCGCGTGACGGAACCACACCTTGTCGCCGATCAGCAGGTCGTCGGCGGGCGCGCCGAGCAGCGGGGTCTGCACCTCGCCGGGCCCCTCCTGCGGGTCGTACGACAGCCCCTCGGGCAGGTACGGCACCGGCAGCCGGTCGCGGCCCGGGGCGCCGGAGGCCGGGTAGCCGCCGCCGAGCACGGTCACCACGCCCACCCCCGGCCGCCGTACCACCGGCATGGCGAACAGGGCGGCCGGGCGGCCGGTGAACGACGTGTAGTTGTCGAACAGGCGCGGCACGTACAGCCCCGAGCCGGCCGCGATCTCGGTGACGGCGTCCTCGGCGGCGGTGTGCTGCACGCTGCCCGTGCCGCCGCCGTTGACGAACTCCAGGTCCGGTGCCACGGCACGGACCGCCCGCACCACCGCGCCGCGCCGCTCGGCCAGCTCCCGACGGGCGGTGGCCTGCATCAGCCGGACGGCACGCGAGCGCAACGGCCGGCCGGCCACGTCGTCACCGACCCCGGCGATATGACCCTCGTACGCCATGATCCCCACCAGCCGGAAGCCCGGCCGCCGGACCACGGCCCGAGCCAGGTCGGCGACCTGGGCGGGGGAGTGCAGCGGGGAACGCAGCGCGCCGACCCGGATCCGGCCGCCGAGCAGCTTCAGCGAGGTGTCCAACTCCAGGCAGACCCGCACCACTTCACCACCGCCGTCGCGGGCGGCGTCGATCAGGTCGAGCTGGGCCGGGTCGTCGATCATCACGGTGACGGCGGCGGCCAGCTTCGGATCGGCGGCCAGTTCCGCGTACCCGGCCCGGTCGGCGGACGGATAGGCGAGCAGGACGTCGTCGAAACCGGAGCGCGCGAGCCACAGCGACTCGGCGAGGGTGAACGACATCAGCCCCTGGAAACCGTCCTTCGCCAGGACCCTCTCCAGCAGGGCTCGGCAGCGCACGGACTTGCTGGCGACCCGGACGGGCTTGCCGGCGGCGCGGCGGAGCAGGTCGTCCGCGTTGGCGTCGAAGGCGTCCAGGTCCACGATCGCGAGGGGGGCGTCGAGATGGGCGGTGGCCCGGTCGTAACGGGCCCGGTCTGAGGCGCGCGCAGTCATGAACGAAGCCTGCCAGACAGGATTACCGCAGGGTAGGGGGACGTTCCGGGCAGATGCCCCGGCCGCCCGGACTGGTTCCCGTTCGCCGCCGGACAACCCGTAGAGTGACGCGCACGTACGGCGGAACGCCCCCGGCCGTTGCACCTGCGCCGGGATGCCGGGCCGGCCGTGCGGGTAGAAACGGCCCGGGTGCGAGGAAACGGGGGGTCCATGAGCACGGAAGCGTGGCATGCCCCGGTCCCGCCACGCGAGGACCGCTCCGAGGAGTTCACCTCGCGCGGGTTCCGGTCGGCCGACGACGAGTCCGACGAAGAGCCCTCGGTGTTCACGCCCCGCTTCCCCCGTCTTCGCCCGTCCGACCCGACGGCCCCGCCCCCGCCCCCCGCCTCGGCCCGCTTCCCGGACACCCCGCCCCCCGCCGGCGCCACCCGCCGCGACACGGCGACCTCCGAGCCTGGGACCGACGCCGGTGACGCCACCCCGGCGACGCGTCGTGGCGCGGGTGGTGCCGCCGTGGTGCCGCAGCGTCCGAGCGCTCCGCCGCCGGGTGGCGGGGCGAGTCCTGGCGGGGCCGGTGGCACGGCGTCCGGTCGTCCGGGTGCCTCGTCCACGGGATCCGAGCCGCGCCGTGACGGCGCGCCGCCCGCACCGCTCGAGCCGCCCCGCCCCCTCACCTCGCCCGAAGGGCGGGAGTCCGACGGCGGCGGTGTGACGGGTGTGCCGCCGCGTGCGGGTGTCTCGCCCACGGGGCGGGGGGCCGACCGTGGTGGTGTGACGGGTGTGCCGCCGCGTGCGGGTGTCTCGCCCACGGGGCGGGGGGCCGACCGTGGTGGTGCGACGGGTGTGCCGCCTCGCCCGACCGTCCCTCCCGCGAGCCAGGAGGGCGACCGGACCGGTGCCGCGGTCGTGCCGCCCCGGCCGGGTGCCGCGCCCGCCGGCCGTGCGGGCGACCGTACCGGGACCTCGTCGGCCACGCCCGCCGGCCGTGAGGCCGGGCGGGCGGACGGCGTGTCGTCCGAGGGGCGTGAGCGGACCGTGCCGCCGCGGCCCGCGTACCGGCCCGGTGTCGCCGAGGCGAACGCTCGGCCGCGGCCCGTTCCGTCGGCGGCCGAGCCGGAGGCGACGCTTTCCGGCCGGGGTGCCGAGCACGATCCCCAGGTGGCCTGGAGTCCGGTCGGCTCCGTTCGTACCGCCGGCGCCTCGATGTCCGCCGCGACCAGGATCTCGCCGGACCCGACGCTGTCCTGGGGCGCGCCCGTCGTGTCGTTCGGGGAGCCCGAGGGGTACGACGAGCGGGGGAGGGCGCGGCCGTTGGGAGGCCGGGTACGCCCCCGGACCGCCGCTGCCGCCGCCTGTGTCGTCCTCGGTCTCGGACTCATCGGCGGTGCCGTGGCCGGGAGTTGGCTGACCGGAGGCGGGGACGGCGCCGCGACCGCCACCAGCTTCGGCACGGCGGCCGCGCTGTGGCACGACATGCCCGTCGACCAGCTGTTCCCGCCCACCGTCCAGGGCACCGGCGCCGGCCCCGGCGGCGCCGACCGCACCTGGACCAGGATCGCCGTCGCCCCCGACAGCGGCTGCGCCGACGCCTTCGACCCCCTGCTGCACAGGGCCCTCGCCCCCGTCGGCTGCCAGCGCCTGCTGCGCGCCACCTACACCGACGCCACCCAGAGCTACGTCACCACCGTGGGCCTGCTGTTCACCAAGGCCGACGCCGCCGCGATGTCCGCCCTCGCCGCCCGCTTCGGCGACGAGCACCTGGACCGCCGTACCGACCTGATGCCCCGCCCCTACGCCGCCAAGGACACCGTCGCCGCCGGCTTCGGCGACAAGCAGCGCGCCTCCTGGACCATCTCGGTCCTCACCGACGTCCCCGTGGTCGCCTACGCCGTCTCCGGCTGGGCCGACGGACGTACCGTCGACGCGCCGCAACCCGCCGCGGACGCCACCCAGTCCGGTGCCACCACGGCCCCCGCCCAGGCCGGCCTCGGCAACGAGGCGCAGGGCCTGGCCGACCGCATCGAGCGGGGCCTGCGCAAGACCGCGAGCACGGCCACGGAGAAGCCCTCATGAAGACCGTCACCGGGGCCGCGGCGAGCCTTCTGCTCGCCGGCTCCCTCGTCCTGCTGCCGACCGCCACCGCGTACGCCGACGGCATCCGCGCCCAGCAGTGGGGGCTGTCCGCCCTGCGGGTCCAGGAGGCCTGGCACACCACCAAGGGCAAGGGCGTCACCGTCGCCGTCCTGGACACCGGCGTCGAGGGCAACCACCCGGACCTGGACGGCAACGTCCTGCCCGCCAAGGACATGATCGGCTTCGGCGCCCATCCCGGTCAGCGCACCTGGGCCCGGCACGGCACCGCCATGGCCGGCATCATCGCCGGGCACGGCCACGGCCCCGGCGACGCCGACGGCGTCATGGGCGTCGCCCCCGAGGCCAGGATCCTGCCCGTCCGGGTCATCCTGGAGGACGACGACTCGGCCCGCGGCAAGGCCCGCAGCAGTCGAGGCGACGCCCTGGCGGAGGGCATCCGCTGGGCCGCCGACCACGGCGCCGACGTCATCAACCTCTCCCTGGGCGACGACTCCGACTCCGCGCACCCGGAACCCAGCGAGGACGAGGCCGTGCAGTACGCCCTGAGTAAGGGTGTCGTCGTCGTGGCCTCGGCCGGCAACGGCGGTGACAAGGGCGACCACGTCTCCTACCCGGCCGCCTACCCCGGGGTCATCGCCGCCACCGCCGTCGACCGCTACGGCACCCGCGCCGACTTCTCCACCCGCCGCTGGTACGCCACGGTCAGCGCGCCCGGGGTGAACGTCGTGATCGCCGACCCGGACCACCGGTACTACGAGGGCTGGGGGACCTCCGCCGCCTCCGCCTTCGTCTCGGGCGCCGTCGCACTGCTCAAGGCGGCCCATCCGGACCTGACCCCGGCGCAGGTCAAGAAGCTGCTGGAGGACACCGCCCGGGACGCCCCGGCCGGTGGCCGCGACGACTCGCGCGGCTTCGGCTTCATCGATCCGGTCGCCGCCCTCAAGGCCGCCGCCCGCCTCAAGCCGGAGGGCCTGCGCGCGGCGTCGTACGGCGCGAGGTACTTCGGCCCCGGGCCCGACGCCGCCAAGGCCACCGGCGGCGCCTCCGACTGGGCGGGCCCCCTCGCGGGCAGCGCCGGCGGGGTGCTGCTGGTGGCGGCGGTCGTCCTGTGGCGAAGCCGCTCCCGCACCCCGGACGGCAGCGTCGGCATGTACTGACCGGCATCCCCCGACCGGCATCCCCCCGACCGATCCGCGCCGAACCGGTGTCACCCCGGGGCGCGGACCTGTCCGGCCCGGCTAGTCGACCCCCACACCCGCCCCGGCCACCAGCGGCGCACCGGCGGCCGCCGGCCGCTCCACGTCCCCGCCGAACGCCGTCCGATGGTCCAGCGCCCACTCCCGGTAGGAGCGGGGGCGGTGCCCGGTGAGGCGGGTGTAGGCGGGGTCCACCGTCGTCTTGCCGCCCCGGGCCTGACGGCGGGCGCTCTGCACGAGCGCGCGCACCACCTCCGGCGGATAGCGGCGCGCCCAGCGGGCGGCCGCCTGGTCCGGGGTCAGTTCCCGGCATGCCAGCGGGCGCCCGAGCGCCGAGGCCAGCTCCCGGATCTGCTCTTCGGCGGAGATCGCCTCGGGGCCGGTCAGCGGATGGACGCGGCCCTCGTGGCCGGGTGAGGTCAGCGCGGCCACCGCGGCCCGGGCGACGTCACGCGGATCGACGCAGGCGTTGCGCGAGCGCGGGAACAGAACGGGTACGACACCCTCGGAGCGGATGGACGCCGCCCACGACAGCGTGTTGGACATGAAGGAGCGCGGACGCAGCAGCGTCCAGGCGAGCCCCGACGAGCGGAGCGACGCCTCGCAGCCCCGCTGCCAGCGCGTGATCAGGTCGTCGGCGTCGTCCTCGCCGACCGCGTACGCGGACAGCTTCACCACGTGCCGCACCCCGGCCGCCACCGCCGCCTCCAGGAAGCGCTCGTCGCTGTGGCCGCCCGGATCGGTGGTCACCAGGAACACCGCCTCCACCCCGTCCAGCGCGCGGGACAGCGACGCCCGGTCCTCGTACGAGCCGACGGCCACCTCGAGACCCGGGCCCCGGACGGCGAGCCGGCCCGGATCGCGGCACAGCACACGCACCGCCCGGGACGACGCGAGGACGCGCGCCACCTCGCCGCCCACCACGCCGGTCGCGCCCGTCACGAGAATCATCGGGAGGTCTCCCCAGGTCCAGCCACGGGCGCCGGACCACACGAGGCCGCGGCACGGCCGGTGACCGGATCCGGCCCATGGGATACGAACGGATGCCCGATCGTCGCCCGCCCCGCTGACGCCTCGCTGACATGTCGCTGACGCGCTCGACGCAGCGCGGAACCGAACGCCGCACGCTGTCCGGGAAGGCCGCGCAAGAGATCAGTGGCGCGTAGATCAGTGGCGCGTCAGTTGCCTCGTCAAGACTGCCACGCAGCGCCGGGCAGCCCCCGGCCCCTCCCGCAGAACCCGCTGCTGACCCTGCCGCCACCGGCCTTTTCACCGCGTGCCGGACCGGACCGCCCCAGGGTGCCCCCCGCCGGTCCGGGGCATCGCGCGCCGCCCGAACCGCGCCGCCGCCCCGCGCCGAGCGGCACCGGCGAAGGCATGAGCAGGAAAAGCCAGGAAAGCGAGGAAACACGCATGACGACAAGGACAGAGGATCTCCGTTCGCGCCAGATCACCGAGGCGCACCCCGGGACCGCCCACCCCGGGACCGCCCACCCCGGGACCGCCCACCCCGGCAGCGCCGACGCCGGCGCCGACTCGTGGTCGGTCGGACTCACCGTCGACGAGAACAACTCCTTCTTCTACGACCACCCCCTGGACCACATCCCCGGCATGCTCCTCGTGTGCGCCATGGCGGACGCGGTGAGCGACCGGGTGGTCGTACCGACGGACTCGCGCGTCAAGTGGGTGGTCAACTTCCGGGTGATGCCCGAACTCTCCCCGGAACCGGAGCTGTTCGCGGCACCCCCGGACGGCGGCCGCCGCACGCTGCGGGTGAGCCAGGGTTCGACCGTCGTCGCAGACAGCTGGTTCACGTTCTCCCCGCTCGGCGACGCGCTCGACGGCGTGCTCGGCGACGCGCACGCCGGGTTGCCCGCCGCCGTCGGCCACGCCGCACCCGCCCGCGCCTCCCTGGTGCACCGCACCCGCCCGGAGAACGTGATGCTCGGCCGGCCCGAGGTGACCGACGACATGATCACTGCCCCGGTGCTGGCGCCGACCCCCTGGCACACCCTGGCCAGCCGCAGGCCCGGCCGGCGTTCGGTGAAGTCGGTCGTCGAGGCCGGCCGGCAGTTCGCCACCTGGCTCTCGCACCGCGTCGGCGGCTGGCCCGACGAGGTCCACATGCTGTGGCTGCGGCTCGCCGCCGACCTGCCCGTCGACCTGCCCACCTCGATGCCGCTCGCGCTGCGCTGGCGGCAGACCCGGATGTCGGAGGACAAGGCCCGGCTCACCTTCGAGCTGATCGCCGGCGACGGCGCCGGCACCAAGGTCGGCTCCCTCGTCTACGTCAGCAAGGGCCTGACCCCCGAGGGCTACCGCGCCTTCCGCGCCGAGTCCCGCGCCGGCTCGGGAGCGGCGTCGTGAACCAGCGCCCGATCGTCCTGACGCTGCGCGCCCTGCTACCCCTGACCTGCGCGGTCTTCGCCGTCGCCATCGGTCTGCTGCTCACCGCCGACGGCCCCGCGCCGCACCTGGCGGCCGCCCTCTTCGCGGGCCTCTACCTGATGTGGCTGCTCGCCGAGGCCGGCATCACCGTACGGCACCCCTCGCAGTCCGCCGCCGAGAACGGCACCCTGCTGCCGTACGCCCTCACCCGGGCCGGCACCGCCGTCTCCGCGGTGCTGTGGCCGCTGCCCTGGCACGCCTGGTCGGTGTGGCTGACCGTGCCGGTCGTGGTCTTCAGCGCCGCCGTCACCCTGCGCCTGGCCGCCATCCGCACCCTGGGCCGCTTCTACTCCCACCACGTGGTCCGCTACTCCGACCACTCCATCGTCACCAACGGCCCCTACCGCCACGTACGCCACCCGGCGTACACCGGGATGCTGCTGGCCAACGCCGCGTTCGTGGCGTTCTTCCCCAACCCGCTCAGCGTCCTGTTCCTGCTCGCCCTGTGCGCGGTGGTCGTCTGGCGGATCCGGGTGGAGGAACGCGTGCTGTGGGCGGTGCCCGGATACTCCGGGTACGCGGGCGGCCGGGCGCGGCTGCTCCCGGGGGTGTGGTAGACGGTGCCGCAGACGACGGAACTCACCGCCACCCGACCGCAGTTGATCGCGCCCGGCGCGGACGCCCTGGGCGACCCCGGCCAGGTGGGCCACAAGTTCTCCCGGCAGCACGTGATGCGCCGCGCCGGGCTCCCGGTGCCCGCCTTCTTCGTCCTGACCGCCGAGGCGTTCACCGCGACCGTCCCGGCCCCCGAAGGCTTCCCCGGCCCCGACGCGAGCACCGCCGAGCTGGCCGACTGGGCCCGCGCGGCCCGGGACCGGGTCCGGGCGGCACCGCTGCCCGCCGGGCCGGCCCGGCGCGTCCTGGCCGCCTTCGACGAACTCGCCGGCCCCGACGGGCTGGTGGCGGTGCGCGGCTGCACGGCGGCCGAGGCCGACGGCACCGGGGAGGACGGCGCCGACGACCCCTTCGCCGGACTGTCCGACAGCTACCTCTACGTGCGCAGGGACGCGGTACTGGACCGGATCGCCGACTGCTGGGCCTCCGCCTACAACCCGGAGGCGGTGCTCTACCGGGTGCGGCGGGGCGTCGACGTCACCGCCGTGCGCGTCGCGGTCGGCGTGCAGCGCATGGTGCCCGGCGTGCGGTCCTTCGTGATGTTCACCAGCGACCCCCGGGGCGGGGGAACACAGGCGGTCGTCGCCGCCGCGCACGGCATCGGCGAGGGCATCGTCCAGGAGAAGGCCGACATCGACCACTTCTTCATGGACCGTGCCGACGGCTCCGTACGCGCTGACATCGCTGTCAAGACGACGATGGTCGGCCTGGACCCCGACCGGCCGGACGCCGGGCCCGTGCGGTTGCCGGTCCCCGCGCCGCTCGCCCGCCCGCCGGTGCTGTCCGACGAGGAGGTCCGGCGGATCGGCGCCCTGGCCGCCCGCGCCGAGGAACTCTTCGGCGGCCCCCAGGACGTCGAGGGGACCCTCACCGCCGACGGCGCGATCCACCTGGTGCAGGCCAGACCCGTGGTGCGCGGGCCCATGGCGCCCGCCGGGCCCGCCGCGGCCCCCGTACCGTGGACCAACCACAACCTCACCGAGTCCTTCCCGGGCGTCACCTCGGCGCTGACCTACTCCCAGGCCCGGGTGTTCTACCGCACCGGATTCGCCGACTTCTACCGCCGGCTCGGCGTGCCCGAGCACTCCCTGCGCCGCGACCAGCACCACCTCAGCCGGATGATCGGCCACCTGGACGGGCGGGTCTACTACCGGCTCGACGCCTGGTTCGCGCTGCACGGCCAGATCCCCGGCTTCGACCTGATCCGCCCCATGTGGCAGCGCTCCCTCGGCCTCACCGAGACGCCCGAGGACGCCGTACCCGACCCGGCGGCCCGCCGTCGCGCCTGGCGGCAGGTGCTGCGGTCCGCGCCCCGCCTCGGCCGCGCCTACGTCACCCAGCCGCGCCGGCTGCGCCAGTTCCTGCGCTGGTGGGACGGGCTGATGGCCCAGTGGACCTCCTTCGAGGACTGCACCCCCGACGAACTCGTCGCCCGCTACCGCACCATGTGGACCGAGGCCGAACACCGCTGGGGCGTCACCATGGTCGCCAGCTACTTCGCGCTGGTCTCCCTGACCTGCGCCGACGCCCTGCTGAACCGCTGGGTGCCGGACGGCGCCGCGCTGCTGCCCAGGCTGCTGGGCGGCGGCCGCCCCAACCGCACCCTGGCCTCGGTGCGTTCCTCCCTCGCGCTCGCCGAACACGTCGGCGCCGACCTGGCCCTGCGCACCGCCGTACTGGAACGGCCCGAGCGGGAGGTGTGGCAGGAGATCACCTCCGGGGTGTACGGCCAGGAGGTGGCCGAGGCCTTCGCCCGGCATCTGCGCAGCTACGGCGACCGGGCCCTGCACGACCTCAAACTGGAGGTACTGACACCCCGCCAGGAACCCTGGCGGATCGTCTCCGCGCTGCGCCCCTTCGTCACCCAGGGCCTGACCGTCGCGGCCAACGAGGCCGACGAGGCCGCCGCCCGCGACGCCGCCCGGCGGGCGCTGCGCGAGGCCTGCCCGGGCCCGCTGCGCCGGGCCGTGCTAGGCGCCGTCCTGGCCTCGCTGCGGTTCAGCGTCAAGGCCCGAGAGGACACCCGGTTCTGCCGCAGCCAGCTCTACGGCGTCTCCCGCGAGGTGCTGTGGCGGCTCGCCCGGGACCTGGTCGAGGCGGGCCTGCTGGACCACGCCTCCGACGTCGTCCACCTCCAGGTGGAGGAAGTGCTCGGCGCGTTCGACGGCACCCTCACCGAGACCGACCTGCGCGCGCTGGTCCGGCGCCGCGCGGCCCGGCACGCCGAGTGCGCGGCCACGGCGGAACCGCCCGCCTACTTCACCGTCCCCGGCGGCCTGCCCGTGCCGGTGGCGCTGGCCTCCCGGCACGACACCGCGGCCGGCACCGGCCCCGCCGAGGACGGAGTGCTGCGCGGCATCGCCTCCAGCAGCGGCACCGCCCGAGGCCGGGCCCTCGTGGTCCGCGACACCACCGTGCCGCCCGAGCGGTGCGTCGGCCGCATCCTCGTCGCCAAGGAGACCGACCCCGGCTGGCTGGCGCTGATGATGGCCGCCAAGGGCATCGTGGTGGAGCGCGGCAGCCTCGTCTCCCACACCGCGATCAGCGGCCGGCTGCTCGGCGTGCCCACGGTGGTCGCGGTCCGCGAGGCCATGACCGCCATCCCGGACGGCGCCTGGATCGAGATCGACGGCACCACGGGCACCGTACGCCTGCTGCCCGGCGAAACCGCCCCGGAAGAGGCCTAGCCATGCGCGTGGAGAACCTGTTCATCGCCGGCCTCGGCTGCTACCTGCCCCGGCCCTACCCCGCCGAACGCGCCGTCGCCGAGGGCCACTACGACGAGGAGGAGTGGCGCGGCGGCGGCTGGACCGGCGCCGCCGTCGCCGGGAACGTCTCGCCGCCCGAGATGGCGGTCGACGCGGCCCGCACCGCCCTGGAGAACTCGGGACACCGGGCCGCCGACATCGCCCTCGTGCTGCACGCCTCGCTGCACGAGCAGGGCCCCGAACTGTGGACCCCCCACCAGTACGTGCTCCGGCACGCCGTCGGCACCCGTGTGCCCGCCATGGAGGTCCGGCAGGGCTGCAACGCGGCCCTGGGCGCCATGGAACTGGCCCACGGCTACCTCACCGCCGACCCCGCGCGGACGGCGGCCCTGGTGACCGCCGCCGAGAACTTCGGCACCGAACGCGTGGACCGCTGGCGCTACCAGAGCGGCGCCCGGATGAAACGGCCCTCCATCCTCGGCGACGCGGCCACCGCCGTCGTGCTCTCCACCCGCGCCGGCTTCGCCGCGGTGCGCTCGATGGCCTCGTCCTCACTGCCCGAACTGGAGGAGACGAACCGGCCCGAGGGCCCCCTGTTCCCGCCGAACCGCACCCGCACCGGCCGTATCGACCTGGTCGGCCGGATGCTCGACCACGCCCGCCGCGACCCCGGCGCCGCCACCCTGGCGCGCAAGGCCACGGAAGAGGCCCGCACCGAGACCGGCCTGCGCGCCATCGAGGAGGCCGGGCTGCGCCCCCGTGACATCACCCGCGTCACCCACGTGCTCTCCGGCGGCCCCGCCTACCTCCGCACGGTCCTCGAACCCCTCGGCATCGACCCCGCCCTGGGCGTCCTCGACTTCGGCCGGCCGCACGGCCACATGACCACGAGCGACCACTTCGCCGCCCTGCACCACCTGGTGGAAACCCGCCAGGTCGGCCCCGGCGACCGGGTGCTGATGCTCAACAACAGCTTCGGCGTGTCGCTGTTCGCCGCCGTCGTCGAGATCACCGACAGCCCGTCCTGGGCCACCGGGACGCCCTCGCCGTACAAGGAGTGGAAGTGACCCTGACCCAGGAAGCCCCGGTGACCGTGGCCCGCTGGATCGCCGCCCTGGAAGCCGGCTGGCGGGCCCGCGACCCGGAGGCCATCGCCGCCCTCTTCACCGCCGACGCCACCTACCACCAGGGCCCCTACGGCGCTCCGCACACCGGCCGCGCCGCCGTCGCGGCCCACTGGCGCCACACCCTGTCCCGGCAGAAGGACGCCCGGATGTGGTTCGGCGATCCGATCGTCTCCGGAGACCGGGCCGCCGTCGAATGGTGGTGCGTCCTGTACGACCCTGCCACCGGCGCCCCCCGCAACGCGGCCGGCTGCCTCACCCTGCGCTTCGCCCCGGACGGCCGCTGCGCCTCCTTCCACGAGTACTGGCACGGCGCCCCCGGCCAGGAACTGGAGCCGGCCGAGGGATGGCTGCGATGACCACGACGACCACACCCCGCTGCCCCTTCACCGGCGCCGAGGGCGCACCCGCCACCGGCGCCGCGCCCGCCGGCCGGCCGGCCCGGACCGACGCGGCCGGCCCCGGCCGCCGCACGGAACCCCCGTCCTTCCCCTTCGCCGACGTGCCCGGCATCGCCCTGGACCCCGGTCACCTCGGCCGCTACCGCGACGAACCGCTGGTGCCGGTGCGGCTGGGCAACGGGCGCGGAGCACTCCTGGTGACCCGCTACGACGACGTCAGGACCGTACTGTCCGACGACCGCTTCAGCCGTGAGGCATGGGCCGGCGGCACCCTGTTCGCCCGCAGGTCCAGCGCCCTCGCGCTGGTCACCAGCGACGCCCCCACCCACACCCGGCGGCGCAGCCGCGTCCAGGCCCGCTTCACCCACCGCCGCGCCGAGGAGGACCGGCCCCGCATCGCCCGGATCGCCGCGGAACTGCTCGACCGGCTGCGCACCGCCGACGGCCCGTTCGACCTGATCGCCGAGTTCACCACCCCGTTCCCGTACCGGGTGATCTGCGAGATGCTCGGCGTCCCGGTCGCCGACCTGGACCGGCTGCTGCCGCACGTCACCGTGATGATGTCCGCGGGCCGCTTCTCCGCCGAGGAGTCCGTCCGTTCCCACGCCGTCATGTACGAGTACTTCTTCCAGCAGCTGGCGGCGCGCCGCGAGGCCGTCGAGGCCGGGCGGCCCGGCGACGACCTGCTCACCCAGCTGCTCACCGCGCCCCAGGAGATCAGGCTCAGCGACGAGGAGATCGCCGTCTTCGGCTTCGGCCTGATGATGGCGGGCGGCGAGACCACCGCCTCCCACCTGGCGATGTGCGTGCTCCAGGTGCTGACCACGCCGGGCCTGGCCGGCCGGCTGCGCGCCGACCCCTCCGCGATCCCGGGCGTGGTGGAGGAACTGCTGCGCTGGGTGTGGTTCGCCGGCACCGGCGGCCAGCCGCACGTCGCCGTCGACGAGGTGGAACTGGCCGGCCGGGTCCTGCACCCGGGCCAGGTCGTCATCCCGCTGACCGACGCGGCCAACCGCGACCCCGCCGTCTTCCCCGACGGGGACGAGTTCCGCCCCGAGGGCCCGGCGGGCCCGCACATCGGCTTCGGCCACGGTCGGCACATGTGCCTGGGAGCCGCCCACGCGCGCGTGGAACTGCAGGAGGGCCTGGCCGCCGTACTGGACCGGCTGGACGGCCTGGAACTCGCTGTCGACCCGGCCGAACTGCGCTGGCGCGACCGCATGTTCATGCGCGGCGTGTGGGAACTCCCGGTCCGCCTGCGCCCCGCGCGGGAGGAGCCGTGCTGAACCGCTGGGCCCGCTTCGTCAAGGGCAGCTACCCGCCCTGGCCCTCGGTGCCGTTCGCGTTCCTGTGGGCGTACGGCGTCACCGGGCTGTTCGCCGTCGTCCAGCCCGAGGACCCGCCCTGGCGCCCCGGCACCGGCACCCTCGCCTCGGCCCTCACACTCACCGTCACCCTGCTGCTGATGCGCGCCGTGGACGACATCCGCGACCTCGCCTACGACCGCGCCTTCAACCCGAAACGCCCGCTGGCCGCCGGCGCCGTACGCGAGCGGGACCTGCTGGTGCTGTGCGCGGCCGGCGCCGCCCTGGTCCTGGCCCTCAACGCGGGCAGCCCGGCCGCGCTCGCCGTCCTCGCGGTCCAGCTGGCCTACTGCGCGCTCGTCCTGGCCGTCGACCGCGCCCTGGGCTGGCCGCCGGGCGACCGGCTGCTGCTGAGCCTGCTGATCAGCTTCCCGGCCCAGCTCCTCCTGCACCTCTACCTCTACGCCCGCTATCTCCACGACACCTCCGCGCCCGCCGGCGGCGGGGGAGTCCTGGCCATCGTGATCACCGTGCTGGTCACCGTGCACCTGGAGTTCGCCAAGAAGATCACCCGACGGCTGCGCCCCGGCGAGCGCAGCTACGTCACCACGCTCGGCCTCGGCGCCACGGTCGCCGTGGCCCTGGCCGCGCCCCTGCTGTCGGTGGTGCTGCTCCTGGTCCAGGCCCGCCCGGTGACCCTGCTGGTGCCGCTGGCGGTCCTGCCGCTGCTGCTGCCGGCCCGGGCGGCCTGGCGGTTCTGGCGCGGCCGCGCTCCCCGCTGGCCGGCCGCCCTGCCCGCCTACTACGTCCTGTCCACCTTCGCCTGTTACCTGGCGCTGAGCCTGGCGGCCCCCGGCTGACCCGCGGGCGGCGGTGCCGGCCGGGCGAACGACGACACCGCCGCCTTCGCCGCCGCCTCGACCAGCGCGATGCCCTCGGCCCGGCTCGCGTTGCCGTCCGACAGCACGGCGACCAGACAGCCGGTGCCGTCCACCGTCACCCGGCCGATGCTGTTGACGACCCACAGCCCGGTCGTGCCGCGCGGCAGCCAGCCGTTCTTCAGCGCACACGGGCTCCCGTCGCCCGCCGCCGAGACACCCCACCGCTGGTCCGGCCGGACGTTCTCCATCAGTCCGCGCAGATACGCCCGCGAGGCCCCGGTCAGCTTCGAGTCCTCCGGGCGCGCCCCGAAGACCTGCCGGAGCAGGGTGAGCTGATCGGCGGCGGTGGTCCGGGTCAGGCCCCACAGCGTCCCGTCGCCGCCGCCCGTGCCGGTGAGCCCGAACCGACGGTTCGCCGCGTCGAGCCCGTCGGCCCGTCCGATGGCGTCCCACAGCGCCGACGCGGACGCGTTGTCGCTGTCCTCGATCATCGCCGTGGCGTACGCCTCCTCGGCCGCCGTCAGCCGCCGGTCCGTGTCCTGCGCCCGCAGCAGCAGCGCGGCCAGGATGCCGACCTTGACGATGCTCGCCGTGTCGAAGGCGGCGTCGCCGTACCCGGCGCTCCGTCCGGAGCCCAGGTCCAGCACGGCCGCCGACACCCTCGCCGGCGGCGGCACGGTCACCGTGCTCATCGCCCGGCTCAGCGGCCCGTCCCGGTCCGCCGCCCTCCGCGCCACGGGTTCCACCGACGCCTCCTCGCCCGCCGGGCCGCGAACACGGCGCCCGTACCGGCGAGGATAAGGTCGTGAGCGTGGCGAACAAGAACATTCCCGACCCCGGGTTCTCCGACGACGACGGCTCCGCCGACCCCCGGCTGAGCGCCGCCCTCGCCGCCTGGGCCGAGGACCGCACGGCCGTCGGCCCGGTCCTGGAGGCCCTCAGGGGCGCCCGGCTGCTGGTACCCGTGGTGGCCGTGCTCGGGGAGGTCGAGGAGGACGAGAAGGGGCTGCGCCGCGAGAAGAGCAGCGACATGGCCGTCCCCACCCTGAAGGCCGGCTCCCGCACCGCCCTGCCCGCGTTCACCTCAACCGAGTCGCTGGCCCGCTGGGACCCCGCGGCCCGGCCCGTCGCCGTACCCCTGCACCAGGCCCTGCGGGCCGCCGCGCACGAGAAGGCGGACACGGTCGTCCTCGACCTGTCCGGACCGGTGCCCTTCGAACTGACCGGCCCGGCGCTGCTGGCGCTCGCCGAGGGCCGTACGACGACCGACCCGCTCGCCGACCCGGCCGTGGCCGCCGCGGTACGCGCCGCCGTCGCCGCCGAGCCCGCCGTCGAGCGCGCCCACCTCGGCCCCGGGCAGGCCGACGGCACCCTCTTCCTCGTCCTGGCCCCGGCCGCCGTCCCGGCCGAGACCGCCCGCGCCGTCGCCGGGCGGCTCGCGGCCGACGAGACACTGAGGGCCCGCCTGGTGCGCGGTCTCGACCTGGCACTGCTGCCGGCCGGGACGACGCCTCCGGGCGAGCCCCTGTACGTGCGATGAAGGGGTGTTGACACCCCGTGGTCAGCCGTAGACCGGGCCGGTGTACTTCTCGCCCGGGCCCTGGCCCGGCTCGTCCGGCACGATCGACGCCTCGCGGAAGGCCAGCTGGAGCGACTTCAGGCCGTCGCGCAGCGGGGCCGCGTGGAAGGAGCTGATCTCGGTCGCGCTCGCGTCCAGCAGACCGGCCAGCGCGGTCACCAGCTTGCGGGCCTCGTCCAGGTCCTTGTACTTGTCGCCCTCCTCGGTGAGACCGAGCTTCACCGCGGCGGCGCTCATCAGGTTGACGGCGACCGTGACGATCACCTCGACGGCGGGGACCTCGGCGATGTCGCGGGTCATCGCGTCGAAGTCGGTGTTCTCAGGAGGGGTCTCACTCATGCCCCACACGATAGGCGGTCCGCTGCGACGTCCTTCAATTAGCCCTTGTCAAGCGATGCTGCTAATCTGGTGGACGACCGGCCGGACGCGCCCAGACATCCGTCAGCGTGCTCGGCCCACAAGTGGAGGCTCCGATTCTCCCACCCGACCGTCCCCGGGACGGCGGGTCTCCGGTCAGACGGCCACCATCGTTCCGTACGGACGATGGAGCCGTCCGAGAGCGCGCCCCGCGGTGAACGCGGCGGTGCTCCGGTAGTCATTGGAGCCCCGCCTGTGATCGTCCGGGGCATTTTTTGTGCTTCGGCGCGGTTAGGTCTTGACGAAAAGACATACGCGGCTGTCCGCCAGACCGCCGTGTGGTGCTAACCGAGGAGGATCCATCAGCGCCGAGCCCCGCATCAACGACCGGATTCGCGTTCCCGAGGTGCGACTTGTCGGTCCCAGTGGCGAGCAGGTGGGCATCGTCCCCCTGGCCAAGGCACTGGAGCTTGCGCAGGAGTACGACCTGGACCTGGTCGAGGTCGCGGCGAACGCCCGTCCGCCCGTGTGCAAGCTCATGGACTACGGGAAGTTCAAGTACGAGTCGGCCATGAAGGCCCGTGAGGCGCGCAAGAACCAGGCGCACACGGTCATCAAGGAGATGAAGCTCCGGCCGAAGATCGACCCGCACGACTATGACACCAAGAAGGGTCACGTCGTTCGGTTCCTCAAGCAGGGCGACAAGGTCAAGATCACGATCATGTTCCGTGGTCGCGAGCAGTCCCGGCCCGAGCTGGGCTACCGACTGCTGCAGCGGCTCGCGGAGGACGTCCAGGACCTCGGTTTCGTCGAGTCGAACCCGAAGCAGGACGGCCGGAACATGATCATGGTCCTCGGTCCGCACAAGAAGAAGACCGAGGCGATGGCCGAGGCCCGCCAGGCGCAGGAGGCCCGCAAGGCGGAGGCGAAGGCCAACCCCGGCCGCTCGCAGAACCCCGCCGACGCCGACGCCGACGCCCAGGCTGTCGACGCCGAGGCCGCAGACACCGAGGCCGAGGCGCCCGCCGAGGAACACGCGGAGGCGTGATCCCGGGGGACGCGAGTCCCCAAGGATGTAACCGATACAAGAGCGACGCTCCACAGTGCCCGGTTTCACGACCGGGCACCGGAGCGCCACCGACGAGGAGATAACGGCGCTATGCCGAAGAACAAGTCGCACAGCGGTGCCAGCAAGCGCTTCAAGGTCACCGGCTCCGGCAAGGTGCTCCGTGAGCGCGCCGGCAAGCGCCACCTGCTCGAGCACAAGTCGTCCCGCGTGACGCGTCGCCTCACCGGCAACGCCGAGATGGCCCCGGGCGACGCCGCGAAGATCAAGAAGCTTCTCGGCAAGTGACGTCACGGCGCCGCCTGAGCGCCGTACGTCTGGACCGGGACCTCATCGTTTCCGGGCCGTGTGAGTCCACCCACGGCCCCGCTACAAGGAGTTAACAAGTGGCACGCGTCAAGCGGGCAGTCAACGCCCACAAGAAGCGCCGGGCGATCCTCGAGCAGGCCTCCGGCTACCGCGGTCAGCGCTCGCGCCTGTACCGCAAGGCCAAGGAGCAGGTCACCCACTCGCTGGTCTACAACTACAACGACCGCAAGAAGCGCAAGGGCGACTTCCGTCAGCTGTGGATCCAGCGCATCAACGCCGCTGCCCGCGCCAACGGCATCACCTACAACCGCTTCATCCAGGGTCTGAAGGCCGCGAACGTCGAGGTCGACCGCAAGATCCTGGCCGAGCTGGCGGTCAACGACGCGGGTGCCTTCGCGGCCCTCGTCGAGGTGGCCCAGAAGGCGCTGCCGTCGGACGTCAACGCCCCCAAGGCCGCGTGACGCGACTCACCGCGCCGGCCTGGCCGAGGTGACTGTACGGACCCGTGGGTTTCTGCCCGCGGGTCCGTTGCGTTGAGAATGCTGAGAGTGAATGCGATGACTGCCACCCCCGAGCTGATCTCCCCCCGTTCCCCCCGCGTCTCGGCCGCCCGCCGGCTCGCCCGGCGGAACTTCCGGGGCAAGGAGCGGCTGTTCCTCGCCGAGGGACCGCAGGCGGCCCGGGAGGCCGCCGGGCACGGCCTGACGGAGCTGTTCGCCACCATCGAGGCCGCCGAGCGGTACGCCGACATCGTGGGGGAGGCCCGGGACGCCGGCGCCCGTGTGCACCTCGCCTCCGAGCAGGTCATCGCCGACATCTCGACGACCGTCACCCCGCAGGGGATCGTCGGGATCTGCCGGTTCCTGGACACGCCCTTCGAGGAGATCCTGGCCACCCGGCCCCGGCTCGTCGCCGTGCTCGCGAACGTCCGCGACCCCGGGAACGCCGGGACCGTGCTGCGCTGCGCGGACGCCGCCGGGGCCGAGGCCGTCGTCCTGACCGACGCGTCCGTCGATCTGTACAACCCCAAGGCCGTACGGGCCTCGGTGGGCTCCCTGTTCCATCTGCCCGTGGCCGTCGGCGTCCCGGTGGAGGAAGCCGTCGCCGGGCTCAGGCGGGCGGGCGTCCGCATCCTCGCCGCCGACGGCACCGGCACCGACGACCTCGACGACGAACTGGACAAGGGCACCATGGGCGGCCCCACCGCCTGGGTCTTCGGCAACGAGGCCTGGGGGCTCCCGGAGGAGACCCGCGCGCTCGCCGACGCCGTCGTGCGCGTCCCCATCCACGGAAAGGCCGAGAGCCTGAACCTCGCCACGGCCGCCGCCGTATGTCTCTACGCGTCGGCCCGTGCGCAGCGCGCCTCCGGAGGGTGCCGTTCCGTCACCCAGAGCTAGTAGGGTGGCCAGCGCGGGGCCCTGCGCCGTCTGAGAGGTGGGGTACGGGGATGAGGTCGGTCGGCACGAGCACGGCGCCGCAGGGGCGGGACGTGCACCGCGAACCCGCGCCCCGGCACGGCGGCCTCGGCGAGCTGGGCATCGACCCCGACCAACTGCCCGACGGACTCGTCGTCGCCGACGAACACGGGCACGTCGTCTGCTTCAACGCCGCCGCCGAACGCATCACCGCCCGCCCGGCCGCCGACGCCCTCGGACAGCGCCTGGAGAAGGCCCTGCCGTTAGAGGACCTGGAGGGGCGGCGCTGGTGGCAGCTGACCGACCCGTACGGCGGGCTCGCCATCCGGGACCGGCAGCCCGAACGCAACCTCCTCCTGCCCGGCGGCCGGGAAGTCCTCGTCTCCGCCCGCTACGTACGCGACGAACCCACCGGCCCCGTCCGCCGCGTCGTCGTCTCCCTGCGCGACACCGAGGCCCGCCGCCGCACCGAACGCAGCCACGCCGAACTGATCGCCACCGTCGCCCACGAACTGCGCTCCCCGCTGACCTCCGTCAAGGGCTTCACCGCCACGCTGCTGGCCAAGTGGGAGCGGTTCACCGACGACCAGAAGCGGCTGATGCTGGAGACCGTGGACGCGGACGCCGACCGGGTCACCCGGCTCATCGCCGAACTGCTGGACATCTCCCGCATCGACTCCGGGCGCCTGGAGGTGCGCCGCCAGCCCGTCGACATCGGCGCCGCCGTCGGACGGCACATCCAGGCCTACGTCGCCGCCGGCCAGCCCGCCGACCGCTTCCTGCTCCGCATCGAGCAGCCGCTGCCCGCCCTGTGGGCCGACCCCGACAAGATCGACCAGGTGCTCAGCAACCTGCTGGAAAATGCCGTGCGCCACGGCGAGGGAACCGTCACCATCGACGTCACGCCCACGGCGTCCCCGCGCGAGAGCGAGGAAGCCGGCACGTCGGTCACGGTGAGCGACGAGGGACCCGGCATCCCGGAGGAGTCCATGAACCGCGTCTTCACCCGCTTCTGGCGGGGCAGCAAGCGCGGCGGCACCGGCCTCGGGCTGTACATCGTCAAGGGCATCGTCGAGGCCCACGGCGGCACCATCACGGTCGGCCGCGCCACCGGCGGCGGCGCCGAGTTCCGATTTACGTTGCCCGTGAGCACTCCGGCCTATCTGGTCTGAGCGGCCCGCGGGCGCATCCGCACACCTCCGCCCCGTTAGACTCGGCCATTGGCACCTTTGTGTCCTGCACACGGCCACCGGAGTCGGTGACGGGGACCTTCAGCCAGCCAACCGGAAGCACGGGAAGAGATGTCGGCACCGAATAAGTCGTACGACCCGGTAGAGGTCGAGACGTTGAAACCGGAAGAGATCGAGCGCATGCGGGACGAGGCGCTCGCCGCCTTCGCCGCCGCGGAATCCCTCGACGCGCTCCACGAGGCCAAGGTCGCCCACACCGGCCCCGCCTCGCCGCTGGCCCTCGCCAACCGCGAGATCGGCGCCCTGCCCCCGCACGCCAAGGCCGACGCCGGCAAGCGTGTCGGCATGGCCCGCGGCGCCGTCAACAAGGCCCTCGCCGCCCGCCAGGGCGAACTGGAGGCCGAGCGCGACGCCCGGGTGCTGGTCGAGGAGTCGGTGGACGTCACGCTGCCCTACGACCGCGTCCCGGCCGGCGCCCGGCACCCGCTGACCACCTTCATGGAGCGGGTCGCGGACGTCTTCGTGTCCATGGGCTACGAGGTCGCGGAGGGCCCCGAGGTCGAGGCGGAGTGGTTCAACTTCGACGCCCTGAACTTCACCCCGGACCACCCCGCCCGGCAGATGCAGGACACCTTCTTCGTCGAAGGCCCCACGACGCGGTCCGACAGCGGCTCCGCCGCGGGTCACGGCGAGTCCGGTGTCGTGCTGCGCACCCACACCTCGCCCGTCCAGGCCCGCACTCTCCTCGACCGTGAGCTGCCGGTCTACGTCGTCTGTCCCGGCCGCGTGTACCGCACCGACGAGCTGGACGCGACCCACACCCCGGTCTTCCACCAGATCGAGCTGCTGGCCGTCGACGAGGGCCTGACCATGGCCGACCTCAAGGGCACCCTGGACCACATGGTCCAGTCGCTCTTCGGCTCGGACATGAAGACCCGGCTGCGCCCGAACTACTTCCCCTTCACCGAGCCGAGCGCCGAGATGGACATGCTCTGCTACGTGTGCAAGGGCGAGTCCGTCGGCAACCCCGACCGGCCCTGCCGCACCTGCTCCAGCGAGGGCTGGATCGAGCTGGGCGGCTGCGGCATGGTCAACCCGCGGGTGCTGGTCGCCTGTGGCGTCGACCCCGAGAAGTACAGCGGATTCGCCTTCGGGTTCGGCATCGAGCGGATGCTGATGTTCCGCCACAACGTCGAAGACATGCGAGACATGGTCGAGGGTGACGTCCGGTTCACCCGGCCGTTCGGGATGGAGATCTGATGCGGGTCCCGCTTTCTTGGCTGCGGGAGTACGTCGACCTGCCGGCGACGGAGACCGGGCGCGACGTCCAGGAGAAGCTCATCACGGTCGGCCTGGAGGTCGAGACCGTCGAGCAGCTCGGCGCCGACCTCAAGGGGCCGCTCGTCGTCGGCCAGGTGCTGACCATCGAGGAGCTGGAGGGCTTCAAGAAGCCGATCCGCTTCTGCACCGTCGACGTCGGCCGGGCCAACGGCACCGGCGAGCCCCAGGAGATCGTCTGCGGCGCCCGCAACTTCGCCGTCGGCGACAAGGTCGTCGTGGTCCTGCCGGGCGCGGTCCTGCCCGGCGGCTTCGCGATCGCCGCGCGCAAGACGTACGGCAAGACCTCCCACGGCATGATCTGCTCGACCGACGAGCTGGGCATGGGCGACGACGGCACGCACGGCATCATCGTGCTGCCGCCCGAGCACGAGGTGGGCACCGACGCCATCGAGCTGCTGGAACTGGTCGACGAGGTCCTCGACATCGCCGTCACGCCCGACCGCGGCTACGCCCTGTCGCTGCGCGGTGTCGCCCGGGAGACCGCGACCGCCTACGGGCTGCCGCTGCGCGACCCGGCCCTGATCGACGTCCCCGCGCCGAACGCCTTCGGCCACCCGGTCCAGATCTCCGACCCCTTCGGCTGCGACCGCTTCACCGCCCGCACGGTGACCGGCCTCGACCCGGAGGCACACTCGCCGATCTGGCTCAAGCGCCGCCTGCAGAAGGCCGGCATGCGCCCGATCTCCCTCGCCGTGGACATCACCAACTACGTGATGCTGGAGCTGGGCCAGCCGCTGCACGCCTACGACCGGGCCCGCGTCCAGGGCGCGATCGGCGTGCGCCGCGCCGAGGCGGGCGAGAAGCTCACCACCCTGGACGGCGTGACCCGCACCCTCGACGCCGAGGACCTGGTCATCACCGACGACCGGGGCCCCATCGGCCTCGCGGGCGTGATGGGCGGAGCCAACACCGAGATCGACGACACCGAGGGCACCACCACCGAGGTCGTCGTGGAGGCCGCGCACTTCGACGCGCTCTCCGTCGCGCGCACCGCCCGCCGTCACAGGCTGTCCTCCGAGGCGTCCCGGCGCTTCGAGCGCGGCGTCGACCCGCAGGCCGCCTCGGCCGCCGCCCAGCGCACCGTCGACCTGCTGGTGCTGCTCGCGGGCGGCACCGCCGACGCGGGCGTCACCGAGGTCATCGCCCCGTCCGCGCCCCGCACCCTCGCCATCCCGGCGAACCACCCCGACAAGGTGGCGGGCGTCGACTACGGCCGCGAGACCGTCGTACGCCGCCTCCAGGAGATCGGCTGCGACGTCTTTGGAAATTCTGCCGCGTGGAACGCGCCGTTGGGGGGTGGTGGTCGGGCGACGGGCGGGCAGGACGAGCTGATCGTCACCGTCCCGTCCTGGCGTCCCGACCTCACCGACCCCAACGACCTGGCCGAAGAGGTCATCCGCCTGGAGGGCTACGAGAACCTGCCCTCCACACTCCCCAAGCCCCCCGCGGGCCGCGGCCTGACCGAGCGGCAGCGGCTGCACCGCCGCGTCGGCCGCGCCCTGGCCGGCGCCGGCTACGTCGAGGCGCTCACCTACCCGTTCATCGGCGAGCAGGTCTTCGACCAGCTGCACCTGGAGGCCGACGACCCGGCCCGCCGGGTGGTCAGGCTGGCCAACCCGCTCTCCGACGAGGAACCCGCCCTGCGCACCACGCTGCTGCCGGGCCTGCTGGCCGCCCTGCGGCGCAACGACGGCCGGGGCTCCCACGACCTCGCGCTCTTCGAGACCGGCCTGGTCTTCCACCCGCGCGAGGAGCTGAAGGTCGCCGTCCGCCTGCCCGTGGACCGGCGTCCGACCGACGAGGAGATCGCCTCCCTCACCGAGGCACTGCCCGTCCAGCCCCGGCACGCCGCCGTCGTCCTCGCGGGCGCCCGCGAGCAGGCCGGCTGGTGGGGCAAGGGCCGTCCGGCCGAGTGGGCGGACGCCATCGAGGCCGCGCGGTCCGTGGCCCGGGAGCTCGGCACCGAGCTGATCATCCGCAAGGGCCGGTACGGCCCCTGGCACCCCGGCCGGTGCGCCGAGCTGGTGGCCGTCGTCGACGGGGCGGAGCGGGTCGCCGGGTACGCCGGTGAGCTGCACCCCGGTGTCCTCAAGACGCTGGGACTGCCCGCGCGCACCTGCGCGATGGAGCTGAACCTGGACGTGGTGGAGGCGGCGACCGGCGGACCGGTGAAGGGCCCGCGCATCTCGTCCTTCCCGGTGGCCACGCAGGACGTCGCCCTGGTCGTCGACCAGTTCGTCCCGCACGCGGACGTCGAGGAGGCGCTGCGGGACGGCGCGGGCACGCTGCTGGAGTCCATCCGGCTGTTCGACGTGTACGAGAACGCGGAGCAGCTGGGGGAGGGCAAGAAGTCCCTGGCGTACGCGCTGCGGTTCCGTGCCGCCGACCGGACGCTGACGGTGGACGAGGCGTCCGCGGCCCGCGACGCCGCGGTCGCCCTGGCCGGCGAGCGGACGGGCGCGGTGCTCAGGGGCTGATCGCCGCAGGGGTGACCCGGCCCCCTCGGACGACCTGCGTACCTGCGGGCCGACCGAGGGGGCCTCACTCGTTCGGGTGGGAAGTGGCGGCGATCCGGCCCTTCGGGGCCAGGGCGTCGACAGAATCGGACCGGCCTTTCGGGGTCGGTCCGTCTGCTCTGTCAGGGCCCACATGGGGGACCAGAGGCATGATCCGCATCAAGCCACGGGCACCCACCCGGTGGCCATCCCCGGCCGCGCCCGGCCGCCGGCCGCCGGGCCGCGCGCTCTCGCTGGGGCTGCCCACGGTCTGGGGCGCCGTCGCCGTCACCTACAAGCTCGGCTGCCCGCTCGCCCAGCAGAACGGGCTGGGCGCGCGGGTCGTCACCAGCGCCGTGTTCTTCGCGGTCGGAACCGGCCTGATCCTGCACGTCCGCCGGGCCCTGGTGCGTGAACTCCGTCAGCTGCGCAAGGTCGCCGGCGCCGCGCAGAGCGTGCTGCTGCGGCCCCTGCCACCCCGGCTCGACGGCCTGAACGTGGCGGCCGCCCAGCTCTCCGCCGACCGCGGCGCGGCCATCGGCGGCGACCTGTACGAGGCCGTCGCCACCGAACACGGCGTCCGCGTGGTGATGGGCGACGTCCGCGGTCACGGCCTGCCCGCGCTCGGTACGGTGGCCGCCGTCCTCGGCAGTTTCCGCGAGGCGGCCCACGACGAACCCGGACTCGACCGCGTACTGCGCCGGCTGGACCGCGCCCACGCCCGCCATCTGCGCGAACGGGCCCGCGCCGAACACCCGTCGGCCGGCGCCGCGGACGTCGAGAACCCGGTCGCCGAGGAGTTCGTCACCGTCCTGCTGCTGGAGATCGCCCGGGACGGCGAGGTCCGCGCCCTCAACTGCGGTCACCCGTGGCCCTACCTGATCAGCGGGACGCGGGTCGGACTCCTGACCCGAGCGGACCCGCTGCCGCCGCTCGGCCCGTTCCCGCTCCCCGCCGACCTGGACCCCGTGCACTGCGGCCGCCTGCTCCCGGCCGAGTCCCTGGTCCTCTACACGGACGGCGCGGAGGACGCGAGGGACGCCCGAGGCCACTTCTTCTCCCTGCCCACGGCCCTGGCGGCAGCCGTACGCCACCATCCGGTGACCCCCCAGACCATGCTGCGCACGGTCTTCACGTCCCTGCTCCGGCACACCTCCGGCACCCCGACGGACGACGTGGCGGTACTCGTCCTGCGCAACGACCGGACAACGCCGGGGGCGGCTTCCCGAGGGGCGCCGGGGACGGCGCGCCAAGCCCCCACCGGCCCGCAGCCGACCACGAACCGATAGCCCACTCCTTGCCGGCACGCATCTGTGCCTTGCGCCTGCGCCGGCCAGCGCCGACGGCCAGGCCACCGCACTTTGTTCGAGGGGGAGCCGGCGGCCCGGCCGGCCTCTTGCGAGGCATCTCAGTCAACCGGACGAACACGGGGAGCGACAGCGCGCACACGCTGCGGATCCGGGCACTCCGTTCACACCCCGTGTGAAGCCGGACGCACTACGCTGACCGACACCAGGCCACCCGGGGGGCACTCATGCAGCCCAACACTCTGCTCGACGCGATCCTGGACGAGGCGGGGATCTCGCACGCCGGTCTCGCCGCCCATGTCAACCAGGCCGGTCGGGCGCGAGGTCTCGCGCTGCGGTACGAACACACCGCCGTGGCGCGGTGGTTGAAGGGCCAGCGGCCCCGGGGCCAGGTGCCGGACCTGATCTGCGAGGTGCTCGCCGTCCGGCTGCACCGTCCCGTCACCCTCGACGACATCGGCCTGGGCGTGCCCGGCGAGCCGGGTGTGCCGCACGGCACCTCGCTCAACGGGTTCGTCGAGCGGGCCACCGCCCTGTGGCGCTCCGACGAACAGCAGCGCCCGCACGTCCTCGGCGCCCCCGCCGTCACCGGTACCCCCGCGGTGATGCCCGTGTGGGAGTGGGAGAACCCGCCCGAGGACACCGATGTCTCCCGGGGCGGCCGGCACCGCGTCACCGCCTCCGACCTGGCGATGCTGCGCGCCGCCCGCACCCATTACGAGCAGATGTACCGCAAGGCGGGCGGCATCGCGACCCGCACCCGGATCGTCGGGTTCCTCAACGCCGAGGCCGCCCCGCTGCTGCGCGGCAGCTACACCGACGCCACCGGTCGCCAACTGCACCGGGCGACCGGCGGTCTGGTGGCGATCGCCGGTATCTGCGCCTACGACTCCGACGCGCACGGTCTCGCCCAGCGCTACTTCCACCAGGCGCTGCGGCTGGCGAAGGCCAGCGGGGACCGGGGACTTGGCGCGTACGTGATCGCGCTGCTGGTCAACCAGGCGCTGTTCATGCGGGAGTACCGGCAGGCGGTCGCCTTCGCCGAGGCGGCCCTGCGCGCCGCCGGACGGCACATCACCCCCGCCCTCGCCTCCGATCTGTACGCGATGCAGGCCAAGGCGTACGCCCACCTCGGCGACGGCACGAGCGCCCTGTCCTGCATCCGGCGCGCGGAGACCGCCGCCGACCGCATCCGGCGCGGACACGAACCGGACGAGACCGGCTATGTCCAGCCGGGACTGGTCAATGTGCAGGTGGCCGAGGCGCTGCTCAGCCTCGGTGAACTGGCCGCCGCCCGGGAGCACGCCGCGGCCGCCGTCGACAACCCTGCCCACGACCGGGGCCGGGTGCACCGGCTCGCGATGCTCAGCACCATCGAACTGCGCCAGGGGAACGCCGACAACGCGGTGGCGACGGCCGTGCAGATGGCCGAGCAGGCCCGCGGAATGGAGTCCCAGCGCCTGCGCGACAGACTCCGCGCGGTACGCGAGCACCTGGTGCGCAGCGGATCGGCCGGAACCGCCGAAGCCGCCGAACTGATCGACGGGGCACTGCGCGTACCGCTGTAGGCGCTCCGGCGCCCTGTAGGCCTGAGGAGCCGCTGCTGCGATATTGCCACTTACTCAGCGGAAGGTGGCAGAACCGTGCAGTGGACGAAACAGAACGAACAAACTGTGTATGAAAACCGCTGGTTCAGCGTCAATCTCGCGGATGTCGAGCTGCCGGACGGCCGGCATCTCGACCACTTCCTGATACGGCTGCGGCCGGTGGCCGTGGCCACGGTCGTCAACGAGGCGAACGAGGTCCTCCTCCTGTGGCGCCACCGCTTCATCACCGACAGCTGGGGGTGGGAACTGGCCGCGGGCGTCGTGGAGGACGGCGAGGACATCGCGACCGCGGCCGCCAGGGAACTGGAGGAGGAGACCGGCTGGCGGCCGGGACGCCTGCACCACCTCATGACCGTGGAGCCGTCCAACGGCCTCACCGACGCCCGGCACCACATCTACTGGGCCGACGACGGCGAGTACCTCGGACACCCCGTGGACGACTTCGAGTCGGACCGCCGGGAATGGGTCCCTCTCAAGCTCGTTCCCGACATGATCGCCCGTGGGGAGGTCCCGGCCGCCAACATGGCGGCCGCGTTACTCCTGCTGCACCACCTCAGGCTCGCCGATGATTAGTGGGCCAGCGCCTGCCAGATCGTGACGACGAGTGCGCCCAGTGCCGTGAGCGCGGCGACCGAGGGCAGGGGCCAGCGTGCGTGCTCCAGCGAGATCATGCGGGTGTTCAGCTCGTCCAGTTCCTTCGCGGTCTCCTCGGTGCGGTGACTGAGCAGTGCCAGCCCGCCCTCGACGCGGGCGTACGCCACATCGAGGCGGCGGCGTAACTCTGCGAGTTCTCCATGGACCACGGGATGCTCGGATTCGGCGGTCACGGGTCCACTCCTTTCCGTAGTCGAACGTGGTGGTTCCGCATCCCTTGCATGCGCATGAAGAGTGAACTCGCCTGGTGGGCGCGTGGGGAGCGTGTGCGACAGGCATATGCGAGCCCGGCGCGCACACGGGGAGTGAAACAGATGTGCCCGGCACCGAACGCGGTGCCGGGCACGCTCCGTGACGTCGGGTGCGGGATCAGCCGTAGGTGTAGAAGCCGGACCCGGTCTTCCGGCCGAGCCGGCCTGCCTCGACCATGCGCTGGAGCAGCGGCGGAGCGGCGTACAGCGGCTCCTTGTACTCGGCGTACATCGAGTGGGCGATGGAGACGATGGTGTCCAGCCCGATCAGGTCGGACAGCTTCAGCGGGCCCATCGGGTGGGCGCAGCCCATCTCCATGCCGTTGTCGATGTCCTCGCGGCTCGCGATGCCCGACTCGAACATACGGATCGCGGACAGCAGGTAGGGCACGAGCAGCGCGTTGACCACGAACCCGGAGCGGTCCTGGGCGCGGATCGCGTGCTTGCCGAGCACCTTCTCGGTGAAGACCTGGGCGCGGCTGAGGGTGCCCTCGGAGGTGGTGAGCGCCGGGATCAGCTCGACCAGCTGCTGCACCGGTGCCGGGTTGAAGAAGTGGATGCCGACGACGTGGTCGGGGCGCGAGGTGGCGACCGCGAGCTTGACCAGCGGGATGGAGGAGGTGTTGGAGGCCAGGATCGCGTCCGGACGGGTCACCACCTGATCGAGCACTTGGAAGATCTCAGTCTTGACCTGCTCGTTCTCCACGACGGCCTCGATCACCAGATCGCGGTCGGTGAACTGGCCGAGGTCGGTGGTGAAGCTCAGACGCGCCTGTGTGGCGTCCCGCTCCTCCTCGCTGATCTTGCCGCGCTCGGCGGCCTTGGCCAGGGAGTTGAACAGCCGGGTACGGCCGATCTCCAGAGCCTCGCCGGTGGTCTCGGCGACCCTGACGTCCAGACCGGCGCGGGCGCACACCTCGGCGATGCCCGCTCCCATCTGGCCGCAGCCGACGACTCCGACGCGCCCGATGTCTCCCGATGGGATGCCCGTCACATCGTTCCCTTCGCTGATCCACGACCGTATGCGGCAGGTTCTCCCGGGTCGGTGCCTGCTCCGATCGTGCACGTTACTCCCAAGTATCGATGATCGATCGTCCGGGTGCGGGCATCCTGGGCCACGAGACGATCCGCGACCGAGCGGATCCGGAGCGTGAGGGGGTGCGCGGATGGGGCGAGTGTCCCGCCGTACGTTCGCGATGGCGGCGCTGTCGACCCTTTCGGCACTGTCGGCGCCGGCCACGGCCCGTCCCGCGGCGGCCGTGCCGTGGTGCCGGGGCACGGCGGCCAGTGAGATGCGGGGCGTGTGGCTGGCCACGGTCGCCAACCGCGACTGGCCCTCGCGGCCCGGCCTGACGGCGTCGAGGCAGCGCGCGGAACTGATCGCCCATCTGGACCGGGCGGTCCGCGACCGGCTGAACACGGTGGTCTTCCAGGTGCGGCCCACGGCGGACGCGTTGTGGCCCTCGCCGTACGAGCCCTGGTCGCAGTTCCTCACCGGCACCCAGGGCAAGAACCCCGGCTGGGACCCGCTGGGCACGGCCGTCAAGGAGGCCCACGCCCGGGGACTGCAGCTGCACGCCTGGTTCAACCCGTACCGGATCGCCACCCACGCGGACCCCGGCCGGCTGGTCCCCTCGCACCCGGCCCGCAAGCACCCGGACTGGGTGGTGTCCTACGGCGGCCGGCTCTACTACAACCCGGGCCTGCCGAAGGTCCGGGCCTTCGTGCGGACGGCCATGCTCGACGCGGTGGCCAGGTACCCGGTCGACGCCGTCCACTTCGACGACTACTTCTATCCGTATCCGGTGCCCGGCCAGACCTTCGACGACGACGACGCGTACGACGCGTACGGTGGCGACTTCCCCGACCGGGCGGCCTGGCGCCGGGACAACATCGACCGGCTGGTGCGGGAGACGGCCGCCGGCATCAAGCGGACCAGGCCCGGCACCCGGTTCGGGATCAGCCCCTTCGGCGTGTGGCGCAACGCCTCCACCGACCCGCGCGGTTCGGACACCCGGGCGGGCGTGCAGACGTACGACGACCTCCACGCCGACAGTCGCACCTGGGTGCGCGAGCACTGGATCGACTACGTCGTCCCACAGCTGTACTGGCACATCGGCGACCCCGCCGCCGACTACGCCACGCTCGTGCAGTGGTGGGCGGACGTGGCCAAGGGCACCGGAACCCGGCTCTACGTGGGCGAGGCGCTGTACCGGGCGGGGGCGGCGGGGCAGCCGCCGGCCTGGCAGGACCCGGCCGAGCTGTCCCGGCACCTCACCCTGGCCGGCCGCCGCCCCGAGGTGCGCGGGCATGTCTTCTTCGCCGCCAAGGACGTGGCGGCGGACCCGGCGGGAGCGATGGCGCGGGTGGTCGCCGACCACTACCGGAAGCCGGCGACGGCTCCGCGCTGACCCGCTCCCACCCGATGTTCGCTACTTCTGCTCCTGCGGGTGGCGGACCTCGCAGTCGGGACCGGGGGACATGATGGCCTCACGTCCGTCCGGGAAACGGACCCGGTAGGGCGGGTTGCCCCCGGTGCCCATCACTTCGACGATTTCGGTGACCTGGTCGTGTTGGCCGACCACCCTGCCGTGCTGGACAAGCTGGTCGCCCTGGGATGCGCGCATCTTCAGGCCCTCCTTGCGATCACGACCGTTGAGTGACGGCGATGCACACGAGCACCGCGGCGGCCGTCAGGGGAGCGGCCGCCGTGAGGTGCTCGCCCAGCAGCAGCACCGACCACACCAGTGTGAGCAGCGGCTGGGCCAACTGCAACTGGCTGGCCCTCGGGATACCGACGGCCGCCATGCCCCGGTACCAGACGACCAGCCCGAGGAACTGGGAGCCCACCGCCACCCACAGCAGCCCGGCCACCGCGTGGGCGCCGAGGCGCACGGGCTCGTACGACAGGGCCAGCGCGGCGGCCGGCGCCGTCAGCGGCAGACACAGCACCAGCGCCCAGCCGATGACCTGCCAGCCCGGCATCACCCGGGCCAGCCGACCGCCCTCGGTGTAACCGGCCGCGCACACCAGGAGCGCCCCGAACAGAAAGCCGTCGGCGGCGGTGAGGGCGCCGCCGCTCTGGCTCACGGTGAAGGCGATGACAGCCGCCGCGCCGGTCAGGGCCGCCGCCCAGAAGGTGCGCGAGGGGCGGGTGCCCATGCGCAGCGCGGACAGCAGGGCGGTGGTCAGCGGCAGCAGGCCGACCACGACGGCCGCGTGCGCGGTGCTGGAGGTCCGCAGGGCCAGCGTGCTGAGCAGCGGGAAGCCGAGCACCACGCCGCCGGCCACGACGGCGAGCCCCGGCAGATGGCGGCGCTCGGGGGGCCGTACCCCCGTCGCCAGCAGGCAGCCGCCGGCCACGAGCGCGGCGAGAACGCTGCGCACGGACACCAGCGACCAGGGCCCGAAGCCCTCCAGGCCCCAGGCGGTGGCCGGGAAGGTGAGGGAGAAGGCGATGACCCCGAGCGCGGCCTGCAGCGTGCCCGCCGCACGGGGACGCTCTCCGGGGAGGGTGCTGACCGCTATCGGGGCGGAGATAGTAGCGCTACTCTGTGCTCTCATGTACGAGCGTAGCAGTGTGGCGGATCTGGCTGAACAGCTGCGACGAGAGCTGGACCGCTACTCTCCCGGTGGAAAGCTCCCGTCGAGCCGGACGCTGGTCGAGCGGTTCCGGGTGAGCCCGGTGACCGTGTCCCGGGCACTGGCGCAGCTGGCCGCCGAGGGGCTGGTGGTCACCCGGCCCGGCGCCGGAGCCTTCCGCGCCCGCACCCGTGCCACCGCCGCGCCGGCCGGGGACACCTCCTGGCAGGAGGTGGCGCTCAGCGCCGACGGCGCCGCCGACCTCGTACCGCGCACGGTGGACGCCACCGGCGTCACGGTGACCCTCGCCGCCCCGCCGCCCGGTGTGCTGGAGTTCAGCGGCGGCTATCTGCACCCCGCGCTGCAGCCCGAGCGGGCGATGGCGGCGGCACTGGCCCGCGCCGGACGGCGCCCCGGAGCCTGGGGGAGACCGCCGGTGGAGGGGCTGGCGGAACTGCGCGAGTGGTTCGCCCGGGGCATCGGCGGCACCGTCACCGCGGCCGAGGTGCTGATCGCGGCCGGCGGCCAGGCCGCCCTCGCCACCGCCCTGCGCGCGCTCGCCCCGCCCGGCGCCCCGGTCCTGGTCGAGTCGCCCACCTACCCCGGCATGCTGGCCCTCGCCCGTGCCGCCGGACTGCGCCCCGTGCCGGTGCCGGTGGACGCCGAGGGCGTCCGGCCGGAACTGCTCGCCGACGCCTTCCGGGCCAGCGGCGCCCGGGTGTTCGTCTGCCAGCCCCTGTTCCAGAACCCGACCGGCGCCGTGCTGGCCCCCGCCCGGCGCGCCGAGGTGCTGCGCATCGCCCGCGCGGCGGGGGCGTTCGTCGTCGAGGACGACTTCGTACGACGCCTGGTGCACGCGGACGCCGGACCGCTGCCGCCTCCGCTGGCCGCCGAGGACACCGAGAACGCCGACGGCGTCGTCGTCCACGTCGGCTCGCTGACCAAGGCGACCTCGCCCAGCTTCCGGGTGAGCGCGCTGGCCGCGCGCGGGCCGGTACTGGAACGGCTGCGCGCCATCCAGGTCGTCGACACCTTCTTCGTCCCGCGCCCGCTCCAGGAGGCGGCGCTCGAACTCGTCGGCTCGCCGGCCTGGCCCCGCCATCTGCGGGCCGTCTCCGCCGAGCTGAAGACCCGCCGCGACGCGCTCACCACCGCCCTCGCCCTGCACCTGCCCGAACTCACCCTGCCGCACGTCCCCTCCGGCGGCTACCACCTCTGGCTGCGCCTCCCCGACGGCACCGACGAGCAGGCCCTGGCCGCCGCCGCCCTGCGCGCGGGCGTCGCCGTCACCCCCGGCCGCCCCTACTTCAGCGCCGAGCCCCCCGCCGCTCACGTTCGGCTGAGCTTCGCGGCGGTCGCCGGGGTGACGGAGATCGCCGAGGGGGTACGGCGGTTGCGGGCGGCCTGCGACGAGGTGCTGTGAGGTGCGCGGCCCGGTGAAACCGGTTCGACGCCGGAGCCCCGTTCCTGTGAGGATCCCGGGATGAACGACACACCACGCCTGCCCGACGGCTACGAGTTCTCCGCCGACACCGGCCGCGTCGACGTGGACCGCGTCCACCGGTGGCTGTCGACCGACAGCTACTGGGCGGCCGGCCGCCCCCGCGAGACGCACGAGCGCGCGATGGCCTCCTCCCTCAACTTCGGGATCTACGAGACGGCCTCCGGCCGGCAGGTGGCGTACGCGCGCGTGGTGACCGACCAGGCGCTGTTCGCCTGGCTCGCCGACGTCTACGTGGACCCGTCGGTACGCGGCAAGGGCGTGGGCACCGCGCTGGTCGGGAGCGTGCGCGAGCACCTGCGGCCCTACGGGCTGCGGCGCGTCCTGCTGGCCACCCAGGACGCCCACGGCGTCTACGGGAAACTGGGCTTCGGGCCGCTCGAGCGCCCCGAGCACTGGATGGCGTTCCACTTCGAGTAGGACGCCCGGGTTCAGCAGGGCGCCCGGGTTCAGCAGGGCGCCCGGGTTCAGCAGGGCGCCCAGGTTCCAGCGGGACGCCCAGGACACTTCGGACAACGGCAGGCCGCCGCCGGTAACGCCCGGGTCGCACCCCTTGACCTGCCCACACGCGCGGCTCACCATCACCGCATGCCACTTCGGGTCACGTTCGTCGCCGCCGCGCGCAGCTCCTCGCTGCTCGCGGAGCGTTTCGAGGACGACCGGCCGCTGGACCAGGCGGGCTGGGACGAGGTGCAGCGCGTCGTACCGGACCTGCTGCCGCTGGCGGCGGCCGAGCTGCGCTACTGCTCGCCGACGCCCCGCAGCCGGGCCACCGGCGACGCACTCGGGTACGCCCCGCTGGTCCAGCTCGGGCTGCGGGACTGCGACATGGGCCGCTGGCGCGGGCTGACGCTGGGCGAGGCGATGGCCCGTGAACCGGAGTCGGTGGACGCCTGGCTCGCCGACCCGCGCTCCACCCCGCACGGCGGCGAGTCGCTGCTGGAGTTCGTCTCCCGGGTCGGCGGCTGGCTCGACACCCGCCCGGTCGACGACGGCGGCCGGATCGTGGCCGTGGCCGAGCCCTCGGTGGTCCGTGCCGCCCTGGTCTACGCGCTCAAGGCACCGCCGTCCACGTACTGGAACATCGACGTCCGGCCCCTGTCCACGATCGCGGTGACGGGCCGCGCGGGCCGCTGGAACCTCCGCTTCGACGGCACCTCGACGCAGCCCTCCCGTACATAGCCACCGGACCGGAAGAAGGACCTCATTCCCTGATGTCGCGTTCCCTGCTGTCGAGGCAGATCCTCACCTTTGCCGTGGTCGGCGTGATCAACACCGCGACCTACTACGGGCTTTACCTGTTGTTCCTCACGCGGTTGCCGTATCTGGCGGCGCACGTTCTGGCGTTCCTGCTCAGCATGGTCGGATCCTTTTTCCTGAACGCGCGCTTCACCTACCGGACCCGTCCGACCTGGCGGAAGTTCCTGTTGTTCCCGCTGACCAACGCCACCAACTTCCTGGTCACCACGGTGGGCGTGTATGTCATCGTGGACCTCCTGCACGCGGGGAGCCGCTTCGCCCCCCTCCTCGCCTCGGCGGCGGCGATTCCGGTGACCTTCGTCGTCTCCCGCCGGGTCATGCTCCCCGCCAAGGAGATTGCATAAACGTGCAGCGAAACGTATAGTCATGCCATCCAGAGGAGGGTGGACATGGCGGTACGTGCGGCGGTGGCCGGAGCGAGCGGTTACGCGGGGGGAGAGGTCCTGCGGCTGCTCCTCGCGCACCCGCGGATCGAGATCGGTGCCCTGACCGGCAACTCCAACGCCGGACAGCGCCTCGGGGCGCTCCAGCCGCACCTGCTGCCGCTGGCCGGCCGCGTGCTGGAGGAGACCACGCCCGAGGTCCTCGCCGGGCACGACGTCGTCTTCCTCGCGCTGCCGCACGGGCAGTCCGCCGCCGTCGCCGAGCGACTCGGTCCGGACGTCCTCGTCGTCGACATGGGCGCCGACTTCCGGCTCGAGGACGCGGCCGACTGGGAGACGTTCTACGGCTCCCCGCACGCCGGCACCTGGCCCTACGGCCTCCCCGAACTTCCGGGTGCCCGCGCCGCGCTGGAGGGGTCCAAGCGCATCGCGGTACCCGGTTGCTACCCGACCGCCGTCTCCCTCGCCCTGTTCCCCGCGTACAGCGCCGGCCTCGTCGAGCCCGAGGCGGTGATCGTCGCCGCCTCCGGCACCTCCGGCGCGGGCAAGGCCCCCAAGCCGCACCTGCTGGGCAGCGAGGTCATGGGGTCCATGTCGCCGTACGGCGTGGGCGGCGGCCACCGGCACACCCCCGAGATGATCCAGAACCTCAGCGCGGCGGCGGGGGAGCGGGTCTCGGTCTCCTTCACGCCGACGCTCGCGCCGATGCCCCGCGGCATCCTCGCCACCTGCAGCGCCAAGGCGCGCGCCGGGGTCACCGCCGAGTCCGTGCGGGCCGCCTACGAGAAGGCCTTCGCCGACGAGCCCTTCGTCCACCTTCTGCCGGCGGGCCAGTGGCCCTCGACCGCGTCCGTCTACGGTTCCAACGCCGTACAGGTGCAGGTCGCCCACGACGAGGCGGCGGGACGCGTCATCGCGATCAGCGCCATCGACAACCTGACCAAGGGCACCGCGGGCGGTGCCGTCCAGAGCATGAACCTCGCCCTCGGGCTCGACGAGACCACCGGGCTTTCCACGATCGGAGTCGCACCGTGAGCGTCACGGCAGCCAAGGGATTCACGGCGGCGGGCATCGCCGCCGGGATCAAGGAGAACGGCAATCCGGACCTGGCCCTCGTGGTCAACAACGGTCCGCGCCGCGCCGCCGCCGGTGTCTTCACCTCCAACCGTGTCAAGGCCGCGCCCGTGCTGTGGTCCGAGCAGGTGCTCAAGAGCGGCGAGGTGTCCGCGGTCGTCCTCAACTCCGGCGGCGCCAACGCCTGTACGGGACCCAAGGGCTTCCAGGACACGCACGCGACCGCCGAGAAGGCCGCGGCGGTCCTCGGCCGCGGTGCCGTCGAGATCGCGGTCTGCTCCACCGGCCTCATCGGTGTGCTGCTGCCCATGGACAAGCTGCTCCCGGGCGTGGAGACCGCCGCCGCCCAGCTCTCCGAGCACGGCGGCGAGAAGGCGGCCATCGCCATCAAGACCACCGACACGGTCCACAAGACCTCCGTCGTGGCCAAGGACGGCTGGACCGTCGGCGGCATGGCCAAGGGCGCGGGCATGCTCGCCCCCGGCCTCGCCACCATGCTGGTCGTCCTCACCACCGACGCCGCACTCGACGACGACGCACTGGACCGGGCCCTGCGCGCGGCCACGCGCACCACCTTCGACCGCGTGGACTCCGACGGCTGCATGTCGACCAACGACACCGTGCTGCTGCTCGCCTCCGGTGCGGCCGGCGTCACCCCGGAGTACGACGAGTTCGCGGAGGCCGTCCGGCAGGTCTGCGACGACCTCGGCCAGCAGCTGATCCGGGACGCCGAGGGCGCCAGCAAGGACATCAGGGTCGAGGTGGTCAACGCGGCCAGCGAGGACGACGCCGTCGAGGTGGGCCGCTCCATCGCCCGCAACAACCTCCTCAAGTGCGCCATCCACGGCGAGGACCCCAACTGGGGGCGGGTGCTCTCGGCGATCGGCACCACCGGGGCCGTCTTCGAGCCGGACCGGCTGAACGTCGCCATCAACGGCGTCTGGGTGTGCAAGAACGGGGGCGTCGGCGAGGACCGCGAGAAGGTCGACATGCGTTACCGGGAGGTGCACATCGTCGCCGACCTCGCCGCGGGCTCCGAGACCGCCACGATCTGGACCAACGACCTCACCGCCGACTACGTCCACGAGAACAGCGCCTACTCGTCATGAGCACCACGCGCAAGCACACCGCGCTCCCCAAGGCCCAGATCCTCATCGAGGCGCTGCCCTGGCTGGTCAAGCACAACGGCAAGACGGTCGTCATCAAGTTCGGCGGCAACGCCATGATCGACGAGGACCTGAAGGCCGCGTTCGCGCAGGACGTCGTGTTCCTGCACCACGCCGGCCTGAAGCCCGTCGTCGTGCACGGCGGCGGCCCGCAGATCAGCGCCGCCCTGGACAAGCACGGCATCGTCAGCGAGTTCAAGGCGGGCCTCAGGGTCACCACCGAGGACGCCATGGACGTCGTACGCATGGTGCTGGCCGGACAGGTGCAGCGCGAGCTGGTCGGGCTGCTCAACCGGCACGGGCCGCTGGCCGTGGGACTGACCGGCGAGGACGCGCACACCATCACCGCCACCAAGCACCAGCCGGAGATCGACGGCGAGTTGGTCGACATCGGGCGGGTGGGCGAGATCACCGCGATCGACACGGGCGCGATCGAGGCACTGCTCGCCGACGGCCGTATCCCGGTCGTCTCGTCGATCGCCCGTTCCGAGGACGACGGACATGTCTACAACGTCAATGCTGATACGGCGGCTGCGGCACTCGCTGCTGCTCTGGGCGCCGAGACCCTCATGGTCCTCACGGACGTCGAGGGCCTCTACGAGGACTGGCCGCACAGCGACGAGGTGATCAGCCGTCTCACCGCTTCCCAGCTGGAGAAGCTGCTGCCGGAGCTGAGTTCCGGCATGGTGCCGAAGATGGAGGGCTGTCTGCACGCCGTGCGGGGCGGTGTGACCACCGCCCGGGTCATCGACGGCCGGGTCCAGCACTCGATCCTGCTGGAGATCTTCACCGACGAGGGCATCGGCACGATGGTCGTGCCCGACGAGAAGCCGGACGAACAGGGGGCGTCATGAGCAACGAGGAACTGACCGCGCGGTGGCAGGGCGCGCTCATGAACAACTACGGCACCCCGCGGCTGCCCCTCGTGCGCGGTGCGGGCCTGAAGGTGTGGGACACCGAGGGCCGCGAGTACCTCGACTTCGTCGGCGGCATCGCCACCAACGCCCTGGGCCACGCCCACCCGGCCGTCGTGGAGGCCGTCACCCGGCAGATCGGCTCCCTCGGCCACATCTCCAACTTCTTCATGGCCGAGCCCACCGTCGCCCTCGCCGAACGACTCCTGCAGCTCTTCGGACGCGAGGGCCGGGTCTTCTTCTGCAACTCCGGCGCCGAGGCCAACGAGACCGCCTTCAAGATCGGCCGGCTGACCGGACGCACCCACATGGTCGCCACCCACGGCGGCTTCCACGGCAGGACCATGGGCGCCCTGGCGCTCACCGGCCAGCCCGCCAAGCAGGAACCGTTCCAGCCGCTGCCGGGCGATGTCACCCACGTCCCGTACGGCGACGCCCAGGCGCTGGCCGCCGCGGCCACCGAGGACACCGCACTGGTCGTCATCGAGCCGGTCCAGGGCGAGAACGGCGTCGTGGTACCGCCCGCCGACTACCTGAAGGCGGCCCGGGCGATCACCGCCGCCACCGGCGCCCTGCTGGTCCTCGACGAGGTGCAGACCGGCATCGGCCGCACCGGGACCTGGTTCGAGTACCAGGCCCACGACGGCGTGCTCCCGGATGTCGTCACCCTCGCCAAGCAGCTGGGCGGCGGGCTGCCGCTGGGCGCCACCGTCGCCTTCGGCCGGGCCGCCGAACTGCTCCAGCCCGGCCAGCACGGTACGACCTTCGGCGGCAACCCGGTCGCCTGCGCCGCCGGACTCGCCGTCCTCGACACCATCGACGGCGAAGGACTGCTGGAGAACGTCAAGCGGCAGAGCGAGCGGCTGCGGGACGGGATCGAGGCCCTCGGCCACCCGTTGGTCGATCACGTCCGGGGCGCGGGCCTGCTGCTGGGTATCGTGCTCACCGGGCAGCTCGCGCCGCAGGTGCAGCGCGCGGCCCAGGATGCCGGGTTCCTGGTGAACGCGCCCGCTCCCGACGTCGTACGGCTGATGCCGCCGCTGAACCTCCGCGACGACGAGACGGACGCCTTCCTCCAGGCGCTGCCCGGCATCCTTGGGGCAGCGGACCCGGCGAACGGGGACGGACGATCCGGAGAATGAGACGACGATGAGTCAGGCGCAGGACGACGAGCAGACCGCGGGGCCCGCCGTGCCGCAGACCCGCACCGCACGCCACCGCCGGATCGTGGACATCCTCAACCGGCAGCCGGTGCGGTCGCAGAGCCAGCTGGCGAAGCTGCTCGCCGACGACGGGCTGAACGTCACCCAGGCGACGCTCTCCCGGGACCTGGACGAGCTGAACGCGGTCAAGATCCGCAACACGGACGGCGACCTGATCTACGCGGTACCGAGCGAGGGGGGGTTCCGTACCCCGCGCGCCCCGCTGGGCGGGTCGGCGAAGGAGGAGCGGATGCGGCGGCTCTCCCAGGAGCTGCTGATCTCCGCGGAGGCCTCGGCCAACCTGGTCGTCCTGCGCACCCCGCCGGGGGCCGCGCAGTTCCTCGCCTCGGCCATCGACCAGGCCGAACTGCACGACATCCTGGGCACCATCGCCGGCGACGACACCCTGCTGCTGATCAGCCGGGATCCGTCCGGCGGGCAGTCGCTCGCCGCCCACCTGCTGCGACTGGCCCAGAACGGGCACTGACCGGCGCCGGGCCGGGGCCCGCATGCGAGCCCCGGCCCGGCGGCGGAGAATGGGAAGGTGATCTTCCGCAACCCGCGGGCAATCTCCTGGCGGCGGCCAGCCGTATACAGAGGTGTGTCGGGTTTCCGGTTCCCCGTGGGCCGTCTCCCGGACGAGGCTTTGCTGTCCGGGCTGGCCACCGGTGACGCGGAACTCGCGGTCACCTTCGTACGGAGGTTCCAGCACAGGGTCTTCGGTGTCGCCATGGCGGTCACCCGGGATCCGCAGCTCGCCGAGGACGTCGCCCAGCAGACCTTCGAGCGTGCCTGGCGTCACGCCCAGATCTACGACTCGCGCCGAGGCTCGGTCACGACCTGGCTGACGACCATCGCGCACAACCTCGCCATCGACGCCGTCCGCGCGCGGCGCTCGGAGCCGGTGGCGCCGGAGGACCTGGACGCGCTCCTCGGCATCGTCACCGAGACCCCCGAGCGGTGGGCGCTGGCCGACGAGGCCTCGTCCCGGCTGAGGGCGGCGGTGGCGCGGCTGCCGCGGGGACAGGCCCGTGCCCTGGTGATGGCCGGCATCTACGGAATGACGGCCCAGCAGATCGCCGACCGGGAGCGGATTCCGCTGGGCACCGCCAAGACGCGGATCAGAGCGGCGATGGCGAAACTGCGGACCATACTCGCGGCTGAGACGTCTCAGAACCGAGGCGATCATGATCAGTGACCTGACCTGCGGGAAGCTGAGGGAGACCGGTGCCGAGCTGGCGCTGGGGGTGCTGCCCGGCCGGGAGCGGGCCGACGCGGTCGCGCATCTGGACCGGTGCGCGGAGTGCCGGGAGTACGTCGGGCACCTCACCCTCGTCGGCGACGGGCTGGTCGGTCTGCTGCCGGACAGGGAACCGCCGCTGGGGTTCGAGACCCGGGTGGCGCGCCTGCTGATCCGGGACGTGATGACGCACGAGGGGCGCCCCAGGCCGGGCGGGGTAGGCCCCGCGCACCAGGGGCTGCGCGGTGGCGTCCGCAGGATGTGGCTGCGGGTCGCGGCGCTGGCGACCGCGTACACGGTCGCCACCGGGTTCGCGGGCTGGGCGGTCGGCGCCGCCTTCGAGGAGCTGACGGCCGGACCCCCGCCCGCCTCGGAGCCCATGCTGGTCGGTGACATGACCTCGGCAAGCAGCGCCGGGCAGCCCGTCGGCGAGGTCTACGCCCGCCCCGGCGACCACGGCTGGATCTTCATGGCCGTCGACCTCGACGGCTCCGGCACCCCCTACAGCGGCAGGGTCACCTGTGTCCTGGAGCGTCCCGACGGCACGACGGTCAGGGTCGGCCACTTCGCCCTGCGCGACGGGATGGGCCAGTGGGGTGTGACGGCCCACGTCAACCCCGCGGTCCTCGCCGCCCGCCTGATCTCGCCCGACGGCACGGTTCTGGCCAGGGCCCATCTGCAGACGGGCCATGTGATCACCCGGGAGGCGTGAACCCGGCAGGCCTCACAGGGGGGAGGCGGGCAGCGTCGCCCCAAGAGCGGCGGTCAGTTCGGCGACCGTGGGCCGAGCGGCGGGGTCGGTTCGCAGACAGCCGTCGACGGCGGCGGCGAGAGCGGGGGGCAGCCGTCGCCGGGACAGGACCGGCGGGGCGCTCCGCTCCAGCTGCGGATACCGGCCGGCGCGGCCACCGGTGGCCCTGGTGCTCTTCTCGTCCGCCACCGCCCCGGCCCCGTCCTCCGTCGCACCGGACTCGAACGCACCGGACTCGAACGCACCGGACTCGAACGCACCGGGCTCGAACGGACCGTCACCGCAGGCGGCCTCGAACAGCGTGATGCCGATGCCCCACACGTCGGCGGCGGCCGTGAGCGGCCCGCCGCGTGCCTGCTCCGGGGCGAGATAGCGGAACGTGCCCACCCCGGCGGGCGCCGGGCCCGGAGGCCGCGCGGTGCTCAGGTCCAGCACCTTCGCGTGGCCGCGCTCCACCACCACGTTGGACGGCTTGAGGTCCAGGTGCAGCAGGCCCCGGCCGTGGAGGTAGTGGACCGCGGAGCACAGCTGGACCCCGAGGAGCGCCACGTCCACGGCGGCGGGTCGGCGCCGCAGCCGGTGCAGCAGGTGGGACAGCGTCTCGCCGGTCAGTGTCTCCAGGACCACCAGGGGGTCGGGCGCCTCGAACGTCTCGTAGGCGCGGGTGAGGTGCGGGTGGGTGAACTCCCGCAGCCAGCGGCCCTCCTGCAGCAGCCGGTCGCACAGCCACCGTTCGTCACGGCGGTCGGGGCGCACCACCTTGATCACGCACCGGCAGTCCCGTTCCTCGCTCCAGGCGTCGTAGACGTCGAGCCAGCCGGTGCGCGTCAGGTGCGCCAGGACCTCGTAGCCCGGGACCGGCCGGGTGCCGGGAGGCAGGGGTGGGGTCGCCCGGGTCGCGAAGACGGTCACGACAGCACCGTCCGGTGTGCGGGCGTTCCGTTCAGCCGGTGGAGACGGGCGTAGGTCCCGTCGCGTTCGAGCAGCTCGTCATGGGCGCCGTGTTCGACGACCCGGCCGTGGTCGAGGACCACGATGCGGGTGGCGTCGCGGACGGTCAGCAGGTTGTGCGAGATGACGACGGTCGTCCGGCCGGCCATCAGCCGGCGCAGCGGGTCCATGATCCGCCGGCCCGAGCGGACGTCGAGCCCGGTGGTCGGTTCGTCGAGGAGCAGGACCGGCGCGTCCCTGATCATCGCGCGGGCGATCGCCAGGCGCTGGCGCTGTCCGCCGGAGAGTGTCCGGCCGCGCTGGCCGACCATCGTGTCGTAGCCCTCCGGCAGCAGCTCGATGAACTCGTGCGCGTCGGCGGCGCGCGCCGCGGCGACGATCTCCGCCTCCGTCGCCTCCGGCCGGCCGTAGGCGATGTTGTCCCGCACGCTGCCGTGGAAGACGAGTGTCTCCTGCAGGACCACGGCGACGTTCTCCCGCACGTCGGACAGGCACAGGTCCCGCAGGTCGGTCCCGTCGAGCCGGACCGCTCCCCGGTCGGGGTCGTAGAAGCGCAGCTGCAGCTTCGCCACCGTCGACTTGCCGGCCCCGCTGGCGCCGACCAGCGCCAGGGTCTCGCCGGGAGCGGCCTGGAAGGAGACGTCCGACAGGGCCCAGGACGCGGTGTCCGGGTAGCGGAAGCAGACGCCGTCGAACTCGACGGCGCCCCGGGCCCGGCCGGTGTGCCGGGCGCCCGGGGACTCGACGACCTGGGGCCGCTGGTCCAGCAGCTCGATGACCCGCTCGGCCGAGGCGGAGGCCGTGTAGAAGGTGGTGCCGAGGTGGGACAGACCCCGCACCGGGCCGTAGAGCTTGCCGATCAGTGCCAGGAAGACCAGCAGCCCGCCCAGTGTCAGCTGTCCCTGGGAGAGCTTCCAGGTGCCCAGGACCATCACCGCGAGACCGCCGGACACCTCGATGATCTCGACCACGGGGCCGTAGACGGCGCGGATCCGGGCCGAGGCCATCGCCGCCCGGAGCTTGCCGACGTTCTCCGTCTCGAACCGTCGCTCCTCCCACCCCTGCCGGTTGTACGCCTGTACCAGGGCGACGTTGCCCAGCGACTCCTCGGCGATCGCGCTGATCGAACCGCTGCGGCGCCTGCGCTCCCGCGAGGCCTCCTTGATCAGCCGGGAGAAGTGCCGGGCGGCACCCCAGAACAGCGGCACGATGACCAGGGCGAGCAGGGTCAGGTCCCAGCGCAGGTAGACCAGCAGGCCGAGGAAGACGCCCAGCCGGATCACGTAGTAGAGGGCGTCCGCCACGCCCGACAGCAGGAACGTCTCGACCGAGTCGACATCGCCCGTGACACGGGAGAGCACGTCCCCGAGGCGTCGCCGTTCGAAGAAGCCGAGCGACAGCCCCTGGACGTGCCGGAAGACGTCGGCCCGCAGGGAGAGCAGGAAGTGTTCACTGACCCAGGTGGACGTCACGTTGTCGGCGAACCGCAGGATGCCGGAGATGATGACGAGGCCCAGATAGGCAGGCGCGATCCACAGGAACGGCCGCAGATCCCGGGGGACCAGCACATCGTCCACGACGATCTTGAACAGCCAGATCTCCGCGGCGTCGACGGCGGGCCCGGCCAGGCTGAACAGGAGAACGGGGACGAACCAGCGTCGACGACCGCGGGTATAGGGCCAGAACCGCCGGAACACCTCGCGTGGGGACACCGCGGGCGCGGCCGCGACCACGGCGTCGGACGTCTCACCCACCGACAGCAGACGCCGCAGGACGTGGACCATGGCATGCGTTCCTCGGGGAGCGACGGCGAAGCGGACCGGGTCCCCCGGTCTCCGGTCCGCTCAGCCTCGGTGTGTGGTCAGTAGCCGCCGTGGTCTCCGTGGTCGCCGTGGTCTCCGTGGTCGCCGTGGTCGCCGTGGTCTCCGTGGTCGCCATGGTCGCCATGGTCTCCGTGGTCGCCGTTGTTCGACGAGTCTCCGTGGTCACGCCGCATGGCGGGCAGGAGACTGCTGAAGATAGCCATCACATTCCTCCTGAAATCTCGTTCCCTTTGGATACGTCTCAGGAAGGAAGTTGGATGGCGTTTCGGGATAAAAGGGGGAAATTTCTTCAACTTCGAGGCGGTGCTCCGAGGCCGTGCCCTCAGCCCAGCCGGGCCGCAAGCCCCCCGGTGCACCGCACCTCGTCACCGGCGGTGATCAGCAGCGCCTCCACGTCGGGCAGGGACTCCAGCCAGGCCAGCCCCTCCCGCGACCCCATCGCGAACGCCGCCGTCGCCCAGCAGTCGACCCACGTCAGACGCGGTCCGACCACCGTCACCGCCACCAGGTCCGTCACCGCCGACTTCCCCGTCCGGGGATCCACGATGTGCGTGCCCCGCTCGGCCGTGCCGGACGTGGCCACCGCCAGCTCGTCCGCCCCGGCCGCCGAGATCACCGCCGCCAGCCCGCCGGGCCGCAACGGGTCGGACACCCCCACCCGCCAGGACCGCTGTGGCTCGGGCGCGCCGACCAGCTGCACGTCCCCGCCGCCGTTCACGCTGACACCGCTCACCCCGACGGCGGCGATCACCCGTGCCGCCCGCTCGGCGGCCCAGCCCTTGACGATGCCGGTCGGGTCCAGCCGCCCGCCGTACCTCATGCTGAACCAGCCGCCGCTCGCCCGCTCCGCCTCGGCGCCCAGTCCGAGCACCTCGGCCACCTCGGGATCACAGTCGGCCACCGTCGTCTCGCCGCGTGCCAGCCGGGACACCTGACTGTCCTCGCGGTAGGTGCTGAACACCTCGTCGACCCGGTGCAGCCCGGCGACGGCGTCGCCGAGGGCCGCCCGGACCGCGCGAGGATCCCCGCCGCGGACGTCGAAGGAGAAGACCGTCCCCATGACCTCCTCCGCGTGACGCACCGCGGCGGGAGCTTCCGGTGTCGGGGCCACCGTGTCAGCCACCGGCCTGGTCCAGCGCCGACTGCAGCGACTGCTTGTAGCCGGTGCTGGTGTAGGTGGCCCCGGACACGGCGTCGATGTTCGCGGTGCCGGCCGTCACCGCCTCCTGGTTCAGCTTCGGCACGGCGAGCGCGGTCTTCTGGTCGCTGATCCCGCCCTTGGGCGCCTGCACCGCCTCCGCCTTGGTGATCTTGCCGTTGCTGACCGTGACGCGGACCTGGACCGGCCCGTACTGTGTCTGGGCGACCTGACCGGTCACGGTACGGGCCTGTGCCTGGGCGGAACCGGACGACGAACCGGAGCCGGTCGACGAGCCGGAGGACGAACCCGCACCCGCACCCGCACCCGAACTCGAACCCGACGCCGCACCCGAGGTCGAGCCGGCGGCGGTCTTCATCCGGTCCAGCGCCGACTGCAGCGACTTCTTGTACCCGGCGCTGGTGTACGTCGCCCCCGACACCGAGTCGATCCGGGCGCTCTGCGCCGCCACGGTCTCCTGGTTGAGCCTGGGCACGGACAGCGCGGTCTTCTGGTCGCTGGTCCCGCCCTTGGGCGCCTGCACCGCCTCGGCCTGGGTGATCCTGCCGTTGCTGACGGTCAGCCGTACCTGGACGACGCCGTACTGGGTCTGCGTGGCGTCACCGATGACCGTGCCGGCCCCGGCGGCCTGCGCGCCGCCCTGCGGCGACTCCTGTCCCGCGGCGGCCTGTTGGCCGGCCGGGCTGCCCGCCGCCGAAGCGGAGGCCGGGCCCGACGCCGGCTTCAGCGACAGCAGCAGGACGACGCCGGAGACGGTGGCCGCCGTCGCCAGTACGACGCGCCGAATGGGGTGACTCTTCCGCATCTCTTCTCTGCTCCCGTTGTCCCGTCGAGTTCCCGTTCAGGGCCCCGTCGCTCACATCTCGAACGACTCGTGATGGATACGGCGGGCGGGGACCCCCGCGCCGCGCAGTGCTTCGTACACCGACTGCGCGAACCCGGGCGGGCCGCACATGAAGACGTCGTGGCGGTCGATGTCCGGGATCTTCCGCTCCAGGTTCTCCGCGGAGATGTCCGGCCGCTCGCCGTCGGGGCTGTTGACCGCGTACATCAGCCGGGCCCCCCGCTCGTTGGCGATGGTCGCCAGCTCGTCCCACAGGGCCAGGTCCTGGGTGGTGTTGGCCCGGTAGAGCAGGGTGATGTCACCGGCCGCCCCCGGCAGCGTCTCGAACAGCGCCCGCATCGGCGTGATGCCCACACCGCCCGCGACCAGCAGCACCTTGCCCCGGCTGCGGCGCTGGGCGGTCATCGCGCCGTACGGGCCCTCGGCCCACACCCGGGTGCCGGGTGTGAGTTCGCGCAGCCGGGCGCTGTGGTCGCCGATCGCCTTCACCGTGATCCGCAGCATGTCCGGGCGGGGCGCCGCCGACAGCGAGTAGGGGTGGGAGCTGAACCGCATGCCCGGCGCCAGGAACCGCCACCGGAAGAACTGCCCGGCCTCCGCCCCCATCCGGTGCAGCTTGCGCCCGCCGATCAGCACCGACACGATGCCCGGCGTCTCCTCGATGACCGCCTCGACACGCATGCGGTGGCGGAGGTTCAGCCGGATCGGGGTGAGGATCCGGTACCACACCACCAGCGCGGTGACGGTGCCGTACAGGCCGTACCAGAAGGTCTTCGCGGCGGGTTCCAGCGCGAAGTCGTTGCCGGTGGTGATCTGGTGCCAGAACGTCAGGAACACCGCCGCGTACGTCAGTACGTGCACGTGGTACCAGGTGTCGTACGGCAGCCTGCGGCGGATCCCGCCGATCGAGGTCAGCCCGATGACCACCAGCAGACCGGTGCCGATGGCCGCCTTGCCCATGTCGGGCAGCTGGTTGATGGAGTCGATGGTCTGCTGGACGATGTCGCCGAGCGACTTGCCCGCCTGGAGCGCGTACCCCCACATGATGAGGAAGACGTGCGCGAAGACCAGGCAGAGCGTGTACCGGCCGCTCATGGCGTGCCAGCGGGCCACCCGGTCGGAGCCCACCCGCCGCTCCAGCGCGGGCACCCGCGCCATCTGCAGCACGACCAGCGCCATCAGATAGCCGGCGAGCAGACCGGTGATCCGGCCGGCGTTGAGGATCTTGCCGTTCTGGTCGGCGATGGATGGCGTGTTGTGCCACCACAGCCACAGCACGGCCGCCGCGCCCGCCCAGACGGCGAGCAGCAGCGGGACGGCCGGGGAGCGGCGCGGACGGATGCGGCGCATCGTCTGACGGCGGGCGGCGCGTCCGCCTGCGATCGTGGTGGTCACGGTTCCTCCGTGGGGACTTGACCCTTGGCGCCCACTCATACGTGCCCGGGCCGCGGTGTGTTCAGAAGCCCGCCGAGTCCAGTGCGGACTGGAGTGACTGCCGGTAACCGTCACTGGTGTAGGTGGCCCCGGAGACTGTGTCGATCTCGGCGCTCTGCGCGGCCAGAGCCTCTCTCCGCAGCTGGGGGAGTGCGTAGCTGTTGATCTCCTGGTCGCGCGGGTTCTCGTTCGGGTAGCTGACCGCGGTCACTTCGGTGAGCTTGCCGCCCTTCACGGTGATCCGCACCTGGACGGGTCCCCACCGGGTCTGGACCGTGTCCCCGGTGGCGGTCCTCGTCCCCGGGGTGGAGCCGGCCGTCGGGCTCGAACTGCTGCTGACGGCTGGCGACTTGCCGCTGCTCGCCGTGACCAGCCTGGGGCTCGCGTGCGGCTTCAGCGACAGCATCAGCACCATGCCGGAGACGGTGGCGGCACTCGCCAGCACGATGCGGCGCAGGGGGCGGTTCTTGTTCAACGCGTGCACTTCTACTGCCTCACAACTCTCGCGGCTCTCGGGGCCATCCGGGCTTTCACGGCTTTCGCGGCCCTCACAGTTCGAACGACTCGTGGTGGATCCGACGGTCCGGAACCCCGGCGGCGCGCAGCTCCCGGTACAGGTCCTGGGCGAAGCCGTGCGGGCCGCAGAGGTACACGTCGTGTTCGGCGAGCCCGGGGACGGTGGCGGTCAGCGCCTCGGCGGTGATGCTCGGCCGCTCGCCGCGCGCCCCGTTGAGCGCGTACAGCACCTTCGCTCCGCGCCAGCGCGCGACGGCCTCCAGCTCGCCGCCCAGGGCGAGGTCCTCGGCCGTCCGGGCCCGGTAGAGCAGGGTGACCTCACCGGGGAGCGTCTCGAACAGGGCCCGCAGGGGGGTGATGCCGACGCCGCCCGCGATCAGCAGCGAGCGGTGCGTGGTGGCCCGGCCGGCGGTCAGGGAGCCGTACGGGCCCTCCGCCCACACCCGGGTGCCCGGGCGCAGCAGCGGGACGGCCGCGCTGTGGTCGCCGAGCGCCTTGACGGTGATCCGCAGCAGGTCCGGGCGGGGCGGCGCGGACAGCGAGTACGGCGTCGACGCCCACCCCATCCCCTCGCCGAGGAACCGCCAGCGGAAGAACTGCCCCGGCTGCGCGCCGAGTTCGTCCAGCCGCCGGCCCCGTACGACGACCGAGTACACGCCCGGCGCCTCCTTGTGCACGGACTCCACGCGCAGCTGGTGGCGCAGGTTAAGCCGCACCGGCGCGAGGATCCGGTACCGGAGCACCAGCGCGGCCACCCCCAGGTACAGGGCGTACCAGGCGGCCGTGGCCACCGGCTTGCCGTTGAAGTCGTTGCCGAGGGCCAGCTGGTGGAAGAAGGCGAGGAAGACGGCGGCGTAGGTCAGCAGGTGGACGTAGTACCAGAACTCGTAGCTGGTGCGGCGGCGCACGGCCCGGGCCGAGGTGACGCCGACCGCGAACAGGACGACCGTGCCGGCCGTGGCCATCAGCATGTCCGGGTAGTCCAGGACCACCGTCACCGTCTCGTGCACCAGCGAGGCGTGGTCCTGGGCGGCGTACCCCATGAGGGTCAGCACGATGTGCGCGACCAGCAGACAGACCGTGTACCGGCCCGCCATCGCGTGCCAGCGGGCCACCCGGTCCGAGCCGATCCGCCGCTCCAGCAGCGGCACCCGGGCCATCAGCCCGACCAGCACCGCGCAGGAGTACCCGCACAGCAGCCCGGCGATCCGTCCGGCGCCGGTCAGCCAGCCCTCGGCGCCGACCACCGAGCCGGTGTCCGTCCACCACAGCGCGAGGACGGCCGCCGCGCCCGCCCACACCACGGCGAGCAGGGGGCCCGCCGGGGAACTCCGGCGAGCGGGCACCACACCCGGCGCCCTCCGCTGCTCGTACACGGTGGTCATGTGCGCGTCCTTCCTCTTCGTCCGGTACGCCACTGTGCGCGGCCAACCTCTGAGACAGCTCTGAGATGCCGGAACACCCAGCCCACTCAGAGGAAACTCAGAGCCCGGGCGGCCACCCGGCACCCCGCCGAGGGGCGATCCTGGAGGGGCGATCCTGGAGGGGCGAACAGCCCTGGAGAGACGACGACCGGCCCTGTGGGGCGATGAACGACCCTGGTAGGGCGATGAACGACCCTGGAAAGGCGATGACCACGACCCGCTCCGGCCGCCCGGCCCTCACCCGACCCGACGGCACCGCGCTGCGCGTCCTCGTCGTCGACGACGACCCCGACCTCGCGGAGGTGCTCACCGGCGCCCTGCGCTACGAGGGCTGGGAGGTGCGCGCGGCCGGCGACGGCGCCTCGGCGGTGGCCGTCGCCCGGGAGCTGCTGCCCGACGCCGTGGTCCTCGACGTGATGCTCCCGGACACCGACGGCTTCGCCGTGCTGCGCTCCCTGCACGCGGTGAAGCCCGACGTGTGCGTGCTCTTCCTCACCGCCCGGGACGCGGTGGAGGACCGGATCGCGGGCATCACGGCGGGCGGCGACGACTACGTCACCAAGCCGTTCAGCCTGGAGGAGGTAGTCGCCCGGGTGCGCGGACTACTGCGCCGCGCCGGCATGGCCCGGCAGCTGGAGGAGGGACCGCGGCTCGTCGTCGGCGACCTGGTCATGGACGAGGATGCGCGGGACGTGACCCGTGCCGGAGAACTGATCGAGCTGTCCCCGACCGAGTTCGAGCTGCTCCGATTCCTGATGCGCAATCCGCGCCGGGTGCTCAGCAAGGCGCAGATCCTGGACCGGGTGTGGTCGTACGACTTCGGCGGCCGGGCGCATGTCGTCGAGCTGTACATCTCCTACCTGCGCAAGAAGGTGGACGCGGGCCGCGAACCCATGATCCACACCGTGCGCGGGGCGGGCTACGTGCTCAAGCCGGTGGTCCCGTGAGGTTCCGGCGCCGGCCCCGGCTGCGCCGGCTGCCCCGCCCGCGCACCCTGCGGTCCCGGCTCACCGTGGGACTGGTGGTGCTGCTCGCGGTCAGCTGCGCGGCGGTCGGGCTGGCCGCGGTCGTCGAGCTGAACGGCTTCCTCACCCAGCGCCTCGACCAGCAGCTGAGCCAGGTCGGCACCCGGTTCCCGGAGAGCCTGGAACACAAGGGCAAGCTGCCCGACGACCACGACGGCGACGAGCACGGCGACGACCGCAGGCAGGCGAGCGGCACCTTCGGCGCGCGGCTGCTGAAGGGGACGGTGACCAACGCGGCGGTGGTCCGCCCCGGCGGCATCGAGAACCTGATCGGCCGGCTCAGCGACCGGGACCGCGGGCAGCTCGCGAGGGTCGCCACCGACGGCAGGGGGCACACCGTCGACCTCTCCCGGCCGCTGAACCACTACCGGGTCGCCGCGGTCCGGGGCATCGACGGCGACGTGCTGGTCTCCGGTCTGCCGCTGGAGCCGGTGCAGGCCGCCGTGCACCGCCTGGAACTGGTCGCCGGGATCGTCTTCGGCCTCGCCCTGGCCGCGACCGGCGTGGTCGGCGCCCTGTGGGTGCGCTGGTCGCTGCGTCCGCTGAGCCGGGTCGCCGCGACCGCCACCCGGGTCAGCGAGCTGCCCCTGGCCAGCGGCGAGGTCGCGCTGCCGCCGCGGGCCCCCGAATCCGATCCGCGCGGCGAGGTGGGCCGGGTGGCGGCCGCCTTCAACCGGATGCTCGGCCATGTCGAGGACGCGCTCACCAAACGGCACGCCAGCGAGGAACGGCTGCGCAGCTTCGCGGCCGACGCCAGCCATGAACTGCGCACCCCGGTCGCCTCGGTCCGCGGCCACGCGGAGCTGGCCCTGCTGCATCCGGGCCCGGTACCGCCGCAGGTCACCCGGGCCCTGGAGCGCATCGCCGCCGAGTCCTCCCGGATGGGCGAGATGGTCGACGACCTGCTCCTGCTGGCCCGGCTCGACGCCGGCCGGCCCTTGGAGCGCCGCCCGGTCGACCTCACCCATCTGGTGCTGGACGCGGTGACGGACGCCCGCGCCACCGGTCCCGGCCACCGCTGGACCCTGGAACTGCCGGAGGAGCCGGTCACGGTCACCGGCGACACCCACCGCCTCCACCAGGTGCTGGCCAACCTGTTGGCCAACGCCCGTCTGCACACGCCCGTGGGCACGAAGGTGACGGTCTCCCTGGACACCGACGGCACGACCGCGACCCTCGCCGTCCACGACGACGGGCCCGGCGTCCCCGAGGACGTCCGGCCCGGCGTCTTCGAGCGCTTCACCCGGGCAGAACACCGCCGCCGCACGGACGCGCCCGGCGGGGGAGCGGGCCTGGGCCTGGCGATCGTGGCAGCGGTGGTGGAGGCGCACTCGGGGAGCGTGGGACTGGAGAGCGCGCCGGGGGACACGACGTTCACGGTGCGCCTTCCGGCGGCCACGGAGGCCCCGTAGGACGGGGGGGTCCAAAGGGGTCTCGGGGATCCGGGGGATCTAGGGAACCTAGGGGATCTAGGGGATCTAGGGGGACGACGGCAGTGGCAGCGGGAGCCCGGGCAGGCCGTCCATGCTGGTCGCCACGTGCTCCTTCTTCCGGAAGTACTCGCTCAGCGAGGCGTCGTCCTCGCGTGCGAAGCGCTTGCCGTGCAGGTCGCGGTCCTCCTCGTACGCCATGAAGGGCACCGCGTACCCGCAGGTGTCCCGGACGAGTTCGGCGTGGACGACGATGATCGCGCGCAGTCCGTGCGGGCTGGGGTCGATGCCGGGGAAGTGGGCGAGCAGTTCCGTGAAGCGCGGGTCGTCGCGGAAGACCGGTTCGCCCCGGCCGTGTACCCGCACGATGTTCGGCGGACCCTGGAAGGCGCACCACATCAGGGTGATCCGCCCGTTCTCCCGCAGGTGCGCGATCGTCTCCGCGTTGGAGCCGGCGAAGTCCAGGTAGGCGACGGTGAGTTCGTCGATCACCGCGAAGGAGCCCTTGAGGCCCTTGGGGGAGAGGTTGACCGTGCCGTCACCGGACAGGGGCGCGGTCGCGGTGAAGAAGAGGGGCTGTTCCTCGATGAACGTGCGGAGCCGGCCGTCTATGCGTTCATAAGTCTTTCCCATAGCTCGTGATTATCGGCGCGATTCCTTCGCCTGTATAAGGAATTCACCTGTCCGGCTCCACCGCGGCCGCCCCGGCCGGCGCTTCCTCGGGGCGGCCGCGGCTGCCCGTCACGTCACTTGGTGAGCGTGCAGGCGGCCAGGGAGTCCAGGCCGGTCGGCTTGGTCCCCTTGCGGCCGATGGCGGTGGCGATCCGGTCGATGGTGGAGATGCGCTTGTCCTTGAGCGGGCCGAGGATGGCGTTGTTCACGAAGTTCGGTCCGCCCTGGCCCACGGTGTCGACCAGCCGCTTGTTGGCCTCGTCGATCTGCGTCTGCAGCAGGGTCAGGTTGCGGTCCACCTCCGCCTGCGCGGTGGCCGGGATCGCGGGGAGCTTCGACTTCACGTCGGGGCAGGTGATGGTGCCCGGCGAACCGGCGGCGGTGCCGTTCGCCTGCTGTCCGGCCGCCGCGCCGCCGTTGCCCTTGCCTCCGTTGCCGTTGCCCTTGTTCGCGTTGCCCGCGTTGGCGTTACCGGCGTTGGCGTTGCCCGCGTTGGCGTTGCCCGAGCCTGCCGCCGCACCGCCGCCCGCGTTGCCACCCCCCGCGTTGAGCGTGCACGGTGCCAGCGCGTCCAGCCCCGTCGGCTTGGCCGCCGTGCGCCCGATCGCCGTCGCGATGCGGTTGACGGTGGAGATGCGCTTGTCCTTGAGCGGGCCGAGGATGGCGTTGTTCACGAAGTTCGGTCCGCCCTGGCCCACGGTGTCGACCAGCCGCTTGTTGGCCTCGTCGATCTGCGTCTGCAGCAGGGTCAGGTTGCGGTCGACCTCGGCCTTCGCGGAGGCGGGGACCGCGGGTAGCTTCGAGGCGACGTCGGGGCAGGTGATCGTGCCGGGGCCGGCGGCGAGGGTGCGGGCGTTGCTCGTGCCGTTGTCGCTCTTGTCGGGCGTCCCGGCGAGCGCGGTGCCGGCGATGATCGCGCCGGACAGTGCCACTGCGGCAGCGCCGCCGATGATCGCCACGCGACGCTTGTTGTACTTCGGAAGAGCCCTGGACATGCGGATGCCTCACTAGGGTCAGGAGTGGGTTTACCAACGCGGCGCCAGCGTTCGGGGATGAGTACGCGAAAGCGGTTTCATCTGTTCAGCGCCCGCCGAAATTTCCGTCACGCCCGTCCCCTCCGTACCCAGATTGACGAATCATGCAGTGCACTGCATACTCATGCAGTCCGATGTGCGATACCGGCCGACTCTCCCGAGGAGCAACGCAAGTGAGCAGCAACAGCGGTGACGTACGGCTCTGGGGCGGTCGTTTCGCCGACGGTCCCGCCGAGGCCCTGGCGAAGCTGTCCGCGTCCGTCCACTTCGACTGGCGGCTCGCCCCCTACGACATCGCCGGTTCGCGTGCCCACGCGCGCGTGCTGCACAAGGCGGGGCTGCTGACCGGGGACGAGCTGGACCGCATGATCGCCGGGCTGGACCTGCTCGAAGCGGACGTGGCCGCCGGGGAGTTCGTCGGCACCATCGCCGACGAGGACGTCCACACCGCCCTGGAGCGCGGCCTGCTGGAGCGCCTCGGCCCCGACCTGGGCGGCAAGCTGCGCGCCGGGCGGTCCAGGAACGACCAGGTGGCCACCCTCTTCCGGATGTACCTGCGCGATCACGCCCGGATCATCGGCGGGCTGATCGCCGAGCTGCAGGACGCGCTGATCGCACTGGCCGAGGCCCACCCGGACGTGGCGATGCCCGGCCGTACCCACCTCCAGCACGCCCAGCCCGTCCTGTTCGCCCACCATGTCCTCGCGCATGTGCAGTCCCTGTCCCGGGACGGTGAGCGGCTGCGCCAGTGGGACGAGCGGACGGCCGTGTCGCCGTACGGCTCGGGCGCCCTGGCCGGCTCCTCCCTCGGCCTGGACCCGGAGGCGGTGGCGAGGGACCTCGGGTTCGAGCACGGCAGCGTCGGCAACTCCATCGACGGCACGGCCTCCCGTGACTTCGTCGCCGAGTTCGCCTTCATCACCGCGATGATCGGCGTCGACCTCTCCCGGATCGCCGAGGAGATCATCATCTGGAACACGAAGGAGTTCTCCTTCGTCACCCTTCACGACGCGTTCTCCACGGGCTCCTCGATCATGCCGCAGAAGAAGAACCCGGACATCGCCGAGCTGGCGCGCGGCAAGAGCGGACGCCTGATCGGCAACCTCACCGGGCTCCTCGCCACCCTCAAGGCGCTGCCCCTCGCGTACAACCGCGACCTCCAGGAGGACAAGGAGCCGGTCTTCGACTCCTGCGACCAGCTGGAGGTGCTGCTCCCCGCCTTCACCGGCATGATCGCCACCCTCACCGTCCACCGCGAGCGCATGGAGGAACTGGCCCCGGCCGGCTTCTCCCTGGCCACCGACATCGCCGAGTGGCTGGTCAAGCAGGGCGTGCCGTTCCGCGTCGCGCACGAGGTGGCCGGCGAGTGCGTGAAGGTCGCCGAGGCCGAGGGCAAGGAGCTGGACGGCCTCACGGACGAGCAGTTCGCGAAGATCTCCGCCCACCTCACCCCGGAGGTCCGCTCGGTCCTCAACGTCCCCGGTGCCCTGGCCTCCCGTAACGGCCGCGGTGGTACGGCGCCCAGCGCGGTCGCCGTGCAGCTCGCCGAGGTCAAGGCCGACGTGGCCGCGCAGCACGGCTGGGCCGACGCCAAGAAGTAGCAGGTCGTCACGCATGGAACGGGTCTCGCGGGTTACGTTGGTCGGCAGCCGTATGGAGCCGACCGAACGGAACCCGCGATGCCCTTCGCCCGACTGGCGTCAGCAACGACTCCCACCTGCCACCTCGGCCTGGGCCTCGCCGCCGTCGGCCGTCCCGGGTACATCAACCTCGGCCGCGACGAGGACCTGCCGCCCTCGCGCAGCGTGGAGGCGCTGCGCGAACGCACCCGGGAACTCCTCGACGCCGCCTACGCGCAGGGGGTGCGCTACTTCGACGTGGCCCGCTCCTACGGCCGCTCGGAGGAGTTCCTCGCCGACTGGCTGAGGGGCCGCCCCGACGCGGACGACGTGGTGATCGGCAGCAAGTGGGGCTACACCTACACGGCCGGCTGGTCCACCGACGCCGAGCGGCACGAGGTAAAGGACCACAGCCTCGCCACCTACGAGCGCCAGCGCGCCGAGACCGACGAACTGCTCGGCGGCCGGCTCGACCTCTACCAGATCCACTCGGTGACCCCGGACAGCCCGGCCCTCACCGACAAGGAACTCCACGCCCGGCTCGCCGAGGCCGCCGCCGGGGGCCTGACCATCGGCTTCTCCACCAGCGGCCCTGCCCAGGCGGACGCCGTCCGCGCCGCCCTCGCCGTGACCGTCGACGGCGAGCCCCTCTTCCGTACCGTCCAGTCGACGTACAACGCCCTGGAAACCTCGGCCGGTCCCGCCCTCGCCGAGGCGCACGACGCCGGACTCACGGTGATCGTCAAGGAGGGCATGGCCAATGGACGACTGGCCGCGCCGCACGCCCCGGACGTGCTGAGGGCGGTGGCCGAGGAGACCGGGCTGGGCTGCGACGCGGTGGCCCTCGCCGTGATCCTGCGCGAGCCCTGGGCCGGTGTCGTCCTCTCCGGCGCCGCGACCCTCACCCAGTTGGCCTCCAACCTGCACGCCCCCGTGGTCGACCTCGACGAGGACCAGCTCGCCCGGCTCGGCACGCTCGTGGAGGACCCGCGCGCCTACTGGGAGCGGCGCGGACAGCTGCCCTGGCACTGACCGACCCCACGCCCACCGGCCATATGATTCACACATGCCCATGATGAGACATCAATGTCTCACATGGGCTACCCTTGTCTCATGGCCCTCGATCGTGACCACGTGCTGCGCAGCGCGGCCGCCCTGCTGACCCGCAAGTCCACCGCGACCATGGACGAGGTCGCCAAGGCCGCCGGGATCAGCCGGGCCACACTGCACCGCCGCTTCGCCGGCCGCGACGCGCTCGTACGGGCGCTGGAATCGCTCGGCATCGCCGAGTGCGACGCCGCGCTGGACGCCGCCCGGCTCGACGAGGGCCCCGCCCGGGACGCCCTGCGCAGGTTCGTGCGGGAGATCGAGTCCGCCGCCGGACTGCTCGCCTTCCTCTACACCGAGAACCAGCTGTTCGAGGGCGAGGAGCAGAACGAGGGCTGGTCCCGGATCGACGACCGCATCTCCGCCCTGTTCCGGCGCGGCCAGCTGAGCGGCGAGTTCCGCATCGACCTCACCCCGGCCTGGCTCACCGAGGCGCTCTTCGGCCTGCTGGCCTCCGGCGTCTGGGTCGTACAGAGCGGCAAGGGCGCGCCGAAGGACTTCCACCACATGACCGTCGAGCTGCTGCTCGGCGGCGCACTACGGAGAGAGGAATCATGACCAGCACCCTGCGGCCGGCGTTCGTGACGCGGGAGGCGCGGGAGCGTCCGGGCCGCTGGCTCGCGCTGTCCGTCCTCGTGCTCGCCGTGCTGCTGGTGGCCGTCGACGCGACCGTCCTCGGCCTCGCGACCCCCTACATCAGCGAAGACCTCAAGCCGTCCGGCACCCAGCTGCTGTGGATCGGCGACGTCTACTCCTTCGTCATCGCCGGTCTGCTGGTCTCCATGGGCAGCCTCGGCGACCGCATCGGCCGCAAGCGCGTCCTGCTCGGCGGCGCCACGGCGTTCGGCGCGATATCCGTCCTCAACGCCTACGCCGGCACGCCCGAACTGATGATCCTCGCGCGGGCGTTGCTCGGCGTCGCGGGCGCCACCCTGATGCCCGCCACCCTCGCCCTGATCCGCAACCTCTTCCCCGACCCGCGCGAGCGCAGCCTCGCCGTCGGCGTCTGGGGCGCCACCGCCTCCGCCGGCACCGCCCTCGGCCCCCTCGCGGGCGGCTTCCTGCTGGAGCACTTCTGGTGGGGCTCGGTGTTCCTGATCAACCTGCCGGTCATGGCCGCCCTCGTCCTCGTCGGCAGCCGGCTGCTGCCCGAGTCGAAGAATCCCAGCCCCGGCCCCTGGGACCTGACCAGCGTCGTCCTGTCGCTGGTCGGCATGATCGGCACGGTGTACGCGGTCAAGGAGGCCGCGGCACACGGCGTGCGGTGGCAGGCCCTGGCCGTCGGCCTGCTGGGCGCCGGCGCCCTGTACGGCTTCGTCCGCCGCCAGCTCACCATGCCGGTCCCGCTGCTGGACATGCGCCTGTTCCGGCAGCGCGGCTTCAGCGGCGCCGTCCTCGCCGACCTGCTGACCGTGCTGGGCATGTCCGGGCTGGTGTTCTTCCTCTCCCAGTACCTGCAACTGGTCCAGGGATGGCGCCCGTTCCAGGCGGGCCTGGGTGAGCTGCCCGGCGGCGTCGGCGCGGTCGCGGCCGGTCTGGTCGCGGGCCGCGCGGCCCGCCGCTTCTCGGTCCGCGCCGTCGCCTCGGGCGGCCTGGCGGCGGTCGGCATCGCCCTGGCCGCGCTCACCACCCTGAGCCGGTCGACGGGTTACCCGGTCCTCGGCGCCGCGCTCCTGGTCGTCGGCATCGGCGCCGGCCTCTCCTTCACGGTCACCGCCGACGTGATCCTCTCCAGCGTGCCCAGGGAACAGGCGGGCGCCGCCTCCGCGGTCTCGGAAACGGCGTACGAACTGGGCGCCGCCCTCGGCATCGCCCTCCTCGGCACGATCGTGACGGGCGTCTACCGGGACTTCACGGGCCCGGCCGGCACCCCGGAAGCGGCACACGAGTCACTGGGCGCGGCCGTGCGGGAGGCGGCGGGCCTGCCCGCACCGACGGCCCAGGCCCTGCTCGACGCCGCCCGGGAGTCCTTCGTGCACGGCCTGCGACTCGCCTCCGGCGTGGGGGCGGCGGTCCTGCTGGCAACGGCGGCAGCGGCATGGTTCCTGCTGAAGGGCCAGAAACTGGAAACCGCCGCCGCCCAGGGGCGACACCCTGAGGTCTAGGCCGCCTTCGCCTTGGTCGCGTACATGTCCACGTACTCCTGCCCCGACAGCCTCATGACCTCGGCCATCACCGAGTCGGTCACGGCCCGCAGCACATAGCGGTCCCGGTCCATCCCCTCGTACCGGGAGAACTCCATCGCCTCACCGAAACGAACGGTGACCTTGCCCGGCCGGGGAATCCCCGCCCCGCCCGGCTGCAGCTTGTCCGTGCCGATCATCGCGAAGGGAACCACCGGCGCACCGGTCATCAGCGTCAGCCGCGCGATACCGGTGCGCCCCCGGTACAGACGGCCGTCGGGCGACCGGGTCCCCTCGGGGTAGATCCCGAAGACCTTTCCCTCCTCCAGGATCCGGCGTCCGGTCATCAGCGCCGCCACGCCCCCGCTCGCCCCGTCCCGGTCGACCGGGATCATGCCGACGCCGGTGAAGAACCACGCCATCAGCCGGCCCTTGAAGCCCTTGCCGGTGACGTACTCGTCCTTGCCGATGAAGAAGACCTGACGCTTCGTCACCACGGGCAGCACGATCGAGTCGATGAAGGTGAGGTGGTTGCCGGCCAGGATGACGGGACCGTCCCCCGGGATGTGCTCCGCGCCCTCCACCTGTGGGCGGAACATCAGGCGCATGATCGGTCCGAGCACTGCCTTGATGAGCGCGAAGCGGGACAACGGGTCCTCCGATGTCGAGGGTCGGTATGAGTCTGTGCAGGTGAGGACATTACTCGCGGCTCCGGGGGAAGCGCACATCGAGCGCCGCCGGTTCACCGAGGTCTTACGTACTGTTGACGCGGGTTTACCTGCGGTGGCGTGCCGGAGCCCACGGTGACACCCCGGCGGCGATGTGACGGACGTCGCGGGGAGGCCTCCCCGCGCGCCTACCCGCCGCACGCCGGCCGATGCCCCGCCCCGCCCGCCGATCCGACGGACCGTCACCTCTCGCCGCACTCCCGACACACGGCATCACCCGCGTGTTCGAACCTGGGTCTCCCGCCCGTCATGCGCGCGCCCCTACGATCGGCGCGCACTGGACGGGCGAACGGCAGGAGGCGCTCATGGACACCCACGAGTCGGACGAGCGGAAGCGGACCACCGGACGGCGGGCACTGCTCGGCGCCGCGGTGCTCGGCGCGGGCACGGCGGTCCTCGGGCTGCCCGCGACGGCCGAGGCCACGGCGGCGGCCGGCCACGGCGGACGGGGCCTGAAGAGCCTGCCGGTACCCACGGTCATCGGCCACCGCGGCGCCAGCGGCTACCGCCCCGAGCACACCTTCGGGTCGTACGACCTGGCCCTCGACCTCGGCGCCGACGTCGTCGAGGCGGGCGACCTGGTGCCCACCAGGGACGGCCACCTGGTGTGCCGGCACGAGCCGGAGATCGGCGGCACCACGAACGTCGCCGACCACCCCGAGTTCGCCGGCCGCAGGACCACCAAGGTCCTCGACGGCGTCTCCACCACCGGCTGGTTCACCGAGGACTTCACGCTCGCCGAACTGAAGACGCTGCGCGCGATCGAACGGATCCCGGCCAACCGCCCGCACAACACCCTCTACAACGGTCGCTGGGAGATCCCCACCTTCGAGGAAGTCCTGAAGTGGCAGGACGAGCAGACCCGCAGGCGCGGCAGGCAGGTGTGGATCTACCCCGAGACCAAGCACCCCACCTACTTCCGCAAGCTCGGTCTCGGCCTGGAGGAGCGGGTGGCGAAACTGCTGCACAAGTACGGCAAGGACGGCCGCAACTCGCCGGTCATCCTGCAGTCCTTCGAACCGACCAGCATCCAGAAGCTGAACCAGCTGGTCGACAACCCCCTCGTCGTCCTGCTCTCCACGGCCGACAGCCGCCCCTGGGACTTCGTCGAGGCGGGCGACCCGCGCACGGTGGCCGACCTGATCACCCCCAAGGGCCTGCGGGAGATCGCCGGTTACGCGCAGGGCATCGGCCCCACCCTCGACCTGGTCATCCCGAAGAACGCCGACGGCACCCTGGGCAGGCCGACGACACTCGTCGCCGACGCGCACAAGGTGGGCCTGGTCCTGCACCCCTACACCATGCGCAACGAGAACCCCTTCCTGCCCGCCGAGTTCCGCAAGGGCGCCGCCGTGGACGCCTACGGCGATCCCTTCGGCGCGTTCCGGACGTACTTCGCGACCGGCATCGACGGCGTCTTCACCGACAACGCGGACACCGCGGTGCTGGCCCGCGCCGACTTCGTCAACCGCTGAGCCCCGACCGACCCCGTTCGGGGTGACTGACGGCCGCCCGGCAACCCGGCCCCGGGCGGCCGCGTCGTTCCGCATATGACGCACCCCCTGGTCGCCACCCTGCGCCCCCTGCTCACCGCGGAAGCCGCCGCCGAGGCATATGCCTGCTCGGACGAGCCGGGCGACCTGGAACAGGCCGTCTGGCTGCGCCTGCTGGAGCGCCTGGAGAGCGACGGGCCGCCGCCCGATCCGCAGGAATGGCTGCGCCGGGCGGTGCGCGCCGAGGCCCGCCGCAGCCGTCGTACCACCCGCCTGGAGCGGCCGTACGGCACCGAGCCCGCCGACGACTCCCGCCCCGATCCCGAGCAGCTCGCCCTCGCCGCCGCCCGGCGCCGGGCCCTGCGCGACGCGGTCCGCCGGCTGCCCGGCCGCTGCCCCCGGCTGCTGGAGGCGCTGCTGTCCCCCCGGGACCTCACCTACCGCGAGATCGCGGGGGAGTTGGGTATCTCACAGGGCAGTCTCGGGCCGGAACGTTCCAGATGTCTGGGATGTCTGCGCCGATTGCTCACACCGGAGGTTGCGGCCCGCGAAGTGCGGGGATAGGAGTGGGGGACATTGGCGATCAGGTGAGCGGGAGGCGTGCGCACATGGGCATGAGCGTGACCATCTCGGTGGCGACCGAGCAGGACGCGGAGCAGATCTTCAAGCTCCAGTACCTGTGCTTCCAGAGCGAGGCGGCGCTGTACGGCAACTACCGCATCGATCCGCTCGTGCAGAGCCTCGACTCCGTCCGCCAGGAGGTCACCGCCGACTGTGTCTTCGTGGCCCGGCTCGGCGACGAGGTGGTCGGCTCGGTGCGCGGCCGGGTCGCCGAGGACGGCTCCGCCGCCATCGGTCGCCTCTGCGTCCACCCCCGTCTGCAGGGGCACGGCATCGGCGCGCGGCTGCTGCGCGCGGCGGAGGGGGCGCTGGCCCAGGAGCGGGGCGCCACCAGGTTCCGTCTGCACACCGGCCACCGCAGCGAGGGAAACCTGCGTCTGTACCGGCGGGTCGGCTACGAGACGGTGGGCACCTCCGAGGGCACCGACGGCGTACCGATGATCGTCCTGGAGAAGCCGGCGGGGACGTACGCCACTACGGCGTGACGGTCCCGCGCGCCCTGCGCAGCCAGTACAGGGCCGACAGCGGCAGCAGCACCGGGATGAACACGTAGCCCATGCCGTAGTCGGACCACACGGTCGCGTCCGGGAAGGCCGAGGGCTCCACCAGCGTCCACGTACCGACGATCAGCACACCCGCCAGCTCGGCGGCGCAGCACACCTGGGCCGCCCTGCGGGCCGTCTCGCCGCCGCGCACCAGGGTGTAGGTGATGAACCCGTACACCACGCCGGCCACCGCCGACAGCGAGTACGCCAGCGGTGCCCGGCCGAAGTCCGTGGCGATCTGGTACGCCGAGCGGGACACCGCGCCGACGACCATCACGCCGTAGAACCAGACGAGCAGCATGCCCGGCCCGCTGATCAGCCGGGTTCTGGCCGGCTTCTGTTCCGTGGTGCTCATCTCAGCCTCCCCAGATGTCGTACAGCCGCACTTCGAGCACCGCGAGCACCACACCGCCGGCGGCCGCCGTCACCGAGCCCCAGCGGGTCCGCTCGGCCAGCGACATGAGGCCCGCCGCCGGGACGCACGCGAAGGCGCCCAGCAGATACGCCACGAAGATCGTCGTTCCCTGCTCCGGCTTCCGGCCCCGGGCCAGCTGCACGATCCCGATCACCAGCTGCGCCAGGGCCAGCAGCGACACCACGGCCATCCCGATGAAGTGCCAGTCCTTGGTCGGCTGGTCCCGGTAGGCGGCCCAGCCGCACCAGGCGGCGAGCAGCAGCGCGGCGACACCGGTCACCAGTGTCAGGGCATTGAGCATGCGGCGACCTTAATACGGGCCAAAGGGGCCGAGGCCGCCGCCCCCGCCGCCGGGACGGCCACCGTGGCCTCGACCACAACCGTCCAGGACCGTCCAGCATGTGGACTTCGGGTTCTTGGTCGCTTCAATACGTCTGATTTACTGATCGCATGACCACGACGAGCTGCCGCATCCCTGCGACCGAGGCGACCCTGACGCCCGGTGCTCGTTGTACGTGTCGAATGCGCGCCTTCTAGAGGGCCCCCGCACCACCCCCCCGCTCGCGCCCCGAAGCGAGCCGCCGTGGCGCGTCCGTACGCCGTAGCCGTACGTGACCGAGCCGCCCGCGCATGACTTCCCTCCCGTACCAGGGCACACCCACGCCCGCGTACTCGACAGTGACGGAAACCCCCTGTGATCACGACATCAGGCCTGAGCAAGGTCTATCGCTCGCGCGGCCGTGAGGTCACCGCCCTGGACGGCGTCGACCTGCACGTGCGCGAAGGCGAGGTGTACGGCGTCATCGGCCAGTCCGGCGCCGGCAAGTCCTCCCTCATCCGCTGCGTCAACCTGCTGGAGCGTCCGACCGCCGGGACGGTCACCGTCGCCGGTCAGGACCTCACCGCCCTCGCCGGGCGCGGCCCCCGGGCCGGCCGGGAGCTGCGGCAGGCACGCAGCCGTATCGGCATGGTCTTCCAGCACTTCAACCTGCTGTCCTCGCGGACCGTCCAGGACAACGTCGAACTGCCGCTGGAGATCCTCGGCACGTCCGGCGGGGAGCGCTCGCGCAAGGCGCGGGAACTGCTCGACCTCGTCGGGCTCGCCGACAAGGCCAGGGCGTACCCCGCCCAGCTCTCCGGCGGCCAGAAGCAGCGCGTCGGCATCGCCCGCGCCCTGGCCGGCGACCCCAAGGTGCTGCTGTCCGACGAGGCGACCAGCGCCCTCGACCCGGAGACCACCCGCTCCGTCCTCCGGCTGCTGCGCGACCTGAACCGGCAACTGGGCCTGACCGTCCTGCTCATCACCCATGAGATGGACGTGGTGAAGTCGGTCTGCGACTCGGCCGCCCTGATGGAGAAGGGCCGCATCGTGGAGTCCGGCACGGTGAGCGAGCTGCTCGCCCAGCCCGGCTCCGAGCTGGCCTCCGCCCTCTTCCCGGTCGGCGGCGAGGCCACCGGCGAGGACCGCACCGTCGTCGACGTCACCTTCCAGGGCGAGGCCGCCACCCAGCCCGTCGTGTCCCAGCTCTCCCGCACCTACAACATCGACATATCGATCCTCGGCGCGGCCATCGACACCGTCGGCGGCCTGCAGATCGGCCGCATGCGCATCGAACTGCCCGGTCGCTACGAGGACAACGTCGTGCCGATCGGCTTCCTGCGCGAACGGGGCCTCGTCGTCGACGTCGTCGACCGCGCGGGCCGGCGGCCCGAGCCGGTGAAGGAGGGCGCCAAGTGACCTGGCCGGAGATGCAGCCCCTGCTGTCGCAGGCCTGTTGGGACACCCTCTACATGGTCGGCTGGTCCACGCTGATCGCCGTCGTCGGCGGGCTCCCGCTCGGCATCCTCCTGGTCCTCACCGACCGGGGCGGACTGCTCCAGAACGTCCTCGCCAACAGGGTCATCGGGCAGATCGTGAACGTCGCCCGCTCCATGCCGTTCATCATCCTGATGGTCGCCCTGATGACCTTCACCCGCTGGATCACCGGCACCACCATCGGCCGGGAGGCCGCCATCGTGCCGCTCGCCGTCGGAGCGATCCCGTTCTTCGCCCGCCTGGTCGAGACGGCTGTCCGCGAAGTGGACGGCGGGCTGGTCGAGGCCGTGCAGTCGATGGGCGGCAACACCTGGACGATCGTCCGCAAGGTCCTCGTACCGGAGTCCCTGCCGTCCCTCATCGCCAGCACGACCACCACGGTCGTCGCCCTCATCGGCTACTCCGCCATGGCCGGCACGGTCGGCGCGGGCGGCCTCGGCGACATCGCCATCCGCTACGGCTACCAGCGCTTCGAGACCCAGCTGATGTGGATCACGGTGGCCGTCCTCGCCGTCGTCATCTCCCTCATCCAGTTCGCCGGCGACTACGCGGCCCGCTCCCTGCACCGTCGCGGCGGCCGTTCCGGCCCGGCGCCGAAGCTCCGCCTCCTCAAGGCCGAGAAGCCGGCGACCGCGGACGCCGGCGACATCGCCTGAGCCCCCCACGAACGCCCCGCACCACCCACCGCGGGACCGCTCCACCCACAGGAAAGGCACTTTTCGTGCGTAACACCGCAAAGTTCAGCACCGCAGCCCTCGCCGCCGGAGCCCTCACCCTCGGGCTCACCGCCTGCGGCTCGGGCAGCGGCTCCGCCTCCTCCGACTACAGCGGACCGCTGGTCGTCGCCGCGAGCCCGACCCCGCACGCCCAGATCCTGGACTTCGTCAAGAAGAACCTGGCGAAGAAGGCGGGACTCGACCTGGAGGTCAAGGAGTTCCAGGACTACATCGTGCCGAACACGGCGACCGAGGACGGCTCGGTGGACGCCAACTACTTCCAGAACCAGCCCTACCTCGACGACTTCAACAAGAAGCGCGGCACCCACATCGTGCCCGTAGTCACGGTGCACCTGGAGCCGCTCGGCCTCTACTCCCACAAGGTCAAGAAGGCCGACGCGCTGAAGAGCGGCGCCACCGTCGCCGTCCCGAACGACGCCGTCAACGAGGCCCGCGCCCTGAAGCTGCTCGCGGCCGACGGGCTCATCACGCTCAAGGACGGCGTGGGCGACGAGGCGACCCCGCAGGACATCGCCAAGAACCCCAGGAACCTCAAGTTCAAGGAGGTCGAGGCCGCCCAGACGCCGCGCTCCCTGGACGACGTGGACGCCGCGGTGGTCAACGGCAACTACGCCATCTCGGCCGGACTCAAGCCCGCCAAGGACGCCCTCGTCCTGGAGTCCGCGAAGAACAGCCCCTACGGCAACTTCCTCGCGGTCAAGAAGGGCAACGAGAAGGACCCGCGTGTACGGAAGCTGGCCAAGCTCCTCACCTCCCCCCAGGTGAAGAAGTTCATCGAGGACAAGTACCAGGGCTCGGTCATCCCTTCCTTCTGAGCCCATACCACCACGCACCGGGTCCGCTCCCTCACGGGGAGTGGACCCTGTGGTGCGGTCCGGTGCCCGCATGCTGCATGCTGGGCAGTTCAGCAGGCCCTGACGGTCACCCAGCAAATCCAGAAGTCTACGGAGCGGCGCATGACTGGCACCTTCCCCAACATCTCCATCAGCACGGAGCGGTTGGTGCTGCGTCCCCTCGACGAGGACGACGCGCCCGCGCTGGCCGAGATGATGAACGACGAGCAGGTCGGGGCCTGGACCGCCGTCCCGCAGCCCTACACCGAGGCACAGGCCCACCGCTGGATCACCCGGTACGCGCCCGCCGAGCGGGCCGCCGGCCGCGGCGTCGACCTCGCCGTCACCGAGTTCCTCACCCAGCGCCTGGTCGGCATCGTCCAACTCGCCAGGACCGACTGGCACGTACGCTCCACCGAACTGTCGTACATCACCGCCCCCTGGGCCCGGGGCGAGGGCTACGCCTCCGAGGCCGCGCTCGCCACCGCCCAGTGGCTGCTGGGCGACCAGAAGTTCGAGCGCGTCGAACTGCGCACCGCCGCCGACAACACCGCCTCCCAGCAGGTCGCCCAGAAGATCGGCTGCATCAGTGAGGGCGTCCTGCGCGGCGCCTGTATAGCCCGGACCCGCACCGAGGACGGTGCCTGGACCGAGGTGCGCACCGACTACATCGTGTGGAGCCTCCTGCCGGAGGACCTGGAGGGAGCCGGCGACGAACTGGCCGACTCCGGGGGTTTTACGTCGTTCTCCGACTGGAACTGACGACACCGGGGCCCCGCGCCCCCACGGCCGCCGCGCGCCCAGCACCACCACCGGGTACGCTCACGAGGCCCGCCCTCGGGCCCGCTACCTGGACGACCTGAGAAAACCCTGGAGACTGACGACGATGGCCGATCGGGTCACGGTGATCGGCTGGGACGGCTCGCCGCTGACCGACACGGCACGCGCCGCCCTCGGCGCCGCCACCCTCGTCGCGGGCGCGGCCCACCACCTGGCGCTCCCCGAGGTACCACGCACCGCCGAGCGCATCCGCCTCGGCAGCCTCGCCCTGGCCGCCCGCCGCATCGCCGCCCACCGCGGCACCGCCGTCGTGCTCGCCGACGGGGACCCCGGCTTCTTCGGAGTCGTGCGGACCCTGCGCGCGCCCGAGTTCGGCCTGGAGGTCGAGGTCGTCCCGGGCGTCTCCGCCGTGGCCGCCGCCTTCGCCCGCGCCGGAATGCCCTGGGACGACGCCCATGTGGTCGTCGCGCACCGGCGCACCCTGCGCCGCGCGGTGAACGTCTGCCGCGCCCACACCAAGGTCGCCGTCCTCACCTCGCCGGGCGCCGGCCCCGCCGAACTCGGCCTGCTCCTGGACGGCGTCCACCGCACCTTCGTCATCTGCGAGGAACTGGGCACCGAGCGCGAACAGGTCAGCGTCGTCACCTCCGACAAGGCCGCCGACCACACCTGGCGCGACCCCAACCTCGTCATCGTCATCGGCGGCCCCACCGGACCCGGTGCCGCCGGCGAGGACGGCGGCTGGATCGCCGGCCGCGACCCGGGCGCGGGGCCGCGCGGCTGGGTGCTGCCCGCCGAGGTGTACGGCGGCGGACTCGGCGAGGGCGAGACGGACCTGCTCCGCTCCGCCCAACTCGCCCGCCTCGGCCCCCGCGTCGGCGACCTGGTCTGGGACATCGGCTGCCGCTCCGGCGCCTTCGCCGCCGAGGCCGCCCGTGCCGGAGCGGCCGTCATCGCCGTCGACCGGGACCCGGAGGCCTGCGCCCGCACCGAAGCGGTCGGCCGTCACTTCGGGGTCCAGCTCCAAGTCGTCCACGGCACCGCCCCGCACGTCCTGGAGGACCTGCCCGAACCGGACGTCGTACGCGTCGGCGGCGGCGGAGCGGCCGTGGTCCTCGCGGTCGCCGACCGGCGCCCGCAGCGCATCGTCACGCACGCCGGGACCCGCGACGAGGCCGAACGCGTCGGCCGTGACCTGACCGAGCACGGATACCGGGTCGAGTGCGCCCTGCTGCAGTCCGTCGAACTCGACACCCGGGCCTGGACGGAGACCGAGCGGAACGTCGCGTTCCTGCTCAGCGGGGTTCTGGCCGAGCGCGCCCCGTGATCCTGTTGTCGTACCGCGCGCGGTAGGCTGGCCGATCGTTGTACCGCACCAGGTGACCCGGAAGTTCGTTCGTCAATGTCCGGAAAACCCGCCTCTTTTGGGGTGGGTGTGGTACGGCAGAACCCGAGGACGCGCAACGTGGCGCAGTCCACAGCGGGCAGTCGCGGGTCACGCTGTCGCGACGGCGGAACGGCCGGGACAATGCCACTGAATGGCTTTGTCGCCATTTCCGGCGGGTCGTTCGTGCCGCTGGGCACGCACGCTCGTTCTTCACTGGGGCGGTCGGTGCGCCGTTCCGGGTGAGCTGGTCGTAGGAGCACTAACCGATGGGCGAGGGGTACGCATGACCGACACCGGCCAGGTCCCGGCCGAGGGGCTGCCGGAGAGCGCAGGCATGGTGGAACAGCCGGGCGTTGCCGCGCACGGCGCGTACACCTACCTCTCCGAGTCTCCCGCCGAGGACGAAGACCTGCTGCTGCCGGGCGCCCAGGGCGCATGGGGCAACGAGGTCCCGCCGCCCGCCCCGGAGCCGGTCGTCGAGACCGTCCACGAGCCGGGCGCGCACGAGGCGGGCGGCCGCGACAGCGGTTCCGTCGACCTCAGCGGCGTCCGCCTGCCCGACACGGGACCGGTGTCCGTCCCGCCGTCCCCCATCCTCTCCGCGCCGCACGACCCGACGGCGGCCCCGCCGACCCCGCGCCGGCCCCTGCACCTCGGCCCGCCGATCCCGGACGCCTCCGCCAGCCCGGTCCGCTCCCTCGCCGACCGCGGCCCGGCCGGCGCGCCGGTACGGCAGCCGGGCCCGCCGTCGGCCGGTCCCGAGTACCTCGACGTGCCCGCCCACCTCGCTCCGCAGAGCGCGGCACCCTGGGGTGCGGCGCCGGTGGCCCAGGTGGCCGTGCAGGCCCCGGCTGCCGAAACGGTTGCTCCAACGGTGCAGGCCGCTCCCGCTGTTCCGGCGGCTCCAGCGGCCGCGCCCGTCGCGGTCACGGAAGCGGTCGCCGACGCGGCCGGTGCCGCGCAGGCGGCCGTGGCACGGCTCGCCACGCAGACACAGACCACCGCCGCGGCGGCGCCGGCCGAGCAGGCCGCCCGGGCGCAGGAGGACGCGGCGCCGGCCGAGCAGGTCGTGCACGGCCATGACGGGGTGTACGCCGGGGCTGTTCCGACGCCGCAGGGCGCGCCGGCCGAGACCGCTTCCGTCGCCGTGGTGGCGGAAGCCGCCGACGCGTCGGCCGCGGAGGTCCCGGGCGTGCCCGAGACGCCGGTCGGCGGGGAGGGACCCGTGCCCGCCCAGGAGCCGGCGGAGCGGACCCCGCAGGCCGAGACCGGGCCGCCGCAGGCGGTACCGGAACAGGTCGTACCCGAGCAGGCGGTGTCCGAGCAGGCTGCGCCCGAGCAGGTCGTGCCGGAGCACGCGGTGCCGGAGCACGCGGTGCCTGAGCACGCGGTGCCGGAACAGATCGTGCCGGAACAGATCGTGCCGGAACAGGCTCCGCAGGTGCCGGAGGCCGTTCAGGTGCCGGAGGCCGTTCAGGTGCCCGAGGGCGCCCAGCCCGCCGAGGGGGGCCAGGTCCCGGCGCAGCCCGTCGAGGCGGTGCGACCGGAGGCCGTTGCAGAGGCTGTCGACGCGGGCCACGCGCCGGTGCAGACCGTGGAGACCGTGGAGGCGGTCGTGCAGGCCGCCGACGCCGTGCAGCCGGAGGCCGCCGCGCAGGTCGCCCCTGACCAGGTGCCGGTCGAGGCCCCCGCGGTCGCGCAGCCGGCTCCGGTGGGCGACGCCGGCCGGCCGCAGTCCCCCGACCCGGCGGTCCCGGCGCCCGCTCCGGAGGCCGTGGCAGCCCAGCCGCCCGCCGCTGAGGCCCCCCAGCACATGCCCGTCCCCGAGCCCCACGTGCAGCCGCAGGAGCCGGAGGCCACCGCGGCCGTACCGGCTGCGGACGCCGTACCGGCTCCGGACGCCGTACCGGCCGCACCCGACGCCGAACCCACCGCACCTCCCGCCGACGTCATCGCACCCCCCGCCGGTGGCGTCCCGCCCCAGCCCGTGGAGGTCGCCGACCCCGCCGCGCAGGCGCAGGGTCCGCAGCTCGGTCACGGTCACGTCGATCAGCACGCCCAGGCCGCCACCCTCGTCCCCGAGCCGGCGCCCACCGCCGAGGTGATCCCGGAGGCCGCCGTTCAGGCCGAACCGGCCGCCACCGACGTCACCGCGCAGGTGGCCGCCGAGGCCGCCCCGGCGAACCCGGCCCCGTCGGCGCCGGAGCCCGAGCAGCCGCTCGGTCAGTTCGTCGCCGTGGAGGGCTCGGTGCCGACCCCCCCGCAGCTCGCCCCGATCCCGCCGCAGCCCCAGGGACTGCCCGCGCAGGAGCAGGGCGAGGTTCCGCCGGAGGTCACCGCGACGGTCCCCGCACCCCGCGAGGCGGAACCCGCCCAGGCGGCGACCGCCCCGGCCGCGCCGGCCGAGGGCCCCGCCCCCGATGTCGTACAGCACGCGGAGGACCTGGACACCAGGGCCGCCGACCAGGAAGAGAGCACGGCCGCAGTGGCAGAGGCACGACAGTCCACCGGCCCGGCCGCACCCGGCTACGACGACGCCGAGCGCGAGGCCGTCCTGCGCGTGATGCGCGAGCGCCGTGACATCCGCAACGGCTTCCGCGCCGACCCGATCCCGCACGAGGTGCTGCTGCGTGTCCTGGAGGCCGCCCACACCGCGCCCTCCGTCGGCCACTCGCAGCCGTGGGACTTCGTGGTCATCCGGTCCGCCGACACCCGGCGCACCATGCACGAACTGGCCATGCGGCAGCGCGAGGCGTACGCCAAGTCCCTTCCGAAGGGCCGCGCCAAGCAGTTCAAGGAACTGAAGATCGAGGCGATCCTCGAGACGCCGGTGAACATCGTCGTCACCGCCGACCCGACCCGCGGCGGCCGCCACACCCTCGGCCGGCACACCCAGCCGCAGATGGCGCCGTACTCCGCCGCGCTCGCGGTGGAGAACCTCTGGCTCGCCGCGCGCGCCGAGGGCCTCGGCGTCGGCTGGGTCAGCTTCTTCGACGAGCGCGAGATGGTCCGCGCCCTCGGCCTGCCCGAGCACCTCGAGGTCATCGCCTATCTGTGCGTGGGCTACGTCGACGAGTTCCCGGACGAGCCCGAGCTGATGCAGGCCGGCTGGTCCAAGCGCCGGCCCCTGTCGTGGGTGGTGCACGAGGAGACGTACGGTCGTCGCGCGCTGCCCGGCGAGGACCCGCACGACCTGCTCGCCGAGACCGTCGCCGGCATCCGCCCGCTGGACGCCAAGGCGCTCGGCGAGGCCTGGGAGCGGCAGAAGCGGATGACCAAGCCGGCCGGCGCGCTCGGCATGCTGGAGATCATCTCCGCGCAGCTGTCCGGACTGTCCCGGCAGTGCCCGCCGCCGATCCCCGAGCCCGCCGCCGTCGCCATCTTCGCGGGCGACCACGGCGTCCACGCCCAGGGCGTCACCCCCTGGCCGCAGGAGGTCACCGCCCAGATGGTGGCCAACTTCCTCGGCGGGGGAGCGGTCTGCAACGCCTTCGCCGGCCAGGTGGGCGCGGAGGTGTGCGTCGTCGACGTCGGTGTCGCCGCCGACCTCCCCGCCACGCCCGGCCTGCTGCCGCGCAAGATCCGTGCGGGCACGTCCGACATGACCACCGGCCCCGCGATGACCCGCGAAGAGGCCAAGGCGGCCATCGAGGTGGGCATCGAGACCGCCCGTGACCTGGTGGCGGCGGGCAACAAGGCACTGCTGACGGGCGAGATGGGCATCGCCAACACGACGGCGTCCGCCGCGCTCATCTCCGTCTTCACCGGCGCCGACCCCACCGAGGTCACGGGCCGGGGCACCGGCATCAACGACGAGACCCTGGCCCGCAAGACCGAGGTCGTCCGCCGCGCCCTGGAACTCCACCAGCCGGACCCAGCCGACCCGATCGGCGTCCTCGCGGCCATCGGCGGCTTCGAGCACGCGGCCATGGTCGGCCTGCTCCTCGGCGGCGCCTCGCTGCGTACGCCGGTGATCCTGGACGGCGTCAGCGCCGGCGCCGCCGCGCTGGTCGCCCGCGCCATCGCCCCCGAGGTCCTCGCCGCCTGCATCGCCGGCCACCGCAGCGCGGAGCCCGGTCATGTCGCGGCCCTGAACAAGCTGGGCCTGCGCCCCCTGGTCGACCTCGACCTCCGCCTCGGCGAGGGTACGGGCGCGCTGCTGGCGCTGCCTCTGGTCCAGAGCACGGCGCGGGCCATGCACGAGGTGGCGACGTTCGACTCGGCGGGAGTGACCGAGAAGTAGGTGCCGCAGGGGAGGGCGGTCCGGCTGTTCAGCTGCCGGACCACCCGTGCCCCGTGCCCTGCCCACAGCTAAAATCCGCACGTCAGGGCCGCTCCGACGGTGCAGCGCGCCCACCACACAGCTGCACGAGGAGCCGCCCCTCATGGCCGAACACCCCGCCTATCCCGTAGGCCTCCGCCTCACCGGCCGCCGCGTGGTCGTCCTCGGCGGCGGCCAGGTCGCCCAGCGCCGCCTCCCGGCGCTCATCGCGGCGGGCGCGGACATCGTGCTCGTCTCCCCGGAGGCGACCCCCTCCGTGGAGGCGATGGCGGACGGCGGCGAGATCGCCTGGCTCAGGCGCCCCTACGCGGACGGCGACCTCGCCGAGGCCTGGTACGCGCTCATCGCGACCAGCGACCCCGAGGCCAACTCCCTCGCCTCCGCCGAAGCGGAGCGGCACCGCGTCTGGTGCGTCCGCTCCGACGACGCCGACGCCGCGACCGCATGGACCCCGGCCACCGGCCACAGCGAGGGCGTCACGGTCGCCGTCCTGACCACCGACGCGCGCGGTCGCGACCCCCGCCACACCGCCGCCATCCGCGACGCGGTCGTGGCGGGCCTGCGCGACGGCACCCTCGTCGCCCCGCACCACCGCACCCGCACGCCCGGCGTCGCGCTGGTCGGCGGCGGTCCGGGCGACCCGGACCTGATCACGGTGCGCGGCCGCCGGCTGCTCGCGGAGGCCGACGTCGTCATCGCCGACCGACTCGGCCCGCGCGACCTGCTCGCCGAACTGCCGCCGCACGTCGAGGTGATCGACGCGGCGAAGATCCCGTACGGCCGGTTCATGGCCCAGGAGGCCATCAACAACGCGCTGATCGAGCACGCGAAGCAGGGCAAGTCCGTCGTACGGCTCAAGGGCGGCGACCCCTTCGTCTTCGGCCGGGGCATGGAGGAGATCCAGGCGCTCGCCGACGCCGGGATCCCCTGCACGGTCGTCCCCGGCATCTCCAGTTCGATCTCGGTGCCGGGCGCGGCGGGCATCCCGGTCACCCACCGGGGTGTCGCGCACGAGTTCACCGTGGTCAGCGGCCATGTCGCCCCCGACGACGAGCGCTCCCTGGTGGACTGGCCGTCGCTGGCCAGGCTGACCGGCACCCTCGTGGTCCTGATGGGCGTCGACAAGATCGGGAAGATCGCCGAGACGCTCGTCGCGCACGGCAAGGCCCCCCAGACTCCCGTGGCCCTGGTCCAGGAGGGCACCACGGCCGCCCAGCGCCGGGTCGACGCGACCCTCGCCACCGTCGCCGAGACCGTCCGCGCGCAGGAGGTGAAGCCGCCCGCGGTCATCGTCATCGGCGAGGTCGTCGGAGTCGGGCCCGGCCCGTCCGGGCGACCGTCCGAGTAACCGCGGGTAACACAACCGTTCCGAGCCGTTGGCACCACACCCAGGACAAGGCAGTATCACCCTGTGGCCGATCTCATCACCGTTGAGGACCCCGCCGACCCGCGTCTGCGCGACTACACGGGCCTGACCGACGTCGAGTTGCGCCGCAAGCGCGAACCGGCCGAGGGCCTGTTCATCGCCGAGGGCGAGAAGGTCATCCGGCGGGCCAAGGAAGCGGGCTACGAGATGCGCTCGATGCTGCTGTCGGCCAAGTGGATCGATGTGATGCGGGACGTCATCGACGAGCTGCCGGCTCCGGTGTACGCGGTCAGCCCGGACCTCGCCGAGCAGGTCACCGGCTACCACGTGCACCGCGGCGCCCTCGCCTCCATGCAGCGCAAGCCGCTGCCCACGGCGGCCGAACTGCTGCGCTCGGCCCGCCGGGTGGTGGTCATGGAGTCGGTCAACGACCACACCAACATCGGCGCGATCTTCCGCTCGGCCGCCGCCCTCGGCATGGACGCCGTACTGCTCTCCCCGGACTGCGCCGACCCCCTCTACCGCCGCAGCGTGAAGGTCTCGATGGGTGCGGTCTTCTCCGTGCCGTACGCCCGCCTGGACAGCTGGCCCAGGGGCCTGGACTCGGTCCGGGAGGCCGGGTTCACGCTCCTCGCGCTCACCCCGGACGAGAAGGCCAGGAGCCTCGACGAGGCCGCCCCGCACCGGATGGACCGGGTCGCCCTGATGCTCGGCGCCGAGGGCGACGGCCTGTCCACCCAGGCCCTGGTGGCCGCCGACGAATGGGTCCGCATCCCGATGTCCCACGGCGTCGACTCCCTCAACGTGGGCGCGGCGGCGGCGGTCGCCTTCTACGCCGTGGCCACGGGCCGGCCGGAGGCCTGAGTCCCCTCGGGCCCCTGGACGCGAGGCGGCGCCGTACGGCTCTCCTCACTGCTGGTCCTGCGGGAACGGCAGCCGTGCCGGGGCGTCGACGCCCTGCGTCGGCTCGACGACCCTGGCCGGACCGCCCAGCCCGTGCGGCGGCCCCTGGCAGCCCTGGGCCAGCGCGATACCGAGGGCGACCAGCAGGGTCACCACGACGAACACGAACAACCGCTGCCGCAGCAGCCGCGGATTCGCCGGGCGCCGCCCGGTGCCCGTGGGGCGCGGTGCCGGACGCCCCGTGCCGCTGCGCGGACCGGGACGGGTGCCGTTGCCGGAGCGCGAGCCACCGCGCGGGGCCGGGGTGAGACGCGCCCCGGCCGGCCGGCCGCCGCCGGCTCCGGCGCGCGAGGCGCCGCCCCCGCGCGCGGGCGAGCCGCCACGCGCCGGACCGCCACCGCGCGGCACCGGAGTGCCGGGGGAGGACTGCGTACGCCGCTGGGTCCGCTGCGGATCCGGATAGGTCTCCATGAGCCGTCCGGTGGGCCGGTCCGCCTCCCCGGCACGCGGCGCGGGCGGCCGTACGTCGTTCAGGCCCTGGGCCTCGCGGGCCGCGATCTCCTTGAGCCGCAGCGACAGTTGGAGCGTGCTGGGCCGCTCCTCCGGGTCCTTGGCCAGACAGGCCCGCACGAGCGGAGCGAGCGCGTCCGGAACACCGAGCAGATGCGGTTCCTCGTGCACCACCCGGTACAGCATCACCTCGGAACTGCCGTGCCCGAAGGGCGAGTCGCCGGTCGAGGCGTACGCCAGGGTCGCGCCGAGGGAGAACACGTCCGTGGCCGGGGTCACCGCGGCGCCCCGCACCTGCTCGGGCGCGAGGAAACCGGGGGAGCCCACCGCCGTACCGACGTGGGTGAGGGTGGAGGCACCGGTCGACCAGGCGATGCCGAAGTCGATGATCCGGGGCCCCTTGGGGGACAGCAGGATGTTGGACGGCTTCAGGTCCCGGTGCACCACGCCGGCCTCGTGCACCGCGACCAGCCCCTCGGACAGGGCCGCGCCGATCGCCGCCGCCTCGGCCGCGAGGAGCGGACCCTCGTCGGCGACCTTGTCGTGCAGGGAGGGACCGGGGACGTACTGGGTGGCGAACCAGGGCCGGTCGGCGTCCAGGTCCGCCGCGACCAGCCGCGCGGTGCACCCGCCCCGGATGCGCCGGGCCGCCGAGACCTCACGGGCGAAGCGGGAGCGGAACTCCTGGTCCTCCGCCAGATCCGGCCGGATCACCTTCAGCGCGACCCGCTGCCCCTTCTTGTCGGAACCGAGATAGACCACGCCCATCCCGCCCGCGCCGAGCCGTCTGTGAAGCCTGAACGAGCCGACGACGCGCGGGTCCTCGCGCCTCAGGCGCATCATCGCCATGTTCATCCCCGCTGCCCGGTCCGTGTGACGTGGCACAGCTTACGTTTCCACGGCCCGCCGCGCGCAGAGGCCGCGCCCTCTCCGGCCGATGGATTGTCCGTGCGGGGCGGCGGACTTGAGGAGTGGTCAGGAAGGCGCCGTACACGGTGGCTTTGGGGCAGCCGTGGTTCCAACCGGCTGTCCGGGCAGGGGGATTGGAAACATGAGGGGTCGCGGCGTGGAGACGGTCGTGGACGTCGGCGGCATCGCCCGGACGTACCTGGTGGTGGCGGTCGTGGGCGGCCGCCGGGTGGCGTCGGCGGTGCGCCGTAGTGCGGTCGAAGTGAGCGAAGTCACTCGCCGGGGCCCCCAGCGGCCGGGGCCCGTGAGGGCGGCCCGGAAACACCCTGAGGGCCGGGCGGGCCCTCAGGGAAGACCCCGAGACCCGGGGCCGCGTCTCCACCCAGGGGAGTAGACCGCAGGTGGCGGCTCATCCTCCGGGAGGCCCGGCAATCGGTACGAGGGCATGACGACCCCCGCCCCCCACGAGCCTAGATTTGAGGTCAAGCGGCGGGTGCAGCACTCGTCCCCCGAGGTCAGACACTCGCCGCTGCCGACGACAACCGAAAAGGTCAGGAGAGGGACCATGGCCCACCCGGCACCGCGGACACTGCTTCGCACCCAGGGGCGCACAGCGCTCCGCCCCCGCCGTACGGGCCGCCGCCACCCCCTGGTGGCGACGCTCATGGCCCTTCCCCTGGCGGCCCTGCTCCTCGTCGTCTTCGACGGCTGGGACACGGTGGCCACACAGGCGTCGTCCGTGGGAGTGATGCTGGGGCGCTGAGCGGCGACCCCAGGCCCGGAAGAGCGGTCCGGGCGGGGACATCCATCCATGAAACCCCGTGGGGACGGGGGTACGGCGGACGGCACAAATGCCGGCGCAGCTGGGGAGCTGCGCCGGCATTAACCTTTTTCCGGCAGGGGCGGCGACGGGCGACGAGGTCCCGCCCGGGGGCGGCCAAGCCGTGGCAGGGGCGGTCAGGTCCCGGGCAGGGAAGGGCGACCGGGCGGGACGGCCGCCCCGCGCCCCCCTCCTCCCGCCGTCCCCCAGTCGAGAGACCCGAGTGACCCCAGACCTGCCGACGCGGCTGACCGCGAAGGTCCGAGCCGCCGCCCACCCCGGCGGAGCCGAGTGCGCCTGCGCCGCGGGGACCCTCGCCCACCGGTCCGACGTCACCGTCGTCCGTCACGCGGACACGGTCGCCAAGGCCCATGCCCCGGACACCGCCCCCACCGACCTGGCCCTCCGTCTGGCCACGGCCGCCCGCCTCCCGGACATCCTCCTGGCCCCGCTCTCCGAGACCCCGGCCTACCTCGACGACCGCCTGGTCACCCTCTGGCCGTACGGCACCCCCGTCGACCCCGACGTCCCGGACGCTGCCCCCTGGGAAGCCGCCGCCGTCCTCCTCGCCGGTCTCCACCGGGCCCCGGTCCCCGCCGCCTCCGCTCCGCCCGTCATGCGCGGCCCCCTGAAGGCCGCCCACGCCGTCGCCCGCCTCCGCACAGCCGTGACCCGGCACGCCCACCCCGCCGCACAGCCCGTCCTGGGCGCCTGGGCGGCCCTGCCGGCCTGGGCCCGCGCGGAGGCGCCCATGCCGGGCCCGGCCGCCCTTAGCCACGGCGACCTGCACCTCGGCCAGCTCGTCCGGCACCCGGCACCGTACGGCCCCTGGCGGCTGATCGACGTGGACGATCTCGGCACCGGCGTACCGGCCTGGGACCTCGCCCGCCCCGCCGCCTGGTACGCCTGCGGACTCCTCCCGCCCGACGAGTGGACCCGTTTCCTGACCGCCTACCGCGCGGCCGGCGGCCCGGCCGTACCGGCGCACGGCGATCCCTGGCCCGCGCTGGACGTCCCGGCCCGGGCCCTGACCGCCCAGACCGCGGCCCGCGCCCTCACCAAGGCGCTCACCGTCGGCCGCCCGCTGGACGAGGTGGAGCGGGCCCTGGTGGACGGCTGTGCCCGAATGGTGTCGGTACCCGCGCAGTTGGCGCCCGGATCCCCCGCGTAGGGTGCAACCGACCGGGTCCGGACGGAGTCTGTCCTGGGGAAACACGAAGCAGGACCGAACGGCGAGGAGTTGAGCCGAGCATGCAGTGTCCGAAGTGCCATGCGCCGATGCACACCTACAACCGCAACGGCGTCCAGATCGAGCAGTGCAGCGGCTGCCGCGGCATCTTCCTCGACTACGGCGAGCTGGAGGCGCTGACCCGTCTGGAGTCCCAGTGGTCCCAGCCCGTCCCGCCGCCCCCGCCCGCCCCGCAGGCGTACCCGGCCCCGCCCGCCCCCGCCTGGGGCGCCCCGCACGGCGGCCACCAGGGAGGCCACTACGGCGGCCATGGCGGTCACGGCGGACACCACCGCCACAAGAGCTTCGGTCACATGCTGTTCTCGTCCTGACGCCGACTCCGCCGCTGCCGCGGACACGACGAAGCCCCCGGCCGTGGGTACGGGCCGGGGGCTTCGGAATGCGTGGACGATACTGGGATTGAACCAGTGACCTCTTCCGTGTCAGGGAAGCGCTCTCCCGCTGAGCTAATCGTCCGGGGGTGCCGCGTGCGCGATACTGGGATTGAACCAGTGACCTCTTCCGTGTCAGGGAAGCGCTCTCCCGCTGAGCTAATCGCGCGGGTCCGGATCTTGACCGAAAGTACCGGAAGATCCAGTGGACGATACTGGGATTGAACCAGTGACCTCTTCCGTGTCAGGGAAGCGCTCTCCCGCTGAGCTAATCGTCCTTGGAGGTGGAGACGGGATTTGAACCCGTGTAGACGGCTTTGCAGGCCGTTGCCTCGCCTCTCGGCCACTCCACCAGGAGTGCAGGGGACCGGGAAGACCCCTTCTTCCTTCGAGCGGACGACGAGGCTCGAACTCGCGACCTCAACCTTGGCAAGGTTGCGCTCTACCAACTGAGCTACGTCCGCCTGTCGTTTCGGTTCGCTCACGCGTCCCGGCGACGTGTTGAACTCTAGCGGATTCCCGGGCCAGCACAAAAACGCGTTTGCGCAGCGTGCTGCGGTGCGCTCCGGGGACGACGTGGTCAGGGCCGCCCCGGGGACACGTCCGGGTCGCCCCGGGGACACCCGCCATAGACTCGACCACGTGCGCGACCTCCCTCTTGACGTCCCCTCCGGCCCCTCCGAAGGCCTGCCGCCCCTCGCCCGCTTCGGCGGCCGGGTCGCCACCGGCCTCCTCGACGTCACCGGTGACCCGGCCGCCCTGGAGTCCACCGGCTTCTGGGCGGTCTGCGCCGACTTCGAGGGCGGGCTCACCTGCGCCCGCTTCGCGGACGTGCGCGAGGAGCCGGTGCCCGCCCCGGTGCCGGGCTCCTGGCACGGCCCGGCCGTGGGCGACTGGACCTCCTCCCTCGACCGCGCCGCGTACACGGCGGGCGTCCGCCGCATCCGGGAGCACATCGCGGCCGGCGAGGTCTACCAGGCCAACCTGTGCCGTGTGCTCAGCGCCCCGGTTCCGCCCGACGCCGACGTGGACGCCCTGACCGCGCTGCTGGCGCGCGGCAACCCGGCGCCGTACGCAGGAACGATTCGCCTGCCGGGGTACGGCGTGGAGGCGGCCACCGCCTCGCCCGAACTGTTCCTGCGGCGCAGCGGCCGGAGCGTCGAGTCGGGCCCCATCAAGGGCACCGGACGGACCGAGGCGGACCTCCTGGAGAAGGACTACGCCGAGAACGTGATGATCGTGGACCTGGTCCGCAACGACATCGGGCGTGTCTGCGCCACCGGCAGCGTCAGCGTCCCCGACCTGTGCGCCGTCGAGAAACACCCGGGCCTGGTCCACCTGGTGTCGACGGTGCGCGGCGAGCTGCGCGACGGCGCCGGCTGGCCCGAGCTGCTCGCCGCCGCCTTCCCACCGGGCTCGGTCACCGGCGCGCCCAAGTCGAGCGCCCTCAGGATCATCGACGCCCTGGAGACCGCGCCGCGCGGCCCGTACTGCGGCGGCATCGGCTGGGTGGACGCCGACCGGGGCGTCGGCGAGCTGGCCGTGGGCATCCGCACCTTCTGGATCGACCGTGCGGACGGTGTCCTGCGCTTCGGCACCGGCGCCGGCATCACCTGGGGTTCCGACCCGGAGGGGGAGTGGCGCGAGACCGAGCTGAAGGCGTCCCGGCTGCTCGCGGTAGCGTCGGGAGAGTACGACGAGAGCGGAGGGGGTCCTTCATGAAGATCTGGCTGGACGGCGAGCTGCGGGACATGGAGTCCGCGCGTGTCTCCGTCTTCGATCACGGCCTGACCGTGGGAGACGGCGTCTTCGAGACGGTGAAGGCGGTCGACGGGAAGCCGTTCGCGCTCACCCGCCACCTCGACCGGCTGACCCGCTCGGCCCGTGGCCTCGGTCTGCACGACCCCGACCACGACGAGGTCCGCCGCGCCTGTACGGCCGTCCTGGCGGCCAATCCGATGCCGCTGGGCCGGCTGCGCATCACCTACACCGGAGGTCACGGTCCTCTCGGCTCCGACCGCGGCGGTCACGGCCCGACCCTGGTCGTCGCCCTGGGCGAGACCAGCCGCCGGCCCGACTCGACCGCCGTGATCACGGTCCCCTGGACCCGCAACGAACGCGGCGCGCTCACCGGCCTGAAGACCACGTCGTACGCCGAGAACGTCGTCGCCCTCGCCCGCGCCCACCAGGAGGGCGCCTCCGAGGCGCTGTTCGCCAACACGGTCGGGCAGCTGTGCGAGGGCACGGGCTCGAACGTCTTCGTCGTCCTGGGCGGCGAGATCCACACGCCGCCGATCGCCTCCGGCTGCCTGCCCGGCATCACCCGGGCCCTGGCCGTGGAGTGGATCGGAGTCCGCGAGAGCGACCTGCCGCTGGAGGTCCTGGCCGGGGCCGACGAGATCTTCCTGACCTCCACGCTGCGGGACATCCAGGCCGTGCACCGCGTCGACGACCGCGAACTGGTCCCCGCCCCCGGCCCGGTGACCGCCAAGGCGATGCGGATCTTCGAGGAGCGAGCGGGCCAGGACCTGGATCCCTGAGGATCGGGAGCGGGAGACGGGCGGTGCGGTGGCGGTGGTGCCGGTGCGAGTGCCCGGTGCCGTGCCGGTGCGGGGGCCGTTGCGGTCGGCGCTGCGATGGGGTGAGCGCCGTGGTCGGGTGAGCGCCGTGGTCGGGTCCGGCGCGGTCGGGGCGCGGCGGCCGTGACCGGGTGCGTATCCGGCTGATCGGATGCGGCGGTCAGGGTAGAACACTGATGATGACCACGACCCTGCGGCCGACCGAGCCGCTCCAGCGCGATGCCGGCGGGGCACTGTCCCGCCACTTCCAGGTGTGCGTGAACAGCCGTCCCGTCGGAGCGGTACGGCTCTCCACCCACCCCGACTTCGGGTCCGCCGTCGCCCGGATCCAGGACCTGCGCATCGAGGAGCCTGACCGCGGGCGGGGCCGGGGCGCCGTCGCCGCCCTCGCCGCCGAGGAGGTGGCCCGCGGCTGGGGCTGCCGCATGGTCGAGATCGCGGTCCCCGCCGACGCCCCGGCTGCCCTGCGCCTCGCCACGGCACTCGGTTACGTCCCCCGCAACCGCGGCATGCGCAAACATCTCGGCGGTACGGCGCCCGAACTGCCCCCGGGCACCCGGAGCAGACCGCTGACCCGGGACGAGTACGGGTCCTGGCGGCGGCACGGCATCGAGGGATACGTCCAGAACTGGGTGATGCGCGGCGTCCCCGAGGCCGAGGCCCTGGCCAAGGCGGAACGGGACACCGACCGCTTTCTGCCGCAGGGCCTGGCCACGCCGGGCACGCTGATCAGCGTCCTGGAACATGACGGCGCCCGCGTCGGCACCCTGTGGCTCGGCTTCACCGACGAGTTCGCGTACGTCTACGACGTCGAGACCGACGAGGCCTCCCGCGGCCGGGGCCACGGCCGCTCGCTGATGCTGCTGGCCGAACAGCAGGCCGTGGCCGCCGGGAAGCGCGCCCTCGCCCTCAACGTCATGGCCGGCAACACGCGGGCGGAGCGCCTGTACGAGTCCCTCGGCTATCTGCCGGTGAGCTGCACCATGTACAAGAACCTGATCTGAGGCCCGAGTCCGGGGCCGAGTCCGGGGTCAGGCCTTGCCCGGCTGCCCGGCCAGCAGCCGGTCCGCGATCTCCTCGACGCGTTCGCGCAGGCCCTCCTGGCTCTTGCCGCCGTCGAGGCGTTCACCCCCGATGACGTACGTCGGCGTACCGGTCACCCCGATCGCCTTGCCCTCGGCCTGGTCGGCGTCGACGATCAGGATGTGCCGGCCGTCGATCAGCGCGGTGTCGAACTCCTCGGCGTCCAGCCCGATTTCCCTGGCCACGTCGACCAGGAAGGGTTCTCCCTCACGGTCCAGTTCCTCCACCCGGCCCAGCACCGCCTCCACATACGCCCAGCCCTGCCCCTGCGCCAGCGCCTCCTCGGCGGCCTGAGCGGCGGCGAACGCGTGCCGGTGCTTCTCCAGCGGGAAGTGCCGCAGCCGCAGCTCCAGCCGGTCGCCGTAGCGGGCCCGCAGGGCACGCAGGTCGTCCAGGGCAGTGCGGCAGTCGGGGCACTGGAGTTCGCACCAGATGTCGAGAACGGGCGCGTCTGCGGGGGAGGAGTCGCTCATGGCCACCAGTCTTCCAGGCCGGGAGCGAGCGACCCAATCGGAGCGTACGGCGGGCGGGGCGCACGGCGGGCGGAGGGCACGGCGCCCCCTGGCACCCAGGGAGGAGGCGACCCGGAGATGTCCCTGATGTCCGGCCGGGCCATGGCATCCCGGGGACCGGGCGGTGCACGATGGACGTGTACGAGGCGCGCCTGCCGTGCCGTAGCCGCGGCGTGTGCCGCACCCGCCCGCCCGAGCCTGCCCAGGAGGACCGGATGATCGCCGAGACAGTCTGCTCCGCCGTCTCCGCGGCCGGCCTGGGCATCGCCGTGGTCACGGCCTACCGCAGGCGCTTCCTGGCGGCGGCCCGCGTCGCCGCGTACTCGCTCGTGCCCGTGGGCCTGGTCATGACCGGAGTCGTCGGCTGGATCGCCGGCACCGCCTTCAGCCCGACGGCCTGGGCCGGATTCGGGGTGCTGGGCGTGGCCTGGTTGCTGTTCGCGACCACACGGGCCGTGGAGCGCCGACGCGGCGGCTCCCGGGCGGAACGCAGAGCCGCGAAGACCCCGGCCCGGCAGGACCCGGTGGCGCCCACGGCCTCGGCGCCCTCCCTGGGCCCGGGGGCCCGCCCCGCGGCCCGTCCCGCCGCCGCTCCGCGCGCCACCGGCTCCGCCGAGGACTTCAGCGACATCGAGGCCATCCTCAAGAAGCACGGCATATGACGGACCACGGGGTCATATAACGTCGTAGGGCCGCCCGGAATCGATCATGGATCGCCAGTAACCGGACCGGACCTCATGGAATCCGGCGAACACCCGGACATTCCGGGTGTGTTGATCGCGTACGGGGTGCAGGCTGGGCCATCATCGCCGCGAGATGCTGGACACGCCACAGAGCGAGGCCGCGCCGCCGAAGGACGAGCCGCGCGGATGCCTCTTCGCCCTTTCCCAGCCACCGCTGATGATCTTCCTTGCGGTGATCGGGTGTCTGCTCCTCATGGCGGCGCTGCACGACCTGCTGTTGCTGTGAGCCGTACACGCCCGTCCCGGCGCCACCCGCCGGGACCGGCGTCGGCACCGGGATCGGTAGATCGGTATCGGTACCGGCGAGACGCCCACGACGCGTCAGCCCGCGGCCTCCTTGCGCCGGGCCCGGTAGGCGGCCACGTGCAGCCGGTTCCCACAGGTACGGCTGTCGCAGTAGCGGCGTGAGCGATTGCGGGAGAGGTCGACGAAGGCGCGCCGGCAGTCCGGGGCCTCGCAGCGGCGCAGCCGCTCCTGCTCCCCGGCCACCACGAAGAAGGCGAGCGCCATCCCGCAGTCCGCGGCGACATGGTCGGCCACGGAGGCTCCGGGGGCGAAGTAGTGCACATGCCAGTCGTAGCCGTCGTGGTCCGTGAGCCGGGGGGTGGTGCCGGCGGCGGCGACCAACTCGTTGATCGTCGCGGCTGCGGTCCGGGCGTCCTGGGTCGCGAAGATCCCCGCGAACCGTCCGCGCACCTTGCGCATCGCCGACAGATCGAACTCCGAGAGGACCCCGACATCGCTTATCTCGTGGCTTCGTACGAAATCGGTGAGAGCCGCCACATCGGGCAGTCCGTCCGCGGCGGTGTCGTCCTCCGGCGCGGTGTTCACCAGATCCACCACGGTGTCGAGGGCGCACCGGGTGTCGTGGGTGATCAGCACGTTTCGCTCCCTGGCCTGGGGTCGGGCGGACGCCCGCCGATGCTGGCCGATGGTAGCGACAACCATGCCTGCAGCCACCCGCACCACCGGGCCCCGCGCCTGGGAGTTCGCGGGCGCGCGGGATCCCGGCGACGGCACGCGAACGCGACGCCGTCCTCGCGAACACTCACGGTGACGGCGTCGGTTCTGCCGTATGCGGTTGTCCTGGCCCGAGCCGTCTCCCCGAGTGGACGGCGCCGGGCGGCTTCGAGGGCCGCGACCTAGCTTTCCGCCAGGATGTGCGACAGCTCCTGATCGAGATCGAAGTGCCGGTGTTCCGTGCCGGGGGGCACGGCGGCATCCGTCCGCTTCAGGAAGGACTCCAGGGCCCGCGCCGGGGCCTCCAGCAGGGCCTCACCCTCCGGGGAACTCAGGGCGATGCAGACAACGCCCTGACCGTGACTGCGGGACGGCCAGACGCGCACGTCGCCGGTGCCGGTGGGCCGATGCAGCCCCTCGGCGAGGAGGTCGCGGGCGAACACCCACTCGACGGTCTCCTCGGCTCCGGTGTGGAAAGTGGCGTGCACGGCGTAGGGGTCGGCCGTGTCGTACCGCAGGCCTGCGGGGACAGGCAGGGAGGACTCGCTCGACACAACGAGGCGCAGGTGCAGCTCGCAGCTGACCGTGGTGTTCATAAGCGCCAGGGCCTTTCGCTCAGTGTGCGCTCGGGGATTCGCACGTCGGCGAAATCGACATGCCACCTACGGTGCCGTTGTAAACCCCTCTGAGTGTTTTGCGTGCCTTTAGGTAACTCTTACGGCCCAGAACCTCTTCGCGCGGTACGGCCATTGAGGTGACTGGTTCCCGTTCGGTAAAGAAGGTAAAGTTTCGCCGTATGAATACGGAGAGTAGCGAGCCGAGGGAGATCGCCGTGGCGCCGGAGGACCGCCCGGAGCAAGGGCTGGGATCGCGGGCGCCCGAGTTCGTCAAGGCGCGCCGCGCCCTCCACCTGAGCTGGCAGGTGGGCGTCTTCGTGATCGGCCTGGCGGTCGTCGTCGCCGGCATCGTCATGCTGCCGCTGCCCGGACCCGGCTGGGTCGTGATCTTCGGCGGCATGGCGATCTGGGCCACCGAGTTCGTCTGGGCGCAGCTCGTGCTCCGCTGGAGCAAGCGCAAGGTCACCGAGGCGGCCCAGCGGGCCCTCGACCCCAGGGTGCGCCGCCGCAACATCACGCTGACGGTGATCGGGCTGGCGGTCGTGGCCGTGCTCGTCGGGATCTACGTCTGGAAGTTCGGCGCCGTGGCGCCCTGGAAGGTCAAGGGCCAGTAGGCCGATGGCCGAAGCACCCCCTGACATGGGGTAATGTACTTCCTGCGCCCGGGCGATTAGCTCAGTGGGAGAGCGCTTCGTTCACACCGAAGAGGTCACTGGTTCGAACCCAGTATCGCCCACCCGGACCACGGCCCACCTGCGAGCGAGCAGGTGGGCCGTCGGCGTGTACGCGGCGGGTGATCAGGCACCTGACGGGGCGGCCTGCGGCCACTTCCGGCGGCAGGGGCGGCGTCGAGATTTCACCGACTGCTTCGCTCCGGGTGGACCGGCGGAGGGTGTCCTGGGTGTCCCCCCGTACTGCGCGGTGTGCTGGGGCGACTCCGGCGCCGCGTCACGGTTCGGGCCGTCGGCCCTTCCGCCGGAACCCGCCTGGTCGGCCCACCCCGAGCCGGAGACGCGCACCAGGCGCCCACCTGCACCCCAGGCACCCACGCGCGCCGCAGCCGCCCACGCGCGCCGCCGTCACTCACGCGCGCCGCCGTCACTCACGCGCGCCGCCGTCACTCACGCGCGCCGCCGTCACTCACGCGCGCCGCCGTCACTCACGCGCGCCGCCGGTACCCACGCGCGCCGCCGACAATCGGTGGCACCGCCGACAGCCGGTGGCGATCGAGCGGGGCGGCCCGGAGAGGCGGGGCGCTGACGCTTCGCGGGCGGGGGCCCGGCCGGCCCGGGGGCAATTTCGGTCCGGCCCCGGGTGCGCCACGCCCGCCCCCTCACGTTCGACCGACCGGCCGCAGCCCCGTCACCTGGGGTATCGCCCGCCCCGCCGGTCGGCGGCCCGTCCGCGGTCCGCCGCAGGCTCCCGCCCGTTCGTAAGAAAATCCTGTCCGAATCATTGACGCACCCCCGGCCCCTCCGTAACTTGTGCCAGCAAGCGCTTACTTGAAACGATTCATGCAGGGCGACTACGCTCCGGGGAGGGCCCAACTGTGGGGACCAGCAGGAATGTTGAGAGGCGTACGATCCTGAAGGCGGCCGGTGCGTCGGCGGCCGCGCTGGGGCTGGCCGCGACCACGGGGTGCGGCGGGGACAGCGGTTCCGGGGACGGTACGGTGACGATCCGTTACTCCTGGTGGGGCGCCGAGGAGCGGGCGAAGAAGATCAACCAGAGCATCGGGCTCTTCGAGAAGAAGTATCCGAAGATCAAGGTCAAGACCGACTTCCAGACGTATGCGTCCTTCTGGGAGAAGTTCCAGACGCAGGCCGCGGGCGGAAATCCGCCGGACGTGTTCCAGAATGCCGTCGGCTTTCTTCGGAAGTACGACAAGAGGGGGATTCTGCTCGATCTCAAGTCCCAGGTGCAGGCGGGCAATCTGAGCCTCGATCACTTCCGGGCGGGGGTCACCAAGGTCGGGGAGGTCGACGGCAAACAGCTCGGTGTTCCCGTCGGTTCCAACACCATGGCGCTGGTCGTCGACAAGAAGGTCTTCCAGAAGGCGGGCGTCGAACCGCGGCCGGGCTGGACCTGGGACGAGTACTTCAAGGCCCTGAAGACCATCCATGACAAGACGAAGGTCCCCGGGGACACCGGCTACTTCACCATCATGTACCTCTACGACCTCTACCTCCGGCAGAACGGAAAGGCATTCTTCACCAAGGACGGCCTCGGCTTCGACCAGGCCGATCTGACGGAGTGGTGGCAGGACGGCTACAACCGCGTCAAGGCCGGCATCGTCACCGACCCGAAGGTCGTCCAGCAGGACCAGCCCAAGTCCTCCCTCTCGGCCGGTCACGGCGCCGCGGAGTTCACCTGGGACAACTTCACCGTCCGCTACTCGGCGGAGGGAGACAGCACCTACGGCCTCGCCCCGATCCCCACCACGGACGGCAAGCACACCGGCCAGTACCTCGCCTCCCTGATGCTGAGCGCCTCGGCCCACACCTCGCACCCCAAGGAAGTCGCCCAGTTCATCGACTTCATGGTCCACGACCCCCAGGTCGGCACGATCATGGGCTACGACCGGGGCATCCTGGCCAGCACCGAGCAGTACCGGGCGTTCAAGCCGACGGACCCGGTGAACAAGGAGATCGCCCAGTACGAGGACGACACCGCCAAGGCCGGCGTCCTCGGCACGATCACCCCGCACCCCTCCGGTGCCGACACCATCGAGGCCGCCTTCCTGCGCATCGGCGGCGACCTCGGACAGGGCAAGACCTCGGTCACCGCCTCGGTGAAGCAGTTCTTCACCGAGGCAGAGGCCGCCTTCCAGGCCTGATGGGATCTGCCGTGACGCTCGTCAAGGACTCCGTGCCCGCCACCCGCAAGACCCGCTCCGCCGCCCCCGCCGCCGACCGGCGGCGGGGGCGCCGCCGGGAGAACCTCGCCGGCTACCTCTTCATGTCCCCGTGGATCGCGGGATTCCTGCTGCTGACCGCGGGCCCGATGGTGGCCTCGCTGTACTTCGCGTTCACCGACTACAACCTCTTCAACACCCCGAAGTGGGTCGGGTTCGACAACTTCACCAAGATGTTCCACGACCCCCGGTGGCAGAAGTCGGTCGAGGTGACCGCCAAGTACGTCGTCATCGGCACCCCGATCAAGCTCCTGCTCGCCCTCGGCGTCGCCCTGCTGCTCGCCCAGAGCCGCCGCGGACAGGCCTTCTACCGGGCCGCTTTCTACGCCCCCTCGCTGATCGGCGCGAGCGTCTCGGTCGGGTTCGTGTGGCGGTCGCTCTTCTCCGACGGCGCCATCGTCGACCGTACCCAGACCTTCCTCGGCTTCCACGTCGGCGGCTGGGTCGGCAACGCCGACTGGGTGCTGTACAGCCTGGTCGCGCTCACCGCGTGGCAGTTCGGCGCGCCCATGGTCATCTTCCTGGCCGGGCTCAAGCAGGTGCCCCGGGAGCTGTACGAGGCCGCCGAGATGGACGGCGCCGGACCGTTCCGGAGGTTCTGGAACATCACCCTGCCGATGATCTCCCCGGTGCTCTTCTTCAACGTGCTGCTGGAGACCATCCACTCCTTCCAGATCTTCGGTTCGGCGTACGTCGTCTCCAACACCTACTGCGGTCCCGCCGACGCCACCCTCGTCTACACCTGTTACCTCTACCAGCAGGGCTTCAAGAACTCCCAGATGGGCTTCGCCGCGGCGATGGCCTGGATGCTGCTGCTCGCGGTGGCCCTGGTGACGGCCGTCCTGTTCTGGTCCCAGAAGAAGTGGGTGCACTACCCGGAGGACGCCCGATGAGCGTGACCACCAGCAAGCCCCTGAGCGCGGGCGCGGGACGCGGGCGCACCGGCTCGCTCGTCTGGCACATCGGCGCGCTGCTGATCCTCGCGGTGATCCTCTACCCGGTCGTCTGGGTCATCGGGGCCTCGTTCAAGCCCAGCAAGGACATCATCAACAGCCTCCAACTGTTCCCCTCCCACCCGATCCTGTCCAACTTCAAGGGCCTCGCCGACGGCATCGCCGACATCTCGATCTGGACCTTCTTCGAGAACTCCCTCTTCTACGCCCTCGGGTCCGTCGTCGGCATCCTCATCTCCTGCTCCCTGACCGCGTACGCGTTCGCCCGGATCAGGTTCGCCGGCCGGAACCTGCTGTTCAGTCTCATGATCGGCACGCTCCTGCTGCCGTACCACGTGCTGCTCATCCCGCAGTACGTGATGTTCCAGAAGCTGCACTGGATCAACACCTACACCCCGCTGCTGATCGGCAAGTACCTCGCCACCGAGGCGTTCTTCGTCTTCCTCATGGTGCAGTTCATGCGCAACCTGCCCCGGGAGCTGGACGAGGCGGCGCGCATCGACGGCTGCGGGCATCTGCGGATCTACTGGTCCATCGTGCTGCCGCTGTGCCGGCCCGCGCTCATCACCAGCGCCATCTTCACCTTCATCAACGCCTGGAACGACTTCATGGGCCCGCTGATCTACCTCAACGAGCCCGGCAAGTACACCGTCTCCCTGGGCCTGATGATGTTCCGCGACTCCGACGGCGTGGCCGCCAACTACGGCGGGATGATCGCCATGTCGCTGGTCGCGCTGCTGCCCGTGCTGCTGTTCTTCCTCGCCTTCCAGCGGTATCTCATCGACGGCATGGCGACCTCCGGACTGAAGGGCTGAGGCGGATCTCCCATGGCCGAAGCACGTGTCAAGGCGCGCAAGGAGTCCGTGTTCGCCGAGCGGTTCGGCCTCTTCGCCGAGTGCCTGCTGACCGGCGTGTGGATCGCGGTGGCCTCGCTCGGCGTGGTCACCCACCTCGCCGCCTTCGCCGCCGGCGCCCGGCACCTGCGGCGCCGCATCGCCCATGAGGGCGGCGGACGGCGGGAGTTCGCGGCCGACTTCCGGGCCGCCCTGCGCGGCGGCTGGATCGCCGGGCTGCTCGGATGGGTCGCGGCCGGCCTGGCCTGGACGGACGTCCAGGCCGTGCGGGCCGGTCTGCCGGGCGGTCCGCTGGTCGGTGCCGCCGGACTGTTCGCGCTGATCGGCGCCGCCGTCGCCGGGATGCGCGCGGCGGCCGTCTGGACGCCGGGCGACAGCTGGCGCGCCCTGCTCGCCGAGGCCGGCCGCCGTACGGTCCTCGACCCCGCCGGATCCTTCCTGCTCGTCGGCGGAGCGGTTCTCGTCGGCTGTTCCGCCCTGCTCATCGCGCCGCTCGCGGTCCCGGTCCTCGGGGCCGTCGCGGCGGCGGCGGTCGCCGTGGAGGAGCGCCACCGCCGCCGCTGACCAGCGGCGGCCCCCACCCGGGGCGGCGCACCGGCGCCGTACCTCGCTCTGTCATGCCCCTGACCATCCCATACGTACATTCCGTACGAAAGGACAGGCCATGTCCCCCATTCCCCGCAGGTCCCTCCTCAAGGCAGCCGCGGCCGCCGGAGCCGCCGCCCAGTTCAGCTGGGCACTGGGCAGCCGGAACGCGCAGGCCGCCCCCAGAGCCGGCACCGCCGACGCGGACCCGGTGACCCTGGACTGGCTGGAGGACGGCGGGCTCGGCGCCGCGCCGGGCTCCACGGTCGGCGTGCCCTGGCCGATGGGCACCTACCAGGAGGACCAGGCCTTCGCGCTGACGGACGCCGACGGCAAGGCCGTACCCGTGCAGACCTGGCCGCTCGCCTACTGGCCCGACGGCTCCCTCAAGTGGACGGCGCACGCCGTCGGTTCGGGCTCCGGCAAGCTCACCCTCACGGCGGGCACGCCCGCGGCCCCCGACAAGAAGGTCACCGTCGACCGCAGCGGCGGCACCATCGACGTCTCCACCGGCGTCATCACCGTGCGGATCGGCAAGAACGGCTCCACGATCGTCAAGTCCGTCACCCGGGGCTCGACCGAGATCGCCAGGAACGGGCGGCTGGTCCTCGTCCGCCAGCCCGAGATCGAGGACGAGGACCAGGGCACGGTCAGGACCGAGCGCTTCGACGGCGCGATCGACTCGGTCACCGTCGAACAGGACGGCCCGGTCCGCGCCGTCGTCCGCGTCGACGGCAAGCACCGCAAGGGCGACCGCGGCTGGCTGCCGTTCTCCCTCCGCCTCTACTTCTACGCGGGCGCCGACTCCTTCCGCATGGTGCACACCATCACCTACGACGGCACCCAGGAGCCGGGCAAGGCCGCCGGCGACTTCATCCGCGGCCTCGGCGTCCGCTTCTCCGTGCCCCTGCGGGACGCCGCCTACGACCGGCACGTCCGCATCGGCGGCGAGGGCACCGGCCTGCTGCGCGAGGCCGTCCAGGGCATCACCGGCCTGCGCCGCGACCCGGGCGCGGCCGTGCAGGAGGCCCAGTACGCGGGCCAGAAGCTGCCCGATCCCTCCACCTGGGACCAGCGCGTCACCAGCCGCCTCCAGTACATCCCGCACTGGGGCGACTACACCCTCTCCCAGCTCTCCGCCGACGGCTTCACCCTGCGCAAGCGCACCAAGAAGGGCCACGGCTGGATCGCCGCCGGCGGCGGCAGGCGGGCCTCCGGCTTCGGATACGTCGGCGGCGTCAGCGGCGGTCTCTCCTTCGGTCTGCGCGACTTCTGGGAGAAGTTCCCCGCCCAGCTCGACATCCGCGGCGCGGACACCGACGAGGCCACCGTCACCCTCTGGCTCTGGTCGCCCGAGGCCCAGCCCATGGACCTGCGCTTCTACCACGACGGCATGGGCCAGGACACCTACGCCGAACAGCTCGAAGGCCTCAACATCACCTACGAGGACTACGAGCCCAAGTTCGGCACCCCCTACGGCATCGCCCGTACCTCAGAACTCCTGTTCTGGGCCAACGACGCCACGCCCAGCCCCGAGACCCTCGCCGAACAGGTCGCCGCCGTACGCGTCCTGCCGCAGCTCGCCGCCCCGCCCGGACAGCTCATCAAGGCCAAGGTCTTCGGCCCCGGCCTCTACTCCCGGCCCGACCGCTCCACGGCCGCCAAGGCGAAGATCGAGGACCACCTCGACTTCCTCTTCACCTACTACAAGGACCAGGTGGAGATGCGCCGTTGGTACGGCTACTGGGACTACGGCGACTTCATGCACACCTACGACACCGTGCGGCACCAGTGGCGCTACGACGTCGGCGGCTACGCCTGGGACAACTCCGAGCTGTCCCCGGACATCTGGCTCTGGTTCGCCTACCTCCGCTCCGGCCGCGCCGACATCTTCCGCTTCGCGGAGGCGCTGACCAGGCACACCGGCGAGGTCGACGTCTACCACATCGGCCAGTGGGCGGGACTCGGCACCCGGCACGGAGTCCAGCACTTCGGCGACAGCGCCAAACAGCAGCGCATCGCCAACACCACCTACCGCCGCTTCTACTACTTCCTCACCGCCGACGAACGCGTCGGCGACCTCATGCACGCCAACGTCGACTCCGACGAGACGTTCCTCGTCCTCGACCCCCAGCGCAAGGTGCGCACCGGTCCCTACACCCCGGACCCGCACGCCCTCTCCATCGGCTTCGGCACCGACTGGAGCGGCCTGGTGTCCGCCTGGCTGACCGAGTGGGAACGCAAGGGCCCCAAGTGGGAGAAGGCCAGGGCCCGGGTCCTGTCCACCATGGAGACCATCGCCGCCCAGCCCAACGGCTTCGTCCAGGGCAGCGGCCTGTACGACCTCGCCACCGGCAGGTTCGCCGTGGCCGACACACCGGTGGTCTCCGTCTCCCACCTCTCGGCCGTCTTCGGTCTCAACGAGCTGTGCGCCGAACTCATCCACCTGGTCGACCTGCCGAAATTCAAGGAGGCCTACCTCGACTACTGCCGCTACTTCAACGCCACCAAGGCCGAGCAGAAGGCCCGCTACGGCTCCGACTTCGGCACCCTGCTGCTCTTCCAGGGCCACTCGCGCCTGGACGCCTACGCCGCCGTACAGACCGGCGACGCGACGCTCGCCCAACGCGCCTGGACCAAGTTCTACGGCTCCGACGGCTACACCGAGTCCTCGCCGTGGAAGACCGAACCGCTGAGCGGCCCGGCCACCCTGGTCGCGGGCAGCGAGGCGAGCTGGGTGTCCAGCAACGACACCGCGCTCTACGGCCTCGCCGCCATCGAGAACCTGTCCCTGCTCGGCGACAGGATGCCGTAACCGCCGACGGCCGTGCGGGCAGACTCGGGTCATGGACTGGAACCACTACCGCTTCCTCAGTCTCTGGCCCCTGCCCGCACCGCCCGCCGCCGTGTACACCGCCCTGGAGCGGGCCGAGGACTACCCCCGCTGGTGGCCCCAGGTGCGCGCGGTCACCCGGCTCGACGACACCACCGGCGTGTTCACCTTCCGCTCGCTCCTCCCGTACGACATGACCCTCACCGCACGCGAGACGCGCCGCGACCCGGCCGCCGGGGTCCTGGAGGTCGCCATGACCGGTGACATCGACGGCTGGGCCCGCTGGACGGTCGCCGCCCGGGGGCCGGGGGCACTGGCCCGCTACGAGCAGGTCGTCGATGTCCGCAAGCCGCTGCTGAGGCGGCTGGCCGTGCCGGGACGGCCCGTCTTCCGCGCCAACCACCGGCTGATGATGCGGGCCGGACGCCGCGGCCTGGCCGCGTACCTGGAAGCGGTTTGAAGGAAAGCCGCCAAGGCCTGTATGGTTCAGTGCGTTCCCGGGCGATTAGCTCAGTGGGAGAGCGCTTCGTTCACACCGAAGAGGTCACTGGTTCGAACCCAGTATCGCCCACCGGGAAAGGCCGGTCCGCAGCAGCGGACCGGCCTTTGTCATGCCGCGGCTTCCGTCACGCGGCGGCGGGCAGCTCCGGCCGCAGCGGCCACGCCTGGTCCACCGTCTCCTCCGAGCCGCTGCGCGCGAACCAGGCCTGCAGACCGCGCGCCTGCGCCGCGTGCCAGCCCACCTGGAGCGCGTGCAGCTCGCTCGGCGTCAGCCGCTCCAGCCGGGTCGCGAAACGCCGCCCGAGCGCCCGTACGACCTCCAGCGCGGCCAGCGCGTCCGCCCCCGCGTCGTGCGCGCCGTCCAGCGCCACACCGTAGTGCGCGCACAGGTCGGTCAGCGTGCGACGGCCCTTGCGGTACCGGTCCAGATGCTTGTCCAGGACCCGGGGGTCCAGCACCCGCAGCGGCGACGACTCGAACCACCTGTCCAGCGAGGAGGCGCGGTGCCGGCGCAACTCGCGGTCCAGCAGCGTCAGATCGAACGGCGCGTTCATCACCACCAGCGGCCGGGACATCGCCGCCTGCTCCGTCAGCTCCTCGGCTATCTCGTACATCACCGGCGCCGGCCACCGACCGTGGAGCTGCAGATGCTCCTCGGTCAGCCCGTGCACCGCCGTCGCCCCCTCCGGCACCGGCACCCCCGGATTCACCAGCCAGCGAGTCACCCGGGGCCGGCTGCCCGGGGCATCCTGGACCACGACGGCGGCCGACACGATCCGGTCGGTCTCGACGTCCACGCCCGTCGTCTCCGTGTCGAAGGCGGCCAACGGCCCCTCGTACCAGCACGTCATGCGACCACAACTCCTCGTTCACCCACGGCAGCTGACGTTCCGTCTTCTGCCCGTTTGGTGATACCCGGGCCGTTTGCGCCGTACGCCGGAAGGACACAACAGGAGTACGGGTCTTTGCAGTTCAGCGGCCCGCAGCGGGGAAACTCTTGGCTTGGAAGGCTGTTGGTCATGGCGATAGCCCAGCCCGAGCGGGGCGGGCTGCTGCCCGAACGCATCGGCCCTCAGCGCGGCACTCTCGCCACCACCGCCTGCATGGAGACACTGCAGGTCGGCTATCTCCACGCGGTCGCGGCGGCGGCCGGCTGCTCGCTGTCCCAGCCGTTCCCGGACAACGGCATCGACTGGCACGTCAGCCACAGCGCGCCCGGCCACACCGTCGACGACGAGGTCACCATCAAGGTGCAGCTCAAGTGCACCTACCAGATCGCGCCCAACCCCCCGGGCCGCTTCTTCTCCTTCACGCTCGACAACGACCACCTGCGCAAACTCGCCCGCACACCCGTCTCGGTGCACAAGATCCTCGTCGTCATGCTGGTGCCCAGATCCCAGGACGACTGGCTGCGCGCCAGCCACGACCGGCTCGACCTCAGGCACTGCTGCTACTGGGTCGACCTCGCCGGCCACCCCGTCACCGGCCGGCACCGGACCACCGTGCGGATACCGACCTCGCGCATCTTCGACGACCGGGCGCTCTGCGAGATCATGACCCGGGTGGGAACGGGAGGCAGACCATGAGGCACCCGCCGTACGGCGAACCCCTGCGGGAAGCCGGGCCACACCCCGCCGGCACCCGGGCGAACCGGCCTCCCGGACCCGCCGAGGCGGACCCCGCCGACATGAACCCCGCCGCCGTGAACCCCGCCGACGTCGACCCGGCCGTGCTCAGCGCCCTGCTGCACCGGCACGGCTGGCAACGGCGCGGGGGAGCGGCCGGGCGCTACGGCCGCTGGACGCCGCCCGGACCCGGCGCCGCCACCAGCCTGCTGGTGCCCGAGAGCCGGGCCTTCCCCGACAGCGACGACCTGCTCGGCGAGGCGCTCCTCGCCCTCTCCCGCAGCCGGACCCCCTCCGCCCACGAGATCCTGGTCTGCCTGGCCGTCCCCAGCGACGAGATCCGCTGGTGGCGCGACGCCCCCGCCGGTCCCGGAGACACGGCCGCCTGGACGGTCGGGGAACAACTGCGCACGGCCGCCCGCCAGCTGCTCCTCGCCGGGGCGCTCGCCACCCGCGCGCGGGCCGGCTACCACGGCGCCCGGCACCGGCGCCCGGCCACCGCGCTGCTGGAACACGTCCTCGTCGGCCCGGCGGCCGGTGGCCGCCGGCTGACCGCCTTCGTGCCCGTGGCCACCGCCCGCCCCCTGGCCGTCCGCCTCCACCAGGCCCTCTACGCCGCCCGCGAGGCCATCGACTACCAGCGCGCCACCGGCGGCATGGACGCCTTCGACGGCGCCGTCGAGGCGGGCGTCAGCCGTGAGCTGGCCGAGGCGCTGATCACCCTCGTGCGCGGCACCGAGGGCGCCCGGATCGCCGTCGAGTGGGCACCCGCCGCCGGCATCCCCGAGGACTGCGCCGCCTGGGCCGAGCCCGTCGAGTTCTCACCGGGCGACCTGCCGGTCCTGCGCCAGGCCGGGGCCCGCTATCTGCGCGAGGAGCCGCCGCTGCCGGTGCGGATCACCGGCGTCGTGGTCCGGATGCGCCGCTCGGGCCCGCGCGGCCCCGGCGCCGTACGGCTGCGGGTGCTCACGGGCGCCGACGTGCCGCATGTGCGCGTCACCCTCGACGAGGCGGACTACGGCGTCGCAGGCCACGCCCACCTCGTGGGACTGCCGGTGTGCGTGCACGGGCGGCTGGAGAGCCGGGGCGGCTTCCGCAGGCTCACCGGCGCCTCGAACGTGGTACCCGTGCAGGTGGACGACGCCGAGCGGGACCGGCTGCTGAAGTCGCTCCAGGAGGACCTCGACTAACCGTTTCGCGGTCGACGGGGTCGGGTCGGTACGATCCGAGGTGCGCGCGCTCCTGGTATGGCGCCGCACCCACCTTCAGTCAGGAGAGACCGGTGTCAGACGTCCGTGTGATCATCCAACGCGATTCCGAGCGGGAAGAACGCGTGGTGACGACGGGCACTACGGCCGCCGACCTCTTCGCCGGCGAGCGCTCGATCATCGCCGCGCGAGTCGCCGGCGAGCTGCGGGACCTCACCCACCGGGTCGCGGACGGCGAGACCGTCGAGGGCGTCGAGATCACCTCCGAGGACGGCCTGAACATCCTGCGCCACTCCACCGCGCACGTCATGGCGCAGGCCGTGCAGGAGCTGTTCCCCGAGGCCAAGCTGGGCATCGGCCCGCCGGTCAAGGACGGCTTCTACTACGACTTCGACGTGGAGAAGCCGTTCACGCCCGAGGATCTCAAGGCCATCGAGAAGAAGATGCAGGAGATCCAGAAGCGGGGCCAGAGGTTCGCCCGCCGGGTGGTCACCGACGAGGCGGCTCGCGAGGAGCTGGCCGCCGAGCCGTACAAGCTGGAGCTGATCGGCCTCAAGGGCTCCGCCTCCAGCGACGACGGCGCGGACGTAGAGGTCGGCGCGGGCGAGCTGACCATCTACGACAACCTGGACGCCAGGACCGGCGAGCTGTGCTGGAAGGACCTGTGCCGCGGTCCCCACCTGCCCTCCACCCGGCTGATCCCGGCGTTCAAGCTGATGCGCAACGCGGCCGCCTACTGGCGGGGCAGCGAGAAGAACCCGATGCTGCAGCGCATCTACGGGACCGCCTGGCCGTCCAAGGACGAGCTGAAGGCGTACCTGGACTTCCTCGCCGAGGCCGAGAAGCGCGACCACCGCAAGCTCGGCAGCGAGCTGGACCTGTTCTCCATCCCGGAGCAGATCGGCTCCGGCCTCGCCGTCTTCCACCCCAAGGGCGGCATCATCCGCCGGGTGATGGAGGACTACTCGCGCCGCAGGCACGAGGAAGAGGGCTACGAGTTCGTCTACACCCCGCACGCCACGAAGGGGAAGCTCTTCGAGACCTCCGGGCACCTGGACTGGTACGCCGACGGCATGTACCCGCCCATGCAGCTCGACGAGGGCGTGGACTACTACCTCAAGCCCATGAACTGCCCCATGCACAACCTGATCTTCGACGCCCGGGGGCGTTCGTACCGCGAACTGCCGCTGCGGCTCTTCGAGTTCGGCACGGTGTACCGGTACGAGAAGTCGGGCGTGGTGCACGGCCTGACCCGCGCGCGGGGCTTCACCCAGGACGACGCGCACATCTACTGCACGCGTGAGCAGATGTCCGAGGAACTGGACAAGACGCTCACCTTCGTCCTCGGGCTGCTGCGCGACTACGGCCTGACCGACTTCTACCTGGAGCTGTCCACCAAGGACCCGGAGAAGTTCGTCGGCTCGGACGAGGCCTGGGAGGAGGCGACCGAGACGCTGCGCCAGGTCGCCGAGAAGCAGGGCCTGCCCCTGGTCCCCGATCCGGGCGGTGCCGCCTTCTACGGCCCGAAGATCTCCGTCCAGACCAAGGACGCCATCGGCCGTACCTGGCAGATGTCGACGATCCAGCTCGACTTTAACCTGCCGGAGCGCTTCGACCTGGAGTACACCTCCGCCGACGGCTCCAAGCAGCGCCCGGTCATGATCCACCGCGCGCTGTTCGGTTCCATCGAGCGGTTCTTCGCGGTGCTCCTCGAGCACTACGCGGGCGCGTTCCCGGCCTGGCTCGCCCCGGTCCAGGCGGTCGGTATCCCGATCGGTGACGGGCACGTCGAGTACCTGGAGAAGTTCGCCGCGGCGGCCAGGAAGAAGGGCCTGCGGGTCGAGGTGGACTCCTCCTCGGACCGTATGCAGAAGAAGATCCGCAACGCCCAGAAGCAGAAGGTGCCCTTCATGGTCATCGCGGGCGACGAGGACATGTCGAACGGTTCGGTGTCCTTCCGCTACCGCGACGGCTCGCAGGAGAACGGCATCCCGCTCGACGAGGCCATCGCCAAGATCGTGAAGGTGGTCGAGGAGCGCGCGCAGGTCTGATCCGGCGCGCACGCGAAACGGTCACCGGCCGGCCCCGGCCGGTGACCGGCTCCCGCCCGCCCCGGCGACACGCCGCGAACGGGCGAAGCCATATGCTGCTTTGCATGACGAGTGAGCCGGAGCAGCAGATCGGAGTGGGGACGCAGGACGCGTTCCAGCGCCTGTGGACGCCCCACCGGATGGCGTACATCCAGGGCGAGAACAAGCCGAGCGGTCCCGGGGCCGACGACGGCTGCCCGTTCTGCTCCCTGCCGGCGAAGTCCGACGAGGACGGCCTGATCGTCCGGCGCGGCGAGCACGTGTACGCGGTGCTCAACCTCTACCCGTACAACGGCGGCCACCTGATGACGGTGCCCTTCCGGCACGTGGCCGACTACACCGAGCTGACCGGTCCGGAGACGGCCGAGCTGGCCGAGCTGACCAAGCAGGCGATGACCGCTCTGCGTACGGCCTCCGGCGCGCACGGCTTCAACATCGGCATGAACCAGGGCGCGGTCGCCGGCGCCGGCATCGCCGCTCATCTGCACCAGCACGTCGTGCCGCGCTGGGGCGGCGACACCAACTTCATGCCGGTGGTCGGCCACACCAGGGTGCTGCCGCAGCTGCTCGCGGACACCCGGAAGATGCTGGCGGAGGCGTGGCCCGCCTGACCGCGGACGCCGGGTGCCCCGTGGAAGGGGCACCCCTCACGCGTCGTAGAGGTCGGCCTTGCGCGGGGTCGGGTCCTGCACGGCGGTGCTGAGGAACGCGGACCGGGTGCCGAACTTCTCCGTGTCCACGCCGTTGTCGGCCAGGACCCGGATCGCGGCCGAGTGCACCACCCGCAGCACCGGGGTGGCCGCGCGCAGGGCGTCGTCGGCCATGAAGCGGTGGCGCCAGGGCTTGTCGGCCCAGACGTGCCGCAGACCGAACGGCTCGGGCAGGGCGAGTGAGCCACCGAGCCAGTTCAGGGCCGGCGGATACCAGGTCAGCGGGGCCCGTGCGGCGAGCCGTACCACCTCGTCGGTGGTGACCAGCGGCAGCTTGACCGTGCGGGTCTCCCAGGGCTTGAAGGACTTGGCGACCTCCTTGGTGGGGGCCTCCGGCTTCGAGGTGAACAGGGAGTCCACCGGGCCCAGGGCGTGGCCGGTCACCTCGATGCGCAGCGTCTCGTGCAGCACGGTGACCGTGATCAGCATCGTGATGATCAGCTGTCCGTCCCACAGCGTCCACTGCACACCCAGGTAGTGCCGGTCGCCGCTGCCGAACTGCTGCTTGTTGCAGATGTCCTGTATCGCGTGCGACTTGACCTGGTAGGCCTCGACGTCGGTGCCCTCCGGCCGGGCGACAGCGGCGGCGTTCTCCCCGATCGGCGTGACGATCCAGTGCCGTATCGAGGGCTTGGTGAAGCCGCCGGTGTTCAGCGGGCCGCGTTCGAGCATGCGCAGCTGGTCGTGGATGGACCGGATGACGTCCCAGCTGCGGAAGGGGTGGATCTCCCGGGTGGGGTCGGCGGGCACCAGGTCCTCGGCGAGCTGCCAGGCACCCCAGCGGGTGCCCATGCCGAGTATGCCCTTGGGGCCGGCGTAAAAGACGGAGTTGGACTGCTGTTCGGCGCTGAGCTTGGCGAGCGACTGGCGCAGCTGCTCGGCGGCGGTCTCGCCGGGACTTCGCGGCACGGTCTCGGGGACCTTGGCGCCGACGCTGCTGCCACCGGCCAGCCCGTCCCAGCGGGCCCGCAGGTCGTTCGCGGTGTTCTCGCAGATCCGCCTGGCCCAGAACCAGCCGAGGACGGGGGCGACGACGGCCCCGCGCGCGTACCACCCCCAGAACCCGGAGAACGGCATCTTCAGGAAGAAGATCACGGCGAGGGCGCCGACTCCGACGAGCAGGGCGGTGGCGAGGGCTCCGGCCCGCTGGCTGTCCCGTCGGACGACGAGGGTGCGCAGCTGGAAGACGAGCAGCCAGACGACGAGTCCGGGCAGGAACAGCAGGCCGCACAGCACCATGACCATGCTCAGCCGGTTGTCGCGCTCGCGGCGGATGTTGTTGGCGGCCAGGCAGTGCTCGACCACCACCTGCGGGTCCATGCCGAAGGACTGGATGAGCGGCTTGCGGCCGGGACCGAGCATGCGGTCGACGACGGCGCGGGAGAACGCCTCGCCGAGGTTCGGCTTGAGGAGGGATATCCGGCCCGGCTTGACGGTGGACTTGTGCCACTCGGTGTCGGCCTTCGTGATGTCCTCGAACACGTTGTCCCGATAGGCCGCCGAGGCCAGCGCGAAGGTCGCCGCCTGACTCCCGTCGCCCGAGATGGGCACCTGTGGCCCGTCCCACTCGGTTCCAACCGACATACCCGCCCCCGATCGCCGCCGGTGTCGCTCCTGCGGCCTTCCCGACTTCCAGGCTCCGCACACCTGTTGAACAGCGTATCCGCAGCCACCGACATCCGTCGGCGGACGGCCGAAGCCGCCCGCCGACCCCTTCAGGGGCACGAACCACCGGACACCGGCGGCCCGTTCACTGCTGGTCCTCCCCGGCCTGCGCGCGGATCCGTTCGGCGATCTGCGGCGGCATCGGCTCGTGCCGCGCGTAGGCCCGGTTGAATCGGGCGGTGCCGTGCGAGAGAGAGCGCAGATCGACGGCGTACCGGCCGATCTCGAACTCGGGCACCTCGGCCCGTACGAGAGTGCGTCCGGAGCCCACCTGTTCGGTGCCGATCACCCGGCCGCGCCGGCCCGACAGGTCGCTCATCACGGCGCCCACGTAGTCGTCGCCGACCAGCACGGTCACCTCGGCCACCGGTTCCAGCAGGTGGATCCTGCTGTCCGCGGCGGCCTCGCGCAGCGCGAGCGCGCCGGCCGTCTGGAAGGCGGCGTCGGAGGAGTCGACCGAGTGCGCCTTGCCGTCGAGCAGGGTGACCCGCACGTCGATGAGCGGGTACCCGGCCGCGACTCCCTTGGCGGCCTGCGCCCTCACGCCCTTCTCCACGGAGGGGATGAACTGCCTGGGCACGGCGCCGCCGACGACCTTGTCGACGAACTCGATGCCCGAGCCGCCCGGCAGCGGCTCCACCTCGATCTCGCAGATGGCGTACTGGCCGTGCCCGCCGGACTGTTTGACGTGCCGGCCGCGCCCGGTGGCCCGGTGCGCGAACGTCTCGCGCAGCGAGACCTTGTGCGGTACGACGTCGACCTGGACGCCGTAGCGGCTGCGCAGCCGTTCCAGGGCGACGTCCGCGTGGGCCTCGCCGAGACACCACAGCACCACCTGGTGGGTGTCCTGGTTCTGTTCCAGGCGCATGGTCGGGTCCTCGGCGACCAGGCGGCTCAGCCCCTGGGAGAGCTTGTCCTCGTCCTGTTTGCTGTGCGCCTGGATGGCGAGCGGCAGCAGCGGGTCGGGCATCTCCCACGGCTCCATCAGCAGCGGATCGTCCTTGGCCGAGAGCGTGTCGCCGGTCTCGGCGCGGCCGAGTTTCGCCACGCAGGCCAGATCGCCGGCGACGGCGTGCGTCACCGGACGCTGCTGTTTGCCGAACGGTGTGGACAGGGCCCCGATGCGCTCGTCGACGTCGTGGTCCTCGTGACCGCGGTCCGCCAGACCGTGCCCGGAGACGTGCACCGTCTGGTCGGGGCGCAGCGTGCCGGAGAAGATCCGCACCAGGGAGACCCGGCCGACGTAAGGGTCCGAGGCCGTCTTGACGACCTCGGCGGCCAGCGGGCCGTCGGGATCGCAGGTCTTCAGCTCGCGCGGGGCGCCCCCGACCGTCGTCACCTCCGGGGCCCGGCGCTCCAGCGGGGTGGGGAAACCGCCGGTGATCAGTTCCAGGAGCTCGACGGTGCCGAGGCCCTGCCTGCCGCCCTCGGCCGCGGGGGCGGCGGCCAGGACGGGGAAGAAGGCGCCGCGGGCCACGGCCCGCTCCAGGTCCTGGATCAGGGTCTTGACGTCGACCGGCTCACCGCCGAGGTAGCGGTCCATCAGGGTCTCGTCCTCGCTCTCGGAGATGATCCCCTCGATGAGCCGGTTGCGGGCCTCCTCGATCCGCGGCAGCTGCTCCTCGCCCGGCTCGGACTCCTTGCGCTCGCCGGTGGAGTAGTCGAACAGCCGCTGCGACAGCAGCCCGGTCAGCCCGGTCACGGGCGCGTGCCCGTCCGGGGCCGGCGCGCCGTGCAGGGGCAGGTAGAGGGGCAGTACGGCGTCGGGGTCGTCGGCGCCGAACGCCTCGGCGCAGACCCGGGTCATCTCCTCGAAGTCGGCGCGGGCGGCTTCCAGGTGGGTGACGACGATGGCCCGCGGCATGCCGACGGCCGCGCACTCCTCCCAGACCATGCGGGTCGAGCCGTCCACCCCGTCCGAGGCGGAGACGACGAAGAGGGCCGCGTCCGCCGCGCGCAGACCGGCCCTCAGCTCTCCGACGAAGTCGGCGTATCCGGGGGTGTCGAGCAGATTGATCTTGATGCCGTCCCATTCGACGGGCACCAGCGACAGCTGGACCGAGCGTTGCTGGCGGTGTTCGATGTCGTCGTAGTCCGAGACGGTGCCGCCGTCCTCCACGCGGCCCGCCCGGTTCACCGCCCCCGCGGTCAGCGCGAGGGCCTCCACCAGAGTCGTCTTGCCCGAACCGGAGTGGCCGACCAGCACCACATTCCGTACGGACGCGGGGTGGTCGGCCGCCGTAGCCCTGCCGGCGGCCCCGGGGTGGGTCTGTACCTTGTCGCCCATGGCCTTGCCTCCCGTGCACGGTGAGGTCACTGTGGGCGCGGACACGCGGGACCGCGTGCTGGCGGCTCCGGTGACGCCCGCGGTCCTTCGAGCTTTCCACTCCCGTCACGCTGCGTCCATACGACGGACGCCGCTCGCCCCGGGCGCGGGCCGAGGGGCGCCCCGTCGGCCGGATCCCGCCGCCGGGTGCGGGTGCCCGACGGTCGCACACGCGCGCGCGTGGCTACGATGGGCCAGCCGGCGGCCACCAGGGCCGCGGCCACACCGACCGTCGGGAAGGCCATGCTGAACAAGTACGCGCGTGCATTCTTCACGCGTGTCCTCACACCGTTCGCCGCGTTTCTCATCCGGCGGGGCGTGAGCCCCGACACGGTCACGCTCCTCGGCACCGCCGGGGTGGTCGCGGGCGCGCTGGTCTTCTACCCCATGGGCGAGTTCTTCTGGGGCACGGTCGTGATCACGCTGTTCGTCTTCTCCGACCTGGTCGACGGCAACATGGCCCGTCAGCTGGGCCGCTCCAGCCGCTGGGGCGCCTTCCTCGACTCCACCCTCGACCGGGTCGCCGACGGCGCGATCTTCGGCGGCTTCGCCCTGTGGTACGCGGGCGGCGGGAACGACAACGTCCTGTGCGCGGTCTCCATCTTCTGCCTGGCCAGCGGCCAGGTGGTGTCGTACACCAAGGCGCGCGGCGAGTCGATCGGACTGCCGGTCGCCGTCAACGGGCTCGTCGAGAGGGCCGAGCGACTGGTGATCTCGCTGGTCGCGGCCGGTCTGGCGGGCCTTCACACGTTCGGCGTCCCGGGCATCCAGTACCTGCTGCCCGTCGCCCTGTGGATCGTCGCCGTCGGCAGCCTGGTGACGCTGGTCCAGCGGGTGGTGACCGTGCGCCGCGAGTCCGCGGAGGCCGAGGCGGCGGCCGCGCACGAGAACGCGTCCCAGGGGAGCGAGGCGGCGCAGTGAACACCGCCGACCGGCTCACGGACGCGCTGTACGGCGCCGGCTGGAGCACCGTCAAGAAGCTGCCCGAACCGGCCGCGGTCCGGCTCGGCCGTACCATCGCCGACCTCGCCTGGAAGCAGCGCGGCAAGGGCGTCCTGCGGCTGGAGAGCAACTACGCGCGCGTGGTGCCCGGCGCGGGCCCGGAGCGGCTGGCCGAGCTGTCCCGCGCCGGCATGCGCTCCTACCTGCGCTACTGGATGGAGTCCTTCCGGCTGCCCGCGTGGAGCGCGGACCGGGTCAGGAACGGCTTCGACCCCAAGGACCTCCACCACCTGACCGACGGCCTGGCCGCCGGCCGGGGCGTCGTCCTCGCCCTGCCCCACCTGGCCAACTGGGACCTGGCCGGTGCCTGGGTCACCACCGAGCTGCAGACGCCGTTCACGACGGTCGCGGAGCGGCTCAAGCCGGAGACGCTGTACGACCGCTTCGTCGCCTACCGCGAGGGCCTCGGCATGGAGGTGCTGCCGCACAGCGGCGGCTCGGCCTTCGGCACCCTGGCCCGGCGGCTGCGCGACGGCGGGCTGGTCTGCCTGGTCGCCGACCGGGATCTGTCCGCGTCCGGCGTGGAGGTCGAGTTCTTCGGCGAGCGCGCCCGGATGCCCGCCGGCCCCGCCCTCCTCGCCCAGCAGACCGGGGCGCTCCTGCTGCCCGTCACCCTCTGGTACGACGACTCGCCCGTGATGCGGGGCCGTGTGCATCCCCCGGTCGAGGTGCCCGGGACAGGTAGCCGGGCCGAGAAGACGTCCGTCATGACACAGGCGCTGGCCGATGCCTTCGCCACCGGGATCGCCGACCATCCGGAGGACTGGCACATGCTGCAGCGGCTGTGGCTCGCCGATCTCGACCCCGCGAGGACGCCGTCGTGAGGATCGGCATCGTCTGCCCGTACTCCTGGGACGTGCCGGGCGGCGTCCAGTTCCACATCCGCGATCTCGCCGAGTACTTCGTCCGGCTGGGCCACGAGGTGTCCGTCCTCGCCCCCGCCGACGACGACACCCCGCTGCCGCCGTACGTGGTCTCGGCCGGGCGGGCCGTCCCGGTGCCGTACAACGGCTCGGTGGCCCGGCTGAACTTCGGGTTCCTCTCGGCCGCCCGGGTCAGGCGCTGGCTGCACGACGGCGGGTTCGACGTGGTCCACATCCACGAGCCGACCGCGCCCTCGCTGGGCCTGCTGACCTGCTGGGCGGCGCAGGGGCCCATCGTGGCCACGTTCCACACCTCCAACCCGCGCTCCCGCGCGATGATCGCCGCGTACGCGATCCTCCAGGCGGCGCTGGAGAAGATCAGCGCGCGGATCGCCGTGAGCGAGTACGCCCGGCGCACGCTCGTCGAGCATCTGGGCGGGGACGCGGTGGTGATCCCGAACGGCGTCGACGTGGACTTCTTCGCGCGGGCCGAGCCCAACCCGGCCTGGCAGGGCGACACCATCGGCTTCATAGGGCGCATCGACGAGCCGCGCAAGGGCCTGCCGGTGCTGATGAAGGCCCTCCCCAGGATCCTCGCCGCCCGCCCGCGGACCAGGCTGCTGGTGGCCGGCCGGGGCGACGAGGAGGAGGCGGTGGAGACCCTCCCCGCCGAGCTGCGCTCCCGGGTGGAGTTCCTCGGCATGATCAGCGACGAGGACAAGGCGCGCTTCCTGCGCAGCGTCGACCTGTACGTGGCGCCCAACACCGGCGGTGAGAGCTTCGGGATCATCCTGGTCGAGGCGATGTCGGCGGGCGCGCCCGTCCTCGCCTCCGACCTGGACGCCTTCGTCCAGGTCCTGGACCGGGGCGCGGCCGGCGAGGTCTTCGCCAACGAGGACGCGGACGCCCTCGCCGAGTCCGCCGTACGCCTGCTGGGCGACCCGTCCCGGCGCGCCGAACTGCGCGAGCGGGGCAGCGCCCACGTCCGCCGTTTCGACTGGTCGACGGTGGGCGCGGACATCCTGTCGGTGTACGAGACGGTGACGGCGGGCGCGGCGGCGGTGGCGGCGGACGAACGCTCGGGACTGCGGGCCCGCCTCGGCCTGGCCCGGGACCAGTAGCTCCCCCGCCCGGGGAGCGGGGCGTGGGGGAGCGTCCCGGTAACCTTGCCGCCCGTGACCGTAACCCTCGTCTGGATCCTCGTCGCGCTGGTGGCGATCGGGCTGTACCTGAGCTGGACGGCCGGGCGGCTGGACCGGCTGCACTCCCGGATGGACGCGGCGCGGGCCGCGCTCGACGCGCAGCTGCTGCGCAGGGCGTCCGTCACCCAGGAACTGGCCACCTCGGGCGTCCTGGACCCCGCCGCCTCGATCGTGCTGTACGAGGCCGCGCACGCGGCCCGGCAGGCCGAGGAGGAGCAGCGTGAGGTGGCGGAGAGCGAGCTGAGCCAGGCCCTGCGGGCGGTGTTCGGGGAACCGCAGCAGGTCGAGGCCGTCAGAGAGGCCCCTGGAGGCGACGCGGCGGCCCATGAGCTGGCCGAGGCGGTACGCCGGGTGCCGATGGCCCGGCGCTTCCACAACGACGCCGTGGGGGCCGCCCGCAGGCTCCGTGAGCACCGCAAGGTGCGGTGGTTCCGGCTGGCCGGCCACGCCCCCTTCCCGCTGGCCTTCGAGATGGACGACGAACCCCCCGCGGCCCTGGTGGAACGGGTCTCCTGAATGGGTCGCCCGGGCAGGCCCGGCGGGAAAAGGATCCACCGGCTTCCCATTGGCCCTTGCTGTGGCCTTGTCCCCTCGCGTTTCCTCGGTGCTGAAGACAAATCCTCTTTCCCTTCAGTGAGGTCACCCCGTGTCCACCACGATCCCCACCCCCGCCCAGACCCCCGAGACCGGCACCGCGCGCGTGAAGCGCGGCATGGCCGAGCAGCTCAAGGGCGGCGTGATCATGGACGTCGTCACGCCGGAGCAGGCGAAGATCGCCGAGGACGCGGGCGCCGTCGCCGTCATGGCCCTGGAGCGGGTCCCCGCCGACATCCGCAAGGACGGCGGCGTGGCCCGGATGTCCGACCCGGACATGATCGAGGGCATCATCGAGGCCGTCTCCATCCCGGTCATGGCCAAGTCCCGCATCGGCCACTTCGTCGAGGCCCAGGTCCTGCAGTCCCTCGGCGTCGACTACATCGACGAGTCCGAGGTCCTCACCCCGGCCGACGAGGTCAACCACTCCGACAAGTGGGCCTTCACCACCCCCTTCGTGTGCGGCGCGACCAACCTCGGCGAGGCCCTGCGCCGCATCGCCGAGGGCGCCGCGATGATCCGCTCCAAGGGCGAGGCCGGCACCGGCAACGTCGTCGAGGCCGTCCGCCACCTGCGCCAGATCAAGAACGAGATCGCCCGGCTGCGCGGCTACGACAACAATGAGCTGTACGCCGCCGCCAAGGAGCTGCGCGCTCCCTACGAGCTGGTCAAGGAGGTCGCCGAGCTGGGCAAGCTCCCGGTGGTCCTCTTCTCCGCCGGCGGCGTGGCCACCCCGGCCGACGCCGCCCTGATGCGCCAGCTCGGCGCCGAGGGCGTGTTCGTCGGCTCCGGCATCTTCAAGTCCGGCGACCCCGCCAAGCGCGCCGCCGCCATCGTGAAGGCCACCACCTTCTACGACGACCCGAAGATCATCGCGGACGCGTCCCGCAACCTCGGCGAGGCCATGGTCGGCATCAACTGCGACACCCTCCCCGAGACCGAGCGCTACGCCAACCGCGGCTGGTAATCCCCTCATGTCCGACGAAACACCTGTCATAGGCGTCCTGGCCCTCCAGGGCGACGTACGGGAGCACCTCATCGCCCTGGCCGCGGCCGACGCCGTGGCCAGGCCGGTCAGGCGCCCCGAGGAACTCGCCGAGGTGGACGGCCTCGTCATCCCCGGCGGCGAGTCCACCACCATCTCCAAGCTGGCCGTCCTCTTCGGCGTGATGGAACCGCTCCGCGCGCGCGTGCGCGCCGGCATGCCGGTCTACGGCACCTGCGCCGGCATGATCATGCTCGCCGACAAGATCCTCGACCCGCGCTCGGGCCAGGAGACGATCGGCGGCATCGACATGATCGTCCGCCGCAACGCCTTCGGGCGGCAGAACGAGTCCTTCGAGGCGGCGGTCGACGTCCGGGGCGTCGAGGGCGATCCGGTGGAGGGCGTCTTCATCCGCGCCCCCTGGGTGGAGTCCGTCGGCGCCGAGACCGAGGTGCTCGCCGAGCACGACGGCCACATCGTCGCGGTCCGCCAGGGCAACGCGCTCGCCACGTCGTTCCACCCGGAACTGACCGGCGACCACCGGGTGCACGGTCTCTTCGTCGACCTGGTGCGCGCGAACCGGACAGCGGAGTCCTTGTAGGATCGCAGGCGTCGTTGCAGAGATGGGTTACGCGAAGGAGACAGGCAGATGTCCGGCCACTCTAAATGGGCCACGACGAAGCACAAGAAGGCCGTGATCGATGCCAAGCGCGGCAAGCTCTTCGCGAAGCTGATCAAGAACATCGAGGTCGCGGCGCGCATGGGCGGCGTGGACCTCGAAGGAAACCCGACGCTCTACGACGCCGTCCAGAAGGCGAAGAAGCAGTCGGTCCCGAACAAGAACATCGACTCCGCCATCAAGCGGGGCGGTGGTCTCGAGGCCGGCGGCGCCGACTACGAGACGATCATGTACGAGGGCTACGGCCCGAACGGCGTCGCGGTGCTCATCGAGTGCCTCACCGACAACCGCAACCGCGCCGCCTCCGACGTCCGCGTCGCGATGACCCGCAACGGCGGCTCGATGGCCGACCCCGGCTCGGTGTCCTACCTCTTCAACCGCAAGGGCGTCGTGATCGTCCCCAAGGGCGAGCTGACCGAGGACGACGTGCTCGGCGCGGTCCTCGACGCGGGCGCCGAGGAGGTCAACGACCTCGGCGAGTCCTTCGAGGTGCTCAGCGAGGCCACCGACCTGGTCGCGGTCCGCACCGCCCTCCAGGACGCCGGGATCGACTACGACTCCGCCGAGGCCAACTTCGTCCCGACCATGCAGGTCGAGCTGGACGAGGAAGGCGCGAAGAAGATCTTCAAGCTGATCGACGCGCTGGAGGACAGCGACGACGTGCAGAACGTCTTCGCGAACTTCGACGTCAGCGACGAGGTCATGGAGAAGGTCGACGCGTAGCGCTGCCGCGAGCTGAGTGGTTCGGCGGGCCGAGGGGACACGTCCCACCGGCCCGCCGCTGTTGTCAGTGGCTCCGGATAGCCTGACGGGAGTCAAAGATCGCCGTCCCCGGAGCAAGGGGCGCGGGGAGGGGGCGCGGTGCGCGTACTGGGGGTGGACCCCGGGCTGACCCGGTGTGGGGTCGGCGTCGTCGAGGGGGTCGCGGGACGCCCGCTGACCATGCGTGGCGTCGGCGTCGTCCGCACGCCCGTGGACGCCGAGCCGGCCCACCGCCTCGTCGCCATCGAGCAGGGCATCGAACAGTGGCTGGACGAACACCGGCCTGAATATGTCGCCGTCGAGCGCGTCTTCAGCCAGCACAACGTCCGTACGGTGATGGGCACCGCCCAGGCCAGCGCCGTGGCGATGCTCTGCGCGGCCCGCCGGGGCATCCCGGTCGCCCTGCACACGCCGAGCGAGGTGAAGGCCGCCGTCACCGGCAGCGGCCGCGCCGACAAGGCCCAGGTCGGCGCCATGGTCACCCGTCTGCTCCGGCTCGACGCGCCCCCGAAACCCGCCGACGCCGCCGACGCCCTCGCGCTCGCCATCTGCCACATCTGGCGCGCCCCCGCCCAGAACCGACTCCAGCAGGCCGTCGCCCTGCACGCAGCCAGAACCCCGAAAGGCCGTACGGCATGATCGCCTTCGTGAGCGGCACGGTCGCCGCACTCGCCCCGGACGCCGCAGTGGTCGAGGTCGGCGGTGTCGGCATGGCCGTCCACTGCACGCCGAACACCCTGTCCACGCTCCGCCTCGGCCGGCCGGCCAAGCTCGCCACCTCCCTCGTCGTACGCGAGGACTCGCTCACCCTGTACGGCTTCGCCGACGACGACGAGCGCCAGGTCTTCGAGCTGCTGCAGACCGCGAGCGGCGTCGGCCCCAGACTCGCCCAGGCGATGCTGGCCGTGCACGCTCCGGACGCGCTGCGCCGGGCCGTCGCCACCGGGGACGAGAAGGCACTGATCGCCGTCCCCGGCATCGGCCGGAAGGGCGCCCAGAAACTGCTGCTGGAGCTGAAGGGCCGGCTCGGTGAGCCGATCGGCGCGCCCGTCGTCGGCACGCCCGCCGTCAGCGGCTGGCGCGACCAGCTGCACGCCGCGCTGATCGGCCTCGGCTACGCCACCCGCGAGGCCGACGAGGCCGTGGCCGCCGTGACCCCGCAGGCCGAGGCGGCCGGCCCGACGCCCCAGGTGGGCCAGCTGCTGAAGGCCGCCCTGCAGAACCTGAACCGCGCCCGCTGACCGACCCGACCTCCGAGGCACATCACATGAACTGGGACGACACGACCGACACCCCCGCCGAAGAGCGGCTGGTGGGCCCTGTCGCCGACCGTGAGGACCAGGCCGTCGAGGCCGCCCTGCGCCCCAAGGACCTGGGCGAGTTCATCGGCCAGGAGAAGGTCCGCGAACAGCTCGACCTCGTCCTGCGCGCCGCACGCGCGCGGGGCGCCACCGCCGACCACGTACTGCTCTCCGGCGCGCCCGGCCTCGGCAAGACCACCCTGTCGATGATCATCGCGGCCGAGATGGGCGCCCCCATCCGCATCACCTCGGGCCCCGCCATCCAGCACGCCGGCGACCTCGCCGCGATCCTCTCCTCCCTCCAGGAGGGCGAGGTCCTGTTCCTCGACGAGATCCACCGCATGTCGCGGCCCGCCGAGGAGATGCTGTACATGGCGATGGAGGACTTCCGCGTCGACGTCATCGTCGGCAAGGGCCCCGGCGCCACCGCCATCCCCCTGGAGCTGCCCCCGTTCACCCTGGTCGGGGCCACCACGCGCGCGGGTCTGCTGCCGCCCCCGCTGCGCGACCGCTTCGGCTTCACCGCGCACATGGAGTTCTACGAGCCCACCGAACTGCGGCGGGTCATCCACCGTTCAGCGAGCCTCCTGGACGTGGAGATCGACACCGACGGCGCCGCCGAGATCGCGGGCCGCTCCCGGGGCACGCCCCGCATCGCCAACCGCCTGCTGCGCCGGGTACGCGACTACGCGCAGGTCAAGGCCGACGGGATCGTCACCCGCGAGATCGCCGCGGCCGCCCTCGCCGTGTACGAGGTCGACGCCCGGGGCCTGGACCGCCTCGACCGCGCGGTACTGGAAGCCCTGCTCAAGCTGTTCGGCGGCGGTCCGGTGGGCCTGTCCACCCTCGCCGTCGCGGTGGGGGAGGAGCGCGAGACCGTGGAGGAGGTCGCCGAGCCCTTCCTGGTCCGCGAGGGCCTGCTGGCCCGTACCCCGCGCGGACGGGTCGCCACCCCCGCCGCCTGGGCGCACCTCGGGCTCACCCCGCCCCGCACGGCCGCGGGAAAGGGACAACAGGACTTGTTCGGGGCGTGACGGCGAGGGCATTGGCCGGGGCAGGAACCCAGGTGCCATGCTGAGCGTTGTTCCATGCGCGCGGACTCGCTTAGACTCCGCCGATGCCGCCCTTGCGGGCGGCGCAGCCCACACCCCCATCCCATAGGCCGCTCTCCGTCGCGGTCGCGCGAAGGAAACTCCGTCCCGTGAATACCTTGACCCTTCTCCCCTTCATCGTTCTCATCGCGGCCATGTTCCTGATGACGCGCTCGGCCAAGAAGAAGCAGCAGCAGGCCGCCAACATGCGGAACGAGATGCAGCCCGGTTCCGGCGTCCGCACGATCGGGGGGATCTACGCGACGGTCAAGGAAGTCAACGAGGAGACCGTCCTCCTCGACGCCGGCCCGGGCGTGGACCTCCTCTTCGCGAAGAACGCGATCGGCGCCGTCCTCAGCGACGACGAGTACAACCGCATCGTGCACGGCATCGAGCACGACCTGAAGTCCGACACCGACATCGTCCCCGACGATGCCTCCTCCCTCACCGAGACCGACGAGCCCGCTGCCGCCGACGCTGCCGCCGCCTCCGACGACAAGGCCGTCGACCTCGGCAAGAAGGACGAGGCCGAGGAGAAGGCGAACGCCGCCGAGGCCACGTCGGACGAGGAGCCGAAGAAGACCGACGGCGAATCCGGCGCGAAGTAGTCACGTCCCGGGGAGCACGCCGCGATAGGTTCGCGGCCCGAGCACCCCGGGCGCGTCTGTTTCCCGGACGGGATCCCGACACCATGTCATGGCCGACCGCGCCGACCCGGCGCGGGGCGGCCCGAGAGGGAGTACGAGAAGGTGGCAGCACCTAAGAAGGGCCGGAGCGCGAGTTCCCAGAGCAAGCCGGGGCGCACGCTGGCCCTCATCCTGATCGCCATCGGGGCGCTCACCGGAGGCATGTTCATCTCCGGGAACACCACCCCGCGTCTCGGCATCGACCTTGCCGGCGGTACGAGCATCACGCTCAAGGCTAAGGCCGACCAGGGGTCCGCGATCAACAAGGCCAACATGGACACCGCGGTCGACATCATGAACCGCCGGGTCAACGGCCTCGGCGTCTCCGAGGCGGAGGTGCAGACCCAGGGGAACGACAACATCATCGTCAACATCCCCAAGGGCACCAACTCCAAGCAGGCGCAGCAGCAGGTCGGCACCACCGCCAAGCTGTACTTCCGCCCGGTCCTGGCCACCGAGCCCAGCACCGGGGCCCCGACCCCGAGCCCGTCGCCGAGCGCCTCCTCCGGTGGCAGCACCGCGCCGAGCCCGTCGGCCAGTGCCTCCTCGAAGCAGAAGGCGTCCTCGTCCTCCACCGGGTCCCCGAAGACCACCGGGTCCCCGACGGCCACGGCCACCTCGCAGGGCCGCCCGGTCACCGACGCGCTCAAGGCCGGCTCCACGCCCTCGTCCTCCGCGTCCGCGAGCCCCAAGACCTCGACGGGCTCCAAGACCTCCACGGGCAAGGCCTCCGCGAGCCCGTCCACGGCCCCTTCCGGCGGCATCGCCGCCGACGCGGCGAAGCTCCAGGCCGAGTACAGCGCCCTGAACTGCGCCAAGCCCGCCGCCCGGGCCACCGCCGGCAAGAACGCCAAGCCCGGCGAGTCCACCGTGGCCTGCGGCCAGATCAAGAAGGTCTGGTACAAGTACCTGCTCGGCCCGGCCGCCGTGGACGGCACCGAGGTGAAGAAGGCCCAGGCGGTCTTCGACACCCAGGGCGGTTCCGGCTGGCAGGTCCAGATGAACTTCAACGGCAGCGGATCCAAGAAGTTCGCCGACATCACCGCCCAGCTGGCCAAGCAGCAGCAGCCGCAGAACGAGTTCGGCATCGTCCTCGACGGCGAGGTCGTCTCCAGCCCGTACGTGCAGCAGTCCATCACCGGCGGCCAGGCACAGATCTCCGGCAGCTTCACCCAGCAGGAGGCCCAGAGCCTGGCCAACATGCTGTCCTACGGCGCCCTGCCGCTCTCCTTCCAGGAACAGAGCGTCACCACCGTGACCGCCGCCCTCGGCGGTGACCAGCTGCACGCGGGCCTGCTCGCCGGAGCGATCGGTCTCGCGCTCGTCGTGATCTACCTGGTGGTCTACTACCGCGGCCTGTCGCTCGTCGCGATGGCCTCGCTGCTGGTCTCCGGCATCCTCACCTACGTGATCATGGCGCTGCTCGGCCCGGCCATCCACTTCGCACTGAACCTGCCCGCGGTCTGCGGTGCGATCGTGGCCATCGGTATCACCGCGGACTCGTTCATCGTGTACTTCGAACGCATCCGGGACGAGATCCGCGAGGGCCGCACCCTGCGCCCCGCCGTGGAGCGGGCCTGGCCGCGTGCCCGGCGCACCATCCTGGTCTCCGACTTCGTGTCGTTCCTCGCCGCCGCCGTGCTGTTCATCGTCACCGTCGGCAAGGTCCAGGGCTTCGCGTTCACCCTCGGTCTGACCACCGTGCTCGACGTGGTCGTGGTCTTCTTCTTCACCAAGCCGCTGATGACCCTGCTCGCCCGCCGCAAGTTCTTCGCGGACGGCCACAAGTGGTCCGGCCTCGATCCCAAGGGCCTGGGCGCCAAGGCGCCGCTGCGCCGTACCCGCCGTCCCGCCGGTCACGGAGCCGGCCCTGTCGAGACGAAGGAGGCCTGATCGATGTCGAAACTCGGCAACCTCGGCGCCCGACTGCACCGCGGCGAGATCAGCTACGACTTCGTCGGCCACCGCAAGATCTGGTACGGCGTCTCCATCCTGATCACCATCACGGCCATCCTGGGCCTGGCGGTGCGCGGCCTGAACATGGGCATCGAGTTCAAGGGCGGCGCGGTCTTCACGACACCGACGCACATGAGCACCTCGGTGACCCAGGCGGAGACGTTCGCGAAGGAGGCCTCCGGCCACGCCGCGATCGTGCAGAAGCTCGGCAACGGCAGCCTGCGCATCCAGATCGCCGGCCTCGACACCGGCAAGTCCGACCAGATCAAGCAGACGCTGGCCAAGGACCTGAGCATCGACCCGGAGAAGCTCGCCGCCGACCTGGTCGGCCCCAGCTGGGGCCAGCAGATCGCCAACAAGGCCTGGGAGGGCCTGGCGATCTTCATGGTCCTCGTGGTGATCTACCTGGCGATCGCGTTCGAGTGGCGCATGGCCGTCGCGGCACTGGTCGCGCTGATCCACGACATCACGATCACGACCGGTATCTACGCCCTGGTCGGCTTCGAGGTCACCCCCGGTACGGTCATCGGTCTGCTGACGATCCTCGGTTACTCGCTCTACGACACGGTCGTCGTCTTCGACAGCCTCAAGGAGCAGACGAAGGACATCACCAAGCAGACCCGCTGGACGTACAGCGACATCGCCAACCGCTCGATCAACGGCACCCTGGTCCGCTCGATCAACACCACGGTGGTCGCGCTGCTGCCGGTGGCGGGCCTGCTGTTCATCGGCGGCGGCTTCCTCGGCGCCGGCACCCTCAACGACATCTCGCTGTCGCTGTTCGTCGGCCTCGCGGCCGGTGCGTACTCCTCGATCTTCATCGCCACACCGCTCGTCGCCGACCTCAAGGAACGCGAGCCGCAGATGAGGGCCCTCAAGAAGCGCGTCCTGGCCAAGCGGGCACAGTCCGCGGCGGAGGAGGAGCTGCCCGGGACCCGCTCCGTGCACGGTGACGAGGACGAGGACGCCGCACCCGCCGTCGTCGGCCCCCGCAGCCAGACCGCGTCCCGCAACCGCGGCCGTGGCCGACCCTCCGGGAAGCGCCGATGACCGACATCGAAGAACTGCTGTCCAGCCGCATCCGGGACGTGGCGGACTACCCGGAGCCGGGCGTGATGTTCAAGGACATCACCCCGCTCCTGGCGGACCCGGCGGCGTTCACCGCCCTCACCGACGCCCTCGCGGAGACCGCCGAGCGCACCGGCGCCACCAAGGTCGTCGGGCTGGAGGCCCGCGGCTTCATCCTGGGCGCGCCGGTCGCCGTCCGCGCGGGCCTCGGCTTCATCCCCGTACGCAAGGCGGGCAAGCTCCCCGGAGCCACCCTCCGCCAGGCCTACGACCTGGAGTACGGGTCGGCCGAGATCGAGGTGCACGCCGAGGACCTGACCGCAGGTGACCGGATCCTCATCGTGGACGACGTCCTCGCCACGGGAGGCACCGCCGAGGCCGCGATCCAGCTCATCCACCGGGCCGGGGCCGAGGTCGCCGGTGTCGCGGTCCTGATGGAACTGGGCTTCCTGGCCGGCCGGGCCCGACTCGAGCCAGCCCTGGACGGGGCACCGCTGGAGGCTCTCCTCCAGGTCTGATCCAGCCTGTCCGGGTCCACTCACGCGGACGGCCGTCCCCCGCACCACGGGACGGCCGTCCGCGTTGTCGCGGGCAGCTGGAATCCGGCGGAGGTCCCACTTGTTTCCCGAGTAGACGGTCCTCACATCCGTCTGAGGGCGATGCCGAAGCTCAGGCTCGCTACCATGGGGTCTCCGGAGCCTGACCGGGGGACCCGGATCGCGCACGAGGAGTCCTCTTGCCAGACGAGGCCCAGCCACTGACCGCCGCCAAGCCCGAGCCCGCCTCGGCTTCCGCGGCCAAGCCCGCGCCGAACGCGTCGCACGCGAAGAACGACACCCGCGGGACGGTCGAGCACGCCCCGTCCGCGCCCGTCGAGAAGACTCCCGAGGCCTCGCGCCCCAAACCCCCGCCCGTGCGCCCCTCGGCCGGCCAGAGCGCCCGCACCGGCTCCTCCAACCGCGTCCGGGCCCGGCTCGCCCGGCTCGGCGTGCAGCGCGCGAACCCGTACAACCCGGTGCTGGAGCCGCTGCTGCGGATAGTGCGCAGCAACGACCCGAAGATCGAGAACGCGACCCTGCGGCAGATCGAGCGCGCCTATCAGGTGGCCGAGCGCTGGCACCGGGGACAGAAGCGCAAGAGCGGCGACCCGTACATCACGCATCCCCTCGCGGTCACCACCATCCTCGCCGAGCTGGGCATGGACCCGGCCACCCTCATGGCCGGCCTGCTGCACGACACGGTCGAGGACACCGAGTACGGCCTCGACGACCTGCGCCGCGACTTCGGCGACCAGGTCGCCCTGCTCGTCGACGGCGTCACCAAGCTGGACAAGGTCAAGTTCGGCGAGGCCGCGCAGGCCGAGACCGTGCGCAAGATGGTCGTGGCCATGGCCAAGGACCCACGCGTCCTGGTCATCAAGCTCGCCGACCGCCTGCACAACATGCGCACCATGCGCTACCTCAAGCGCGAGAAGCAGGAGAAGAAGGCGCGCGAGACCCTGGAGATCTACGCGCCGCTCGCCCACCGCCTGGGCATGAACACCATCAAGTGGGAGCTGGAGGACCTCGCCTTCGCGATCCTCTACCCGAAGATGTACGACGAGATCGTCCGGCTGGTGGCCGAGCGTGCGCCCAAGCGTGACGAGTACCTCGCCATAGTGACCGACGAGGTGCAGGCCGATCTGCGCGCCGCCCGCATCAAGGCGACCGTCACCGGCCGCCCGAAGCACTACTACAGCGTCTACCAGAAGATGATCGTCCGCGGTCGCGACTTCGCGGAGATCTACGACCTGGTGGGCATCCGTGTCCTCGTCGACACGGTCCGGGACTGCTACGCGGCCCTCGGCACCGTGCACGCGCGCTGGAACCCGGTCCCCGGCCGGTTCAAGGACTACATCGCGATGCCCAAGTTCAACATGTACCAGTCGCTGCACACGACGGTCATCGGCCCCAACGGCAAGCCGGTCGAACTGCAGATCCGCACCTTCGACATGCACCGCCGCGCCGAGTACGGCATCGCCGCGCACTGGAAGTACAAGCAGGAGGCCGTCGCCGGTGCCTCCAAGGTGCGCAGCGACGCGCCCAGGTCGTCCGGCAAGGGCAAGGACGACCACCTCAACGACATGGCCTGGCTGCGCCAGCTCCTCGACTGGCAGAAGGAGACCGAGGACCCCGGCGAGTTCCTGGAGTCCCTGCGCTTCGACCTGTCCCGCAACGAGGTCTTCGTCTTCACGCCCAAGGGCGACGTCATAGCGCTCCCGGCCGGGGCCACCCCGGTGGACTTCGCCTACGCGGTCCACACCGAGGTCGGCCACCGCACCATAGGAGCACGGGTCAACGGCCGCCTCGTCCCGCTCGAATCCACCCTGGACAACGGCGACCTGGTGGAGGTCTTCACCTCCAAGGCGGCCGGTGCGGGGCCGTCCCGCGACTGGCTGGGTTTCGTCAAGTCGCCGCGCGCCCGCAACAAGATCCGCGCCTGGTTCTCCAAGGAGCGCCGCGACGAGGCGATCGAGCAGGGCAAGGACGCCATCGTCCGGGCGATGCGCAAGCAGAACCTGCCGATCCAGCGGATCCTCACCGGCGACTCGCTCGTCACGCTGGCGCACGAGATGCGCTACCCCGACATCTCCGCGCTGTACGCGGCGATCGGCGAGGGCCATGTCGCCGCGCAGAACGTCGTACAGAAGCTGGTGCAGGCGCTCGGCGGCGAGGAGGCGGCCACCGAGGAGATCGACGAGAGCGTGCCGCCGTCGCGCGGCCGCGGCCGCAAGCGGCGCTCCAGCGCCGACCCGGGCGTCGTCGTCAAGGGCGTCGACGACGTGTGGGTCAAGCTTGCCCGCTGCTGTACGCCGGTGCCGGGCGACCCGATCATCGGTTTCGTCACGCGCGGTAGCGGTGTATCGGTTCACCGCAGCGACTGCGTCAACGTGGAGTCACTGTCCCGTGAGCCCGAGCGGATCCTCGACGTCGAGTGGGCGCCCACCCAGTCGTCGGTCTTCCTGGTCGCCATCCAGGTCGAGGCGCTGGACCGCTCCCGGCTCCTCTCGGACGTCACCCGCGTCCTGTCCGACCAGCACGTCAACATCCTCTCCGCGGCCGTCCAGACCTCCCGCGACCGCGTGGCCACCTCCCGCTTCACCTTCGAGATGGGCGACCCCAAGCACCTCGGCCACGTCCTGAAGGCCGTCCGGGGCGTGGAGGGCGTCTACGACGTCTACCGCGTCACGTCGGCGCGCAGCCGTTCGTGACAGCGCACGCCAGAGGCCCCGTACGACGCCGTACGGGGCCTCTCACGTGAACGGGCTCGGCGCTGCCAGCCGGCTGCTAGCCGCCGAACTCCTGCAGACCCTTCAGAGCCTGGTCCAGAAGTGCCTGACGGCCCTCCAGCTCCCTCTCCAGCTTGTCGGCCCGGGCGTTGTTGCCCTGGGCGCGCGCCTGCTCGATCTGGCCCCTCAGCTTGTCCACGGCGGCCTGGAGCTGACCGGTGAGACCCTCGGCACGCGCGCGCGCCTCCGGGTTCGTCCGGCGCCACTCGGTCTCCTCGGCGTCCTGGAGCGCCCGGTCGACCGCGTGCATCCGGCCCTCGACCTTCGGCCGCGCGTCACGCGGCACATGACCGATGGCCTCCCAGCGCTCGTTGATCGAACGGAAGGCGGCCCGGGCTGCCTTCAGGTCCGTGATCGGCAGGAGCTTCTCGGCCTCCTCGGCCAGCTCCTCCTTCAGCTTGAGGTTCTCCGACTGCTCCGCGTCCCGCTCGGCGAAGACCGAGCTGCGGGCGGCGAAGAACACGTCCTGGGCGCCGCGGAAGCGGTTCCACAGGTCGTCCTCGTGCTCGCGCTGGGCGCGGCCCGCGGCCTTCCAGTCCGCCATCAGCTCGCGGTAACGGGCCGCCGTGGGGCCCCAGTCCGTCGAACCGGACAGCGCCTCGGCCTCCGCGACCAGCCTTTCCTTGGTCTTGCGGGCGTCCTCGCGCTGCGCGTCCAGCTGCGCGAAGTGCGCCTTGCGCCGCTTGGAGAACGCCGAGCGGGCGTGTGAGAAACGGTGCCACAGCTCGTCGTCCGACTTGCGGTCCAGCCGCGGCAGCCCCTTCCAGGTGTCCACCAGCGCCCGAAGCCGCTCACCGGCCGCCCGCCACTGGTCGGACTGCGCCAGCTCCTCCGCCTCGGCGACCAGCGCCTCCTTGGAGTGCCGGGCCTCGTCCGACTGCTTCGCCCGCTGCTGCTTGCGCTCCTCGCGACGGGCCTCGACCGTCTCCACGAGCTTGTCCAGCCGCGCCCGCAGCGCGTCCAGATCGCCGACCGCGTGGTGCGCGTCGACCTGCTCGCGCAGGTGCCCGATGGCCACCTGCGCGTCCTTCGCCGACAGGTCGGTGGTGCGCACTCGCTTCTCGAGGAGGCCGATCTCGACCACCAGGCCCTCGTACTTGCGCTCGAAGTAGGCCAACGCCTCCTCGGGGGAGCCGGCCTGCCAGGAACCGACGACCTGCTCGCCGTCGGCCGTACGCACGTACACGGTCCCCGTCTCGTCGACGCGGCCCCACGGGTCGCTGCTCACAGCGCCTCCTCCACATGATGCCTGCGGAGGGCCTCAGCACCCCCGGGCATCGTCCACAGTTTCGTCACGGCCAACATAGGCGACCAGCGGGTTGCCTGTCCGCATCCAGCGCGACCGAAATTCCGCTGTCCGCCGGTCAGGACCTCAGGACTTCGTGACCGTCGCCTTGTTGATCACGACCGTCGCGTTCGGGGCGCCGTCGCCCTGGCCCGTGCTCTCGCCCGCGGCGGCGATCTTCTTCAGGACCTTCAGGCCCCCCGCGTCGATCGTGCCGAACGGCGTGTAGCTGGGCGGCAACTGGCTGTCCTGGTAGACCAGGAAGAACTGGCTGCCGCCGGTGTGCTTCTGGCCGGTGTTGGCCATCGCCACCGTGCCCGCCGGATACACGTTGCCCTTGAGGCTCTTGTCCTTCAGATTCTCGTCCGGGATCGTGTAGCCCGGCCCGCCGCTGCCGGTGCCCGTCGGGTCGCCGCACTGCAGCACGTAGATGCCGTTGGTGGTGAGCCGGTGGCACTTGGTGTGGTCGAAGAAGCCCTTGCCCGCCAGGAAGTCGAACGAGTTCACGGTGTGCGGGGCCGCCGACGTCTTCAGCGCTATGCCGATGTCACCGCAGGTCGTGGCCAGCGTCATCGTGTACTTCGCCGACGTGTCGATCGTCATCGACGGCTCGCTCTTCCAGCTCAGCTTCTGCACCGAGCCCGCGGCGGGCTTCTGGCAGGGGTCCGGAGCCTTGCTGGGGGCCTTGCTCGGCGAGGCGCTGGGCGTGGTGTCCGAGGCGGCGCTGGACTTCTTGCCGTCGTTCTTCAGCACCCCGGTCGTGTACAGCGCGACGCTGCCGATCACGATCACGCCGAGGACCGACGCGATCACGGAGTTGCGCATGCGTGCCTTGCGCCGCGCGGACGTACGCCGCTGCTGCTGCCGCAAGAACTTCTCCCGGGCGAGCTGACGCCGCCGCTGCTCCTGGGTGACCACCGGGTTCTCTCCTCATGCGTGTCGTGTTGCCGACCGGTACGCGTGCGTCCTGTGAGCCGACAGCCGCGTGTAGCCCCGTACCGTATATGGGTTCGCTGAGGAAACGGCAGCGCCGGTAGGCTCTGATCCCAGGCGCGACCCCCTGGGACGCGCACCCGTATCGACACAACGAAGGACGATCGTGCTCATTGCCGGGTTCCCCGCCGGGGCCTGGGGGACGAACTGTTATCTCGTCGCCCCCGCCGCCGGTGAGGAGTGCGTGATCATCGACCCGGGCCACCAGGCCGCCCAAGGCGTCGAGGAAGCGCTGAAGAAGCATCGGCTCAAGCCCGTCGCCGTCGTCCTCACCCACGGCCACATCGACCATGTGGCCTCGGTCGTCCCGGTGTGCGGTGCCCACGAGGTACCGGCCTGGATCCACCCCTCGGACCGGTACATGATGAGCGACCCCGAGAAGGCTCTCGGACGCTCCATCGGGATGCCGCTCATGGGCGAACTGACGGTGGGGGAGCCGGACGACGTCCGGGAACTGACCGACGGCGCGCGGCTCGCGCTGGCCGGGCTGGAGTTCTCCGTCGCGCACGCTCCGGGCCATACCAAGGGGTCGGTGACCTTCCAGATGCCCGAGGCCGCGGACATCCCGTCGGTCTTCTTCTCGGGCGATCTGCTCTTCGCCGGCTCCATCGGACGCACCGACCTGCCGGGTGGCTCCACGGAGGACATCCTCGAGTCGCTGGCCCGCGTGTGCCTGCCGCTCGACGACTCCACCGTGGTCCTGTCCGGACACGGTCCCCAGACGACCATCGGCCAGGAGCGCGCCACCAACCCCTATCTGCGGCAGGTGGCCGCCGGCCTCGGGAGCGCGGACGCTCCCCGACGAGGAATGTGACGAGAGACATCCCGTGAGCACCTTCAAGGCCCCCAAGGGCACATACGACCTGATCCCGCCGGACAGCGCGAAGTTCCTGGCGGTCCGCGAGGCCATCGCGGCCCCGCTGCGCAACTCCGGCTACGGCTACATCGAGACCCCCGGCTTCGAGAGCGTCGAACTGTTCGCGCGCGGGGTCGGTGAGTCCACCGACATCGTGACCAAGGAGATGTACGCCTTCGAGACCAAGGGCGGCGACCAGCTCGCCCTGCGTCCCGAGGGCACCGCCTCCGTGCTGCGCGCCGCGCTGGAGGCCAACCTGCACAAGGCGGGCAACCTCCCCGTCAAGCTCTGGTACTCCGGCTCGTACTACCGCTACGAGCGTCCCCAGAAGGGCCGCTACCGCCACTTCTCCCAGGTCGGCGCCGAGGCGATCGGCGCCGAGGACCCGGCCCTGGACGCCGAGTTGATCATCCTGGCCGACCAGGCGTACCGCTCACTGGGACTGCGCGACTTCCGCATCCTGCTGAACTCGCTCGGCGACAGGGAGTGTCGTCCGCTGTACCGGACCGCGCTCCAGGAGTTCCTGGGCGCCCTCGACCTGGACGAGGACACGCGTCGGCGCGTCGACATCAACCCCCTGCGAGTGCTGGACGACAAGCGCGAGTCGGTGCAGAAGCAGCTGACCGGCGCGCCCCTGCTGCGCGACTACCTGTGCGACGCCTGCAAGGCGTACCACGAGGAGGTCCGCGAGCTGATCACCGCGGCGGGCGTGGCCTTCGAGGACGACCCGAAGCTGGTGCGCGGACTGGACTACTACACGCGCACCACTTTCGAGTTCGTGCACGACGGACTCGGCTCCCAGTCCGCGGTCGGCGGCGGCGGACGCTACGACGGCCTCTCGGAGATGATCGGCGGCCCCGCGCTGCCGTCCGTGGGCTGGGCCCTCGGTGTCGACCGTACGGTGCTGGCCCTGGAGGCGGAGGGCGTGGAACTGCGACTGCCCGCGTCCACCAGCGTGTTCGCGGTGCCGCTCGGCGAGGAGGCCCGCCGGGTGCTGTTCGGCAAGGTCACGGAGCTGCGCAAGCTGGGCGTCGCCGCCGACTTCTCCTACGGCGCCAAGGGCCTCAAGGGGGCGATGAAGAACGCCAACCGCAGCGGGGCCCGCTACACGGTCGTCGCCGGCGAACGCGACCTCGCCGAGGGCGTCGTCCAGCTCAAGGACATGGAGTCCGGCGAGCAGTCGGCCGTCGGCGTGAACGAGATCGTGGCGGAACTGGAGTCCCGGCTGGGCTGACGCCCACGGGCGGTCAACCCCAGGGGTGCCGGTTCACCCTGTCAGCCGATGCCCGGGCAGAGGCCTGAACCGAACGGTCAGGCCTCACCGTGCGTACGTCCTTATGTCCAGCGAACGGTGGACACACATGTGCGTGCGGCACAATGACCCCTGCCCGAAGATGGTCCGACTCTCAAGTGACGGAATCGGCGTGATGAGCAAGACGACAGTCAAGGACGTCTCCACCGAGCCCGGGCCCGACCGAGCCGCCGACGCGGCGCGATCGGTGGGCGGCAGCCGGGCCTTCGCCCTGCTGCTGGTGATCACCGGTGCGGCCGGTCTGCTCGCCGCCTGGGTCATCACGATCGACAAGTTCAAGCTCCTCGAGGCCAAGGTCGAGGGCAAGACCTTCACCCCCGGCTGCAGCCTCAACCCGGTCGTCTCCTGCGGCAGCGTCATGGAGTCCAAGCAGGCCGCGGTCTTCGGCTTCCCCAACCCGATGCTCGGCCTGGTCTGCTACGGCATCGTCATCTGCGTCGGCATGAGCCTGCTCGCCCGGGCCCGTTTCCCCCGCTGGTACTGGCTGACCTTCAACTTCGGCACGCTCTTCGGTGTCTGCTTCGTCACCTGGCTGCAGTTCCAGTCCCTGTACCGGATCAACGCCCTGTGCCTGTGGTGCTCGCTGGCCTGGGTCGCCACGATCACCATGTTCTGGTACGTGACCTCGTCCAACGTCCGCAACGGCCTGCTCCCCGCCCCGAACTGGCTGAAGAGCTTCTTCGGCGAGTTCACCTGGGTGGTTCCCGTGCTGCACGTCGGCATCATCGGCATGCTGGTGCTGACCCGCTGGTGGGACTTCTGGACGAGCTGACAGCGCCGACCGCGTTGTCAGTGCGGTGATTTAGGGTTTCAGCGTGGAGCCCGACCTGTTCACCGCAGCCGCAGAAGACCGCCAGGAGAAGGACCCGACCGGAAGTCCCCTGGCGGTCCGGATGCGCCCGCGCACCCTGGACGAGGTGGTGGGCCAGCAGCACCTGCTCAAGCCGGGCTCGCCCCTGCGCCGGTTGGTCGGCGATGGCGCGGACCAGAGGGGCGGGGCCGCAGGCCCCGCCGGCAAGGGCGGTGGTGGGAGACGGGTGGGACCCGCCGGACCGTCCTCGGTGATCCTCTGGGGCCCGCCCGGCACCGGCAAGACGACCCTGGCGTACGTCGTCTCCAAGGCCACCGACAAGCGCTTCGTCGAGCTGTCGGCGATCACCGCGGGCGTCAAGGAGGTCCGCGCGGTCATCGACGGCGCCCGCCGCGCCACCGGCGGCTACGGCAAGGAGACCGTCCTCTTCCTGGACGAGATCCACCGCTTCAGCAAGGCCCAGCAGGACTCCCTGCTCCCCGCGGTCGAGAACCGCTGGGTGACGCTGATCGCGGCGACCACGGAGAACCCGTACTTCTCGGTGATCTCCCCGCTGCTGTCCCGCTCCCTCCTCCTCACCCTCGAACCCCTCACCGACGACGACGTCCGGGGGCTCCTGAGAAGGGCGCTGAGCGACGAACGCGGCCTCAAGGACGCCGTCGCCCTCCCCGAGGACACCGAGGACCACTTCCTGCGCATCGCCGGCGGAGACGCCCGCCGTGCCCTGACCGCCCTGGAGGCCGCCGCGGGGGCAGCCCTCGACAAGGGCGAGTCGGAGATCTCCCTCACGACCCTGGAGGAGGTCGTCGACCGGGCGGCCGTCAAGTACGACCGGGACGGCGACCAGCACTACGACGTGGCCAGCGCCCTGATCAAGTCCATCAGGGGCTCGGACGTCGACGCGGCCCTGCACTACCTGGCCCGCATGATCGAGGCCGGCGAGGACCCCCGCTTCATCGCCCGCCGTCTGATGATCTCGGCGAGCGAGGACATCGGCCTGGCCGACCCGAACGCCCTGCCCATAGCCGTCGCCGCCGCCCAGGCCGTCGCCATGATCGGCTTCCCCGAGGCCGCCCTCACCCTGAGCCACGCCACCATCGCCCTCGCCCTGGCCCCGAAGTCGAACGCCGCGACCACGGCGATCGGCGCCGCGCTGGAGGACGTGAAGAAGGGACTGGCGGGTTCCGTCCCGCCGCACCTGCGCGACGGCCACTACAAGGGCGCCGCCAAGCTCGGGCACGCGCAGGGATACGTCTATCCGCACGACCTGCCCGAGGGCATCGCCGAGCAGCAGTACGCCCCGGACGCCCTCAGGGACCGCGAGTACTACACGCCGACCCGGCACGGCGCGGAGGCGCGGTACGCGGACGCGGTGGAGTGGACGCGGAAGCACCTCGGGAGGAAGCGGTCCTGAGCACCCTGTAGACTTCCTCGGAGTGTCGAGTCCCGCGCAGTCAGAGCGGGACAGCCGACCGGAACCCCCAGCGGGTTCCAGGAGCGTCGCGCACCGTCGATAGGTGTCGCGGGCAGCCCACCACCACTCGTCGTACGACGGGACCGGTCGGTGGGCCACTCGCGTGCTGCACGTATGTGCCCAGACCAGGGGAGCGGCTGCCCACCCAGTCCAGCAGTCCGTCAGGACGAGGACGGGGCGGGTTTCCTCGGCTGCGGATGCGACCTCCCTCAACCCTGACAAGCCGAAAATAACGGAAAGAGACACAAGACAGTGGCGAACCAGTCCCGCCCCAAGGTCAAGAAGTCGCGTGCCCTCGGCATCGCGCTGACCCCGAAGGCCGTCAAGTACTTCGAGGCCCGCCCCTACCCGCCGGGTGAGCACGGCCGTGGCCGCAAGCAGAACTCGGACTACAAGGTCCGTCTCCTGGAGAAGCAGCGTCTGCGCGCGCAGTACGACCTCTCCGAGCGTCAGCTGGTCCGTGCCTACGAGCGCGCCTCCAAGGTTCAGGGCAAGACCGGTGAGGCCCTGATCGTCGAGCTGGAGCGCCGTCTCGACGCGCTGGTCCTGCGTTCGGGCATCGCCCGCACGATCTACCAGGCCCGTCAGATGGTCGTTCACGGCCACATCCAGGTCAACGGCCAGAAGGTGGACAAGCCCTCCTTCCGCGTCCGCCCGGACGACGTCATCCAGGTCCGCGACCGGTCCAAGGACAAGACGCTCTTCCAGATCGCCCGTGAGGGTGGCTTCGCCCCCGACGGCGAGACCCCGCGCTACCTGCAGGTGAACCTCAAGGCCCTGGCGTTCCGCCTGGACCGCGAGCCGAACCGCAAGGAAGTTCCGGTCATCTGCGACGAGCAGCTCGTCGTCGAGTACTACGCCCGCTGACCAGCGAGCCCGGCCCGTCGTCCCCCCGCCCTCCGGGCGGATGGGGCGGCGGGCTTTCGCATGCGCGCAATGCGGTACGGACCCCTGCCCGCAGCGCGATAGGCTCGCCTCGGAGATGGCTTCCACACTGACCGGGCCCGTCGACGGAGCCCGACGTGGTGAAGCCCGACGCTGCCGAGAGAAACGCTGCCGAAAGAGGTGCCAGGTGTCCGGTGGAGAGGTGGCCGGGATCCTGGTGGCCGTCTTCTGGGCGATCCTGGTCTCCTTCCTCGCCGTCGCACTGGCGAGGCTGGCCCAGACGCTGAAGGCGACCACCAAGCTCGTCGCGGACGTGACCGACCAGGCCGTCCCCCTGCTCGCCGACGCCTCCCAGGCGGTGCGCTCCGCGCAGACCCAGATCGACCGCGTCGACGCGATCGCCTCCGACGTCCAGGAGGTCACGTCGAACGCCTCCGCCCTGTCGACCACCGTCGCCTCCACCTTCGGCGGGCCGCTGGTCAAGGTCGCGGCCTTCGGCTACGGCGTGCGCCGCGCCCTGGGCGGCCGCAGGGAGGACGTGCCCGAGAAGGCACCGGGGCGTACCGTGATCGTGGGCCGGACCGTGCCGGCCGCGCGGCGGGGCAAGCGAAACTTCCGTGGGAAGAGGGACTGACCAAGCGATGTTCCGCCGTACGTTCTGGTTCAGCACGGGTGTCGCCGCCGGTGTGTGGGCCACCACCAAGGTCAACCGCAAGCTGAAGCAGCTGACGCCCGAGAACCTCGCCGTCAGCGCGGCCAACAAGGCGCTCGAGACGGGGCACCGGATCAAGGACCGCGCGGTCGGCTTCGCGCTCGACGTCCGCGACAACATGGCCCAGCGGGAGGCCGAACTGGGGGAGGCGCTGGGCATCGACACCGACCCCGAACTCCCCGCGGCCCGGCGGTACACCGCCATCGAGAACAACCGCAGTACCCCCAAGTACCCCGAGCACATCGAGAACACGACGTACTCGTACAACCGGAATGAGGACCACTGATGGAGTCGGCCGAGATCCGCCGCCGCTGGCTGAGCTTCTTCGAGGAGCGCGGTCACACCGTCGTCCCTTCGGCGTCGCTCATCGCGGACGACCCGACTCTGCTGCTCGTCCCGGCCGGCATGGTGCCCTTCAAGCCGTACTTCCTGGGTGAGGTCAAGCCGCCCTTCGCCCGCGCCACCAGCGTGCAGAAGTGCGTGCGCACGCCCGACATCGAAGAGGTCGGCAAGACCACCCGGCACGGCACCTTCTTCCAGATGTGCGGCAACTTCTCCTTCGGCGACTACTTCAAGGAAGGCGCCATCACCTACGCCTGGGAGCTGCTCACCACGCCCCAGGACAAGGGTGGTTACGGCCTCGACCCCGAGCGTCTGTGGATCACCGTCTACAAGGACGACGACGAGGCCGAGCGCATCTGGCACGAGGTCGTCGGGGTGCCCAAGGAGCGCATCCAGCGCCTCGGCATGAAGGACAACTACTGGTCCATGGGCGTCCCCGGACCCTGCGGACCCTGTTCCGAGATCAACTACGACCGCGGCCCCGAGTTCGGCGTCGAGGGCGGCCCCGCCGTCAACGACGAGCGGTACGTGGAGATCTGGAACCTCGTCTTCATGCAGTACGAGCGCGGCGAGGGCATCGGCAAGGACAACTTCGAGATCCTCGGCGAGCTGCCCAGCAAGAACATCGACACGGGCCTCGGCATGGAGCGCCTCGCCATGATTCTGCAGGGCGTGCAGAACATGTACGAGATCGACACCTCCATGGCCGTCATCAAGAAGGCCACCGAGCTGACCGGCGTGGCCTACGGCGACGCCCACGACTCCGACGTCTCGCTGCGCGTGGTCACCGACCACATGCGCACCTCGGTGATGCTCATCGGCGACGGCGTGACCCCCGGCAACGAGGGCCGCGGCTATGTGCTGCGCCGCATCATGCGCCGCGCCATCCGCAACATGCGGCTGCTGGGCGCCACCGGTCCGGTCGTGCTCGACCTGATCGACACGGTGATCGCCATGATGGGTCAGCAGTACCCGGAGCTGGTCACCGACCGCGAGCGCATCGAGAAGGTCGCCGTCGCCGAGGAGAACGCATTCCTCAAGACGCTGAAGGCCGGCACCAACATCCTCGACACCGCCGTCACCGAGACCAAGGCCTCCGGCGGCACGGTCCTGGCCGGCGACAAGGCGTTCCTGCTCCACGACACCTGGGGCTTCCCCATCGACCTCACCCTGGAGATGGCCGCCGAGCAGGGGCTGTCCGTGGACGAGGACGGCTTCCGCCGCCTGATGAAGGAGCAGCGGGAGCGCGCCAAGGCCGACGCCCAGGCCAAGAAGACCGGGCACGCCGGCGCCGGCGCCTACCGTGAGATCGCCGACAGGACCGGCGAGACCGACTTCATCGGCTACGCGGACACCGAGGGCGAGACCACGATCGTCGGCATCCTCGTCGACGGCACGTCCTCGCCCGCCGCCACCGAGGGCGACGAGGTCGAGATCGTCCTGGACCGCACCCCGTTCTACGCCGAGGGCGGCGGCCAGATCGGCGACACCGGCCGGATCAGGGTCGACTCCGGTGCCGTCATCGAGGTCCGTGACACCCAGAAGCCGGTTCCCGGGGTGTACGTCCACAAGGGTGTCGTCCAGGTCGGCGAGGTGACGGTCGGCGCCAAGGCACACGCCTCGATCGACCACCGCCGCCGCAAGGCCATCGCCCGCGCCCACTCGGCCACCCACCTCACCCACCAGGCCCTGCGCGACGCCCTCGGCCCGACGGCCGCCCAGGCCGGTTCCGAGAACCAGCCCGGCCGCTTCCGCTTCGACTTCGGCTCGCCGTCCGCCGTTCCGACGGCCGTGATGACCGACGTCGAGCAGAAGATCAACGAGGTGCTCGCCCGCGACCTCGACGTCCACGCCGAGATCATGGGCATCGACGACGCCAAGAAGCAGGGCGCCATCGCCGAGTTCGGCGAGAAGTACGGCGAGCGGGTCCGCGTCGTGACCATCGGCGACTTCTCCAAGGAGCTGTGCGGCGGCACGCACGTGCACAACACCGCCCAGCTCGGCCTGGTCAAGCTGCTCGGCGAGTCGTCGATCGGCTCGGGTGTGCGCCGTATCGAAGCCCTCGTCGGTGTCGACGCCTACAACTTCCTCGCCCGCGAGCACACGGTCGTCGCCCAGCTCCAGGAGCTGATCAAGGGCCGCCCGGAGGAGCTGCCGGAGAAGGTCTCCGCGATGCTCGGCAAGCTGAAGGACGCCGAGAAGGAGATCGAGAAGTTCCGCGCCGAGAAGGTGCTGCAGGCCGCCGCCGGTCTCGTCGAGTCCGCGAAGGACATCCGCGGGGTCGCCGTGGTGACCGGCCGGGTACCGGACGGTACGACCCCCGACGACCTGCGCAAGCTGGTCCTCGACGTGCGCGGCCGCATCCAGGGCGGACGGGCCGCCGTGGTCGCCCTCTTCACGGTCAACAACGGCAAGCCCCTCACGGTGATCGCCACCAACGAGGCCGCCCGCGAGCGCGGCCTCAAGGCCGGCGACCTGGTCCGCACGGCCGCCAAGACCCTCGGCGGCGGCGGCGGCGGCAAGCCGGACGTCGCCCAGGGCGGCGGCCAGAACCCGGCCGCGGTCGGGGAGGCCGTGGACGCCGTCGAGCGTCTTGTCACCGAGACGGCGAAGTGAGCGATCTCATGCGCAAGGGGCGTCGACTCTCGATCGACGTCGGGGACGCCCGGATCGGGGTCGCCTCCTGCGACCCCGACGGGATTCTCGCCACTCCGGTGGAGACCGTCCCGGGCCGGGACGTCCCCGCCGCGCACCGCCGGTTGCGTCAACTGGTGGAGGAGTACGAACCGATCGAGGTCGTCGTCGGTCTCCCCCGCTCCCTCAAGGGGGGCGAGGGCCCGGCCGCGGTCAAGGTCCGCGCCTTCGCTCAGGAGCTGGCCAAGGGCATCGACCCGGTGCCGGTACGCCTGGTGGACGAGCGGATGACGACCGTGACGGCCAGTCAGGGACTGCGCGCCTCGGGGGTGAAGTCGAAGAAGGGCCGGTCCGTGATCGACCAGGCCGCCGCCGTCATCATTTTGCAGCAGGCCCTGGAATCCGAACGGGTGTCAGGTAAAGCACCCGGCGAAGGCGTCGAAGTGGTCATCTGATCGCGATACGGTAACGTTCCGCGCGATGCGCCGGTGTTCGAACAGCCGGAGCACAGCAAGAGGCGGAACGGAAGCCGGCCCACCTGCCGCGCGACCGTCGGCCTCGCGGCTCTATTGGGGATCGATGACTGAGTATGGCCGGGGCCCAGGCTCCGAACCGTGGCATCCGGAGGACCCGTTGTACGGGGACGGCGGATGGGAAGGGCAGCAGGCCCACGTGGGTCATCAGCCTGCCTACGGCGGCCAGCAGCACCATCCACAGCAGGCGCAGCACGGTGACTGGGGCCAGGAGCAGCAGTCCGGGTACGACCAGCAGCAGTACCAGTACTACGACGAGCAGGGCCGTCTCCACCATGCCGACGGCCAGGGACACCAGCAGTACGACCAGCAGTACGCCGGCCATGCCCAGCAGCAGTACCACCACCAGGGCGGCTGGGACGCGACCGGCGCCCACGGCCATGTCCCGTACCCCGCCGACCCGGGCGACCCCTACGGCCAGCAGCCGATGGCGTACGGCGGCGAACAGCCCGACTTCTACGGCACCGAGGACGCCTATCCGCCGCCGGAGCCGCCCGGTCGCAGGCGTCCCGAGCTGGACCCGCACCCGGACCCCGAGGCCGAGACCGACTGGGACCCGGGCCCCGACCAGGGTGAACACGCGTTCTTCGCGGGTGGCGGCGAGGACGACGAGGACGACTTCGACGACGACCCGAAGGGCCGGCGCGACCGGCGGGGCAAGGGCGCCAAGGGCGGCAAGCCGAAGAAGAAGAGCCGCAACGGCTGCGCCTGCCTGGTGGTCTGCCTGGTATTCGGCGGCGGCCTGGGCACGGTCGGATACTTCGGGTACCACTTCTACCAAAATCGTTTCGGCACGCCCCCCGACTACACGGGCTCCGGTCTCGCCGAGACCGTCACCGTCCAGATCCCCAAGGGTGCGGGCGGCCTGGAGATCGGCCAGTTGCTGGAGAAGGCCGGCGTCGTCAAGAGCGCCGGCGCGTTCGTCTCCGCGCAGAAGCAGACACCCGGCGGCGACAATGTCCAGGCGGGTGCCTATCTGCTGAAGAAACAGATGTCCGCGGCCAGCGCGGTACGGATGATGCTCGACCCGAAGAGCCAGAACAACGTGATCGTCACCCCGGGCGAGCGGGCCGCCGCCGTCTATGTGGCACTCGACAAGAAACTGGAGCTTTCCGCGGGAACCACCAGGAAGGTGGCCCGCGCGGAATACAAGAGCCTCGGTCTGCCCAGTTGGGCGCAGAACAACAGCAAGATCATGGACCCGCTGGAGGGCTTCCTCTATCCGGACACCTATCCCGCGGCGAAGGGCATGAAGCCCGAGGTGATCCTGAAGCAGATGGTCGCCCAGGCCAAGGAGCGGTACGCGGCCTACGGCCTCGCGGCGAAGGCCCAGGCGCTCAACCTGGACAGTCCGTTCCAGCTCATCACGGTCGCGAGCCTGGTCCAGGCCGAGGGCAAGACGCACGACGACTTCCGCAAGATGGCCGAAGTGGTCTACAACCGGCTCAAGCCCACGAACACCGAGACCAACCAGTTGCTGCAGTTCGACTCGACCTTCAACTACCTCAAGGGCCAGAGCAACATCCACATCAGCGAGTCCCAGATCAACAGCAACCGGGACCCGTACAACACCTACACCCAAAAGGGCCTTCCGCCCGGTCCGATCGGAAACCCCGGCCCGGACGCGCTCAAGGCGGCATTGAATCCGACGCACGACGGCTGGATCTATTTCGTGGCGACCGACGGTGTGAACAACACCGAATTCGCCAAGACCTACCAGGAATTCCAGAAACTCAAGGAAAAGTTCAATGCCAGCTCGGGCAATTGACGCCCGCCGGGCCGCCGTGCTCGGTAAGCCCATCGCCCATTCGCTGTCCCCGGTGCTGCACCGGGCGGCGTACGACGAGCTCGGTCTGGCCGGCTGGTCGTACGAGCGCTTCGAGGTCGACGAGGCCGCCCTGCCCGGCTTCCTCGAAGAGCTCGGGCCCGAGTGGGCGGGGCTGTCGCTCACCATGCCGCTGAAGCGGGCGGTCATCCCGCTGGTCGACGAGATCAGTGAGACCGCCGCCTCGGTCGACGCGGTCAACACGCTCGTCCTCACCGAGGACGGCCGTCGCCTCGGCGACAACACCGACATCCCGGGCATGGTCGCCGCCCTGCGCGAGCACGGCATCGAACAGGTCGACTCCGCCGCCGTCCTCGGCGCCGGCGCGACCGCGTCCTCCGCGCTCGCCGCCCTGGCCCGGATCTGCACCGGGGAGGTCGTCGCCTACGTCCGCAGCGAGGCCCGGGCCGCCGAGATGCGGCGCTGGGGCGAGCGCCTCGACGTCGACCTCCGTACCGCCCACTGGTCGGACGCCGCCGAGGCGCTGCACGCCCCCCTGGTGATCGCCACCACCCCCGCCGGCACCACCGACGCGCTCGCCGCCGCCGTACCGGAGCGGCCCGCCGCCCTCTTCGACGTGCTCTACGACCCCTGGCCGACCTCCCTCGCCGCCCGCTGGTCCATGTACGGCGGCGCCGTCGTCGGCGGCCTGGACCTGCTGGTCCACCAAGCGGTACTCCAGGTCGAACAGATGACCGGACGCGCCCCGGCCCCGCTGGAGGCCATGCGGCGGGCCGGGGAGAAGGCGCTCGCCGGGCGCTGAACGCCCTTCTCACACGTCCGCCTGCTGGACCGGCCGCCGGATCCGGGCGGCGGACGTGGGAGGATCGGAGGTGGCGGGCCCGGGCCGCGCACCCGGTCGCGCCGTCGCCGTACGCGAGGATTCGCGTACGCAGGGCAGTACCGGGGCGCGAGCACTGAGGAGCATCGTTGAGCAGGTTGCGTTGGCTGACCGCGGGGGAGTCCCACGGACCCGCGCTTGTCGCGACGCTGGAGGGCCTTCCCGCCGGCGTGCCGATCACCACGGAGATGGTGGCCGATCACCTGGCGCGGCGGCGGCTCGGCTACGGCCGCGGTGCGCGGATGAAGTTCGAGCGGGACGAGGTCACCTTCCTCGGCGGTGTCCGCCACGGCCTCAGCCTCGGTTCCCCGGTTGCGATCATGGTGGGCAACACCGAGTGGCCGAAGTGGGAGCAGGTCATGGCGGCCGACCCGGTGGACCCGGAGATCCTGGCCGGGGTGGCCCGCAACGCCCCGCTGACCCGCCCGCGCCCCGGACACGCCGATCTCGCCGGTATGCAGAAGTACGGCTTCGACGAGGCCCGGCCGATCCTGGAGCGGGCCTCCGCCCGTGAGACGGCGGCGCGGGTCGCGCTCGGCGCGGTGGCACGGTCGTACCTGAAGGAGACCGCGGGCATCGAGATCGTCTCGCACGTGGTCGAGCTGGCCTCCGCCAAGGCCCCCTACGGGGTCTACCCGACCCCGGCGGACGTCGCGCGGCTGGACGAGGACCCGGTGCGCTGCCTGGACGCCGACGCCTCGAAGGCGATGGTCGCGGAGATCGACCAGGCCCACAAGGACGGCGACACGCTCGGCGGCGTGGTCGAGGTGCTGGCGTACGGCGTCCCGGTGGGCCTCGGTTCGCACGTGCACTGGGACCGCAAGCTGGACGCCCGGCTCGCCGCCGCGCTCATGGGCATCCAGGCGATCAAGGGCGTCGAGGTCGGAGACGGCTTCGAGCTGGCGAGGGTGCCGGGCTCCAAGGCGCACGACGAGATCCTCACCACACCCGAGGGCATCAAGCGGGCCTCCGGCCGGGCCGGCGGCACCGAGGGCGGCCTGAGCACGGGCGAGCTGCTGCGCGTCCGCGCCGCGATGAAGCCGATCGCGACCGTGCCGCGGGCGCTGCGGACCGTGGACGTCGCCACGGGCGAGCCCGCGCAGGCGCACCACCAGCGTTCGGACGTGTGTGCCGTGCCGGCGGCCGGCATCGTCGCCGAGGCCATGGTCGCGCTGGTCCTGGCCGACGCGGTGGCCGAGAAGTTCGGTGGCGACAGCGTGCCGGAGACCCGCCGCAACGTGCGGTCGTACCTCGACAACCTCCCGGTCCGATGACCGGCCCCGCCGTCGTCCTGGTCGGTCCGATGGGTGTCGGCAAGTCCACGGTCGGGCAGCTGCTCGCCCAGCGGCTGGACCTCGGCTACCGGGACACCGACGACGACATCGTGGCCGCCGAGGGCCGCAGCATCGCCGAGATCTTCGTCGACGAGGGCGAGGCGGCCTTCCGCGCCGTCGAGAAGCGGGCGGTGCGCCGGGCGCTCACCGAACACGACGGGGTCCTCGCCCTGGGCGGCGGCGCGATCCTCGACGCGGACACCCGCGGCCTGCTCGCCGGGCACCAGGTGGTCTACCTCTCCATGGACGTCGAGGAGGCCGTCAAGCGCACCGGCCTGAACGCGGCCCGCCCGCTGCTCGCGGTCAACCCGCGCAAGCAGTGGCGCGAGCTGATGGAGGCCCGCCGGCACCTGTACGAGGAGGTGGCCACGGCGGTCGTGGCCACCGATGGCCGTACCCCCGAAGAAGTCAGCGAAGTCGCCCTGGACGCACTGGAGTTGAAGGAAGCATGAGCGAGGCAGTGACGCGGATCCAGGTCGGCGGGGCGGCGGGCGGCGAACCGTACGAGGTGCTGGTCGGCCGGCAACTCCTCGGCGAGCTGGGCGCCCTGATCGGTGACCGGGTCAAGCGGGTGGCCGTCATCCACCCCGAGGCGCTCGCCGAGACCGGCGACGCCCTGCGCGCCGACCTGGCCGGCCAGGGCTACGAGGCCGTCGCCGTCCAGGTGCCGAACGCCGAGGAGGCCAAGACCGCCGAGGTCGCCGCCTACTGCTGGAAAGCGCTCGGCCAGTCCGGCTTCACCCGCACCGACGTCATCGTCGGCGTCGGCGGCGGAGCCACCACGGACCTCGCCGGATTCGTGGCCGCGACCTGGCTGCGCGGGGTGCGCTGGATCGCCATCCCGACGACCGTCCTCGCCATGGTGGACGCGGCCGTCGGCGGCAAGACCGGCATCAACACCGCCGAGGGCAAGAACCTGGTCGGTGCCTTCCACCCGCCCGCGGGCGTGCTCTGCGACCTCGCCGCACTGGACTCCCTGCCCGTCAACGACTACGTCTCGGGCCTCGCGGAGATCATCAAGGCCGGTTTCATCGCCGACCCCGCGATCCTGGAACTCATCGAGGCCGACCCCGAGGCCGCCCGCACCCCGGCGGGCCCGCACACGGCCGAGCTGATCGAGCGCTCGATCCGGGTGAAGGCCGAGGTCGTCTCCTCCGACCTGAAGGAAGCGGGCCTCAGGGAGATCCTCAACTACGGCCACACGCTCGGCCACGCCATCGAGAAGAACGAGCGCTACAAGTGGCGGCACGGCGCGGCCGTCTCCGTCGGCATGCACTTCGCCGCCGAACTCGGCCGCCTGGCGGGCCGGTTGGACGACGCGACGGCGGACCGCCACCGCACGATCCTGGAATCCGTGGGCCTGCCGCTGCACTACCGCCACGACCAATGGCCGAGGCTCCTGGAGAACATGAAGGTCGACAAGAAGTCCCGTGGCGACCTGCTGCGCTTCATCGTCCTCGACGGGCTCGCCAAGCCGACCGTGCTGGAAGGCCCGGACCCGGCCGTGCTGCTGGCCGCCTACGGAGAAGTCGGGCAATAGCTCCTGAGCTGCTCCTTCCGTCCGATTCCCGTTGCCCGGACGGGCACTTCGGGCCGCCCCCGGTCGTTTCACCCATGACCGACCGGGGACGGTACCGTTCGGTAGGGAGCGGGGGGAGACCTCCGCTGCCAGCGTCGATCGCCTGTACGAGACGGAGTGGCACCGGATGCAGCACGCAGTGGGGTCTCCGCTGCCGCCGCCCCACCAGCCGGGGCAGGGACCGGGCGTCGGCTGGTCGCCGGCCGCGCACCAGCCGGGAGCCCACCAGGCTTCCGTACCCGTGCCCCCGCCGCCACCGGCGCCGGGCTTCCCCGGGACCGGACCGGGCACCGGCACCCCCTCGGGAGCCGTGCCGCCCGTGCCCCCGCAGCCGCCGGCCCCCCAGCACGCCCCCGCCGCGCCCGCGCCCGACTCCACCGGTCATGTGCCGCTGCCGCCCGGCGGCCCGGTCGGCGTCCCCAGCCCCCCGCCCGCGGCCACCTCCGTCCCGGACCCGACGGCCGTCACCCTGGCGGTGCTCCTCATCGGCCCGGCCGGGGCGGGAAAGACCAGCGTCGCCAAGTACTGGGCGGACCGCCGCCGGGTGCCCACCGCGCACATCAGCCTCGACGACGTCCGCGAATGGGTCCGCTCCGGCTTCGCCGACCCGCAGTCCGGCTGGAACGACAACTCCGAGGCCCAGTACCGCCTGGCCCGCCGCACCTGCGGCTTCGCCGCCCGCAACTTCCTGGCCAACGGGATCTCCTGCGTCATCGACGACGCCGTCTTCCCGGACCGCCCGGTCGTGGGCCTCGGCGGCTGGAAGCGCCACGTCGGCCCCGGCCTGCTGCCGGTCGTCCTCCTCCCGGGCCTGGACATCGTCCTGGAACGCAACGCGGAACGCACCGGCAACCGTCGCCTCACCGACGAGGAGGTGGCCCGCATCCACGGCCGCATGGCCGGCTGGTACGGCTCGGGCCTCCCGATCATCGACAACTCCCAGCTGGACGTCCCGGGCACGGCCCGCGTCCTGGACGACGTCCTGGCCAGGGCGATCGCAAGCCCCCCGAACTGGTAGCCGCGGGATCGCCGTCGACCCCACTCGGCCCTCACCAAACAGCACAAATCCGGCAAAACTCCTACGCTCGTCTCATGTCAGAGGTGTACGCGACCCGCCGAACCCGGTTGAGGGAACGCTGCCAAGCCGGCGGCAGCCCTTCCGCGCTGATCTCCCGCCCCGCCAATGTGCGCTACCTGGCGGGGGCGGCCCCGCAGGGCGCCGTCCTGCTCCTGGGCAGACGCGAGGACCTGCTCGTGTGCCCCGGCCCCCTGGAGGACCGCCCGGCCGAGGGGCGCCCGGACGACGCCCTGCGCGTGCACGTACTGCCCGCGCCGGGGGGCGACGCCGCCGTGGCGGCCGCCGACCTCGCCCAGGAGCAGGGCGCGGACGCGCTCGCCGTGGAGGAACACCACCTCACCGTCTCGCGGCACCGGGCCGTCGCCTCGGTCGCTCCGCGTCTGCGGCTGGCCGACCTCGGCGGCGCCGTGGAGCAGCTGAGGGTGGTGAAGGACGAGGAGGAGATCTCCTGTCTGCGCATCGGCGCCGAGATCGCCGACCAGGCGCTCGGTGAGCTGCTGGAATCCATCCTGGTCGGCCGCACCGAACGGCACCTGGCCCTGGAGCTGGAGCGGCGTCTGGTCGACCACGGGGCCGACGGGCCCGCCTTCGCGACCTCGGTGGCGACGGGACCGAACTCGGGCCGCCGCGGCCACCGGCCCACCGACCGGCGGGTGGAGGAGGGTGACTTCCTGTCCGTCTGCCTCGGTGCGACCTACCGGGGCTACCGCTGCGAGATCGGCCGTACGTTCGTCATCGGCACCTCGCCGGCCGACTGGCAGATCGAGCTGTACGACCTCGTCTTCGCCGCTCAACGTGCCGGACGGGAGATGCTGGCGCCCGGCGCCGCCTACCGTGACGTGGACCGCGCGGCCCGGCAGGCACTGGACTCCGCCGGGTACGCGCAGGGCCTCCCGCCGCTCACCGGACACGGCGTGGGACTCGAAATCGACGAGGACCCGCAGTTGGCCCCCTCGGCCATGGGTAAACTGGACGCTTGCGTGCCGGTCACCGTCGAACCGGGGGTCCACCTCCCGGGCCGGGGCGGTGTCCGGATCGATGACACGCTCGTCGTCCGCCCCGAGGCGGACGGCGGACCCGAGCTACTCACCATCACGACCAAGGAGCTGCTCGCGCTGTAGGAGTGCGTGCCCCGGGGTCGTCCACGTCAGTCCAGGAGATTCCGCAACCGTGGCTTCCACGAACGACCTCAAGAACGGCCTGGTGCTCAAGCTCGAAGGCGGCCAGCTCTGGTCCGTCGTCGAGTTCCAGCACGTCAAGCCCGGCAAGGGCCCGGCATTCGTGCGCACCAAGCTCAAGAACGTGCTGTCCGGCAAGGTGGTCGACAAGACCTTCAACGCCGGCGTCAAGGTCGAGACGGCCACTGTCGACAAGCGCGACATGCAGTTCTCGTACATGGACGGCGAGTACTTCGTCTTCATGGACATGGAGACGTACGACCAGCTGATGGTCGACCGCAAGGCCGTCGGCGACGCCGCCAACTTCCTGATCGAGGGCTTCACCGCCACCGTCGCCCAGCACGAGGGCGAGGTGCTCTTCGTCGAGCTGCCGGCCGCCGTCGAGCTGGTCGTGCAGGAGACCGAGCCGGGCGTGCAGGGCGACCGCTCCACCGGTGGCACCAAGCCCGCCACCCTGGAGACCGGCCACCAGATCCAGGTCCCGCTCTTCATCACCACCGGTGAGAAGATCAAGGTCGACACCCGTACGAGCGACTACCTCGGTCGGGTGAACAGCTAACCGTGGCTGCCCGCAACACGGCCCGCAAGCGCGCCTTTCAGATCCTCTTCGAGGGCGACCAGCGCGGCGTGGACGTCCTGACGGTCCTCGCGGACTGGATCCGGCTCTCCCGGACCGACACCCGGCAGCCGCCGGTGAGCGAGTACACGATGCAGCTGGTCGAGGGCTACGCCGAGCACGTCAAGCGCATCGACGAGCTGATCGCCCAGTACGCGGTGGGCTGGACGCTCGACCGGATGCCCGTCGTCGACCGCAACCTCCTGCGCCTGGGCGCCTACGAGCTGATCTGGGTCGACGAGACCCCGGACGCCGTCGTCCTGGACGAGGCGGTGCAGCTGGCGAAGGAGTTCTCCACGGACGAGTCTCCCGCCTTCGTCAACGGCCTCCTGGGCCGCTTGAAGGAGCTGAAGCCGTCGCTGCGCCGGGACGAGGCGTAAGCCGGCAGCGCAGGGCGTGAGCCGGTAATACAGGTCGAACCGACGCCGGGGCGGCCGGGACCGTGAGGGTCCCGGCCGCCCCGGCGGCACGTTTCTGCTGAGTCCTCGCCGAGCCCTCGGAGGGCTCAGCCCTCCTCGTGGGTGGCCACGGCGCGGCGCGCGTCCGCGTCCAGCACGCCCCAGCTGATCAGCTGCTCGGTGAGGACCGAGGGCGACTGGTCGTAGATGACGGCGAGGGTGCGCAGGTCGTCCTGGCGGATGGAGAGCACCTTGCCGTTGTAGTCCCCGCGCTGCGACTGGATCGTCGCCGCGTACCGCTGCAGCGGGCCCGCCTTCTCGGCCGGCACCGTGGCCAGCCGCTCCAGGTCGAGGACCAGCTTCGGCGGCGGCTCGGCGGCGCCGCCGGGGGTGGTGCCCGGCAGCAGCTCCTGCACGGGAACGCCATAGAAATCGGCCAGCTCGGCAAGGCGCTGCACGGTCACGGCGCGGTCACCGCGCTCGTACGAACCGACCACCACGGCCTTCCAGCGCCCCTGGGACTTCTCCTCGACACCGTGGAGGGAAAGGCCCTGCTGGGTGCGGATGGCCCGGAGCTTGGCCCCGAGCTGTTTGGCGTATTCGCTGGACATATGGCTCCCCGGACACTGTGTCGACGCGGCTGGCTTTGTTTCCACGCCGCGCGGCTGGTAACTCACTGTGAGGTTACGCAGCGTGACTCTGGTGCGTCAAGCCGAATGGTCCACACCGACTCTTCCGTGGTAGTGACGGTCGCTTACGCCAACCGGGTGATCAGGGGCGTCGTGGCGACCTGCTAGGGTGGATGGCGCAAATCCGACGTCCTTTAAGGTCCGTCCCGTGAGGCGGAGAAGGAGGTCCGTTTCGTATGGACACGCAGCACTCCGATGCCCGGCCCGTTCTCGAAGGTCCCGACATCGCGCGGGTTCTGACCCGCATCGCCCACGAGATCGTCGAGCGCGCCAAGGGCGCCGACGACGTGGTGCTCCTCGGCATTCCGACCCGGGGCGTCTTCCTCGCCCAGCGGCTCGCCGCCAAGCTGGAGCAGATCACCGACCGCAAGATGCCCGTCGGCTCCCTCGACATCACCATGTACCGCGACGACCTGCGCATGCACCCGCCGCGTGCGCTGGCCCGCACCGAGATCCCCGGTGACGGCATCGACGACAGGCTGGTCGTCCTCGTGGACGACGTGCTCTTCTCCGGCCGCACGATCCGCGCCGCCCTCGACGCCCTGAACGACATCGGGCGCCCGCGCGCGGTCCAGCTCGCGGTCCTCGTCGACCGCGGCCACCGCGAACTGCCCATCCGCGCCGACTACGTCGGCAAGAACCTCCCCACGTCGCTGCGGGAGACGGTCAAGGTCCAGCTCGCCGAGGAGGACGGTCGCGACACCGTGCTGCTCGGCGCGAAGCCGGCCGCCCCGGGCGAGCAGCAGTAGCGCTCCGGCGTACGGCGCCGCCGTACGCCCGCAGGGTGCGCCCCCGCGCGCCTTCTGCCCGGAATCTCCCCATACCTGAACTGCCTTACGGAGCCTGACAGATGCAGCGTCATCTCATCTCGGCCGCCGACCTGACCCGCGACGACGCCGTCCTGATCCTCGACACCGCCGAGGAGATGGCCCGGGTCGCCGACCGGCCGATCAAGAAGCTGCCGACCCTGCGCGGCCGCACGATCGTCAACCTCTTCTTCGAGGACTCCACCCGCACCCGGATCTCCTTCGAGGCCGCCGAGAAGCGGCTGTCCGCGGACGTCATCAACTTCTCCGCCAAGGGGTCGAGCGTCTCCAAGGGCGAGTCCCTGAAGGACACCGCGCAGACCCTGGAGGCGATGGGCGTCGACGCCGTCGTCATCCGGCACGGCGCCTCCGGAGCCCCCTACCGGCTGGCCAACTCCGGCTGGATCGACGCAGCCGTCGTCAACGCGGGCGACGGCACCCACCAGCACCCCACGCAGGCCCTGCTGGACGCCTTCACCATGCGCCGGCGCCTGGTCGGCCGGGACGCCGGTCTCGGCCACGACCTCGGCGGCAAGCGCATCACCATCGTCGGCGACGTCCTGCACAGCCGGGTCGCCCGCTCCAACGTCGATCTGCTGCACACCCTCGGCGCCGAGGTCACCCTGGTCGCCCCGCCCACCCTGGTGCCGGTCGGCGTCGGCAGCTGGCCCTGCGAGGTGTCGTACGACCTCGACAGCACACTGCCGAAGTCCGACGCCGTGATGATGCTCCGCGTGCAGCGCGAGCGCATGAACGCCGCCTTCTTCCCCACCGAGCGGGAGTACTCGCGGCGCTACGGCCTCGACGGCGACCGCATGGCGAAGATGCCCGAGCACGCCATCGTGATGCACCCCGGCCCGATGGTCCGCGGCATGGAGATCACCGCCGAGGTCGCCGACTCCGAGCGCTGCACCGTCGTCGAGCAGGTGGCCAACGGCGTCTCGATCCGGATGGCCGTGCTGTACCTGCTGCTGGGCGGCAACGAACCCGCCGTCACCCACGCCCGTACCACCGAGGAGAAGTAAGAAGCATGAGCAAGATCCTGATCCGTGGTGCGAAGGTGCTCGGCGGCGAGCCGCAGGACGTGCTGATCGACGGCGGGACCATCGCCGAGGTGGGCGTCGGGCTCCGCGCCGAGGGCGCCGAGGTCGTCGAGGCCGGCGGCAAGGTGCTGCTGCCGGGCCTGGTCGACCTGCACACCCACCTGCGGGAGCCGGGCCGCGAGGACTCCGAGACCGTCCTGACCGGCACGCGCGCGGCGGCGAGCGGCGGCTACACGGCCGTGTTCGCCATGGCCAACACCTTCCCGGTCGCCGACACGGCCGGCGTCGTCGAGCAGGTCTACCGGCTGGGCCGGGAGCACGGCTACTGCGACGTGCAGCCCATCGGCGCCGTCACGGTCGGCCTGGAGGGCAGGAAGCTCGCCGAGCTGGGCGCGATGCACGAGTCGGCCGCCGGGGTCACCGTCTTCTCCGACGACGGCAAGTGCGTCGACGACGCCGTGATCATGCGGCGCGCGCTGGAGTACGTGAAGGCCTTCGGCGGGGTCGTCGCCCAGCACGCGCAGGAGCCGCGGCTGACCGAGGGCGCCCAGATGAACGAGGGCGTCGTCTCGGCCGAGCTGGGGCTGGGCGGCTGGCCCGCGGTGGCCGAGGAGTCGGTCATCGCCCGGGACGTCCTGCTCGCCGAGCACGTCGGCTCCCGCGTCCACATCTGCCATCTGTCGACCGCCGGCTCCGTGGAGATCGTGCGCTGGGCCAAGTCCCGGGGCATCGACGTCACCGCCGAGGTCACCCCGCACCACCTCCTGCTCACCGACGAGCTGGTGCGCACGTACAACCCGGTCTACAAGGTGAACCCGCCGCTGCGCACCGAGCGGGACGTGCTCGCCCTGCGCGAGGCGCTCGCCGACGGCACGATCGACATCGTCGCCACCGACCACGCCCCGCACCCGCACGAGGACAAGGACTGCGAGTGGGCAGCGGCCGCCATGGGCATGGTCGGCCTGGAGACCGCGTTGTCCGTGGTCCAGGCGACCATGGTGGAGACGGGCCTGCTGGACTGGGCCCAGGTCGCCGAGCGCATGTCGTTCAGGCCCGCCGCGATCGGCGGGGCCACCGGCCACGGCCGTCCCGTCTCGGCTGGTGAGCCCGCCAACCTCACGCTCGTCGACACGGAATACCGTGGGCAGGTGGACCCCGCGGGCTTCGCCTCGCGCAGCCGCAACACTCCGTACGAGGGGCGTGAGCTGCCGGGCCGTGTCACCCACACGTGGCTCCGGGGCAAGGCCACGCTCGTCGACGGGAAGCTGACGTGACACCTGTAATCCTGCTGGCCGCCGAGAAGAAGTCGGCCGAGGTCACCGACTGGGCCGCGCGCATCGGCTGGCTCGTCGGCCTGGCCCTCTTCGTCGCGCTCGTCTACTGGCTGATGCGCGAGGGCTGGAAGTGGCGGGGCACGCTCCAGGGCGACCTGCCCGAGCTGCCCACCGCGCCGGCCGACCCGGGTCCGGCCAGACTGACCCTGAGCGGCCGCTACCACGGCTCCACCACCGCCGGGCAGTGGCTGGACCGCATCGTGGCCCACGGCCTCGGCACCCGCAGCCGGGTCCGGCTCACCCTGACGGACGCGGGCCTGGACGTCGTACGCCCCGGGGCGAGCGACTTCTTCGTCCCCACCGCCGCACTGCGCGAGGCCCGGCTCGACAAGGGCATCGCCGGCAAGGTCCTCACCGAGGGCGGACTGCTGGTGGTGACCTGGGCGCACGGCGACAAGCTGCTCGACTCCGGCTTCCGCTCCGACCACGCGGCCGAGCACCACGCGTGGGTCGACGCCGTCAACTCCATGATCAATACAACCACCACGGAAGGCGCCGAACGATGACGACCTCCACCAGGGGAAGCTCCTCCCACCGGAACAGGGCGCTTCCCGCCGTACTCGTCCTGGAGGACGGCCGCAGCTTCCGCGGCCGCGCCTACGGGGCCGTGGGGGAGACCTTCGGCGAGGCCGTGTTCTCCACCGGTATGACCGGCTACCAGGAGACCCTCACCGACCCGTCGTACGACCGGCAGATCGTCGTCGCGACCGCCCCGCAGATCGGCAACACCGGCTGGAACGACGAGGACGACGAGTCCCAGCGCATCTGGGTCTCCGGCTACGTCGTGCGCGACCCCGCGCGCGTGCCGTCCAACTGGCGGGCCAAGCGCTCCCTGGACGACGAGCTGGTCGCGCAGAACGTCGTCGGGATCTCCGGCATCGACACGCGTGCGCTCACCCGCCATCTGCGCGAGCGCGGCTCCATGCGGGCCGGGATCTTCTCCGGCGAGGCGATCCCCGCCGAGGCCGAGCTGCTCGCCCGCGTCCAGGCCCAGCCGCACATGAAGGGCGCGAGCCTCTACGAGGAGGTGGCGACGAAGGAGGCCTACGTCGTCCCCGCCATCGGTGAGAAGAAGTTCACCGTCGCCGCCGTCGACCTCGGCATCAAGGGCATGACCCCGCACCGCATGGCCGAGCGCGGCATCGAGGTGCACGTGCTGCCCGCCACCGCCACGGCGGAGGAGGTGTACGCCGTCGGCCCGGACGGGGTGTTCTTCTCCAACGGTCCCGGCGACCCGGCCACCGCCGACGGTCCGGTCGCGCTGATGACGGCCGTCCTGGAGCGGAAGACGCCGCTGTTCGGCATCTGCTTCGGCAACCAGATCCTCGGGCGCGCCCTCGGCTTCGGCACCTACAAGCTGAAGTACGGCCACCGGGGCATCAACCAGCCGGTCCAGGACCGGACGACCGGCAAGGTCGAGGTCACCGCGCACAACCACGGGTTCGCCGTGGACGCGCCGCTCGACCAGGTGAGCGAGACGCGGTTCGGGCGCGCCGAGGTCTCCCACGTGTGCCTGAACGACGACGTCGTGGAGGGGCTGCAGCTGCTCGACCAGCCGGCCTTCTCCGTCCAGTACCACCCCGAAGCGGCGGCCGGCCCGCACGACGCCGCCTACCTGTTCGACCGCTTCGTATCTTTGATGGAGGGCCAGCGTGCCTAAGCGCACCGATATCCAGTCCGTCCTGGTCATCGGCTCCGGCCCGATCGTCATCGGCCAGGCCGCCGAGTTCGACTACTCCGGCACCCAGGCGTGCCGCGTCCTGCGCGCCGAGGGGCTGCGCGTCGTCCTCGTCAACTCCAACCCCGCGACGATCATGACCGACCCGGAGATCGCCGACGCCACCTACGTCGAGCCGATCACCCCCGAGTTCGTCGAGAAGATCATCGCCAAGGAGCGCCCGGACGCGCTGCTGCCCACCCTCGGCGGTCAGACGGCGCTCAACACGGCCATCTCGCTGCACGCGGCCGGCACCCTCGACAAGTACGGCGTCGAACTGATCGGCGCCAACGTCGAGGCCATCAACAAGGGCGAGGACCGCGACCTGTTCAAGGACGTCGTCGAGGAGGTCCGCAAGAAGATCGGGCACGGCGAGTCGGCCCGCTCGGTCATCTGCCACTCGATGGACGACGTGCTCCAGGGTGTCGAGACGCTCGGCGGCTACCCGGTCGTCGTCCGCCCCTCCTTCACCATGGGCGGCGCCGGCTCCGGCTTCGCGCACGACGAGGAGGAGCTGCGCCGCATCGCCGGGCAGGGCCTCACGCTCTCACCGACCACCGAGGTGCTCCTGGAGGAGTCCATCCTCGGCTGGAAGGAGTACGAGCTGGAGCTGATGCGCGACAAGAACGACAACGTCGTGGTCGTCTGCTCCATCGAGAACTTCGACCCGATGGGCGTGCACACCGGCGACTCGATCACCGTCGCCCCGGCGATGACGCTCACCGACCGCGAGTACCAGGTCCTGCGCGACATCGGCATCGCCGTGATCCGCGAGGTCGGGGTCGACACCGGTGGCTGCAACATCCAGTTCGCGGTGAACCCCGAGGACGGCCGAGTGATCGTCATCGAGATGAACCCGCGCGTCTCGCGGTCCTCGGCACTCGCCTCCAAGGCCACCGGCTTCCCGATCGCGAAGATCGCGGCGAAGCTCGCGGTCGGCTACACACTGGACGAGATCCCCAACGACATCACGCAGGAGACGCCGGCCTCCTTCGAGCCGACCCTCGACTACGTGGTGGTCAAGGCCCCTCGATTCGCGTTCGAGAAGTTCCCCCAGGCTGACTCCACGCTGACCACCACCATGAAGTCGGTCGGCGAGGCGATGGCCATCGGCCGCAACTTCACCGAGGCCTTCCAGAAGGCGCTGCGCTCGCTGGAGAAGAAGGGCAGCCAGTTCACCTTCGTCGGCGAGACCGGCGGCAAGGACCAGCTGCTGCGCGAGGCCGTCCGGCCCACCGACGGCCGGATCAACACGGTCATGCAGGCCATCCGCGCGGGCGCCACGCCCGAGGAGGTCTTCGAGTTCACCAAGATCGACCCCTGGTTCGTCGACCAGCTGTTCCTCATCAAGGAGACCGCCGACGAGCTGGCCGAGGCGCCCGAGCTGACCCGCGAGCTGCTCGCCGAGGCCAAGCGGCACGGCTTCTCCGACCAGCAGGTCGCCGAGATCCGCGGACTGCGCGAGGACGTCGTGCGCGAGGTCCGGCACGCGCTGGGCATCCGGCCCGTCTACAAGACGGTCGACACCTGCGCCGCCGAGTTCGCCGCGAAGACGCCGTACTTCTATTCCTCCTACGACGAGGAGACCGAGGTCGCGCGCCGCGAGAAGCCCGCGGTGATCATCCTGGGCTCCGGTCCCAACCGGATCGGCCAGGGCATCGAGTTCGACTACTCCTGCGTCCACGCCTCCTTCGCGCTGAGCGAGGCCGGCTACGAGACCGTGATGGTCAACTGCAACCCGGAGACCGTCTCCACGGACTACGACACCTCCGACCGCCTGTACTTCGAGCCGCTGACGCTGGAGGACGTGCTGGAGATCGTCCACGCCGAGCAGCAGGCGGGCCCGGTGGCGGGCGTGGTCGTCCAGCTGGGCGGACAGACCCCGCTCGGGCTGTCGCAGGCGCTCAAGGACAACGGCGTGCCGATCGTGGGCACCTCGCCGGAGGCCATCCACGCCGCCGAGGACCGCGGCGCCTTCGGGCGCGTGCTCGCCGAGGCGGGCCTGCCGGCCCCCAAGCACGGCACCGCCACCACCTTCGCCGAGGCCAAGGCCATCGCCGACGAGATCGGCTACCCGGTCCTCGTCCGGCCCTCGTACGTCCTCGGCGGACGCGGCATGGAGATCGTCTACGACGAGACCCGGCTGTCCTCCTACATCGCCGAGTCGACCGAGATCAGCCCCTCCCGGCCGGTCCTCGTCGACCGCTTCCTCGACGACGCGATCGAGATCGACGTCGACGCCCTCTACGACGGCGAGGAGCTGTACCTCGGCGGTGTCATGGAGCACATCGAGGAGGCCGGCATCCACTCCGGCGACTCGGCGTGCGCGCTGCCGCCGATCACCCTGGGCGGCTTCGACATCAAGCGGCTGCGGGCCTCCACCGAGGCCATCGCCCGAGGCGTCGGGGTGCGCGGCCTGATCAACATCCAGTTCGCGATGGCCGGCGACATCCTCTACGTCCTGGAGGCCAACCCGCGCGCCTCCCGTACGGTCCCCTTCACCTCGAAGGCGACCGCGGTGCCGCTCGCCAAGGCCGCCGCCCGGATCTCGCTGGGCGCCACCGTCGCCGAACTGCGCGCCGAGGGGCTGCTCCCGGCGAACGGCGACGGCGGCGAGCTGCCGCTGGACGCGCCGATCTCCGTCAAGGAGGCGGTCATGCCGTGGTCGCGCTTCCGGGACATCCAGGGGCGGGGCGTCGACACGGTCCTCGGCCCGGAGATGCGCTCCACCGGCGAGGTCATGGGCATCGACTCGGTCTTCGGCACGGCGTACGCCAAGTCGCAGGCCGGCGCCTACGGCCCGCTGCCCACCAAGGGCCGCGCGTTCATCTCGGTCGCCAACCGCGACAAGCGCTCGATGATCTTCCCGGCGCGCGAGCTGGTCGCCCACGGCTTCAAGCTGCTCGCCACCTCCGGCACGGCCGAGGTCCTCAAGCGCAACGGCATCAACGCCACCGTCGTGCGCAAGCAGTCCGAGGGCACGGGCCCGAACGGCGAGCGGACCATCGTCCAGCTCATCCACGACGGCGAGGTCGACCTCATCGTCAACACCCCGTACGGCACCGGCGGCCGCCTCGACGGCTACGAGATCCGTACGGCGGCCGTGGCGCGATCGGTGCCCTGTCTGACGACGGTCCAGGCGCTCGCCGCCGCCGTCCAGGGCATCGACGCCCTCAACCACGGCGGAGTGGGCGTGCGATCGCTCCAGGAACACGCGGAACACCTGACCGCGGCCCGCGACTAGCAGCCGACGAGGGGGACACCGGAAACGGTGTCCCCCTCGTCGGTGTCCCCCTCGTCTTGATGCTCTTCCTCGAGGACACCTACATGTACAAGCTCTTCTTCCGGCTGGTCTTCCAGCGGATGGACCCGGAACGGGCCCACCACCTCGCCTTCCGCTGGATCCGCCTCGCCGCGCGCGTCCCGGTGCTGCGCGTGTTCGTCGCGGCCGCCCTCGCGCCCCGCCACAAGGAGCTGCGCACCGAGGCCTTCGGACTGCGCATGCACGGCCCCTTCGGCCTCGCCGCCGGCTTCGACAAGAACGCCGTCGCCGTCGACGGCATGTCGATGCTGGGCTTCGACCACGTCGAGATCGGCACGGTCACGGGGGAGGCGCAGCCGGGCAACCCGAAGAAGCGGCTGTTCCGGCTGGTGCCGGACCGGGCCCTGATCAACCGCATGGGCTTCAACAACGACGGCTCGCTGACCGTGGCGGCCCGCCTGGCCACCCGCCGGCCGGTCTTCAGGACCGTCCTCGGCGTCAACATCGGCAAGACCAAGGTCGTCCCGGAGGCCGAGGCCGTCGGCGACTACGTGAAGTCGGCCGAGCGACTCGCTCCGTACGCCGACTACCTGGTCGTCAACGTGTCGTCGCCCAACACTCCCGGACTGCGCGACCTGCAGGCCACCGAGGCGCTGCGCCCGCTGCTGACGGCCGTGCGCGAGGCCGCCGACCGTACGGTGGCGAACCGGCGCGTCCCGCTGCTGGTGAAGATCGCCCCTGACCTCGCGGACGAGGACGTCGACGCCGTCGCCGACCTCGCCGTGGAGCTGGGCCTGGACGGCATCATCGCCACCAACACCACCATCGCGCGCGAGGGACTCGGTTTGAAATCCCAACCGTCGCTGGTGAAGGAGGCCGGCGGGTTGTCCGGCGCACCCCTCAAGGAACGCTCCCTGGAGGTCCTGCGGCGCCTGTACGCGCGTGTGGGCGACCGGATCACCCTGGTGGGCGTCGGCGGCGTGGAGACCGCTGAGGACGCCTGGCAGCGCATCCTGGCGGGCGCCACGCTGGTCCAGGGCTACAGCGCCTTCGTCTACGAGGGCCCCTTCTGGTGCCGGGCCGTCCACAAGGGCCTCGCCGCCCGGCTGCGCACCAGCCCCTACGCCACCCTCGCCGACGCGGTCGGCGCCGATGTGAGGAGGTCCGCATGAAGCCCCTGGAGCCCTTCGGTGCCCGCCTGCGCCGCGCCATGGACGAGCGCGGCCCGCTGTGCGTCGGCATCGACCCGCACGCCTCGCTGCTCGCCGAGTGGGGCCTCGGCGACGACATCGCGGGCCTGGAGCGGTTCAGCCGCACGGTCGTCGAGGCGATGGCCGACCGGGTCGCCGTCCTGAAGCCGCAGAGCGCGTTCTTCGAGCGCTTCGGCTCCCGCGGCCTCGCCGTCCTGGAGAAGTCGGTCCAGGAGGCGCGCGCCGCCGGTGCGCTGGTCGTGATGGACGCCAAGCGCGGCGACATCGGCTCCACCATGGCCGCGTACGCCGAGGCGTTCCTGCACCCGGACGCCCCGCTGTTCTCGGACGCCCTGACCGTCTCGCCCTACCTCGGGTACGGCTCCCTCAGCCCGGCCCTCGCGCTGGCCCGGGAGAGCGGCGCGGGCCTGTTCGTGCTGGCGCTCACCTCCAATCCGGAGGGCGGCGAGGTCCAGCACGCCGTCCGCGCCGACGGGCGCGGTGTCGGCGCCACCATGCTGGCCCACCTGGCGGCCGAGAACGTGGGGGAGGAGCCGCTGGGCTCCTTCGGCGCGGTCGTGGGCGCGACGCTGGGCGACCTGTCCTCCTACGACCTCGACATCAACGGCCCGCTCCTCGCGCCGGGCATCGGCGCCCAGGGGGCGACCCCGGCCGACCTCCCGGGGGTGTTCGGGCCGGCGGTGCGCAACGTCGTGCCGAACGTCAGCCGGGGTGTTCTGCGTCACGGTCCCGAGGTCGGGGCGCTGCGGGCGGCGGCGGAGCGATTCGCGCGGGAGATCCGGGCCGCCGTCGGGCCCGCCTGACCCCTCGCCGGGGCGGCTCGAGTGTGAATACATCCTCAAATCCGGGGAAGAATGTCTGAAATGTCAGGCCTGGCGGAGGCTGACCAGGACTTTTCCGCTGTTCTCGCTGACTATGGCGGACTTGACCGCTAGTCTCCGAGCAGTGGGGGCCCCTCCCGCGCTTTCAAAGCAGTGGGGGGCAACGGGCGAGCGTGTTGCTCGTGGCTCCCCAGGTGTGGGGCGACTAGGTTCCTCACCGGTCCGTATCCGACAGTTCGACATCCGAGGTGACGTAGGCGTGGCTCTTCCGCCCCTTACCCCTGAACAGCGCGCAGCCGCGCTCGAAAAGGCCGCCGCGGCTCGCCGGGAGCGGGCCGAGGTCAAGAATCGACTCAAGCACTCCGGCGCCTCTCTTCACGAGGTCATCAAGCAGGGCCAGGAGAACGACGTCATCGGCAAGATGAAGGTCTCCGCCCTGCTCGAATCCCTGCCGGGCGTGGGCAAGGTCCGCGCCAAGCAGATCATGGAGCGTCTGGGAATCTCCGAGAGCCGCCGCGTGCGCGGTCTCGGTTCCAACCAGATCGCCTCCCTGGAGCGCGAGTTCGGCAGCACCGGCTCCTGAGTCCGGGTTCCGCGGGACCGGGAGTCCCGGGCACTCCGGGATTGCTGGAATAATCGCTGCATGGCTGCAACATTCCGGGGGACGACCCCCGAGCCCCCGGACGTACGTCCGCGGCTGACCGTGCTCTCCGGCCCCTCCGGGGTCGGCAAGAGCACGGTCGTCGCTCATATGCGCAAGGAACACCCCGAGGTGTGGCTCTCGGTGTCGGCGACGACCCGTAAGCCGCGCCCGGGTGAGCAGCACGGTGTCCACTACTTCTTCGTCACCGACGAGGAGATGGACAAGCTGATCGCCAACGGTGAGCTGCTGGAGTGGGCCGAGTTCGCGGGCAACCGCTACGGCACGCCCCGCACGGCCGTGCTGGAGCGGCTGGAGAACGGCGAGCCGGTCCTGCTGGAGATCGACCTCCAGGGCGCCCGGCAGGTCCGCGAGTCGATGGCCGACGCCCAGCTGGTCTTCCTGGCTCCGCCGTCCTGGGAGGAGCTGGTCCGCAGGCTCACCGGTCGCGGCACCGAGCCGCCCGAGGTGATCGAGCGTCGCCTGGAGGCGGCGCGGATCGAGCTGGCGGCCGAGCCGGAGTTCGACGTGACCCTGGTCAACACCTCCGTCGAGGACGTGGCCCGCGAGCTGCTAGCCTTGATGGACGTTGTGTGATCGTGTCTGATCTTTTCCCACCTTTCGGAAGGTAGAGCGTGTCCTCTTCCATCACCGCGCCCGAGGGCATCATCAACCCGCCGATCGACGAGTTGCTTGAGGCCACCGACTCCAAGTACAGCCTCGTGATCTACGCGGCCAAGCGGGCCCGCCAGATCAACGCGTACTACTCGCAGCTCGGCGAGGGTCTCCTCGAGTACGTCGGTCCCCTCGTCGACACCCACGTCCACGAGAAGCCGCTCTCGATCGCCCTGCGCGAGATCAACGCGGGTCTGCTGACGTCCGAGGCCATCGAGGGCCCGGCGCAGTAGTATCGTCGGTTCGCAGTTGACTTATCCACAGGCCCGGCAGCGCGACTGCCGGGCCTGTGGTCTGCTCGGAGACGTGGGGGCCGCCCCCGCTGTGATGCAGCATGGAGTCGAGTCGTAGCGTTTTCCGAGTCCGGGGAGAGACGGTGGACAAGCCCAAGGTCGTTCTGGGGGTCAGCGGTGGCATCGCCGCGTACAAGGCCTGCGAGCTGCTCCGGAGGCTGACGGAGTCCGGCCACGACGTGCGTGTCGTGCCCACCGCCTCCGCGCTGCACTTCGTCGGCGCCGCCACCTGGTCCGCCCTCTCCGGCAACCCCGTCTCCACCGAGGTCTGGGACGACGTCCACGAGGTCCCCCATGTCCGCATCGGGCAGCACGCCGACCTGGTGGTCGTCGCCCCGGCCACCGCGGACACCCTCGCGAAGGCGGCCCACGGCCTCGCCGACGACCTGCTCACCAACACCCTCCTGACCGCCCGCTGCCCGGTGGTCTTCGCGCCCGCCATGCACACGGAGATGTGGGAGCACCCGGCCACCCAGGCGAACGTGGCGACCCTGCGCGGACGCGGCGCCGTCGTCATCGAGCCCGCCGTCGGCCGCCTCACCGGCGTCGACACCGGCAAGGGCCGCCTGCCCGACCCGACCGAGATCTACGCCGTCTGCCGCCGGGTGCTGGCCCGGGGCGTCTCCGAGCCGGACCTCAAGGGCCGGCACGTCGTGGTCAGCGCCGGCGGCACCCGCGAGCCCCTCGATCCGGTCCGCTTCCTCGGCAACCGCTCCTCCGGCAAGCAGGGCTACGCCCTCGCCCGTACGGCGGCGGCCCGCGGCGCCCGGGTCACCCTGGTCGCGGCCAACACCGGTCTGCCCGACCCGGCCGGCGTGGACGTCGTCCAGGTCGGCACGGCCGTCCAGCTGCGCGAGGCCGTGCGCGAGGCCGCGGCCGACGCCGACGCGGTGGTCATGGCCGCCGCCGTCGCCGACTTCCGCCCGGCCGACTACGCGGCCGGCAAGATCAAGAAGAAGGACGGCGAGGACCCGGAACCGGTCGTCCTGGTGCGTAATCCGGACATCCTCGCGGAGATCTCGGCCGACCGCGCCCACCCCGGACAGCTGATCGTCGGCTTCGCCGCGGAGACCGACGACGTCCTCGCCAACGGCCGGGCGAAGCTGGCCCGCAAGGGGTGCGATCTCCTGGTGGTGAACGAGGTGGGGGAGCGCAAGACCTTCGGTTCCGAGGAGAACGAGGCCGTCGTGCTCGGCGCCGACGGCAGCGAGACCCCCGTGGCGCACGGTCCCAAGGAGGCCCTGGCCGACACGGTCTGGGACCTCGTGGCCGAGCGTCTGGGCTGAGGTGTTCCGGCCGGGGACACGGCCGTTGCACGGTTCACCCGAACATCACATCGCCGCGTGGCGGCTCTGGTCATTGTCGAGGACCATTGGGCAGAATGCCCGTGCCGCAGGTCACAGCACTCCCGAGAGGCGAGACAGGTGGGCCGGCGGCGATGCGCGACCGATAAACTGTCCTCGGACGAGGCGGGAGCAGCCTCCGACCCGTCCGCCAATGATCAGCCAGCAGCCGCTGCAACCCCAGGGAGCGTTGTGTCCCGTCGCCTGTTCACCTCGGAGTCCGTGACCGAAGGTCACCCCGACAAGATCGCTGACCAGATCAGCGACACCATTCTCGACGCGCTTCTGCGGGAGGACCCCACCTCCCGGGTCGCCGTGGAGACGCTGATCACCACCGGCCTCGTGCACGTGGCCGGCGAGGTCACGACCAAGGCCTACGCGGACATCGCGACCCTGGTCCGCGGCAAGATCCTGGAGATCGGCTACGACTCCTCGAAGAAGGGCTTCGACGGCGCCTCCTGTGGCGTGTCGGTGTCGATCGGCGCGCAGTCCCCGGACATCGCGCAGGGCGTGGACACGGCGTACGAGAACCGCGTCGAGGGTGACGACGACGAGCTGGACCGGCAGGGCGCGGGCGACCAGGGCCTGATGTTCGGCTACGCCTCGGACGAGACCCCGACCCTGATGCCGCTGCCGATCTTCCTGGCGCACCGCCTGTCCAAGCGCCTGTCCGAGGTCCGCAAGAACGGCACCATCCCCTACCTGCGCCCCGACGGCAAGACGCAGGTCACCATCGAGTACGACGGCGACAAGGCCGTCCGCCTCGACACGGTGGTCGTCTCCTCCCAGCACGCCTCGGACATCGACCTGGAGTCGCTGCTCGCGCCCGACATCCGCGAGTTCGTCGTCGAGCCCGAGCTGAAGGCGCTCCTGGAGGACGGCATCAAGCTGGACACCGAGAACTACCGGCTGCTGGTCAACCCGACCGGCCGTTTCGAGATCGGCGGCCCGATGGGCGACGCCGGCCTGACCGGCCGCAAGATCATCATCGACACCTACGGCGGCTTCGCCCGCCACGGCGGCGGCGCCTTCTCCGGCAAGGACCCGTCCAAGGTGGACCGCTCGGCCGCCTACGCGATGCGCTGGGTCGCCAAGAACGTGGTCGCCGCGGGCCTGGCCTCCCGCTGCGAGGTCCAGGTGGCCTACGCGATCGGCAAGGCCGAGCCGGTCGGCCTCTTCGTCGAGACCTTCGGCACCCACAAGGTCGAGCCCGAGAAGATCGAGAAGGCGATCGACGAGGTCTTCGACCTCCGCCCGGCCGCCATCATCCGCGACCTCGACCTGCTCCGCCCGATCTACGCCCAGACGGCGGCCTACGGCCACTTCGGCCGCGAGCTGTCCGACTTCACCTGGGAGCGCACGGACCGCGTGGACGTACTGCGCAAGGCCGCGGGTCTGTAAGGGGTCCTCGGCGGCCCCGAGCGCCGCGCCCGACTGCCGCCAGGCCCGGCTTCCCCTGGGGGGAAGCCGGGCCTCGGCGTGTTCCGGGGCGGGCGGGTGGCTGCTGCCGGGGTCCCCGGCGTGCCGGGGTGCGGCCGCACGCCCGGCCGGCGGTCGTTGTCAGTGGCGTTTGGAAGAATGCAGGCGTGAGCAGCGAGAGCCGGCAGGGGGGCGGCGGGGCCGAGGGGGGTCCCGTCGGGGAGCAGCTCGCGCTGGTCCGGGAAGGGGTGCGCGAGGGGCGGGCCAAGGCGCCCCGGGCCAAGCCGCGGACCTGGCGGGGGGCCGCGCTGGCCGGGGAGCTGCCGGTGGCGCGGGTGCTGGTCGACAAGGGGGTGCTGCATCTCGACCGGTACTTCGACTATGCCGTGCCCGAGGAGCTGGACGCGGACGCGCAGCCGGGGGTGCGGGTGCGGGTGCGGTTCGGGGCCGGGCGCGGGCGCGTCCGGGACGGGCGCCGCGAGGGCGGCGGGCTCATCGACGGATTCCTGGTCGAGCGGCGCGCCGAGTCGGACTACTCCGGGCCGCTGGCGGCCCTCGCCCAGGTCGTGTCGCCCGAGCCGGTGCTCGGAGAGGAGCTGCTGGGCGTCGCCCGCGCCGTCGCCGACCGGTACGCGGGAAGCCTCGCCGATGTGCTGCAGCTGGCCGTGCCGCCGCGCAGCGCCCGCGCCGAGAAGCGGCCGTCCCCGGCGCCGCTGCCACCGCCCGAGGCACCCGAGGCCGGGTCATGGGCGCGGTACGAGCAGGGGAGCGCCTTCCTGGAGTCGCTCGCCTCGGGAGGCGCGCCGAGGGCCGTGTGGACCGCGCTGCCGGGTCCGGAGTGGAGCGAGGAGCTGGCACGGGCCGTCGCCGCGACGCTCGCCTCGGGGCGCGGCGCGCTCGTCGTCGTACCGGACGGCCGGGCCGCCGCGCGGGTCGACGCCGCGCTCACCGCGCTGCTCGGGCAGGGACGGCACGCGCTGCTCACCGCCGACGCCGGACCCGAGAAGCGGTACGGGCAGTGGCTGGCGGTGCGGCGGGGATCCGTACGCGCCGTCGTCGGTACCCGGGCGGCCATGTTCGCGCCCGTGCGCGACCTCGGGCTCGTCGCCATCTGGGACGACGGCGACGACAGCCACAGCGAGCCGCACGCACCGCAGCCCCACGCGCGCGATGTGCTGCTGCTGCGCGCCGCCCTCGACAAGTGCGCGTTCCTGCTGGGCAGTTGGAGCTGCACGGTGGAGGCGGCGCAGCTAGTCGAGACCGGCTGGGCGCGGCCCCTGACCGCCGGGCGGGAGCAGGTGCGGCGGGCCGCGCCCCTCGTGCGGACCGTCGGCGACGGCGACCTCGCCCGGGACGAGGCCGCCCGCGCCGCCCGGCTGCCCACGCTCGCCTGGCAGGTGGTCCGGGACGGGCTGCGGCACGGACCGGTGCTGGTGCAGGTGCCCCGGCGCGGGTACGTGCCGCGCATGGCCTGCGCCCGGTGCCGGGCCCCCGCCCGTTGCCGGCACTGTTCCGGTCCGCTCCAGTCCCAGGACGCCGGAGCGCTCGGGTGCGACTGGTGCGGGCGTGCGGAGAACGCCTGGCACTGCCCGGACTGCGGTGGCTTCCGGCTGCGCGCCCAGGTCGTCGGCGCACGCCGGACCGCCGAGGAACTGGGGCGCGCCTTTCCGGCCGTACCGGTGCGGACCTCGGGGCGGGAGCACGTGCTGGACACGGTGCCGGGCACGCCCGCGCTGGTCGTCAGCACCCCGGGCGCCGAGCCGGTGGCCGAGGGCGGCTATGCCGCGGCCCTGCTGCTGGACGGCTGGGCGATGCTCGGGCGGCCGGACCTGCGGGCCGGCGAGGACGCGCTGCGCCGGTGGATGGCGGCCGGCGCGCTGGTCCGCCCGCAGGGGGAGCGGGGGACCGTGGTCGTCGTCGCCGAGCCGACCCTGCGACCCGTGCAGGCGCTGGTGCGCTGGGACCCCGTCGGGCACGCCGTGCGGGAGCTGGCCGAGCGGGCCGAGCTGGCGTTTCCGCCGGTGTCGCGGATGGCGGCGGTGTCCGGGCCGGCCGAGGCCGTCACCGAGTTCCTGGACGCCGTCGAACTGCCCTCGGACGCCGAGGTGTTGGGACCGGTGCCGATTCCGTCCACCCTTCCCGGCCGGCCTCGGCGGACCGGCGCCCCGCCGCCCGGGGAGCACTGGGAGCGGGCACTGGTGCGGGTGCCCCCCGGGAGCGGGGCGGCGCTGGCCTCGGCCCTGAAGACGGCACAGGCCGCGCGGATGGCGCGGGGAAGCGGGGAAGCGGTGCGGGTGCGGATCGACCCGCCGGACATCGGCTGACGCACACCGTCACGGAGGACGGACGCACACCACGGCGGACGGCCCGCAACCGCCGGGACATGCGGCTGCCCTCCCGCACCGGGTGCCGGGAGGGCAGGTGAGGTGAGGGCGGGTCAGCCGTTGCGTGGGCCGGGCAGGGCCGTCGTCGGCCTGGGCTCGTCGCGGAGCGCGGGGCTGCCGGCGGTCGGCTGGGTCGGCATGGAGCGGGCCGCCGGAACCGTCGGCACCGCCGGCAGGCCGGTGTTCACGTTGAGCGTGCGGGTGCCCGCCGGCTCCGTGCCGCGTTCGGCCTCGGCGGCCGCCTGGGCCGCGGCGCGACGGGCGCCGTAACGGCGGTGCACCGCCTGCTTGGTGACCCCGAGCGCGGAGCCCACCGCGTCCCACGAGAAGCCGAGCGAGCGGTCGAAGTCCACGGCGGCCGTGACCAGGGTTTCGACACTGTCCCGCAGCTCCTGGGCGAGACGGACCGTCGGGGCGGGGGCGCGCCCGTAGACGACGAAGCCCGTGGACGGACCGGAGCGGCGCGGACGGTAGACGTTGCCCAACTGGGCGGTGAGCGTGCGCAGTGCGTCCACCTGGCGGCGGACCCGCTCGATGTCCCGCACCAACAAGTGCAGGCTGGCCCGGGCCTGGGCGTCGTGGGTTGCGTGGTCGGCCATGAACAAGCCTCTCGAACCGGCGTTGAAAGGAAGGGGACCGCGACGGCGGCCCGTTGTGGTCAATCTTTCTTGACCAACGCCTGTGCGCTCCGCTGGTAACGGGCTGGGGGCGCGTGGGCATATGCCCACGCCGGTTCTCCCGCCCGCGCGCACCACCGTCGCCGTCGGCGGCTCTCCCGTCGTGGCCGCAGACCCATGGTCATAGACTTGTGCGTTGCCCGCACCGACGCCGACCGAGAGGCCCGCACCCGCCCATGAAGCTCGTCTTCGCCGGTACCCCCGAGGTCGCCGTTCCCGCCCTGGACGCCCTGATCGCCTCCGGGCGGCACGAGGTGGCCGCCGTCGTCACGCGGCCCGACGCTCCGGCCGGGCGGGGGCGCAGGCTGGTCGCCTCACCGGTGGCCGAGCGCGCGGCGGAGGCCGGGATCGAGGTGCTCAAGCCGCTCAGGCCGCGCGAGCCGGACTTCCTGGAGCGGCTCAGGCGGATCGCACCCGACTGCTGCCCCGTCGTCGCCTACGGCGCCCTGCTGCCGAAGGCGGCCCTCGACATCCCCGCCCACGGCTGGGTCAACCTGCACTTCTCGCTGCTGCCCGCCTGGCGCGGGGCGGCCCCCGTGCAGCACGCCGTCATGGCCGGGGACGAGATCACCGGGGCCGCCACCTTCCTGATCGAGGAGGGCCTGGACTCCGGGCCCGTCTACGGGACCGTCACCGAGGAGGTCCGGCCCACCGACACCAGCGGCGACCTGCTGACCCGGCTGGCGTTCGCCGGCGCCGGGCTGCTGGCGGCCACCATGGACGGCATCGAGGACGGCACCCTGAAGGCCGTACCGCAGCCCGCGGACGGCGTCACACTCGCCCCGAAGATCACGGTCGAGGACGCCCGGGTGGAGTGGTCCGCGCCCGCCCTGCGCGTCGACCGGGTGGTGCGCGCGTGCACCCCGGCCCCCGGCGCCTGGACCACCTTCCGCGGCGAGCGGCTCAAGCTGATCCAGGCCGTGCCCGTGCCCGGACGGACCGATCTGGCGCCGGGGCGCCTCGCGGTGGGGAAGAACAGCGTGCACGCCGGGACCGGGTCGTACGCCGTCGAGCTGCTGTGGGTGCAGGCCCAGGGCAAGAAGCCGATGCGGGCCGCCGACTGGGCCCGCGGCGTGCGCATCGCGGACGGGGAGACGCTCGGCGGCTGAGGCCGACGTAGGCTGAAACGCGTACCCCTTCCACACCCGGAGCACCTTTTTCGTGAGCGAGCCCTCCCGGCGGCCCCGTAAGCCCGCCAAGCCCTACCGCCGTCCCCAGAAGGACCCCGTCCGCATCCTCGCCTTCGAGGCCCTGCGCGCGGTGGACGAGCGGGACGCCTACGCCAACCTCGTCCTGCCGCCCCTGCTGAGGAAGGCGCGGGAGAAGGGCGACTTCGACGGCCGGGACGCCGCCCTCGCCACCGAACTGGTCTACGGCACACTGCGCCGGCAGGGGACGTACGACGCCGTGATCGCCGCGTGTGTGGACCGGCCGCTGCGGGAGGTCGACCCGCCGGTGCTGGACGTGCTCAGCCTCGGCGTGCACCAGCTGCTCGGGACGCGGATCCCGACGCACGCCGCCGTCTCCGCCTCCGTCGAGCTGGCCCGGGTCGTCCTCGGCGACGGCCGGGCGAAGTTCGTCAACGCCGTGCTGCGCAAGGTCGCGCAGCACGACCTCGACGGGTGGCTGGAGAAGATCGCGCCGCCCTACGACGAGGATCCCGAGGAGCATCTCGCCGTCGTCCACTCGCACCCGCGCTGGGTCGTCTCCGCCCTGTGGGACTCGCTCGGCGGCGGCCGGGCCGGCATCGAGGACCTGCTGGAGGCCGACAACGAGCGGCCCGAGGTGACCCTGGTCGCCCGCCCCGGCCGCGCCACCACCGGGGAACTGCTCGCCGAGGAGGCCGCGGTGGCCGGCCGCTGGTCGCCGTACGCCGTGCGGCTCGCCGAGGGCGGCGAGCCGGGCGCCATCGACGCCGTGCGCGAGGGGCGGGCGGGCGTCCAGGACGAGGGCAGCCAGCTGGTCGCCCTCGCGCTGGCCAACGCGCCCGTCGAGGGACCGGACGCGAGGTGGCTCGACGGATGTGCCGGGCCGGGCGGCAAGGCCGCGCTGCTGGCCGCCCTCGCCGCCGAGCGCGGGGCGGTCCTGCTCGCCGCCGAGAAGCAGCCGCACCGCGCCGGGCTCGTCGCCAGGGCACTGGCCGGCAACCCGGGGCCGTACCAGGTCGTCACCGCCGACGGGACCCGGCCGCCGTGGCGCCCCGGCAGCTTCGACCGCGTCCTGATGGACGTGCCCTGCACCGGCCTCGGCGCCCTGCGCAGACGCCCCGAGGCCCGCTGGCGGCGCCGCCCCGATGACCTCGACAGCTTCGGGCCGCTGCAGCGCGCCCTGCTGCGCACCGCCCTGGACTCGGTGCGGGTCGGCGGGGTCGTCGGCTACGCCACCTGCTCACCCCACCTCGCCGAGACCCGGGCCGTCGTCCAGGACGTCCTCAAGCAGCACCCGGACACCGAACTGGTCGACGCCCGCCCGCTGCTGCCCGGCGTACCGGCGCTCGGTGACGGTCCCGACGTCCAGCTGTGGCCGCATGTGCACGGCACCGACGCCATGTACCTGGCGATCGTGCGCCGCACCGGCTGACCCCTCCCGCGGTGACGGTGGGTGGACCGAGGCGAACAACCGTGCAAGAACATGGGAGGCTTGGGTCATGGCCGTGCAGATCAACCCCAGCATCCTGTCCGCCGACTTCGCCCGCCTCGCGGACGAGGCGAAGGCGGTCGACGGCGCCGACTGGCTCCACGTCGACGTCATGGACAACCATTTCGTCCCGAACCTCACGCTCGGCGTGCCGGTGGTGGAGTCCCTGGCCCGGGCGACGGACACCCCGCTGGACTGCCACCTGATGATCGAGAACGCGGACCGCTGGGCTCCCCAGTACGTCGAGGCGGGTGCCGCGTCGGTCACCTTCCACGTGGAGGCGGCCGCCGCACCGGTGCGGCTCGCCCGTGAGATCCGCGCCAAGGGCGCCCGCGCCTCCATGGCGCTCAGGCCCGCGACGCCCATCGAGCCGTACGAGGACCTGCTCCCCGAACTCGACATGCTGCTGATCATGACGGTCGAGCCCGGCTTCGGCGGGCAGGCGTTCCTGGACATCATGCTCCCCAAGATCCGTCGCACCCGCGAGCTGATCGCCAAGCACGGACTCGAACTGTGGCTGCAGGTCGACGGAGGTGTCTCGGCGTCGACGATCGAGCGGTGCGCGGAGGCGGGAGCGGACGTGTTCGTCGCCGGTTCGGCGGTGTACGGGGCGAACGACCCGGCCCAGGCGGTACGCGCGCTGCGCGACCAGGCGGAGGCGGCCACCGCCAAGGCCTCCTGGGCATGCGACCACTGAGCCACGGATACGTGAACAGCTGACGTGAACGGCCCCCGTCAGGGCGGTTCAAGCGCGCCGAATCTGCAAGGATGAACGGCGAATCCAGAGTGTGAACAGCAGTGAGGAGATCGCCGTGTCGGGTATGTCGGCGGGCCGGTCAGCCATGCGGATGGGACCCGCTGAGCTGGTGCAGGCGGCGGCCATGGCCCGCCGCTTCTACCTTGAGGGCAAGTCCAAGATCCAGATCGCGGAGGAGTTCGGCGTCAGCCGCTTCAAGGTGGCCCGGGTGCTGGAAACCGCTCTCGAACGGGATCTCGTGCGTATCGAGATCCGCGTCCCGGCCGAACTGGACGCCGAGCGCTCGGACGCGCTCCGCGCCCGCTACGGCCTCAGGCACGCCGTCGTGGTCGAGTCCCCGGCCGAGGCCGAGGAGACCCCCGACCCCGAGAACCTGGGGGAAGTGGCCGCCGACCTGCTCGGCGAGCTGGTCAACGAAGGAGACGTCCTGGGCCTGGCCTGGGGCCGGTCCACCATTCACATGGCGGCGGCCCTCGACCGGCTGCCGCCCTGCACGGTGGTGCAGCTGACGGGCGTGTACGACGCCGGGACCGCCGAGCGCGGCTCGGTGGAGGCGGTGCGCCGCGCCGCCCAGGTGTCCGGAGGCGACGCCCACCCCATCTACGCGCCGATGCTGCTGCCGGACGCGGCCACCGCGGCGGCGCTGCGCCACCAGACGGGGATCGCCCGCGCCTTCGAGTACTTCGACAAGGTCACGGTCGCCTGTGTCTCCATCGGCTCCTGGGAGCCCGGCATCTCGACCGTGCACGACATGCTCAGCGACGAGGAACGCGCGCACTACGCCTCGCTCGGCGTCGCCGCCGAGATGTCCGCGCACCTCTTCGACGCCGAGGGCCGGCGGGTCGGCCGGGACCTGGGCGAGCGGTGCATCACGGTCAAGGCCGACCAGCTGCGCCGTATCCCCGAGGTCGTGGCGATCGCCGGCGGCCAGCGCAAGGCGGCCGCGATCGACGCGGTGCTCAGGTCCGGGTTGGTCACCAGCCTGGTCACGGACACCTCGGCCGCGGACTACCTGATGACGGCGGGCCCCACGCCGAGGCTCGCGCTCAACCGGGCGGACCCGGACGGGCACTGACGGCGGACCGGCACCGGGGGCGCGCCGTGAGGGGTGGCCGTGGCAGCATCGACGGCATGCCGCCGCGGTTCGTCCCCCGGGTCCTGGCGGGCCTGCTGGTCTGTCTCGCCGTCCTGCTGACCGGATGCTCGCCGTCGTCCACCGCCGGCCCGCACGGGGCCGGCGGCCCGGCCACCGAGCGGGAGTCCCGGCTGCCGCCCGAGGCGCGGCAGACCCTCGCGCTCATCGACCGGGGCGGCCCCTTCCCGTACGCCCGGGACGGCGCCGTCTTCGGGAACTTCGAGGGCCGGCTGCCCAGGCACCCGCGCGGCTACTACCACGAGTACACCGTGCCGACGCCGGGCTCGCGCGACCGCGGGGCCCGGCGTCTGGTGACGGGGCAGGGCCACGAGATCTACTACAGCGATGATCACTACAACTCGTTCCGGGCGGTGCTGAGATGAGCGACGACCTGACCGGCAGGCATGTCGTCACCCTGGACCTCGACGGGGTCACGGACAAGGCGGGGCTGATGGCGCGGTGCGTGCGCGCGCTGGAGCTGCCCGAGTGGTTCGGCCGGAACTGGGACGCGCTGGCCGACAGCCTCTCGGACCTGTCGGTGTGGCCGCGGGAGGCCGCCGGCAGGGGGCTGCTGCTCGTCGTGCGGGGCTGGCGGGGATACGCGACGGCGCGGCCCGAGGAGTGGGAGATCGCGCGGGAGGTGTTCGCGACGGCGGCCGACCGCACCGTGGCGCTCACCGTGGCGCTCACCCTGGAGGTTCCTCCTAGGCGGCCCCCGGCCGGCCTGGACGTTCTGTGAGGGCATGACATCGCGGACGTCATGGGACAATGAAGTACGTGCTCTTTCCCCCTGGCTGACCTGTCCGGGGGCCACCTCTGAACGACTGGGATGTGCAGCACGTGCGTTTCCTCAACGACAACCGGCCCGCGTACGACCTGACCTACGACGACGTGTTCATGGTGCCGAGCCGCTCGGCCGTCGGCTCGCGTCAGGCAGTGGACCTCGCCTCCCCGGACGGCACGGGCACCACCATCCCGCTCGTCGTCGCCAACATGACCGCCATCGCCGGCCGCCGCATGGCCGAGACGGTGGCCCGGCGAGGCGGACTGGTGGTCATCCCGCAGGACATCCCGATCGACGTGGTCAACGACGTCATCTCCTGGGTCAAGAGCCGTCATCTGGTCCTCGACACCCCGATCGTGCTGTCCCCGCACCAGACCGTCGCCGACGCCCTGTCCCTGCTGCCCAAGCGGTCGCACAACGCCGGTGTGGTCGTCGACGAGGACTTCCGCCCGGTCGGCGTCGTCACCGACCGGGACCTGACCGGCGTCGACCGCTTCACCCAGCTCGCCGAGGTCATGTCCCGCGACCTGCTGCTGCTCGACGCGGAGATCGACCCGCGCGAGGCCTTCCACACCCTGGACGCGGCCAACCGGCGCTACGCCCCGGCCGTCGACGCCGCGGGCAAGCTGGTCGGCATCCTCACCCGCAAGGGCGCCCTGCGCGCCACCCTGTACACCCCGGCCACCGACGCCCAGGGCAGGCTGCGCGTAGCGGCCGCCGTCGGCATCAACGGCGACGTGGCCGGCAAGGCCAAGCAACTGCTGGACGCGGGCGTGGACACCCTCGTCATCGACACCGCGCACGGTCACCAGGAATCGATGATCAACGCCCTCAAGGTGGTGCGCGCCCTCGATCCCCGGGTGCCGATCGCGGCCGGCAACATCGTCTCCGCCGAGGGCGTCAAGGACCTCGTCGACGCGGGTGCCGACATCATCAAGGTCGGTGTCGGCCCGGGCGCCATGTGCACCACCCGCATGATGACCGGCGTGGGCCGGCCGCAGTTCTCGGCGGTCCTGGAGTGCGCGGCCGAGGCCCGCAAGTACGGCAAGCACGTGTGGGCCGACGGCGGCGTCCGGCACCCCCGTGACGTGGCGATGGCCCTCGCGGCCGGGGCCTCCAACGTGATGGTCGGCTCCTGGTTCGCGGGCACCTACGAGTCGCCGGGCGACCTCCAGCACGACGCGAACGGCCGCCCGTACAAGGAGTCCTTCGGCATGGCCTCCGCGCGCGCGGTGCGCAACCGCACCTCGGACGAGTCGGCCTACGACCGTGCCCGCAAGGCGCTGTTCGAGGAGGGCATCTCCACCTCCCGCATGTTCCTCGACCCGGACCGTCCGGGTGTGGAGGACCTGATCGACTCGATCATCGCGGGCGTCCGCTCCTCCTGCACCTACGCCGGTGCCCGTTCCCTGGCGGAGTTCGCCGACAAGGCCATCGTCGGCATCCAGAGCGCGGCCGGGTACGCGGAGGGCAAGCCCCTGCACGCCAGCTGGAGCTAGGACCGCCCGGCACACCGACAGCACCGGCACCACCGTCCGCACCACCCGAGAAGTGATCAACCCACTGTGCTGAACGATCTCGACGAACGCATCGTGCACGCCCTCGCCGAGGACGCCCGCCGCTCCTACGCGGACATCGGGCAGCTGGTCGGCCTGTCCGCCCCCGCCGTGAAGCGCCGCGTGGACCGGCTGCGCGCCATCGGCGCCATCACCGGGTTCACCGTCCGGGTGGACCCGGCGGCGCTCGGCTGGGAGACGGAGGGGTTCGTCGAGATCTACTGCCGGCGCAACACCTCCCCCGAGACCATCCAGCGGGGCCTGGAGCGCTACCAGGAGGTCGTGGCCGCGTCCACCGTCACCGGCGAGGCGGACGCGGTCGTACAGGTCTTCGCCTCCGACATGCGCCACTTCGAGCGGGTGCTGGAACGCATCGCCGGGGAACCGTTCGTGGAGCGCACCAAGTCGGTACTGGTGCTGTCACCGCTGCTGCGCCGCTTCTCCTCGGGCGCGCCGGGCTGACTCCCACCCCTCGGGGCCGCCGCCGGTGATCACGGCTTCGAGGTGAATCTGCGCGATTCGGCGTACGGCGGGACGATCGCGATGGTGTGGTTGCCGCAGGAGGTGCTGGCGGACGTGGAGACACCGAGAGACGTACCGGCACGGACACTGCCCGAGAGGGAGGCCACCCGGACCCCCGCTCCCGAGGAGCCGCGGAGCACACCGGTGGCGGACGCCCCCGCACTGCCCACCCGGGTGCGCCAGGCCTCCCTCGCCGCCGGACTGCGCGAGTCCCCGCCGTCCCGGGACGCCGGGCCCGGCGGGGAGGCCGACGCCGAGGAGATGCGGGCGGTCTTCGGCGCCTTCCAGCGGGGCTTGGAGCGTGGCCGCAAGGGCCTGCCCAGGACCACTCACGCCGACGAAGGGACGGGCGCCGACGATGCGCGGTGACGACCAGACCCCCGGGGAACCCGAGGGCCCCGAGCCCTCCGGGCACGCCGCACCGTCCGCCGGAGCCCCCGGCACGGATCTGGGCTGGCTGCTCGACGACCTCGTGGCGCGTACCGACCACGTCCGCCAGGCCGTGCTGCTCACCGCCGACGGCCTCCCGCTGAGCTCCTCGGACGGGATGCGCCGACGGGACATCGAACACCTCGCCGCCCTCTGCTCGGGCTTCCACTGCCTGGCCCGCTCGGCCGGCGAGCGGTTCGCGGCCGGACAGGTGCGCCAGACCATGGTCATGCTCGACGACGCCTACCTGTTCATCACCCCGGCAGGGCACGGCAGCCGCCTGGCCGTGCTCAGCGAGGTCCGCACCGACGTCGGACGGCTCGCCCACGAGATGGCCCTGCTCGTCCGCCGCCTCGGCCGCCACCTGGACGCGGCGGCCCGCTCGGCCCCCTGACCCGAGGCGAGCCGGCGGCGCCGACGGGACGACGGGACCGGCTCGACGGTGCGCCCCCGCGTCCTGTCGTGGGTGGGTCTGCGTGCCTTGCCTCGGGGAGTGTCCCCGCACCCTGCCCCGGGGGGCCCGCACCCTGCCTCGGGTGTTCCGGCGTCTTGTTGTGGGTGGGTCTGCGTGCCTTGCTTCGGGGGGTGTCCCCGCACCCTGCCCCCGGGGGGCCCGCACCCTGTCCCGGGTGGGCCCCGCGCCCTGCTGCCGGGCGCGCCCCCGCACGCCGTCCCGGGCGCCGCTGCCGTCCGGGCGCGCAACGAATCGACGCACGGTCCCCGAATCACGCAACAAACCGCTCACCGGCGCGCAACGGCTCCTTCTTGTCCGGCCGAGCGCGCCGACCGTACCGTCTATCTGGCCCCCCGTAACCCGCTGTCCGGTGAGGAATCCGCATGCGCACCGCCCTGCTCCAGAGCTCCGGCCGCCCCGGCTCCACCGTCGAGAACCTCAAGGTCCTCGACGAGGCCGCGGGCCGGGCCGCCGCCGCGGGTGCCGCGCTGCTCGCCGCGCCGGAGATGTTCCTCACCGGGTACGCGATCGGCGACGGCATCGCCCGCCTCGCCGAACCCGCCGACGGCGACGCGGCCGACGCGGTCGCCGAGCTGGCGTCCCGGCACGGACTGGCGATCGCCTACGGCTACCCCGAGCGCGACGGCGACACCGTGTACAACTCCGCCCAGCTGATCTCCGCCGACGGCACCCGGCTTGCGAGCTACCGCAAGACCCACCTCTTCGGCGGCTTCGAGCGCGACCACTTCACGCCGGGCGGCCGGCCGGTCGTCCAGGCCGAGCTGGACGGTCTGACCGTCGGCCTGATGATCTGCTACGACGTCGAGTTCCCGGAGAACGTCCGCGCCCACGCCCTGGCCGGCACCGACCTCCTGATCGTGCCGACCGCGCAGATGCACCCCTTCCAGTTCGTCGCCGAGTCCCTCGTGCCCGTGCGGGCCTGGGAGAACCAGATGTACGTCGCGTACGTCAACCGGGTCGGCCGGGAAGGGGAGTTCGAGTTCGTCGGGCTGTCCACGCTGGCCGGCCCCGACGGGGTCGCCCGCACCCGTGCCGGCCGCGCCGAGGAACTGCTCCTCGCCGACGTGGACCCCGCCTTCCTCGCCGCCTCCCGCGAGGCCAACCCGTACCTGGACGACCGGCGCCCAGGCCTGTACGGGTCCCTGATCCGCGTCCCCTGAGCTTTCCCCCGGCTTCCCCAGAGCTTCCCCCAGAGCTTCCCAGAGCTTCCCCCGAGTTCTTTCGCGCAAGGAGTCCGTACCCCATGACGTCCACGGTGCCCAACGCCGTCGAGCACGCCGACGACCAGCAGCCGCCGATCACCATGTTCGGTCCGGACTTCCCCTACGCCTACGACGACTTCCTCGCCCACCCGGCGGGCCTCGGCCAGATACCGGCGACCGAGCACGGCACTGAGGTCGCGGTCATCGGCGGCGGCCTGTCCGGGATCGTCGCCGCGTACGAGCTGATGAAGATGGGCCTCAAGCCGGTCGTGTACGAGGCCGACCGGATCGGCGGCCGGCTGCGCACCGTCGGCTTCGAAGGCACCGGCACGGAGGGGCTGACGGCGGAGATGGGCGCCATGCGCTTCCCGCCCTCCTCCACGGCCCTCCAGCACTACATCGACCTGGTCGGCCTGCGGACCCGTCCCTTCCCCAACCCGCTGGCGGAGGCGACCCCCTCCACCGTCGTCGACCTCAAGGGCGAGTCGCACTACGCCGAGACGATCGACGACCTGCCGCAGGTCTACCGTGACGTGGCCGAAGCCTGGAACAAGTGCCTCGACGAGGGCGCCGACTTCTCCGACATGAACCGCGCCATGCGCGAGCGCGACGTCCCGCGCATCCGGGAGATCTGGGCCAGGCTGGTCGAGAAGCTCGACAACCAGACCTTCTACGGCTTCCTCTGCGACTCCGAGGCCTTCCGGTCCTTCCGGCACCGGGAGATCTTCGGCCAGGTCGGCTTCGGCACCGGCGGCTGGGACACCGACTTCCCCAACTCCATCCTGGAGATCCTGCGCGTCGTCTACACCGAGGCCGACGACCACCACCGCGGCATCGTCGGCGGCTCCCAGCAACTGCCGCTGCGCCTGTGGGAGCGTGAGCCGGAGAAGATCCTCCACTGGGCCCACGGCACCTCGCTGGCGAAGCTTCACGACGACGGCGCGCCCCGCCCGGCCGTGACCCGGCTGCACCGCACGGCGAACAACCGGATCACCGTGACCGACGCGAACGGCGACATCCGCACCTACCGGGCGGCGATCTTCACCGCGCAGTCCTGGATGCTGCTGTCGAAGATCGCCTGCGACGACTCGCTCTTCCCGATCGACCACTGGACGGCGATCGAGCGCACCCACTACATGGAGTCCTCGAAGCTCTTCGTCCCCGTCGACCGGCCCTTCTGGCTCGACAAGGCCGTCGACGACAGGGGAAACCCGACCGGCCGGGACGTCATGTCGATGACGCTCACCGACCGCATGACGCGCGGCACCTACCTCCTCGACGACGGCCCGGACAGGCCCGCCGTCATCTGCCTGTCCTACACCTGGTGCGACGACAGCCTGAAGTGGCTGCCGCTGTCCGCGAACGAGCGGATGGAGGTCATGCTGAAGTCGCTCGGCGAGATCTACCCGAAGGTCGACATCAGGAAGCATGTCATCGGCAACCCGGTGACCGTCTCCTGGGAGAACGAGCCCTACTTCATGGGCGCGTTCAAGGCCAACCTGCCCGGCCACTACCGCTACCAGCGGCGCCTGTTCACCCACTTCATGCAGGACCGGCTGCCCGAGGACAAGCGGGGCATCTTCCTGGCCGGCGACGACATCTCCTGGACGGCCGGCTGGGCCGAGGGCGCCGTCCAGACCGCGCTGAACGCGGTCTGGGGCGTCATGCACCACTTCGGCGGGCAGACCGACGCGTCCAACCCGGGACCGGGTGACGTGTACGACGAGATCGCGCCGGTCGAACTGCCCGAGGACTGAACCCCCGCCGGGCCGTCACACTCCGGCGGCCCGGGCCTTCTCGTACACCTCCGCGGCGACGTCCTGGAGTTCCCGGCCGTCGCGCGGTGTGGTCTGGAGGTCGACGAGGATCTCCTCCAGGCCGATCGCCGCGTGGGTGACCAGGTCCTCCACGATCTGGTCGGGGCTGCCCTGGAAGGGGGCGCGGTCCGGTGCGTCGTACGGCTTCGCCGTGTGGACGGCGTTCACCCTGAGGACCGTCTCGATCGGCTCCTTGCGTCCCCGCTCCGCCGCCAGGTCCTGCACCCGCTGCCACTGCGTGGCCAGCTGCTCGACGCCCGTGCCCACCGGCAGCCAGCCGTCGGCGTGGTCGACGAGCCGGGTCAGCGCCTTCTTGTTGCTCGCGGCCAGCAGGATCGGGATCGGCCGGGCGGGTTTGGGGCCGACCACCGCGGACTCGATCTTCGTGAGACGGCCGTCGTAGCGCACCGGGTCCGGCCCCCACACCGCGCGGCACACCTCGATGATCTCGTCGAGCACCTTGCCGCGCTCGGCGATCGGGCGCACCCCGGAGGCCGCGTACTCGTCCAGCGACCAGCCCGTGCCGAAGCCCGCGACCACCCGGCCGCCGCTCGCCGCGTCCAGCGAGGCGAAGGCCTTGGCCAGCTGGAACGGCTGGTGCAGCGGGGCCACGAGCACGCTGGAGCCGAGCCGGACCCGCTCGGTGACGGCCGCCGCCAGGGCGAGCGTGACCAGCGGGTCCGCCACCCCCCGGTAGGCGTCCGGCCAGGGCAGGCCCTCGATGCCGTAGAGCCCCTGGCCGGCGGGTTCGGGGTACAGCGCCCGCTCGTACACCCACAGGCTGTCGTATCCGATCCGCTCGGCCGCCCGTGCCACGTCGGGCACGTCCCTGCCGATGTCGTACTGCCGGTTCTGCGGAAGACTGAGTCCGAGCCGGGTCGCCATGTGCCGAATGCTCCTTCGCGGTCGGTTGTCTGTTCACTTACAGCGGTGGCGGGGGAGTTCCGCCGGGGCGAGCCGGGGACGGCCGGATCGGGCGGCCTCAGTCGGTGAGCGGGGTGAGCAGGATCCGGCCCGCGAAGCCGACGGCCGCGTCCAGGCGGTCGGCGAACTCCTCGGCGACGTCGTCGAGCCGGCGCAGCGCCCACAGCGCCCGCGCCGTGGACCAGGCCGCGTCCCGGGCCCGCTCCAGACTCCAGGAACCGAGCAGATGGGTGAGCGGGTCGGCGATCTGGAGCAGGTCGGGGCCCGGCATCAGATCCTCGCGGATGCGTTCCTCCAGCGCCCCGAGGAGATCGCCCACGCGGTCGAACTCGTCCTCCAGATCGGCCGGTTCGCAGCCGAGCGTACGACAGGTGTCCACCACGGCGAGCGCCAGGTCGTGGCCGATGTGCGCGTTGATGCCCGCCAGCGCGAACTGCAGCGGCCGTACGCCGGGATGGCGGCGCAGCTGGAACAGGGGCCGCCAGCAGGCGGGCGGCCGGCGGTCCTCGGCGGCCGCGTCGACGGCGGTCAGATACCGCTCGGCGAACCGCACGTCCAGCGCGCTCGCCGCCCGTGGATCGGGGAACCCACCGGCGTCCAGCCGCCGGCCGACCTCCTCGGTGACGGTCAGGTAGACGCGGTTGAACACGGCGACCCCGTCCCGCTCGGGCAGCGCCGCGTCCAGGGCCCGCAGCCGCGAGACGACGGCGTCGACCGGGGTGCTGAGGTGTTCCAACTGCGCCATGGGGGAAGGGTCCCAGCCCCGGGCCGACGGGAGTGCCGACCGGCCCGGCGCTTCCCCGGAACGGGGGAACGCCGGGCGGGGGACGAGGGGGGAACAGCACCGTGTCAGGCTTGCGTTCCCGGCGCCTGGCCGCGCGACGGGCCGAGCGCAGGCGGGCCGCCCGGCGCGCCGTGATGGTGGCGGCGGCCTCGGTGGTGGTCGCCGTCGGCACGGTGGCCGGGATGATCTCGGCGCTCGACGGCCGACCCGGCGCGTCCCGCCCACCGACGAGCCAGGCGCTGCCGCCGTCCGCGTCCGCGGCCGTCACCCCGTCCCCCGGGACGTGGCGGGAGCCGGGCCCCGGCGCCGATCCCTCGCCGCCCCGGCCCCGGCCCCGGCCCCGGACACGGACGCCGATGCCGATGCCGACGCGGCGGCCGCGGCAGCCACCCGCCGTGTCCCCGCTCCTCTACCGCCACCCCGGCTCCCAGGTGCTCGACTGGGTCCGCGCCCATCCCGACGATCCCCGCGCCGCCGTCATCTCCGCCCGTATCGCGGACCAGCCGGCCGCGGTGTGGTTCGCCGACCCCGACCCGGCGGCCATCGCCGCCCGGGTGCGCGCGGTCACCTCGGCGGCGGCCGCGCGGGGCCGCGTCCCCGTGCTCGTGCCGTACGCCGTCCCGGACCGCGACTGCGGCGGCGCCTCCCGGGGCGGGGCGCCCGACCTGGTGGCGTACGACGCCTGGATCGACGCCTTCGCCCAGGGGCTGGGCTCCGGTGAGGTGATCGTCGTACTGGAGCCGGACTCGATCGCCCAGTCCGGCTGCCTTCCGCCGGCCGAGCGGTCCGCCCGCTTCGCCTCGCTGGCCCGCGCGGGCCGGGTGCTGAAGGCGGCGGACGCCCACGCGCGGGTGTACTACGACGCGGGCCACTCCGGCTGGAACCCGGCCGCCCGGCAGGCGGCCCTGCTGGCGCGGGCGGGCGCCGCCTCGGCCGCCTCGTCCGACGGCGTGTTCAGCAACGTCTCCAACTTCCGCGCCACGGCCGACGAGATCGCCTACGACCGCCGGGTCCTCGACGTCCTCGGCGCCTTCGGCGGCCCCGCGAGCCTCGGCGCCGTGATCGACACCAGCCGCAACGGCAACGGCGCGCCGCCCGACGGTCAGTGGTGCGACCCGGCGGGCCGCAGGATCGGCCGGCCCCCGACCCTCAGCACCGGGCAGGCGCGGATCGACGCCTACCTGTGGGTGAAGCTGCCGGGGGAGTCGGACGGCTGCGCGGGCGCCGCAGGGACGTTCACGCCGTCGTACGCCTACGACCTCGCGCGCTGACCATTGCCAGGGAAACGAGGTGGTTCTACGCTCACACGGTCTTACTCATGAACTGCGTTCACATGGATGATCGGAGTGCTCTGTGAGTGGAAGACCCCGACTGACCGTGCTCCTGGCCGCCGCGGCGACCTTCGCCGCCGTACTCGTCCCCTCCGCCGCCGCGCACGCGGCGCCCAGGGTCCCGCACACGGCCGTCCTCGACGGCGCCCGTCTCCAGCAGATCCGTCTCCGCCTGGACCGTGGAGATCCTCAACTGGCCCGGGAAATGGGCGAGTTGAAGACCCGCGCCGACGCCTGGCTGGGCCAGGGCCCCTGGACGGTGGTCGACAAGCCGAAGCCCGCACCCGGCGGCGACGTGCACGACTACCTGAGCCAGGCCCCCTACTGGTGGCCCACCACCACCCCGACCGCCGACAACCCCTGGGGCTGTCCCTACGTCCAGCGGGACGGACAGCGCAATCCCGAGGTGGACAGCGGCACCGACCGCCAGGACGCCGAGAAGGTCTTCGACTCCTCCTACGACCTCGCGCTCGCCTGGTACTACACGGGCCGGCCGCAATACGCCGAGAAGGCCGGACAGGTCCTGCGGACCTGGTTCCTCGACCCGGCCACGCGGATGAACCCCGAGCTGAACCACGCCCAGTTCATCCCCTGCAAGTACGACGGGCGGGCCATCGGCATCATCGACTTCTCCCAGTCGTACACCAGCGTCGTCGACGCGCTGGCGATCCTCGGTACCGGGGCACCCGGCTGGCAGGCGGCCGACCGCGCCGGCATGGACCGGTGGAACTCCGACTTCCTCGGCTGGCTGGAGAACAGCGAGTTCGGCAAGGAGGAGGGCGCGGCCGCCAACAACCACGGCACCTTCTACGACATGCAGCTCGCCGCCCTCGCCTACGCGACCGGCGACACCGCCCTGGCCCGGCGCACCGTCCTGGACGCGCGCGCGAAGCGGATCGACCCGCAGATCGCGGGCGACGGCGGTCAGCCGCAGGAGCTGGCCCGGACCAGGAGCTGGCACTACTCGACCTTCGACCTGGTCGCCTACACCCGGCTCGCCGCCATCGGCCGCCACGTCGGGGTGGACCTCTGGTCCTACCGGGGGCCGGACGGCCAGAGCCTGTTCAAGGCGGTGGACTATCTGCTGCCCGCCGCGACCGGCGCCGGCGCCTGGCCGCATCCGGAGCTGGAGTTCCACCGCTACGCGGCGAGCGACGTGGTGCACGCGGCGGCGGACGCCGGGGACGTGGCGGCGCGGCAGGCCGGGGCGCGGCTGGAGGCCCCGCCCGGCGGCGACCTGTGGGCGCTGCGGCCGGCCGCCGAGCAGCTGGACTCCATCGCGGGCTGACCGGCGCTGTCCGGCGAGGCCCCGGCAGGTCCGGGCCTCGCCGGGGCCCTGCCGGCACTCCCGACCGGGGCTCCTGAGCGGTCGCTTAGTATGAGGTGTCCCCGCCACCTCGCCCATGCCGCCCAGGAGCCCCTCCCGTGACCGTCGAAGCCCCGACCGCCCCCGCCCTGTCGTACGGCCGGCTCGTCCCCGTCACCGTCCACTTCGACGACCTCGACGCGCTCGGCATGCTGCACAACGCCCGCTACCCGCTGATGGTCGAGCGCGCCTGGACCGACCTGTGGAGCGGACACGGCGTCCGCTTCGACGGCGACTGGGCGGCCGCCGGTGACGCCTGCAACGTGGTCAAGGAGCTGCGGATCAGCTACGACGCCCCGGTCACCCGCCCCGGCGACTACGCCGTCCACCTCTGGCTGGAACGGCTCGGCACCACCGGCCTGACCTACGGCTTCCGCTTCTGCTCGGCCGACGGGGCGGTCACCTACGGCCAGGGCACCCGGGTCCTGGTCCGGCTGGACCCGGCGACACTGCGTCCCGCGCCGTGGAGCGAGGCCTTCAGGGCCGTGGGCCGGGAACTGCTGCGGCCGGCCGGCTGACGTCGGCGCGGGCGCCGCGCCCACCGCCCCGCAGCACGCTCGCGAACGCCATGATCCCGCAGGCCAGCACGGTCACCAAGCAGAACGACACCATCAGACTGGTCGCCTGGGCCACCCCGCCGATCAGACCGGGCGCGATCAGCCCGGAGGTGTAGGTGATCGTCGCCACGCCCGCGATGGCCTGGCTGGGGTTGGGGCCGCTGTGCCCGGCCGCCGCGAAGCACAGCGGTACGACGACGGCGATGCCGAGGCCCATCAGCGCGAACCCGGTCATCGCCACCGCCGGCTGCCCGGCGAGGACGATCAGCAGCCCGCCGAACACCGCGAGGAGACCGCTCGCCCGGACGGTACGCACCGTGCCGAAGCGGTTGACCAGCATGTCCCCGGCGAGCCGGGCCACGGCCATGGTCAGCATGAAACCCGTCGTCGACGCCGCCGCGAGCCCGGCCGAGCTGTCCAGCCGGTCGCGCAGGAACACCGCGGACCAGTCGAGGCTGGCCCCCTCCGCGAACACCGCGCAGAACCCGACCGCCCCGATCAACAGCGCCGACCTGGGCGGCAGGGCGAACCGCGGCGGCGGCTCCTCGTCCTCGGCGGGCTGCAGGTCCAGCACCCGGCCGGAGAAGAACACACCGAGCAGGGTGAGCGTGGCGGCGGCCAGCGCGAAGTGCACCCGGGCGTCGGCGCCGAGGTGCGCGGCGAGCGTGCCGCCGGCCGAGCCGGTCAGCGCGCCCGCGCTCCACATGCCGTGCAGCCCGGACATGATCGACCTGCCGAGCAGCCGCTCGACCTCGACGCCCAGCGCGTTCATGGCCACGTCCGCCATGCCGGCGGTCGCGCCGTAGGTGAACATCGCCAGGCACAGCGTGTACAGGTTGGGCGCCAGCGAGGGCAGGACCAGCGACAGCGTCCACAGCGCGATCAGTGCCCGCAGGGCCGTACGGCTGCCGAAGCGGTGGCTGATCCGGCCCGCCAGCGGCATCGCGCAGGAGGCGCCGAAGGCCGTGAACGCCAGCGCGAAGCCCAACTGGCCGGTGCTCAGCGAGGCGTGCTCCCGGATCCACGGGACGCGGGTCGCGAACGAGCCGGTGACGGCGCCGTGCACGGCGAACACGGCCGCCACGGCGAACCGGGCGCGCCGGACCTCGTTCCGGTCGTACCCCGCCTCACTCATGCTCCGGGCCCCTTCCGTCGAATGACGCGTAAACTATCAGGGACCCTGCCTGATAGATAGGGCGTTTATGGCCGCCCGCCGAGCGGTCGTCTGGGAGGATTCCGGTCATGCCCGCATCACCCAGCACCGCCCGGGCCATCAACGACCGGCTCGCCCTGCGGCTGTTGCAGCACGAGGGACCCTTGACGGCCGGGCAGTTGAAGCAGCTGACGGGACTGTCCCGGCCCACGGTCGCCGACCTCGTCGAACGGCTCACCGCGTCCGGACTGATCACGGTGGTCGGCGAATCCGGGGAGCAGCGCCGGGGGCCCAACGCCCGGCTGTACGGCATCGTCGCCGAGCGGGCCCACCTGGCCGCGCTGGACGTGCGCACCGAGGGCGTCGCCGTGCTGGTGTCCGACCTGCTCGGGCAGGTCCTCGCCGAGGCGTCCGTGCCGATCGACGGGGACACCGGGACCGGGCCCGCGGTGGAGCAGGCGGTGGCCGCCGTGGAGCGGGCCGTGAAGGAGGCCGGGGCCGAGCGCCTGCACACCGTCGGCATCGGGGCGCCGGGCCTCATCGACCCGGCCACCGGCGAACTCCGCGCCTCCATCGGCCTGCCCGTCTGGCACCGGCGCCTGGTCGCGGCGCTGCAGGAGCGGCTGCCCGAGGCCCGGGTCACGGTCGAGAACGAGACCAACCTGGCCGCCCTGGCCGAACAGCGCGAGGGCGTCGCGCGGGACCGGGACACCTTCGTCCTGCTCTGGCTGGGCCACGGCACCGGCGCCGCCGTCGTCCTGGACGGCACCCTCCGCCGCGGAGCCTCCGGCGGCACGGGCGAGATCGGCTTCCTGCCGGTGCCGGGGACGGGGGCCCTGCCCTCGGCGACCGACTGCGAAGGCGGCTTCCACTCACTGGCGGGGGCGACCGCGATCGCCGAACTGGCTGGGCGGTTCGGCCTCGCGGCACCGACCGAACCGGACGGACCGGGCGCGGCGACGCTGGTGCGCGAGGCCGTGACGGCCGTGACGGCCGTGCGGGACGCGCCGCGGGAGCGGGCGGGGGCCGGGCCCGGGGCGGCGGCCGCCGCCCGTTTCCTCGACGCCCTCGCCGACCGCGTCGCCGTCGGGGTCGCCTCCGCGGTCGCCCTCCTGGACCCGGGGTGCGTGGTCCTCGGCGGGGAGGTCGGGCAGGCCGGGGGAGCGGTACTCGCCGAACGGGTCGAGGAGCGGATCCGCCGCATCTCGCCCCTGCCCACCGAGGTCCGGGCCGGCGGCCTCGGCGGGGCGGCCGTACTGCGCGGGGCTCTGCTGACCGCACGCGAGCGCGCCCAGGACGAACTGTTCGGGCCGCCCGTCAGGCCCTGACGGTCCGGCGGGGCCATGCGGTCCGGAGGCCCTGACGACCTGGCTGATCCTGCCGGTGCGGCAACCCTGACGGTCCTCCAGATCCTGTCGGTCCAGGAGGCCCTGACGGCCCGGGAGATCCTGACGTCCGGGAGACCCGGCGGCGGGCAAGGGCCGTCGTCACCACCGCCGGGCCCGTCCACGGGACCCCGAAAGGACTAGACCAAAGAGTGTCGTGTTCAGGGCGGGTTGAGAAGTCCAGTGACGGCGCTTGTGAGCCAACCCACATCCGTCCCCCGCATGGACGCCGAAGGGGCGTGGCACACTGGCCCTGTACCAGAAGCAGCGCACTCCGGGGTCGGTGAAAGTCCGAACCGGCGGTTACAGTCCGCGACCCGGTCGCTTCCAGCGGCCGGTTGACCAGGTGAAATTCCTGGACCGACGGTTAAAGTCCGGATGGGAGGCAGTGCGCGGCGGGCCGTCACTCCTGTGTGCGCGCCGCCGTATCTGGGCTCGTCCCCACCGGACGGGTCCCTTTTCGGCGTCGTCCCCGGTGTGTCAACCCGCTCATTCTGTCGTCATCGACAGGCCCCGGAGTCCGTGCCCCAAGAGGCAGGAGGACCCGGGAAGTGTTCACCGGAATCGTCGAAGAGCTGGGTGAGGTCACCGCCGTCGAGGAACTCGGCGACGCCTCCCGCTTCCGGCTTCGTGGCCCCGTCGTCACCGAGGGCGCGCAGCACGGCGACTCCATCGCCGTGAACGGAGTCTGTCTCACCGTCGTCGACCACGAGGGCGACGAGTTCACCGCCGACGTCATGGCGGAGACCCTGGACCGCTCCAGCCTCGGTGTCCTCACCGTCGGCTCCCGCGTCAACCTCGAACGCCCCACCGCCGTGGGCGCGCGCCTCGGCGGCCACATCGTGCAGGGACACGTCGACGGCACCGGCGAGGTGCTGGAGCGCAGGCCCTCCGACAACTGGGAGATCATCAAGATCTCGCTCCCCGCCGGCCTCGCCCGCTACGTCGTCGAGAAGGGCTCCATCACGGTCGACGGCATCAGCCTCACCGTCGTCGACGCGGGCTCCGACCACTTCACCGTCAGCCTCATCCCCACCACCCTCGCCCTCACCACGCTCGGCCACAAGCAGCCCGGCGACCCGGTCAACCTCGAGGTGGACGTCATCGCCAAGTACGTCGAGCGGCTGCTCGCGGCCGGTCAGGGGGCCGACCGGTGAACTGGCTCAACTCCGAGGCGTTCGTCCTGTTCGGCCAGCACATCAAGTGGTCGGACATGATCGGCAACATCATCGGCCTGCTCGGTCTGGCCTTCGGCTGGCGCCGCTCCCTGTGGACCTGGCCCACCCAGTTCCTCTCCGGCCTCATCCTCTTCGCCGCCTTCGCCACCGCCCACCTCTCCGGCAGCGCGGGCAAGCAGATCGTCGTCATGGTCGTCGCCGGCTACGGCTGGTGGCAGTGGAACCGCGGCAGGGCCCAGGGCGGCGACGGCCACATCACCGTGCGCTTCGCCACCTGGCGCGAGCGCGGCGCCCTGATCGGCGCCGCCGCCGTCGGCACCGTCGCCGTGGCCCTTCTCTTCAAGGCCTACCCGTCCCTGTCCTGGGACCCCTGGCCGGACGCCTACATATTCGTCGGCACCATTGTCGCCATGTACGCCCAGGCGCGCGGCATGGTCGAGTTCTGGTTCGCCTGGCTGCTCGTCGACCTGGTCGGCGTGCCCCTCAACTTCGCCAACGGCTTCGCCTTCTCCGGCTTCGTCTACGTCATCTACGGCGCACTCGTCCTGTGGGGCATGCGCGACTGGTGGCTGCGCTCCCGCAAGGCGTCGCGGCCCGTCCTGGAAGGAGCGCCGGCATGACGGCGGCACCGATTCTCCACCGCACGGATCCGAACCGCACGGACGACATCGAGGACTGGTCGCTCGACCCCGTCGAGCAGGCCATCGCGGACATCGCGGCCGGCCGCCCCATCGTGGTCGTCGACGACGAGGACCGCGAGAACGAGGGCGACCTGGTCGTCGCGGCCGAGAAGGTCACGCCCGAGATCGTGGCCTTCATGATGAGCGAGTGCCGCGGTCTGATCTGCGCCCCCATGGAAGGCGAGGAACTGGACCGGCTGCGACTGCCGCAGATGGTCGACGACAACACCGAGTCCATGACGACCGCCTTCACGGTCTCCGTGGACGCCTCCGGCGCGCACGGCGTGACCACCGGCATCTCCGCCGCCGACCGCGCCACCACCCTCCAGCTCCTCGCGAGCGGCACCGCCGGGGCCGGCGACTTCGTCCGCCCCGGCCACATCTTCCCGCTGCGCGCCAGGCCCGGCGGCGTCCTGACCCGCAACGGCCACACCGAGGCCGCCGTCGACCTCGCCCGCCTCGCGGGCCTGCGCCCGGCCGGCGCCATCGTGGAGATCGCCGGCGAGGACGGCCGCATGCTCCGCCTGCCCGAACTGATCCCGTTCGCCCGCAAGCACGGCCTGACGATCATCTCCATCGAGGACCTGATCGCCTACCGCCGCGGCGCCGAGCCGACCGTCCGCCGCGAGGCCGAGACCCGTCTGCCCACCGTGCACGGCACCTTCACGGCCTACGGCTACCGCTCCGCCGTCGACGGCGTCGAGCACGTCGCCCTCGTCCACGGCGAGATCGGCGACGGCGAGGACGTCCTGGTCCGCGTCCACTCCGAATGCCTCACCGGCGACGTCTTCGCCTCCCTGCGCTGCGACTGCGGCCCCCAGCTCGACAGGGCCCTGGAGCGCATCCAGGCCGAGGGCCGGGGAGTCGTCGTCTACCTGCGCGGCCACGAGGGACGCGGCATCGGCCTGCTGTCCAAACTGCGGGCGTACGAGCTGCAGGAACAGGGACGCGACACCCTCGACGCCAACCTCGAACTCGGCCTGCCCGCCGACGCCCGGGACTACGGCGCGGGCGCGCGGATCCTCGCCGACCTCGGCGTCCGAGGCGTCCGCCTGATGACCAACAACCCCGACAAGGCCGACGCCCTGCTGCGCCACGGCCTCAAGGTCACCGGACGCGAGCCGATGCCGGTGCAGGCGGGCGAGCACAACCTCCGCTACCTGCGCACCAAGCGGGACCGGATGGGGCACGACCTGCCCTGGCTGGACACCGCCCCCCTGACCACCTGCAGCAACCAGTAATCGCACCCCTAGGAGACGAGAGAACGTGAGCGGCAAGGGCGCACCGGAGCTGTCCGTACGCAACGTCGGAGACCTGCGGGTCGCCGTCATCGCGGCGCAGTGGCACGAAAAGGTGATGGACGGCCTGGTGAACGGCGCCCTGCGCGCCCTGCACGACCTCGGCATCGACGAGCCGACCCTGCTCCGGGTCCCCGGCAGCTGGGAACTCCCGGTGGTCGCCAAGGTCCTCGCCGGCCGCGGCTACGACGCGATCGTCGCCCTCGGCGTCGTCATCCGCGGCGGCACCCCGCACTTCGAGTACGTGTGCCAGGGCGTCACCCAGGGCCTCACCCAGGTCTCCGTCGACACCGGCGTCCCCGTCGGCTTCGGTCTGCTCACCTGCGACACCGAGGAGCAGGCGCTGGACCGGGCCGGAATCGAAGGCTCGGGCGAGGACAAGGGACACGAGGCGGTCACCGCGGCGGTGGCGACCGCGGCCACCCTCCGCTCAGTATCCGAACCCTGGCACTGACGGAACCGGTCTGTGGCATAGGCTGAGCGTCACCATGTCCAAGAAGACGTTCGAGCAGCTCTTCACCGAGCTGCAGCACAAGGCCGCCCACGGCGATCCCGCCACCTCCCGCACCGCAGAGCTGGTCGGCAAGGGCGTCCATGCCATCGGCAAGAAGGTCGTCGAGGAGGCCGCCGAGGTGTGGATGGCCGCCGAGTACGAGGGCAAGGAGGCGGCCGCGGAGGAGATCTCGCAGCTGCTCTACCACGTCCAGGTGATGATGGTCGCCCGCGGGATCTCCCTGGACGACGTCTACGCCCACCTGTAATCCAGTTCACCCGCCCCACCCCTTCGCACAAAGGAAGCCGACCACATGCTGCGCATCGCCGTCCCCAACAAGGGTTCCCTGTCCGGCCCTGCGGCGGAGATGCTGCATGAGGCCGGCTACCAGCAGCGCCGCGAGTCCAAGGAACTGCGGATCGTCGACCCGGGCAACGAGGTCGAGTTCTTCTACCTCCGCCCCCGCGACATCGCGATCTACGTCTCCTCCGGCCGCCTCGACATCGGCATCACCGGCCGCGACCTGCTGATCGACTCGGGCGCCGACGCCGAGGTGATCCTCCCGCTCGGCTTCGCCCGCTCCACCTTCCGCTTCGCCGCCAAGCCGGGCACCGCGACCGGAGTCGAGGACCTCAAGGGCAAGACGGTCGCCACCTCCTACGAGGGGATCGTCGAGGGGCACCTCGCCGAGCACGGCATCGACGCCTCCGTCGTCCACCTCGACGGCGCCGTGGAGACCGCGATCGAACTGGGCGTCGCCGAGGTCATCGCGGACGTCGTCGAGACCGGCACCAGCCTGCGCAACGCCGGCCTGGAGGTCTTCGGCGAGCCCATCATGAAGTCCGAGGCCGTCGTCATCCGGCGCACCGGCGCCGACGGCGACGAGGCCGCCGAGCCGAAGGTCCAGCAGTTCCTGCGCCGCCTCCAGGGCGTCCTGGTCGCCCGGACGTACGTGATGATGGACTACGACTGCCGGGTCGAGCAGCTGGAGAAGGCCGTAGCCCTCACCCCCGGCCTGGAGTCCCCGACCGTCTCCCCGCTGCACAACGAGGGCTGGGTCGCCGTCCGCGCCATGGTCCCGGCCAGGGAGGCCCAGCGGATCATGGACGACCTCTACGAGATCGGCGCCCGGGCCATCCTGACCACGGCCATTCACGCCTGCCGCCTCTGAGGGACCGCACGGCCATGCCCGCCCCGACCCCGGTGCCTGATCCCACCCCCGTGCCCGACCTGCCCGTCACCTTCCGCCCCGGCCTCACCCGCGCGATCCTGCTCACCGCCGGCGTCGCGATCTTCCTGGTGATCTCCGCGGTCGCGCTGCTGCTGGAACAGCTCGGGCCGGGGGAGCGGCTCAGCTTCATCGTCACCGGGGCCCTCGTCTTCTGGGTGCTCGCCCGGCTGGCCCGGGTGAGGGTGGTCGCCGACGACACGGGTGTCACCGTGGTGAACATCGCCGGCGAACGGCGGCTGGCCTGGGCGGAGATCCTCCGGGTGAACCTCCGCCCGGGTGACCCGTGGGTGTTCCTCGACCTCAGCGACGGCACCAGCCTGCCCGCGCTCGGCATCCAGCCGGGCATCGCCCGAGCGCGTGCCGTCGCCGACGCGCGGGCCCTGCGCACCCTGGTGGAGCACCGCGCGGCCCGCGACCCCGAGCGGGATCAGGGCTGATTCCGGGCCGACTCGGGGCGGACTCGGGGACCTCCACCCTGCCGCACCGGGCCGTGTCTTGATTAATCTGGTGGCGGAGGTGTTCTCGTTGCGCCTCCACCCCTGTCGTGCCGGCCGGTGCACAGGGGTTCCTGCTACCCGAGGAGTGACCCTCTCCGGCGATGGACGGATCGTCCTGTAGTACCTGCGCCGCCCCCTCCCGTGTCGTGGAGGCGGCGGCATCATGAGCACCCCCTTGCTGCTCCTCGGAGCGGCATTCCTGCTGATTCTCGCCAACGGCTTCTTCGTGGCGGCCGAGTTCGGCCTGGTGACCGTCGAGCGCCCGGACGCCGAGAAGGCCGCCGCCGAGGGCGACAGACGCGCCGGCACGGTCGTCGAATCCCTCAAGGAGCTGTCCTTCCAGCTCTCCGGCACCCAGCTCGGCATCACCATCACCTCCCTCGTCGTCGGCATGCTCGCCGAACCGGCCCTGGACCGGCTGCTGCGCGGCCCCTTCGCCGCCACCGGCATCCCCGACGGCGCCGTGTCCGGCGTCGCCGTGGTCGTCGGCATGCTGCTCGCCTCGGCGATCCAGATGGTGATCGGCGAACTCGTGCCCAAGAACTGGGCGGTCTCCAAGCCGTTGCAGGTCGCGCGCTTCGTCGCCGGCCCCCAGCACCGCTTCGCCCGTCTGTTCCGCCCGGTGATCGCCACCCTCAACACGGTGGCCAACCGGCTGGTACGGGCCCTGGGCGTCGAGCCCGCCGAGGAGCTGGCCTCCGCCCGCACCCCCGACGAACTGGTCTCCCTGGCCCGGCACTCCGCCCGGGCCGGCGCCCTGGAACAGGACACCGCCGACCTCTTCGTGCGCACCCTGTCCCTCGGCGACCTGACCGCACAGCACGTGATGACCCCGAGGGTGAAGGTCAGCGCGCTCCAGTCGTCGGCGACGGCCGAGGATGTGGTCAACCTCACCCGCGCCACCGGCCTGTCCCGGTTCCCCGTCTACCGGGACAAGATCGACGAGATCGTCGGCATGGCCCACCTCAAGGACGCCCTCGCGGTCCCGGTCGGCGACCGGCTGCGCACCCCGGTGGGCCGCATCGCCCGCAGGGCGCTCCTGGTTCCCGAGACCCTGCCGGTCCAGCCCCTGCTGACGCGGCTGCGCAGCGAACAGCCCATCGCGGTCGTCGTCGACGAGTACGGCGGCACGGCGGGTGTGGTCACGCTCGAGGACATCGTCGAGGAACTCGTCGGCGAGGTCCGCGACGAGCACGACGGCCGGGAGGTGCCCGAGCTGGCCTCCGCGCCGCCCGAGGACGGCCGCCCCGCCTGGGACGTGGACGGCAGCTGCCGCGTCGACATCCTCCAGCGCATAGGCCTCGACGTGCCCGAGGGCCCCTACGAGACCATCGCCGGCCTGGTCGCCGACCTGCTCGGCCGTATCCCGGCCCCCGGGGACCGGGCCGAACTGCCCGGCTGGCGGTTGTCGGTCCGCCAGGTCGGCCACTACCGCGCCGAGCGGGTCCGCCTGGTGCGGACGGCCCCCGTGGTGAACATCATGGAGGCAGCGCGATGAGCGTCCTCCAACTGGCCCTCGCCACCCTGCTGGTGCTGGCCAACGGCTTCTTCGTCGGTGCCGAGTTCGCGCTCGTCTCCGTGCGCCGCAGCCAGATCGAACCGCTCGGCACGGCCCGGGCCCGGCAGGTCCTGTACGGCCTGGAGCGGCTGCCGCAGATGATGGCGGCCGCCCAGTTCGGCATCACCGTCTGCTCGCTGACCCTGGGAGCGGTCGCCGAGCCCACGGTGGCCCACCTGCTGGAACCGCTGTTCGCGGCGGTCCGGCTGCCCGACGGCGTGATCCATCCGCTGGGCTATGTGATCGCCCTGGCGGCGGTGGTCTTCTTCCACCTCGTCATCGGCGAGATGGTCCCGAAGAACCTCGCGATGGCGGCACCGGAGAAGGCCGCGCTGTGGCTGAGCCCGGGACTGGTCGCCTTCGCCCGCCTGTGCAGGCCGATCACCGTGGCGCTCGGCGCCTGCGCCCAGGGCATCCTGCGGCTCTTCCGCGTGGAGCCCAAGGACGAGGTCGAGGCGGTCTTCACCAGCGAGCAGCTCAACCGCCTCGTGGAGGACTCCGGCCAGGCCGGTCTGCTCGACCCCGAGGAGCAGGAGCGCCTGGAGGACGCGCTGGAGCTGGGCTCGCGCCCGGTCACGGACGTGCTCCTGCCCCGTGAGTCCCTCGTCACCGTGCCTCCGTCGGTCACCCCGGGGCAGATCGTCGAGCTGACGGCCCGCACCGGCTACTCCCGCTTCCCGGTCGCGGCGGACAGCGGCGCCTTCATGGGCTACCTGCACGTGAAGGACGTACTCGACCTGGAGGACTCGAAACGGGCGGTGCCCCAGCACATCTGGCGCCCGATGGCGACCCTGCGGGCCGAGCTGCCGCTCGACGACGCGCTCACCGTGATGCGGCGCGCGGCCACCCATCTGGCCCAGGTGGCGGACGCGTCCGGCAAGATCCTCGGCCTGGTCGCCCTGGAGGACGTACTGGAACTCCTGGTGGGCGAGGTACGGGATCCGGCGCACCGCAGGGCACCGGAGGCGACCGTCACCGAGCCACGGGCAAGCGACGAACCTGAGGAGGCGATGGCCACCTAGTGCTGTGACCGGAAAGGTTTGCCGAGAAGCTCGCGGCGTCCGGTGCTGGGGGGCACCTCCCACGCCGTTCAGGCAGTGGGGGAACACATCGCAAGGCGGAGCGTCGCCCGCGTACTGGATGTACTCGGGTGATGCGACAACGCGGCGTGGGGGTACCCCCGGCCGAAGGCTGGGGGAGTGCCGTGCCGGGCGTCGCGAGCCGGTGAACCCTTCCGGTCGCAGCACCAGCCGCCGCCCTCACCCGGTCGATCCCGCCGGCGCCTACAGGGCCGACGGATCCTGCGGTCCCCGCCCCGACAGCACCTCGCCGTAGGCCTGCATCAGGTCGGGGAGCCGCAGGGTCGCCAGATCGTCCCGGGACAACACCCCGGGGTAGGCGGACAGCCGGAGATCCCGGTACGCGCAGCTCTTCTCGTACAGCGTCCGCAGGAACCGCCCGTTGCCCAACTCGTCGATCCAGCCCTGGTCGACGACGTGTCCGGCGATGGACCGCAACTCGTCCAGCGCCTCCTCGTCCCATCCGTCGCCGTTCTCCGCCGCGAGCACCTCACCGATCGAGGTGAGTTCGAGCGGCCGGTAGGAGGGGAAGTCCACGCGGGTCGTGAACCGCGAGGACAGCCCGGGGTTCGCGGCCAGCAGCCGGTCCATGCCCTCCGGGTAGCCCGCGAGGATCACCACCAGGTGGTCGCGGTTGTCCTCGGCCCGCTTCAGCAGCACCTGCAACGCCTCGTCGCCGTACGCGTCCCCCTTGCCGTACCCGGAGTTGGACAGCGAGTACGCCTCGTCCACGAACAGCACCCCGCCGATCGCCGAGTCGATCAGCTCGTTGGCCTTCACGGCGGTCTGCCCCAGGTACTCGCCCACCAGATCGGCCCGCTGCGCCTCCACCAGATGGTCGCCACCGAGCAGCCCGAGCGCGTAGAAGACACGGCCGAGGATGCGGGCGACCGTGGTCTTGCCGGTGCCCGAGGGGCCGGAGAACACGAAGTGGCGTTTCGGCGGCTGTACCGGCAGTCCCTGCCCGGTCCGCAGCCGCGCCATGTTCAACTGCGCCGACAGCGCCTTGACCTGGCGCTTCACCGGCTCCAGACCCACCATGCGCTCCAGTTCGGCGAGCGCCTCGGCCAGCAGATCGGGGTCGGTGGGGCCGGCGGGCAGCGGCGAGGAGGTGGCGAAGCTCTTGTGGCGCACCGTGGGGTCGCTCACCGACGGCAGGGGACCCGCCGTCGGCGGCTCGGGCTCGGGCAGCCGCAGGTCACGGCCCTCGGAGCCGAACAGCGGATCGAACACGTCGGGGCCGTCCATGACGTCCTGGCCCGCACCGGTGAGCGTGATCGAGGCGAGGTCGGCCGCGTCGTCGTACCCGTCGCCCTCGGCGATCGCGGCGAGCCGGGCGGAGGTGTCCATGAAGGCCGCGTCGACGCGGTGCACGGCCCGGTACAGGGGAAGCGCGGCGGCCGACCGCCCCGTCCCCTCGTGCGCCCGGGCCAGCCAGTACCGCAGCTCCTTGCGCTGCGGCTGCTCGCTGCGGCAGCGCATCAGGGCCGCCGACAGCAGCGGCTCGGCCTGCCCGTACATCTCCAGCCGGACCCGCGCCATGCCGCTGAACAGTCCGGCCTCGATGCCGAGCATGGGATCGTCGAGCAGCGGGTCGGTGTGCCGTACCAGCTGCTCCCAGTCCTTGACGAGATAGGCCCGGCACGCGTGCAGGAAGCGGACCTGCGCGTCTGCGTCCACCGGCGGCAGACCCGCCAGGGCCCGGTCCAGCTCCGGGACGTGCCGGCCGTCCAGCCAGTGCGAGGCGTGCGCGAGCAGCAGGTCGCGCGGGCTCTCCAGCACCGGCTGCACCCACCAGCCCAGCCAGTACCAGGAGTTGAGGGTACGGCGGTGCCGGGTGCGCTGCTCCCCGAACCGGTCCCGGTGCCGGAACATGCGCAGCAGCGCGGTCGTCGTGTCGATGCGCAACGCGTGCAGTCCGAGCCAGGCGTCCGCCATCCCGGGATCCATCCGCACCGCGATGCGGAACTCCTCCTCCGCCTGCGGATAGGCGCCCATCGTGTAGGCGTCCACGCCTCGCAGCCAGGCGAGGTCGGCCGGGGCGTCGGGGCCCTGCGTGCCGAAGTCCATCACGTCCCCCACAGACCGTGCCCCCGTTGGTTCACCGCCGGGCAGTCACCAGACGGCCGCCTTGGTCGAACCGCTGTGCCGCGAACCGGAGTTGCAGGTGCGCGAAGCAGCCGTTCGAAGGTCGCACCGAGGGCATCGTACCTGCGCGGAGACCGCCCGCCGAAGGGTGCCGCACAGGCCGTTTGACGAGGTGGGGGCGGAGGGGGCGCCGACCATCCGGTGACTCAGGGTGACGAATCGGCGCGCGCGGCGGCCGTGGAACGGGCTCCGGGCAGAACGAAGCCCCCGATCACGGGGGAACAACCGGGGGCTTCGCGACTGAGGGCGGCTCCGAATGGCCGCACATTGAGAACGTAAGACCTGTACGGCCCCCGGGTCAAGCGGAGTTGGAGCACTCGGAGAAGTTGAAAGACGAGGCTCTTCACAAGTTCAGCACACAGCGGACGGTCCGTCACGATGGGTGACTTCGTGGTCCGGACCAGGAAGCCCAGCGGGCCCCGTGAGCACCTCGTACCCCTTCGGTGACTGCAGCACCAGAAGATCGGCGTACGGCCGTGAGGGGTCAGCGGCGAAGTGCGCGCGCTCCGCCTCGACCCAGCCCGCCCAGAACTCCCGCTGCCCCACCCCGTCCCGCAGGCGCCCCCGGGCCCACGACTCCTCGCGCGGCAGTTCCATCCACAGCAGCCGCGCCAGATGGGGGCGCAGCGCGCGGCGGCCGGCGCCGACGCCCTCGACGAGGATCACCGGAGCGGGCGGCAGTGCGCGGGCCGGGCCGAAGCTCCGCTCGTTCCAGTCGTAGGGGGCGTAGTGCGCGGTGCGGCCGTGCCGCAGCGGTTCGACCACCTCGGTCAGCAGGCGTCCGGTCCAGTCGAAGAGCCGCTCGTGGCTGGCGATGTCGTCGAGACGCAGGACCGGCGCGCCGCCCAGGGCGGCGGCCAACCGCCCGGCGAACGTGGACTTTCCGGAGCCGGCGTGCCCGTCGACGCCGACCAGCCGGACCGGGCCGCAGGAAGGGGGGAGCCCGCGCAGCAGGGCGGCGAGGTCGTGAATGGCGATTCCCGAGGTGTGGTGCTGTGTGGGGTGTTTTCCGGAAACATTCTAGTAGTGCCGCATAGTGGCCCGGCCGGCGGCCCCGGGGAACCCGGAAAAGGTCACAACTTGAACTACCGGCCGGCCGCCGGTCTAAATCATCGATTCGTGATCCGAATCCGCTGACCGATATGTCGAATTCGGCGTTCCCGGTGTGCCCGCCGCTGAGTAAGGTGCCTCCTGCGCAACTGTGATGCGTCTGGGGACGGACAGGGGAAGATGGCCGCGGAGTTATTCGAAGGGCAGTACGTATGGCATCCGGCGGCCGACGACCGCGTCCTCGCGAGCGTATGCGTCGACGTGCGCGCCGGCCGTTATCTCAGCGCGTCCGAGGCCCTGGCCGAGACCCGCGCCGACTTCGCCCTGCGGGCCCACCGCTCCCTGGTCCTCGCCTCCGAGGCGGCCGGCACCGATCTGGTCGAACGCTGGCTCGCCGAGGAGCCGACCCCCGAGGCGACGCTGATGTGGGCCCGGGTGGCGGTGCAGCGGGCGGTGCGGGCCGCCGACGCCCACGACGAGCGGGCCGAGGCACTGGAGCGGATCGCGCTGGCCGCCTGCGACCGGGCCTCCGCGCTTGCCCCCGACGACCCCACGCCCTGGGTCGCCAAACTGGCCATGGCCCGGCTGCACCGGCTGCGCGACCCCGCGCCGCACGGCCTGCTCACCGCCCCGCCCGGCCCCTGGCGGCTGTTCGCCCACGTCCTCAACCTCGACCCCTGGCACCGCGAAGCACATCACCGCTTCCTGTCCTGCTTCTTCACCCGCTACGGCGGCTCGGTCAACGCGGCCTGGGACGTGGCCGCCTTCCTGAGTCAGCGGGCCCCCGCGGACTCCGCGCTGCGGCTGCTGCCCCTGGTGGCCCTGGTGGAGAGCTACAACCCGACCCAGTTGCTCGCCGACCGCGTCTGGGAGCAGCCGCAGTGGCGCTCCACCGCGCTGGCGATCTACCACAACTGGCTGCCCACGATCCCCGGCTACCGCTTCACGCCGGTGCTCGACCTGGCCTACCTCGCCCACGCGCTGGTCATGGCCCAGCGCGAGTTCGAGGCCCGGGCGGTCCTCACGGCGATGGGGCCGTACGCCTCACGCATGCCCTGGAGCGCCTTCGGCGACCCCGCCGAGCAGCTCTCCCGGGCCCGGCGCACCTGCGGCCTGCCCGTGCCCGGACCCGCCTGAACCCGCACCTGCCCTGCCCCTGAACCCGCACCTGCCCTGCCCCCTGTGAGAGAAAGGCCGATCTGTGTCGGAACGGACATCGAACCCACGGGCGAAGGCCCGCGGGGGAGAAGACGCGGTCGTGCTCGACGACGACGCGACACTGCATGCGATGGGTTATCCCCGAAAACTCACCCGCCGATTCCAGGCGTTCGACAATTTCGCGATCTCCTTCACCATCATCAATATCCTCTCGGGAATCTTCTCGTCCTTCGGATACGGCATGAACGCGGGCGGTCCGCGCATTCTCGTGTTCGGCTGGATCGGTGTTTCCGTGATGGTGCTCTTCATCGGCGCCGCCATGGCGGAGGTCGCCTCCGCCTATCCGACGAGCGGGGCGCTGTATTTCTCCGCCGGCAAGCTCGCCAAACGGCACAAGGGCGCCTGGTCCTGGTACACCGGCTGGCTCAATTTCGTCGGGCAGATCGGCGGCACCGCCGCCACCGGCTACGCGGCCGCCACCTTCATCCAGGCCTTCATCGCCCTGCAGTGGTCCTCGTACGTGCCGACCGCCCACCAGACGGTCCTGATCACCGCCCTGGTCATCGTGGGCCAGGGGCTCGCCAACACCTACACCGTCCAGCTCGTCGCCGTGCTGAACCGGATATCCGTATGGTGGCTGCTGATCGGACTGGTGGTGATCGTGAGCACACTGATCGTGATGCCGGACCATCATCAGTCCGCGTCGTTCGTGACGCATTTCGTGAACAACACCGGGTTCAGCAACGGCCTTTACGGCGGCATGCTCGGTCTGCTGGTCACCAGCTGGACCTTCACCGGGTTCGACGGCAGCTTCCACATGTCCGAGGAAACGGTCCGGGCGACGGTCAACGCGCCCAAGGGGATCACCCGGTCGATCGGCTATTCGGCGATCACCGGCCTCATCCTGATTCTTGCACTGGTCTACAGCATTAGCGACTACGGCAAGGTGGCCGGCTCCTCCGCGCCGCCCGTGCAGATTCTGATCGACGGGCTCGGCATGGGCTGGGCCAAGGCGCTGCTGCTGGTCGTGATCGGCGCGATGCTCTTCTGCGGCCTCGCCAACCTCACCAGCAACACCCGGCAGATCTTCGCCTTCTCCCGGGACGGCGCCATGCCGGGCTCGCGCTGGTGGCACTCGGTCTCGCCGCGCACCCGTACACCGGTCAAGGCGGTGTGGCTCGCGGTGGGCTGCTCGCTGGCCCTGGTGCTGCCGGGCTGGTGGTCGCACACGGCGTTCACGGCGATCGTCAGCGTCAACGTCGTCGGGCTCTTCCTCGCCTACGCCGTCCCGGTCTTCCTCCGCCTCCGGCTCGGCGACGAGTTCCAGCCGGGCCCCTGGAACCTGGGCCGCTGGAGCAAGCCGATCGGCTGGGTGGCGGTGATCTGGATCCTGCTGAGCAGCATCCTGTTCATGCTCCCGCAGGCCTCACCGATCACCACCGACTCCTTCAACTACGCCCCGATCGCCCTCGCCGCGGTCCTGCTCATCGCCACGATCTGGTGGTACGCCACGGCCCGCCGCCGCTTCCAGGGCCCGATCAGCTACGGCCGCCCGGACGAGGTGGCGGCCATGGACCTCATCTGACGGCTCCGGCGGGTTTCGGCGGGGGCGGGGTCCGGCAGGGAGGGTGTGCCTTCCGGCCCCCGCCCTCCCGCCGGAGCGCCGTCATTGGGCCAGACCAATATTGGTGGGCGTGGCACGGGCCGAAGTGCTGGCAGGGGCATGGCGGCTGCTTCATAGTGGGCGGACCGGATCAGTTCCGACTCGGACACCTGGGGGGCGCGCGCCCATGAGCAGAGCCGAACAGCCGTCCCGCAGAACCGTTCTGGCCGCCGCGGTCGCCGCCGCCGTCGCCCAGGGGGCGTCACCCGCCGCGGCCGCGGTCGCCCCGGCCGCCGACGCCGCCCGGGCCGACCCCGCCCAGGTGCCCGGCCGCCCCGTCGACTACCACGCCTGGACGACGTACGTCGACTGGCAGAGCGGTGCCGGGCAGGGCGTCCGCGCCGTCGCGGGTCGGCGGCCCGGCGTCGTCATCGGCACTCCCGCGGGCCGTACCGAGTACACCGACCCGCACACCCACACCACCGCCACCTGGGACTACGCCACCTGGACCGGTCCGGTGCACCAGCTCGCCGTACCCGCCACCGAGGCCATCGCCTCCTGGAACGCGCACACCCCCGACGGCACCTGGCTCCAGGTCGAGCTGCGCGGCACGTACACCGACGGCACCGCCACCCCCTGGTACGTGATGGGCCGCTGGGCCGCCGGCGACCAGGACATCAAGCGGACCTCCGTGGACGGCCAGAGCGACGGCCGGAGCACCGTCTGGACCGACACCCTCGCCATCGACGACGCCACCACCGGCCTGCGCCTGGCGTCGTACCGGCTGCGGCTGACCCTCTACCGCAAGCCCGGCACCGAGGCCACCCCCACCGTCTGGCGGCTCGGCGCCATGGGCTCCGACGTCCCCGACCGCTTCACCGTCCCCGCCTCCTCCCCGGGCCTCGCCCAGGAGCTGGGCGTCCCGCGCTACTCGCAGGAGATCCACAAGGGCCAGTACCCCGAGTACGACAACGGCGGCGAGGCCTGGTGCAGCCCCACCTCCTCGCAGATGATCATCGAGTACTGGGGCGGCCGGCTCACTCCCGGGCAGCTGGCCTGGGTCGACCCGTCCTACGCCGACCCGCAGGTGGACCACGCGGCCCGGTTCACCTACGACTACCAGTACCAGGGCTGCGGCAACTGGCCGTTCAACGCCGCCTACGCCGCCACCTTCAAGGACCTCCAGGGTGTGGTCACCCGGCTCGGCTCGCTCACCGACCTGGAGACGCTCATCGCGGCCGGCATCCCGGCCATGACGTCCCAGTCCTTCCTCAAGGAGGAGCTGACCGGGGCCGGTTACGGCACCTCCGGGCACCTGATGACCGTCATCGGCTTCACCGCGGGCGGCGATGTGATCGCCAACGATCCCGCCTCCGCGAGCGACGAGGCCGTGCGACGCGTCTACCTGCGGCGGGAGTTCGAGAACATCTGGCTCAGGACCAAGCGGTACAACGCGAGCGGCAAGGTCGTCTCCGGCACCGGTGGCGTCTGCTACCTCTACTTCCCGGCCCGGCCGAGCCCGCGCCAGAGCAAGGCGCTCGCCGCGGTGGGCGTCTGCTGAACCGGTCGAACCCGCCTGTGACCAACCTCTCCGTCACGAAAGCCGTCATGGGTGGCAAGGTGGACGAAACGGTGGGGGGAGTCCACCCGCACAGCAGACCTTGGCGAGACACCATGACCGCACCCGCACCCGCACCCGCACCCGCAGCCACCGCCGCCCGCCCACGCACCGGCGGTCCCGACGACGACGGCCCGAAGATCCTCGAGCACGTGGCGGGCTGGATCCTGGTCGCGGTGGTCGCGATGCTGGTGACCCGGCTCGGCCTGATGTGACGTCGTCGGCGGGACTTTGGGCCCCCTGGTGAGGGCGCTTCTTCGACCAGGCGTCCGACGCTGTTCTGACATACTGCCGATGTCCCGCCGCCCGTTGAGACCAGGGTCGAAATTGAATAGCAGTCCACAGCGTGCCGTGCCCCGTTCCCGGCCGCGCGGAACCGAGCGTTCCGTGGCGCGTCGTGCCGAACTCATCGCCATCGGGCGGAGGTTGTTCGCCGACACGTCCTACGACGCGCTGTCCATGGACGACATCGCCAAGCAGGCGCATGTCGCCAAGGGGCTGATCTACTACTACTTCCGGTCCAAGCGCGGCTACTACCTGGCGATCATCCAGGACTCCGTCGCCGACCTGGTCACCTTCGCCGCGAGCGGCCTGGAACTGCCCGCCGTCGACCGCGTGCACCGCACCATCGACAGTTACCTGCGCTTCGCCGAGCACCACCAGGCCGCCTACCGCACCATCGTCAGCGGCGGCGTCGGCTTCGACACCGAGGTGCACGCCATCCGGGACGGTGTGCGCGAGGCGATCGTCGTGACCATCGCCGAGGGCGCCTACGGCCGCAGTGACATCACCCCGCTGGCCCGTGCGGGTCTGTTCGCCTGGGTGTGCAGCGTCGAGGGCGCCACCCTGGACTGGATCGACCGCCCCCTCCTGTCCCGCGACACCATGCGCGAGCTGCTGGTGAAGACCCTCGGCGGAGCCCTGCGCGCCATCGAGGAGATGGACCCCTCCTACCCGACTCCCCGGGACGCCCGCCGCGACGCCTGACGCGGCCGGGCACGCTGCCCTCGACGCCCCCGTCACAGGCACGGTTCGGGCCGTTTTCGAGGCGCCCTGAAGCCTCGGGTGGAATCTTCAAGTGAGCGGTCGTTAACTGGTGACGGACGGTCGCTGATCGGGCATACTCACAGCGCACAGCCGCTGGTCAGCAGCTTCCGCGACCCGGGAGCGCACACCGCGGCCGAACCGGAACCACCGGGCGGAGCCGCCCCACCCGAGGCGCGCGTCCGCCGATGTGCCCGACAGGGAGGAGACCGACGCCATGTCCGACCGCGACCCGCAGCCGGTGGAGCGTCAACTGCCCACGGAAGAGGCGAGGGACCTGATCTCGCTCGTCCGTGAGATCGCACAGCGCGAGATCGCGCCGAAGGCGGCCGAGGAGGAGGACGCCGGACGCTTCCCGCGCGAGGTCTTCACCCTGCTCTCGCGGTCGGGGCTGCTCGGCCTGCCCTACGACTCCGAGTACGGCGGCGGCGACCAGCCGTACGAGGTGTACCTGCAGGTCCTGGAGGAGCTGGCGGCGGCCCGCCTCACCGTCGGCCTCGGCGTCAGCGTGCACACCCTCGCCTCCTACGCCCTCGCCGCCTACGGCACCAAGCAGCAGCAGGTCGAACACCTGCCCGCCATGCTGAGCGGCGGCCTGCTCGGCGCCTACTGCCTCTCCGAGCCGTCCTCCGGCTCGGACGCGGCCTCCCTGCGCACCAGGGCCGTACGGGACGACGGCGGGTCCCCCCGCGCGAGCGCGGCCGGGCGCGGCGGTGACTGGGTGATCAACGGCACCAAGGCCTGGATCACCCATGGCGGCATCGCGGACTTCTACACCGTGATGGCACGCACCGGCGAGGAGGGCGCGCGCGGGATCACGGCCTTCCTGGTGCCCGGCGACGCCGAGGGCCTCAGCGGCGCCGTGCCGGAGAAGAAGATGGGCATGAAGGGCTCACCGACCGCCCAGGTCCACTTCGACGGCGTACGGGTGCCCGACGAGCGGCGCATCGGCGAGGAGGGGCAGGGCTTCGCCATCGCCCTGGCCGCGCTCGACTCCGGACGGCTCGGCATCGCGGCCTGTGCGATAGGCCTGGCCCAGGCGGCCCTGGACGAGGCGGTCGCCTACGCCACCGGCCGCCTGCAGTTCGGACGGCCGATCTCCGACTTCCAGGGCCTGCGCTTCATGATCGCCGACATGGCGACGCAGATCGAGGCCGGGCGGGCGCTGTACCTCGCGGCGGCACGGCTGCGCGACGCCGGCCGCCCGTTCGCCAAGCAGGCCGCCATGGCCAAGCTGCACTGCACCGACACCGCGATGAAGGTGACCACGGACGCCGTCCAGATCCTCGGCGGCTACGGCTACACCGCCGACTTCCCGGTCGAGCGCTACATGCGGGAGGCCAAGGTGCTGCAGATCGTCGAGGGCACCAACCAGATCCAGCGGATGGTCATCGCCCGCCATGTGGCGGGACCCGAGGGTCGCTGAACTGGCCCAGGGTGACCAGCGGGGCCGCCAGCCTGACCCACTCCGGGTCGTGGCGGCCCGGCACGGTGCGCCCCCGGTCGGTCCAGACGCGCATCAGGTCGCTGTAGATGGGCGGGTCCTGCGGCAGGGACGGCGGAACCGATTCTGCCGGCGGCGGGACGAACACGCGGCGCTGACGCCAGGTCGCCGAGTACGTGGGGGTCATGTCCGGGCAACGCGGGGGGAGCCGGACAGGTCACCGCCCGGCGGAATCGCGCGTGAGTTCCGGGCGTCCCCGACCGGGAGCGACGGCGCCGGCCCTGCGCTGGTGCCGCGGCAGGTGACGTTTGCCCGTTGAGGAGCGGCGTCCGGTGCGTGCTCTGGGGTCCCCCCCCGGCCGGAGGCTGGGGGAGTGCCGACCGGAAGTCCTCGTACTGGACGTACTTGGGCTTTCGGCCGGTGCGGCGAAGGAGGTCCCCCCGCCCGAGGCGGCGAAGCCGGTTCGAGGGCGGGGGCGCGTGCCGGGCGTCGCGACGGGGCGAACGTTGCCTGTTGGGGCACTAGGCGGACCCGGACCCGTCGGCCCCGGGCGCACCGGACCTGCACCACGGCGATCCGCCGGCCATGGCGCAGGGCGGCCGCTGGGGCGCGGTGAGGTGATTCAGGCCGCTTCGCGGCGCATCGCCGGTACGCGCATCGGGCGCGAGCCCGGGCCGCCGACGTGCGAGAAGGGCTGCGTCCGCCAGTTCAGACCCTGGGGGAGCGTGAGCAGTAGGGCGGTGTCCTGCTCCTGGGGCTCGACGGACTCGTCCGCCGGCCGGGCCTCGGCCGCCGTACGGCCCGTACCGGCACAGACCGTGAGGCCGAACGGGTTCCACGGCGACGCGCACAGCGCGTGCTCCGGCAGGACCTCCTCGTCCGCCAGCAGCGCGATGGGCTGCGCGCAGTCCGGGCAGATCACCCGGTACATCTCGAAGGTGTCGTAGGCGTCGAGTTCCTCGATGTCGTAGGCGTCGGGTTCGACGCCCTCCGGCTCGGGCTCGACGACCGGCTGCTGCCGCTTGGACGTGGTGCGACCAGGGCGCTGAAGACTCTGCATGGGATTCTCCCCCTCGGGCTGGGCCGTGAAGGCACTGCGGCCTCGACCACAGCAAGCACTTCCCGCCCCGTCTCGGCGGTAATCACGAGAACATCACGGAGCCCGCCCGGGTGATGTGGCGTTCGTCACATGCCCCCCGCAGGTGCCCGGTGCGGCGGATTTGTCCCTCGGACGGCTCACCGCCGGCTCTCGGCCACATCACGAACCGGCCCCGACCTGGGCTGCTCGGGTATCGGAGGAGATCAGGCGCACTGTAGGTTCTTGCGCCATGGAGGAGCTGGACCGTCAAATCGTGCAGCTGCTCGTCAAGGACGGGCGGATGAGCTACACAGACCTGGGCAAGGCCACGGGTCTGTCCACGTCGGCCGTGCACCAGCGGGTGCGCCGGCTGGAACAGCGTGGCGTCATCCGCGGCTACGCCGCGGTCGTCGACCCGGAGGCCGTGGGCCTGCCGATGACGGCGTTCATCTCGGTGAAACCGTTCGACCCCAGCGCCCCCGACGACATCGCGGACCGCCTGGCCGGCGTTCCCGAGATCGAGGCCTGCCACAGTGTGGCGGGCGACGAGAACTACATCCTCAAGGTGCGCGTGGCCACCCCGCACGAACTGGAGGAACTGCTCGCCCGGGTGCGGTCGCTGGCGGGTGTGTCCACCCGGACGACCGTGGTGCTGTCGACGCCGTACGAGGCCCGGCCGCCGAAGGTCTGACCCGCCCGCCCCCGCGTGCGGCGGATCCCTCCGCGCGCGAGAGACTGTCGGTCATGAGTGAACGCCCCGCCGACCCCAAGACCGTCCTCCTGCGCCGCGGCGAGGTCCACAGTCCCGCCGACCCCTTCGCCACCGCGATGGTCGTGGAGCGCGGCCAGGTCGCCTGGGTCGGCTCCGAGGGCGCCGCCGACGCCTTCGCGGACGGCGTCGACGAGGTGCTCGACCTGGACGGCGCCCTGGTCACCCCGGCGTTCACCGACGCCCATGTGCACACCACCTCCACGGGCCTGGCCCTGACCGGCCTGGACCTGTCCCACGCCCCCTCCCTCGAAGCGGCCCTGGCGCTCGTCCGGGACTTCGCCGCCGCCCGCCCGCACGACCGCGTCCTGCTGGGCCACGGCTGGGACGCCGCCCGCTGGCCGGGCGGCCGGCCCCCGGCCCGCGCGGAACTGGACCGGGCCACCGGCGGACGCCCGCTCTACCTGTCCCGCATCGACGTCCACTCCGCTGTCGTCACCACCGCCCTGCTGGACCTGGTCCCGGGCGCGGTGACCCGCGAGGACGCGCCGCTCACCGGCGACGACCACCACGCCGTACGGGCCGCCGCGTTCGCCGCCGTCACCCCGGCCCAGCGCGCCGAGGCCCAGCGCGCAGCCCTCGCGCACGCCGCCTCACTCGGCATCGGGTCCGTGCACGAGTGCGGCGGGCCGCAGATCTCCTCCGAGGACGACTTCACCGGCCTGCTGCGGCTCGCCGCCGAGCAGCCGGGCCCGCGGGTGATCGGCTACTGGGCCGAGCGGGACGGCGACGGCGTCGACCGGGCGCGCTCCCTGGGCGCCGTGGGCGCGGCCGGCGACCTCTTCGTCGACGGCGCCCTCGGCTCGCACACCGCCTGCCTGCACGAGCCCTACGCCGACGCCGGGCACACCGGCACCGCCTACCTGGACGCGGCCGCCGTCGCCGCCCACGTCGTCGCCTGCACCGAAACAGGTCTGCAGGCGGGCTTCCACGCCATCGGCGACGCCGCCGTGACCGCCGTCGTGGAGGGCGTGCGCGCCGCTGCGGAGAAGCTCGGCCTCGCCCGCGTCCGCGCCGCCCGCCACCGCGTCGAGCACGCCGAGATGCTCACCCCCGAGACGGTCGCCGGCTTCGCCGAGCTGGGCCTGACCGCCTCCGTGCAGCCCGCCTTCGACGCCCTGTGGGGCGGTGAGGACGGCATGTACGCCCAGCGCCTGGGCGCCGGGCGGGCGCGGACCCTGAACCCGTTCGCGGCCCTGCTGCGGGCCGGGGTCCCCCTCGCCTTCGGCTCCGACAGCCCGGTCACCCCCCTCGACCCCTGGGGCACGGTCCGCGCCGCCGCCTTCCACCGCACGCCCGAGCACCGGGTCTCGGTGCGCGCCGCCTTCACCGCGCACACCCGGGGCGGCTGGCGGGCCGTAGGCCGGGACGACGCAGGTGTCCTGGTACCCGGCGCGCCCGCCGACTACGCGGTTTGGCGTACCGACGAGCTGATCGTCCAGGCCCCCGACGACCGGGTCGCCCGCTGGTCCACGGACCCCCGTTCCGGCACCCCCGGCCTGCCCGACCTGACCCCGGGCCGTGACCTGCCGGTCTGCCTGCGCACGGTGGTCGGCGGACGGACGGTGTTCGTACGGCCGGGCGAGTGATCTCCCGGGGTGGCGCGGTCCCGGTCGCCCGCCGCCGCCCCGTCGCGCGACCTGCGCATCCTCCCCGCTGACCAGGAGTTTGGCGCTGTTCGCGCAGGTGGGACACGTGTTGACAGTCAGCGGCCGGGGGCCGGTAGGTTCGGCGGCGTCCACCACCGGACGCCCGACCGGGGAGCCTTTCGCGCAACTCGTCGCAGCGCCGCTGGGTCAGGGACGGTGTGCCGCACCGGGGCACCGTCACTGGGAGCCAGGCTCAGCGCCCGCGCCGACGAGGGATCGTTCCGGCCGGTCGGGAAGGTGTGACCCGGGTGGGGCCCGGACGCTCAGTAGACAACGGCTTTCGGTCGACCCGCAGCCAGCGGGTCCCAGGTCGGCCCGAAGGGCGCCGGGCCCCCATCCGCAGTGGCAGATCTCGGGTACCATAAACCAGGTTCTTACCCCACTCTTGGGGAATCGACACCACCAAACGAACGGGCTGTCACACCACCCCCCTCTGTTCCCACTATGGTGGAGCCCTGCGTACGAACACGAAGGGGCAGCAGTGAACCACGGCGACGGGACCCTTGAGGCCAACACCCAAGGGAGGCAGTTCGGTCCGCTCGGCACGGCCTTGGTGATCATTCCGACCTACAACGAGGCGGAGAACATCAAGTCCATCGTCGGCCGGGTACGCAAGGCCGTCCCCGAGGCGCACGTACTCGTGGCGGACGACAACAGCCCGGACGGCACCGGCAAGCTCGCCGACGAACTGGCCGCCGAGGACGACAACGTCCAGGTCATGCACCGCAAGGGCAAGGAGGGCCTCGGCGCCGCCTACCTCGCGGGCTTCCGCTGGGGCCTGGACAACGGCTACGGCGTGCTGGTCGAGATGGACGCCGACGGCTCCCACCAGCCCGAGGAGCTGCCCAGACTGCTGACCGCGCTCAAGGGCGCCGACCTGGTGCTCGGCTCGCGCTGGGTGCCGGGCGGCCGGGTCGTCAACTGGCCCAAGTCGCGGGAGTTCATCTCGCGGGGCGGCAGCCTCTACTCCCGCCTCGCCCTCGACCTGCCCCTGCGCGACATCACCGGCGGCTACCGCGCCTTCCGCCGCGAGACCCTCGAGGGCCTCGGCCTCGGCGAGGTCGCCTCCCAGGGCTACTGCTTCCAGGTCGACCTGGCCCGCCGCGCGGTCAAGGCCGGCTACCACGTGGTCGAGGTGCCCATCACCTTCGTCGAGCGTGAACTCGGCGACTCCAAGATGAGCAAGGACATCCTCGTCGAGGCCCTGTGGCGGGTCACCGCCTGGGGTGCGGCGGACCGCGTCGCCAAGCTCAAGGGCAAGGGCAAGGGCACGCGCGCCTAGCGTCCGGTCGGGCCCGGCCCGCGTGACCGCGCGGGCTCCGTCGTCGATCATCCCCTTATCCCGCCCTGAGCCCTGCCCAGGCACACTGGGGGCATGACGACTGGCGCTCAGACCCCTCCGTCCACCACCCGGCCCCGGCGTTCCGGGCTGCGCAGGTACCTGCCGCTGGGCGTCGCCGCCTGGCTGGTCCTGGAGATCTGGCTGCTCACCCTGGTCGCCGGAGCGGCGAGCGGGTTCGCTGTGTTCCTGCTGCTGGTGGCGGGTTTCGTCGCCGGGTCCGTGGTCATCAAACGGGCGGGCCGACGGGCCTTCCAGAGCCTCAACGAGGCACTGCAGCGGGGCGGCTCACCGGAACGCGGCGGCGGCAACGGCCTGATGATGCTCGGCGGTCTGCTGCTGATGATCCCGGGCCTCCTCTCCGACGCGGCCGGCCTGCTGCTCCTGGTGCCCCCGGTGCAGAAGGGCGTCAGCCGCTGGGCCGAGCGCACGCTCGACCGCAAGCTCCGCGCGGCCGCCCCGGGCAGCCTCGGCGACGCCTTCCAGCAGGTCCGCGTCCACCGCCCCGACGGCAGGGTGGTGCAGGGCGAGGTCATCAGGAACGAGCCGGGGGACGCCCCCTGGGAGCAGCGCCCACCGCTGACCCACTGAACCCTCCCGGATTGCGCCCGGCGGCTCGCCGCCGGGCGCAATCCGGGCCGGACACAAAACCGCGGGCGCCGTACGTCATACCTGACGTACGGCGCCCGCGGTTACTCACGTTGCGCTGTATGTGGCCCAGCCCCGAAGGGACTACGCGCTCTTGCGGCTGTCCCGGGGGTGAATCGCGATGTTCATCGCCCCGGAGCGCAGAACCGCCAGACGCTCCTCGAGGACCTCTTCGAGTTCCTCGCGGGTGCGCCGCTCCATCAGCATGTCCCAATGCGTACGCGCGGGCTTGGCCTTCTTCTCCTCAGGGCCGTCGCCGTCCACGAGGAGTGCAGGGGCTCCGCAGACCTTGCACTCCCACTCCGGCGGGATCTCCGCCTCGACCGAGAAGGGCATCTCGAAGCGGTGCCCCTTCTCGCATGCGTACTCCACGGCCTGGCGCGGGGCCAGGTCGATACCGCGGTCCGTCTCGTAGCTGGTCACCACGAGGCGCGTACCGCGAAGAGCTCGCTCACTCATGAATCGTGCCTCCCGGGCTTGTCGCCCACAGGACAGGTGTCGCTGTCGTCGTCATCCGGTCAACGTCCGGTCGGCGGTAAAGATTCCCGTTCCGGGTCCCGTTCCGGGTCATGCGTCGCCGTCGTAGCCGCCCCTTGTTGTACCCACCAGCGCCCGGTTTGTCACATCTGCTAGCAGATGTCACCCAGCGTTTCGGCATCTTTGACGCGCAGTAACGGTCCGCCTGGCAGGCCAAACGCGTACACTACCGCCCTTTCGTGTTGAGTGCTAAATCAGTGCTAAATCTTCTCCGGAACCGGGTTCCCCGCCTCGCTGACCGCCCGCCGCACCGGGACCCTCGCCAGCAGCACGAATCCGATGGCGAAGAACGTCACCAGCGAGATGATCGCGGAGCGGTAGCTTCCGGTCAGCTGGTAGGTGATCCCGAACAGCAGCGGCCCCAGCCAGCTCATCCCGCGGTCGCTCATCTCGTACGCCGAGAAGTACTCGGCCTCCTTGCCGGGCGGCACCAGGTGGGAGAAGAGCGAGCGGGACAGTGCCTGGCTGCCGCCGAGCACCAGCCCGATCGCGCCGGCCAGCACGAAGAACCCCAACGGCGCCCCGGCCGGCAGGAAGTACCCGGCCCCGAGCGTGACCGTCCAGGCGACCAGCGACCCGAGAACGGTGCGCTGCGCGCCGTAGGTCCGCGCCAGCCGCCCCATCGCCAGCGCGCCCCCCACCGCCAGCACCTGCACCAGCAGCACGGCCACGATGAGCGTCGACTGGCCCAGTCCCAGCTCCTGCGAGCCGTAGACCGAGGCCTGCGAGATCACGGTCTGGATGCCGTCGTTGTAGACGAGGTAGGCCAGCAGGAAGGCCAGGGTCAGCGGGTGCCGGCGCATGTCCCGGACGGTGGCGGCCAGCTGCCGCAGGCCGGGGGCGGTGGCGCCCGCCACCGCCCGCGCGCGCCGGTCGCGCAGCCGCCTGAGCGGTACCAGGGTGAAGGCGCCCCACCACAGGCCGGCCGCGGCCAGACAGACGCGGACCGCCGCCGTCTCGGACAGGCCGAAGGAGCCGTGCGCGGAGTACAGGACCAGGTCGGCGACGAGGACCAGGGAGCCCGCCGCGTAGCCGAAGGCCCAGCCCCGGGAGGAGACGGCGTCGCGCTCCTCGGGCGGGGCGATCTGCGGCAGATAGGAGTTGTAGAGCATCATCGCCACGGACTGGGCCGCGTTGGCGACGATCAGCAGCAGGCCGCCGAGCAGGTACCGGTCGCCGTCCAGGAAGAACATGCCCGTCGTCGCGGCGGCCCCGGTGTACGCGGCCGCCCCCAGCAGCGGCTTCTTGCGGCCGCTCCGGTCCGCCGCGCTGCCCACCAGGGGCATCACCAGGACCGCCAGGATCACCGAGAGGGACACGGAGTAGGCGAAGAAGGAGCCCGCCCGGACCGGGACGCCCAGCGGATGCACGAAGCCGTCCGCGTCCGCCGCCGACCGGGCGACCGAGGTGAGGTAGGGCCCGAGGAACACGGTCAGGACGCTCGTGGAGTAGACCGAGCACGCCCAGTCGTAGAAGTACCAGCCGCGCTGCTCGCGCCGCAGTGCCACGGCCTCGTCGGCCGCCTGTGCCCGCACGGTGTCGGTGTCCACCCGCGCCCTCGCTTCCCCGCCCAAGTGCCGTGCGCGGGGCAGGGACGCGGGGACGGGGCGCGCGGTGCTCAGCCCGCGGGCACCCAGACGCCCCGGTCCTCCATGACCGCGCGCAACGTGTCGATGTGATCGGTCATGATGCCATCGACGCCCAGGTCCAGCAGCCGGTGCATCCGCCGGGGCTCGTTGATCGTCCACACGTGCACGTGCAGCCCGCGCGCGTGGGCGGCGCGTACGAAGCGCTCGTCGACCACCGGGACGCCCGACTGGGCCTCGGGCACCTGGGCGGCGACGGCCGAGCGCCGCACCGCCGTCGGCAGCCCCCAGGAGCGCAGCCGCAGGCCCAGCACGCCCCGGGTGCCGAACGAGGTGGCCAGACGGGGGCCCGCCAGCCGCTGCGCGCGCAGTACCCGCGCCTCGGAGAAGGAGCCCACGCAGACGCGGTCCCAGGAGCCGGTGCGCTCGATCAGCTCCAGCAGCGGCCGCAGGGCCGGTTCGGCCTTGATGTCGACGTTCCAGCGGACCTCGGGGAAGGCCTCCAGCAGCTCCACGAAGAGGGGCACCGGTTCCCGGCCGGCCACGCGCGCGTGGCGCACGTCCTCCCAGGGCAGGTCGGCGATGCGGCCCGCGCCGTCGGTGACCCGGTCCAGGGTCGCGTCGTGGAAGGCGACGAGCCTGCCGTCCGCCGTGGCGTGCACGTCGGTCTCCATGTACCGGTAGCCCAGCTCGGCCGCGCGCCGGAACTGGGCCAGGGTGTTCTCCAGCCCGTCGGCGGCCCCGCCCCGGTGGGCGAAGGCGAGCGGGCCGGGATGGTCCAGATAGGGGTGGCGTACGGGCCGGGGGAGCGTCGGGGTCACGGACGCAGTATGACCCTCTCCGGTGTCCCGGTGGCAACGACCGTGCTGCCCCCGGATGCCTCCGGGACGGCGAACACCCGCAGGAACAGCTGGGCCAGCGGGCCGATGGCGAGCGCGTAGAGCAGGGTGCCCACGCCGATGGTGCCGCCCAGGGCGAAGCCGGTGGCCACGACCGCGATCTCGACGGCCGTCCGCATCAGCCGGATCGAGCGGCCGGTGCGCCGGTGCAGCCCCGTCATCAGGCCGTCGCGCGGGCCCGGACCGAAGCGCGCCGAGATGTAGAGGCCGGTGGCCGCGCCGTTCAGCAGGATGCCGGCCAGCATCAGGGGGACGCGCACGGCCAGGCCGTGGGCGGCCGGGACGAGGGCGAGGGTGGCGTCCATGACGAGGCCGATCACGAAGACGTTGGAGACCGTGCCAAGACCCGGGCGCTGGCGCAGCGGGATCCACAGCAGCAGGACCGCCGCGCCGACGACGATCGTCACGACACCGATGGTCAGGCCGGTGAGTTCGGCGAGTCCCTGGTGCAGCACGTTCCAGGGTTCGAGGCCGAGGCCCGCCCGGACGAGCAGGGCGGAACTCGCGCCGTACAGCGTGAGCCCGGCGTACAGCTGGGTCAAGCGGCGCCCGAGGCGGCCGCGCGGTGAGACGGCGGACGGGACGCGTGGTGAAAAGACGGACAAGAGGTGCCCCCCTGGTGGTGATGTGGCCTGGCTCATGACACTCTGTGGCGGGGGATGGCACACCATCCATGGCCAATTCGGGGAAGGTGGACTGATCTTCATGGCGCAGTGGACCTCGGCGATGGGTGCCGCGCAGCTCGCCCGGCTGCTCAACTCCCAGCAGGACCGCCCGGCCGGACCCGGCACCCGGCGCCCGCCCGCCTACCGGGCGCTCGCCGACGGCATCCGGCTGCTGGTGCTCGAAGGACGCGTGCCGGTGGCCGCCCGCCTGCCGGCCGAACGGGAACTGGCCCTGGCCCTGTCCGTCAGCCGCACCACGGTCGCCGCCGCCTACGAGGCCCTGCGCACCGAGGGCTTCCTGGAGTCCCGGCGCGGAGCGGGCAGCTGGACGGCCGTACCGGCGGGCAATCCGCTTCCCGCGCGCGGGCTGGAGCCGCTGCCCCCGGAGGCGCTCGGCTCACTGATCGACCTCGGCTGCGCGGCGCTCCCGGCGCCCGAACCATGGCTCACCCGCGCGGTGCAGGGCGCCCTGGAGGAGCTGCCGCCGTACGCCCACACCCACGGCGACTACCCGGCCGGGCTGCCGGCCCTGCGCGCGATGATCGCCGAGCGCTACACCGCGCGCGGGATCCCCACCATGCCCGAGCAGATCATGGTGACCACGGGTGCCATGGGCGCCATAGACGCCATCTGCCATCTCTTCGCCGGCCGTGGCGAGCGCGTCGCCGTCGAGTCGCCCTCCTACGCGAACATCCTCCAGCTGATGCGGGAGGCGGGCGCCCGGCTGGTCCCGGTCGCCATGGCGGAGGGCCTGGCCGGCTGGGACATGGACCGCTGGCGCCAGGTGCTGCGCGAGGCCGCGCCCCGGATCGCCTACGTCGTCGCCGACTTCCACAACCCCACCGGTGCCCTCGCCGACGAGGACCAGCGGCGCCGCCTGGTGGACGCGGCGCGCTCCGCGGGGACCGTGCTGGTCGCCGACGAGACGATGAGTGAGCTGTGGCTGGACGAGGACCTCGGAGACGCGGCGATGCCGCGGCCGGTGTGCGGCTTCGACCCGGCCGGCTCCACGGTGATCACCGTCGGATCGGCCAGCAAGGCGTTCTGGGCCGGGCTGCGCATCGGCTGGGTGCGGGCCGCGCCGGACATCGTCCGCAGCCTGGTCGCCGCCCGCGCGTACGCCGATCTGGGCACCCCCGTGCTGGAGCAGCTGGCGGTCAACTGGCTGTTCAGCACCGGCGGTTGGGCCCAGGCGGTCGATCTGCGCCGCGCCCAGGCCCGGGAGAACCGCGACGCCCTGGTGGCGGCGGTCCGCCGGGAACTGCCCGGCTGGGAGTTCGAGGTCCCCCAGGGCGGCCTCACCCTCTGGGTCCGGGCCGGCGGTCTGTCCGGCTCCCGGCTGGCCGAAGCGGGCGAGCGGGTGGGTGTCCGGGTCCCGTCCGGCCCTCGCTTCGGCGTCGACGGCGCCTTCGAGGGCTATGTCCGCCTGCCGTTCACGGTGGGCGGAGCGGTCGCGGAGGAGGCGGCGGTGCGCTTGGCGGCGGCGGCCCGGCTGGTGGAAACGGGCGGGGGCAACACGGGCGCCGAGGCGCCGCGCACGTTCGTGGCGTAGCGGGGGCGGGGCGTAGTGGGTGACCTGGCGTAGGAGGGGCTTGGGACGTAGGGGCCCATCCCTCCCCGCGCGCAGGTGCTCAGGCGCTCAGGAGCTCTCGGCCACCGCGGCCGCCTCCATGGCCAAGGGCTGCTTTTCCACGGACACGGTCTGCTTCTCGACGGCCACCGGCTGCCTCTCCACGGTCACCGGGGCCGTCTCGACCGCCATCGGTGGCGTCTCGGCCGCCATCGGTGCCGCCTCGACCGCCTCGGAGGCCTCGGAGGCCTCGACCGCCTCTGGGGCTGCGCCCTCCTCATCGGCCGGTGTGGTGCGCGCGGGCAGCAACTGCAGCACCGCCTGCCGGTCGGCCTCGCTCGTCGCCTCGTCGTACGGGTCAGGGGTGCACGGCACCTGGAGCCGGTACACCGGTCCATGCCCCAGCCGCGCGTACCCCCGTCCCGGCGGGACATGGGTGAGCGGGGTGGTGTGCGGCGGCGCCCCCAGCACCGCCGCCAACTGCTCGGGCCCGGCCGGCCCGAGCACGACACGCGCGCGTGTGTGCTGCCGTACCGCGTCGCACAGCACGTCCGCGCTGTCGAAGTGCTCCGCCACGACCACGGTCACCTGGACCGAGCGCCCGTGCCGCAGTGGCACCCGCAGCAGCGTCTGCGGATCCTTGCGGCCGTCCGCCGCCGCCAGGTGCGCGAACGTGCCGGGGCGGTCCACCAGGATCCACAGCGGGCGCCGAGTGTCGTCGGGCGGCGGGTCGCCGGCCTGCCGGGCCCGGTTGACCGCGATCAGCCGACGCTCCGTCTCGTGGGTGGCCCACTCCAGGCTGGCCAGCGCGCCCAGCAGCCCGCACTCGACGGCCAGGACCCCGTCCCGGCCGGTCAGGCAGGCGTACTCCCCGGTGCCCCCGCCGTCGACGATCAGCACATCGCCGTACCGCAGTGCCTGGAGGGCCAGCGAGCGCAGCAGGGTGGAGGTCCCGCTGCCCGGCTGCCCCAGTGCCAGCAGGTGCGGCTCGGTGGAGCGGATGCCGGTGCGCCAGACGACCGGCGGAACGTCGCGCTGTTCCTCGCCGTAGGAGAGCGGAAGCGTGCGCTGGACCTCGGTCGGGTCGGTGAAACCGAGCACCGTCTCGCCCGGCGCCGTGACGAAGCGCTGTGCGGTGATGTCGGTGGGCAGCGGGGCGAGGGCGGTCACGGTGAGCTGGTTGGCCGCCTCCTCCCACGTGAAGTGGTACTCGCGGCCCCGCCCGGCCTTCGCGGTCAGCAACTGTTCGATCCGCGCGCGGGCCTCGGGTTCGCCGTCAGGGAAGTAGGCGGGGTAGTGGATCACGAGGTGGACCACGCGGCCCGCGTCGTCGAACCCATGGGTGGCGAAAGCCTTCTCCCACTCCCCGCCGTGCGCGTACAGCGGCGCCGGGTCGTCGGCGCTCGAGAAGTACGGCACCAGGGCCTCGTACAGGGACCGGAGCCGCTGGGTCTGCGACTCGTCGGGGCCCTCCGGCGCCGGCGGGGTGCGGTCGCGGCCCTGCCAGGCCGCCGCCGCCATCAGGGCGATGGCGGCGAGCAGCGGTCCGTACGGCGTCAGCGCCACGACCAGGAACAGCGACGCCGTCACGAACATCAGCGGCCCGCGCTTGTCCTTCGGTGTCTGCGCCCACCTGCGCCGTCCGGCCGAGGCCAGCCGGCGCAGCCCGCGGCTGAGGGTGATCAGCGGGTGGAGCACATCGGTGGCGCTGTCGGCCGCCGTCCGGGCCAGCTCCCGGCTCCTGGCGATCTGTGCGCTGCCGTTGCTCAGAATGCGGGGGAGAGGGCGCCGTGCCACTGCTGTCTCCTGGTGGTGCGTACGGGTGGGCGCGTACGGGTGGGGCGGGCGGCGTCAGAACTTGATGCCGCCGAGGAGGCTCGCCAGACTCTCGCCGCCGGCCTTGATGCTCGGAGCGATGCCCGTGCTGGCCAGGTAGAAGCCGAACAGGGCCGAGGTGCAGGCGTGCGAACCCTTGAGGCCGTCCTTGCGGAAGAAGAGGAAGACGACGGTGCCGAGCAGCATGACGCCTGAGATGGAGAGGATCATTTGAGGTCTCCTGGTGTCGGGAGGGGACAGTCACCATGAGTACTTCCAGGATCACAGGATGTATCCATACGACAAAAGGTGCAACTGGGTGAATAGGGGACGATTTCCCTCGATTGACGGAGTCCCTCTCGGCCCGGTCGGCCCGGCCCGACGCTCTCGGCGGAGTCTTCCGTGATCTTTACCTCGGGCACATCGGGTCATGTGAGGCGGGAGCCAGTACCCTTGCGATTCACCTGAACGGTTGTAACGAGAGGCGGTCCGGCCGATGAGCGAAGCCCCCGACCCCGAGGTCGTGGAGCTGGCGACCAAGATCTTCGACCTGGCCCGCCGGGGCCGGACGGAGGAACTGGTGGCGTACGTCGACGCGGGAGTCCCGGCCGACCTCACCAACGACCGCGGCGACAGCCTGGTGATGCTCGCCGCGTACCACGGCCACGCCGACGCCGTCCGTGAACTGCTCGCCCGGGGAGCCGAGGCGGACCGGATCAACGACCGGGGCCAGACCCCGCTCGCCGGGGCCGTCTTCAAGGGTGAGACGGAAGTGATCAAAGCCCTTCTGGAGGCCGGCGCCGATCCCGCCGCCGGAACGCCCTCGGCCCTCGACACCGCGCGCATGTTCGCCAGGACGGAACTTCTCGAATTGTTTGGCGCACACTGATCCGAACGCTCTGACCAGGCACGACACACACAACGGGGGAGGCGGTAAAAGGCCGCCGGAAATACGGTCGCGGCAGGAGAAACCCGCGAGTCATCATGGCGTCGTGATTCACGGACGCGGTGGCTGGGCAGGTGTTGCCGCACCACGCGGGCCGTGATGCGGTCCGCATGGGCCACCTACGAGAGGCAGAGAGAAATGGTCTACAGCAAGCAAGAGACGGCGGGCGCCCCGACGTTGTGTCACGCGGCCAGGTAATGCGTGTTCCCCGGTTGCGTCGACGCTTGATGTGAGGCTGTTTCCCATGTTCGATCCGGTCATAGCGCCCAGCGGTACGCTGCTCGGCCTGCTCCAACGCGGCCGTGGCGACGGCACACTGCACGCGCTCACCGCCCCGCGCGCCGAAGCGCTGGCGGCCCTGAACCACTGTGTGCTGCGCGACCCCCGCCACGACTGGCAGGTGGAGAACCGCTCCCTCTACTACGCCCGCCTGTACCTGGACCTCAACGGCGAACTGGACGCCATCGAGGCGCACCTCTTCGACCCCGAGGACGTCCTCGACGCCGACGAGTCGCGTACCGGTCTGGCACTCGCCGTCCTCGGGCACCTCGCCTCCTACGGCAGGCTCGACGCCCTCGAACTGCTGCGCAGGTACGCCGCCCACGGCTCCAACTGGGCCTGGGCCCTGGACGAACTCGCGCTCCGTGACGACGACGCGGCGCTGCGTGCCCTGGCGGCGCCCGTGCTGGCCCGTTTCGCCACCGACGCCGAGGGCGAGGCCGAGCTGGCCGTCGCCGTACGGGACGCCTTCGAGCCGCGGCCGTGGCGCCTGTGGGCCGAGGATCCGCGCGAGTCGGTCGCCGCACGCGTGCGTGCCGCCCAGGAGGCCGGCTGTTTCGACCGCTGGCAGCGGCAGATGACCCCCGGCGGCCCTCGTCCCGGATGGAGCGTGCGAGCCGTGTTCGAGTGGGCCCAGCAGGGCGTCGAACGCGGGGCCGCGCTCCATGTCCCGGCCGCCCGCTGTCTGGTCGCCGTGGCCGGCCCCGAGGACCGGCCGGAGATCCTCCAGGCCGCCAAGGACGGCACGGAGGGGGCGCGCTGCACCGCCCTGCGCTATCTCGCCGAGAGCAACGACCCCGACGCCCTCGACCTGATCGAGACCGCCGTCCACGACGGGACGGCGCCCGTGGTGGAGGCGGCCGTCGGCGCCTTCGAACGGATGCGCAGCATCAGAGCCGTCGACCGCGCGCGCGGGTGGGCCCACCGGCCCGACGCCCTCGGCGCCGCCGCCGGACGCATGCTCGCCTGCCGTGGCGGAGCCCACGACAGCGACCTGGTCCTCGGCGCCCTGCGCGAGGCCGTGCGCGGCGAAGGACCCGACGCGCCGACCCTGTGGACCCTCGTCGACGGCGCCGGACGCCTCGGCATCGGCTGCGCCGCCCCCGTCCTGCGCCATGTCTACCGGGAGACCGCCTCCTCCCATCTGCGCGGCCGCGCGGCCCGTGCGCTGGCCGCCACCGACCCCTCCTTCGCCACCGGCTTCGCCGTCGAATGCCTCTGGGACTGCGAGGAGACCACCCGCGAACTCGCCGCCCGGCACGCCGAGACCGGTGACGCCCGGGTCGTCGAGCGGCTGCGCCGGCTCGCCGCGGATCCGGCCGAGGAGGCCGAAGTACAGACCGCCGTACGCAGCCGGATCGGACCGGACGGAGCGGGTCGGATGAACGCCGGGTGACCCGTGGGGCAGGAGGGCGTGGACGCCGCCCGACCTGCCCGGGTGCGCAGTGCGATGCTCATGGGACGTTCCCCGTCCGGAAAGATCCACGTTGACGCGGCCACGTCCGGCGCGGCGACAACACCGGTATGCGTGTCGTCATCGTGACCGAATCCTTCCCCCCCGACGTGAACGGCGTGGCCCACTGCGCGCTCCAGACCGCCCGGCACCTCGTGGATCGCGGTCACCATCCGCTCGTCGTCGCGCCGGCCACCGCGGCCGGCCACCAGCCCGACGCCCCGGCGCCGTGCCCCGTCATCCGTGTCCCCTCCCTCCCGCTCCCCGGCTACCCCCAGGTCCGCGTCGCCCTCCCCAGCCGACGCGTCGCCGCCGCCCTCACCGAGCACCGCGCCGACGTGGTGCACCTGGCCAGCCCCTTCGTCCTCGGCGTCCGCGGCATGACCGCCGCCGCCCGGCTCGGCATCCCCGCCGTCGCCGTCTACCAGACCGACCTGGCCGGATACGCCCGTACGTACATGGGTGCCGGCGGGGCCGCGGCCTGGCGCCGGATCCGCTCCGTCCACGCCGCCGCCGACCGCACCCTGGCCCCGTCCAGCGCCGCACTGCACGACCTGGAGACGCACGGTGTGCCCCGGGTGCGGCTGTGGCAGCGCGGCGTGGACACCGTCCGTTTCCGTCCCGGCCACCGTGACGAGGCGCTGCGCCGGGAACTCGCCCCGAACGGGGAGCTGATCGTCGGCTACGTCGGCCGGCTCGCCCCCGAGAAGCAGGTCGAACTTCTGTCCGGGGTCTGTGGCACGCCGGGCGTACGGGTCGTCGTCACGGGCGACGGCCCCAGCCGGCCCCACCTCGCCGAGGCCCTGCCGGGCGCGGTCTTCCTGGGCCGCCGCACCGGCGACGAACTGGCCCGGATCTTCGCCTCACTGGACGTCTTCGTGCACACCGGCCCCTTCGAGACCTTCTGCCAGACCGTCCAGGAGGCCATGGCCAGCGGTGTCCCGGTCGTCGCGCCGGCCGCCGGCGGGCCGCTCGACCTGGTCGCCCATGGCCGCACCGGCCTCCTGGTGCCGCCCCGCGACGCCCTCGCGGTGCGGGACGCGGTGCGGTCCCTGGCCGCCGACCCCGCGCTGCGGGCCGCCTACGGCACGGCCGGGCGCGCCACCGTCGAGGGGCGCACCTGGGCCGCCGTCGGCGACCAGCTGATCGCCCACTACGAGGACGTGCTCACCGCACGCCGGACGGCGGTGGCGGCGTGAGCGGCGAATCACTGCGGATAGTCCGGCTCGCCAACTTCGTCGCACCCGCCTCCGGCGGCCTGCGCACCGCCCTGCGCGAGCTGGGCCGGGGCTTCCGGGCGGCGGGCCACGACCCGGTGCTGATCGTGCCCGGCGAGCGGCACACCGACCGCGACACCGAGCAGGGCCGGGTCATCACCCTGCCCGGGCCGCTGCTGCCCGGCACCGGCGGCTACCGCGTCCTGACCGACAGGCGGCGCGTGGCAGCCCTGCTGGAGGAGCTGGCCCCGGACCGCCTGGAGGTCTCCGACCGTACGACCCTGCGCTGGACCGGCCGCTGGGCCCGCCGGGCGCGCGTCCCCTCCGTGATGGTCTCCCACGAGACCGCCGACGGGGTGCTGCGCACCTGGGGCCTGTCCGAGAACCTCTCCCGGCGGGCCGCCGACGCCCTCAACACCCGCACCGCGCACGTGTACTCGCGGGTGGTGTGCACCACCGAGTTCGCCGAGCGCGAGTTCGTGCGGATCGGCGCGCGCAACGTCGTACGCGCCCCCCTGGGTGTCGACCTGACGGAACGGCACCCCTCGCTGCGCGACGCCGGGCTGCGCGAGCGGTACGCGCGCGTGGACGAGACGCTGCTCGTGATGTGCTCCCGGCTGTCCGTGGAGAAGCGGCCTTCGACGGCCCTCGACGCTCTGGAGGCGCTGCTGCGGCGCGGGCGGCGGGCGGTCCTCGTGGTGGCCGGGGACGGGCCGCTGCGGGCGCGGCTCGAACAGCGGGCGCGGGAGCGGGGGCTGCCGGTGACCTTCCTGGGGCACGTCGCCGACCGGGGCCTGCTGGGCGCCCTGCAGGCCGGTGCCGACGTGTGCCTGGCGCCCGGACCTGCCGAGACCTTCGGGCTGGCCGCGCTGGAGGCCATGGCCTGCGGCACGCCCGTGGTGGCGAGCGCGTCGTCCGCGCTGCCGGAGGTGATCGGCTCGGCGGGGGCCACGGCTGCCGACCGGGGGGAGGCCTTCGCGGATGCCGTGGACACGCTCATGGAACGCGCCGTGGCCGAGCGCCGGGAGGCGGCACGCGCGCGTGCGGAGTGCTTCGGGTGGGGAGCGGCGGTGGAGGCGTTTCTGGCGGCGCACGACGCCGAGGCGACCGCCCCGTCCGCTCGTCCCGTCCCGGAGGGCGTGGCATGAGACCCCTCCGCTTCGTGGCGCTCGGGGACTCGCTGACCGAGGGAGTGGGCGACCCCGCGGGGGACGGCCGGCGAGGCTGGGCCGCGCTGCTGGCCGGCGGTCTCGCCGAGGACGCCGGCCGGACCGTGGAGTTCACCAACCTCGCGGTCAGCGGTGCCCAGACCCGGGACGTCCTGGAACGGCAGGCCCCGGCCGGCCTGCGACTGCGTCCCGACCTCGCGTCCGTCGTCATCGGCGTCAACGACACCCTGCGCCGCACCTTCGACATCCACACGGTGGCCGCACGCCTCGACCAGGTGTACGCGGCCTTCACCGGCCAGGGCGCGACGCTGCTGACGGCCTGCCTGCCCGATCCCGGCGCGATGCTCGGTCTCCCGGGCGCGCTGGCCGGCCCGCTGGCCCGGCGGCAGCGAGCGGTCAACGCGGTCGTCCACGCCCTGTCCGAGCGGTACGGCGCTCTCCATCTGCACGCCTCCCAGGGCGCCTGGCTCACCGACCGCGCATTGTGGAGCGCGGACCGGCTGCACCCCTGCGAACGCGGACACCGGCAGTTCGCCGTCCGCTTCCACGCGCTGCTCACCGAAGCGGGCCTGGCGACCGGGCCGCCGCCGTCGACCGAGCCGGAGTTCCCCGCGCCGACCAGAGCGGCCACCCTGCGGTGGCTCGCCACGGCCGGCACCGCCTGGGCGGTCCGGAGGTGCACCGACCTGCTGCCGCAGCTGCTGCGGCTGGCCGCCGACGAGATGCGGCACCGCGCGCGGGGCACCAGCGCCCGCCTGGACCTCAGCGCATCCGCCGCCGTGTCCGCGGCGCTGGCCGCGCTGTCCGTGGTGGAGTGGCCGGACCCGGCGTGAGGCGTGCCCGGCCGGTTCAGCGGCGGCGTACGGCCACGAAGCGCACCGCGGTCCCCGGGACCGCCTGTGCGGCCGCCGGGAGGTCGGCGGCGCGGACCACCGCGATCACCGGGTAGCCCCCGGTGGTCGGGTGGTCGGCCAGGAAGACCACCGGGCGGCCGTCCGGCGGCACCTGGACGGCACCGAGGACCATGCCCTCGCTGGGCAGTTCCCCCGGCCGGGCCCGCTCCAGGGCGGGTCCCTCGGTGCGCAGCCCGATGCGGTTGCTCGCCGACGACACCCGGAAGGTGCGCGCGGTGAGGTCGCGCAGGGCCCGGGGGGTGAACCAGTCGTCGCGCGGGCCGAGCGTGACCCGCAGGACGAGTTCTTCCGGCGGACACGGCTGCGGGGCGACGTCCACGCGCGCGGGCGCACCGGCCGGCGGCCCGAGGGGAAGCACGGTGCCGTCCGCGAGCGGCGCGGGGCCCAGGCCGGACAGCAGGTCCGTGGACCGGCTGCCCAGGACCGGCTCCACGGCGATGCCGCCCCGGACGGCCAGGTAGGCGCGTACTCCGCGGACGGCCGGGCCCACCTCCAGCACCTCGTCGGCGGGCACCACGACCGGGGCGCCCCAGGCCGCCGGGCGTCCGCCCACCGTGACGGGGCAGGGCGCGCCGCCGACCGCCACGGTAGTCGTGGAACGCGGCCGCACGGCGCAGCCGTTCAGGGTGGTCTCCAGGACGGCCGCGCCCAACGGATTGCCGGCCAGTCGGTTGACGAGCGCGGCCGCGGGCAGGTCCAGCGCCCCCGAGCGGGGCACACCGAGATGCGCGTATCCCGGCCGTCCCCGGTCCTGCACGGTGGTCAGCGCCCCCGCTCGTACGACCACCAGCGCGCGGTCGCTCATACGCCCTTCACCGCCCCCGCCGGTACGAAGCGCACTCGCGTCCCGGGCGACAGCAGCGCGGCCGGCACGCGCGCGGGGTCCCACAGCACCGCGTCCGTGGTGCCGATCAGCTGCCAGCCGCCCGGCGAGGAACGCGGGTAGACGCCCGTGTACGGGCCCGCCAGCGCCACGGCGCCCGCCGGGACGGCCGTGCGCGGGGTGGCCCGGCGCGGCACGTCGTAGTGGGCGGGCAGGCCGGTGAGGTAGCCGAAGCCGGGGGCGAACCCGCAGAAGGCGACCGTGAACTCATTGGCCGCGTGGATCCGCGCCGCCTCCCGCTCGGGCACCCCCCAGTGGGCGGCGACCTCGGCGAGGTCCGGGCCGTCGTAGCGCACAGGTAGTTCGACCAGTTCGGCAGCGGGCGGGGGAGCGGGCGGCACCGGCGAAGAGGTCAGTTCGGATGCCAGACGGACCGGGTCGTCGAGGCCGTCCAGCAGGACCGTGCGCGCGGCGGGGACGATCTCCCGGACGGCCAGGGAGCCCTCCGCGCGGCGCCGTACCAGCTCCGCGTGCAGGGCCCGGGCCTCCTCACCCGAGGCGACCTCGACGAGCAGCGCCCCGTCGCCGACGGGCAGCGCCCTCATGCGAAGGCCTCCACCGTCACGCCCGCCGCCACCAGCCGTTCGCGCACCCGGCGCGCCAGCTCCACCGCACCGGGCGTGTCCCCGTGCAGGCACAGCGAACGGGCGCGCACCGCGACGCGCGCGCCGGAGTGCGCGGTGACCGCGCCGGAGCGTGCCAGGTCCACCGAGCGCTCCACGACGGCCTCGGCATCGGTCAGCACGGCGCCGTCGAGGCCGCGTGGCACGAGCGTGCCCTCGTCCGTGTAGGCGCGGTCCGCGAACGCCTCCGTGACGGCGGGCAGTCCCGCCCTGCCGGCCAGCTCCAGCAGGCGGGAGCCGGGCAGGCCCAGCACGGGCAGCGAGCCGTCCGCCAGCAGCACACCGTCGACCACCGCGCGGGCCTGCTCCTCGTCGTGCACGACCCGGTTGTAGAGCGCGCCGTGCGGCTTCACATACGCCACCCGCGCGCCCGCCGCCCGGGCGAAGACCTCCAGGGCGCCGATCTGGTAGGCGACTTCGGCCGCCAGTTCGGCGGGCGGTACGTCCATCGCGCGCCGCCCGAACCCGGCCAGGTCCCGGTAGGAGACCTGGGCGCCGATCGTCACACCGCGCTCGGCCGCCAGCTCGCACACCCGGCGCATGGTGGCCGCGTCCCCGGCGTGGAAGCCGCAGGCCACGTTGGCGCTGGTGACGACGGACAGCAGCCGTTCGTCGTCGGTCAGCCGCCAGCGACCGAAGCCCTCGCCGAGGTCGGCGTTCAGATCGATCGAGGTCATGGAGGTTTCTTCCGATTCTTCTCTCAGGCCACGCGGTACTGCTCGTCGCGGGCGTCGGTGAGGAACATCTGGCCCGGTGCGTGCGTGATGGCGAACGGCGGGCGCGAGGCCATCACGGCCGCCTGCGGGGTCACCCCGCAGGCCCAGAACACCGGAATGTCGTCCGGGCCGGCGTCCACCGGGTCGCCGAAGTCCGGCCGGGCGAGGTCGTCGATGCCGAGTCCCGCCGGATCACCGCAGTGCACGGGAGCGCCGTGCACCGCCGGGAGCAGCCGGGTCTCCCGGATGGCGGCCGTCAGGTGTTCCGGCGGCACCGGGCGCATGGAGACCACCATCGGCCCGCGCAGCCTGCCCGCCGGCCGGCACTGACGGCCGGTGACGTACATCGGCACGTTGCGGCCCTGTTCGACATGCCGGATCGGCACGCCCGCGTCGCTGAGGGCCCGTTCGAAGGTGAAGCTGCACCCGATCAGGAACGACACCAGGTCGTCCCGCCAGTGCTCCCGCACGTCCGTCGGCTCCTCGACCAGCTCGCCGTCCCGCCAGACCCGGTAGCGCGGCAGGTCGGTGCGCAGGTCGGCGCCGTCCGCGAGGACGGTGGTGGCGGAACCGGCGTCGGTGACGTCGAGCACCGGACAGGGTTTGGGATTGCGCTGGCAGAACAACAGCATGTCGTACGCCCAGTCGGCCGGAACGCAGATCAGGTTGGCCTGGGTGTGACCCGCCGCGACCCCCGCCGTGGGACCGGCCAGGCCCTCCCGGAAGCGGGTCCGCGCGGTTTCCGGGCTCCACGCGTGCGCGTGCTCGTCGACCAGGGTCAGCGGACGGTCCTCGGTGCCGTTCAGCCGGGTCATGCCAGCTCCGTCCCACGCGTCTCCGGCAGACCGAGCAGCGCCAGCGCCGCCAGGCCGTAGCCGATCGCGCCGAAGACCAGCGCGCCGCCCACTCCCCAGCTGTCGGCCAGGAAGCCCACCAGGGTGGGGAACACCGCGCCCACCGCGCGGCCCGTGTTGTACGTGAAGCCCTGTCCGGTGCCGCGCACCGCGGTCGGGTACAGCTCGCTCAGGTAGGAGCCGAAGCCGCTGAAGATGGCCGACATGCAGAAGCCGAGCGGGAAACCGAGCACCAGGAGCAGGGTGTCGGCGCCGTGGGGGATGTTCGCGTACGCCAGGACGCAGACCGCCGACAGAAGCGCGAAGAGCCAGATGGTGCGCCGGCGGCCCAGCCGGTCGGTGAGGTGACCGCCGGTCAGATAGCCGAGGAAGGCACCGGAGATCAGGAACGTCAGATAGCCGCCGGTGCCGACGACCGACAGACCGCGCTCGCTCTTGAGGTACGTCGGCACCCAGGTCGCCAGCGTGTAGTAGCCGCCCTGCACGCCGGTGGACAGCAGGCTCGCGAAGACCGTCGTGCGCAGCAGCCCCGGTGATCCGGCCGTACCCGGCCGGAAGATCGCGGCGAACGAGCCGCGCCCCGGGCTCCGTTCACGCACCGCCCTCGCCTCCGGGGCGTCGTGCACGCGCCGCCGCAGCCACACCACCAGCAGCGCGGGCAGCGCGCCGGTCCAGAACATCACGCGCCAGGCCAGGTCGTCGCCGAGGAAGGAGAAGACCAGCGTGTAGACGATCGCCGCCAGGGCCCAGCCGACCGCCCAGGAACTCTGGACGGCGCCGAGCGTACGGCCCCGGTGCCGGGCGCTCGCGTACTCGGCGACCAGGATCGCGCCGACCGCCCACTCCCCGCCGAAACCGAGACCCTGCAGGGCACGGAAGACCAGCAGGGTCTCGAAGTTCGGCGCGAAGCCGCACGCCACGGTGAACACGGCGTAGGTGATCACGGTGATCATGAGGGCCCGGACCCGCCCGAACCGGTCCGCCACCATGCCCGCCACCGCACCGCCGACCGCGGAGACCACCAGGGTGACCGTGGTGAACAGGCCGGTCTGACCGCTGTCCAGGCCGAAGTACGCGGAGAGCGCGACCATGCTCAGCGGCAGCGTGAAGTAGTCGTAGGAATCCAGGGCATATCCGCCGAAAGCTCCGGCGAAGGCGTGGCGGCCTTGCGGGCCGAGGGCGCGCAGCCAGCCGAACGCGCCGTCGACGGCGGTGTGTTCACCTCCGGCCGGGTGCCGGTCGGAGTTCAGGGCCTGCGGTGGAGGGGTCGTGCTCATGGGCACCTCGCAGTTGAGGGACGGAGGTTGCGGGAGATGAGCGGTGTCGTGAGCTGTGTGCTGCGTGCAGCACCGTAGAGGATCGTTCAACGATCCTTCAATACCCCTGTTGTCTCGTTCCGGTGTCTGCGGTTGAATTCCGGGCATGGCAGAGCAGCTCGCGGGACTGGCCGACGACCGCGCCCTCCTGGGGCGCACAAGCACCGCCGAACGGGTCTCGGACATCCTCAGAAGCCGTATCGCCGAGGGCTACTTCCCGCCGGGCACCCGTCTGTCGGAGGACAGCATCGGCGGTGCCCTCGGCGTCTCCCGCAACACCCTGCGCGAGGCGTTCCGGCTGCTCACCCACGAGCGCCTGCTCGTCCACGAGCTGAACCGCGGGGTGTTCGTCCGGGTCCTGACCGTCGAGGACGTCGAGGACATCTACCGCACCCGGGCCCTCGTCGAGTGCGCCGTGGTCCGCGGGCTCGGCGAGCCGCCGTACGCGCTGCGGGAGCTGACCGCCGCGGTCACCGAGGGACAGGTGGCGGCCGTCGCCAATGACTGGAAAGCGCTGGGTACGGCCAACATCCACTTCCACCGGGAACTCGTCGCCCTGGCCCGCAGCGAACGCACCGACGAGCTGATGCGCAGCGTCTTCGCCGAACTGCGCCTGGCCTTCCACGTCGTCGACGACCCGCGCGCGCTGCACGAGCCCTACCTCGCCCGCAACCGCGAGATCCTCCAGTGCCTGGAGGCGGGCGACAGACGCACCGCCGAGCGCCTGCTGGAGACGTACCTCACGGACTCGCTCGAGCGGGTCGTGGAGGTCTACCGACGCCGCGTGGACGGCGCCCCCTAGAAGGCTCACCAAGATCTTCATGAGCCTTCCAGGCAGGAGGGGAGCCGCGCGCCCGGCACCCACCGGCCCGCGCCCGCACGGGCTCCGCGGGACCCCGGCGGAGCCACCGGCGTCGTTTGGGCCGTTGTCAGACCGAGGACCTAGTCTGTGCACCGTGACTTCGCCTGCATCGACGGACAGCGTTCCGCCCCAGCTCAGCGCGGGGCCGCGCCCGGCGCCGGGCCCGGCCGCCGACGAGGGGCTGGCGCGTCGGCTGCGCGCGCTCGCCTGCACCGCGCCGCTGCACGACCTCGACGCCCGCAAGGCGAACCTCGCGGGCGAGTACTCGGTGTACGGCATGGCCGAGGTGGCCCTGGCCGCCATCGACCTGGTCACCCTCAACATGGACTTCGACACCGGCGCCGAGAACGAGCAGATCGTGGCCCGGCTCATCCCGCGCATCGCCGCCCAGGCCCCCCGCCGGCCCGTGGCCGAGCACGAGCGCGTGGCCCGCTGGGTCATGGAGAACCTGATCAACGTCGGCAGCGTGGACCGCGGCTTCCGCGCGGTGTACGGCACCTTCGCACCCGACGGCACCTACGTCCGCCGTGACTACGACTTCAAGCTGATCGAGGAGGTCCCCGGCCCCGGCGGCACGGTCTACCTGCGCACCACCGACGAGGCGGTCAACGTCTTGGTCGGCGCCCTGGACACCGACGTCACCAGCGCCCAGATCGCCGCGGAGGTCAAGCTGGAGGTGCTGATCAACCGCGGCCGCCTGGCCGACGCCCAGCTCGCCGCCGAGCAGGCCCGCTATCGCACCGTGCAGTACTCGGAGACCCTGCGCCGCGCCCTGGAGGCGACCCGGCGCAACGTCCGCGCGGTGGACTGGCTCAACGCCGTGCCCGACATGATCGCCGAGGCCCTGGACCACGTGGCCGACCGCTACCGGCACGAGAACGCGATCCTCACCAACATCCGCAAGGCCCGCGACGAGACCGAGGACGCCGAGCACAAGCGCCGCGCCGCCGAACTGGTCGACATCGTCAAGGACTGCATCCGCCGCCACACCCAGCTGCAGTCGCGCCTGCTGGAGGCCGGCCCGCTCTTCCGCGCGGAGCAGGACCGGCAGGCCTTCGCCACGCCCCTGACGACGTCCGGAACAGACCTGTACGGCCATCTCGTCGCCCCGCTGCTGCCGCTGCCCGTGGAACAGGCCATCCGGGTCACGGACGCCTTCTTCGCGCGCGGGACCGGACTGCGCACCCCGGTGTCGGTCCGGGTCGCCGATCTCGTCGACATCCTGCTGACACCACCGCTGGAGCGCGAACACCTGGGCGCCGAGATGCCCGAACCCGACCTGATCGCCACCCCGGACGACAGCCGGTTCAGCGAGGAGCAACTGGCCACGGCGACGCAACTGCTGGACCTGCCGGCCGACGCGCCGCGCCGGTTGTCCGGGCTGCTCGCCGAGGCCCGGCGCCAGGACCCCGAACTGCCCTACCTGGTGGCCCTGCTGGCGGTGCACGCGGCCAGCCCCCCGGTCGGCACCGCCTACCGGCAGGGCGAACAGAAGCTGCTGTTCGCCGTCGACGACGGCACCGAGCTGGACGATCCCGAGTTCGGCGGGGCCGATCTCATCGTCGGAACCGCCCTGTTGGACGCGGCCGGGATGGCCGCGGACAGGACCGAGGCGGCGTGAACCGAGCCGACCGCATGTACGCACCCGAACGCAGCAAGGAGCCCCGACCGTGACCGAGCACGCCGAGTGGAGTGAGGCACCGGCCCCCGCCACGCCGGCGACCAGTGCCGTCACTCCCGCCGACGCCGCCGACGCGGCGCGGCTCGTCGCCTTCGGACTGCAGCCCAAGCTCCAGCCCGCACGCGACCAGGAGTACACCGAACTGCTCCGCCGCCACCGCGACGACCCGGCCTTCGCGCGGCTCGCGGACGCCGTGGCCGCCGGTCTCGGACTCATCGTGCTGGAGGTGTCCCCGCGCGCGGGGATGGCCGTGACGGCCGCCGAGGACTCGGTGTTCGCCGTGCGCATGGGCGACTACGCGCGTCGCACCGCCGCCGACTCCGGCGACCGGTTCCTGCACGGCCTGGCCCATCTCGCCGTCGCCGCCCTGGCGTTCCCGCGCCCGGAGGACCTGGCCGACGACGGGTACATCGGCAGGGTCACCGTCAACGGCGTCGACGCCTTCGTACGGCAGGCCTGCCGCCGTCTGGAGGAGCGCGCCGAGCAGCAGGGCGAGAACACCGACCCGGCCACCGACGCGCCCGGTCTCGAGGCGGCGTGGCGGATCTGGGCCAGACGCAGCGCGACCGGCGCCACCAAGGACGCCCGCCGGCCGGCCGCCTCGACCACGGGCATCGTGGCCAAGGCCGTGGGCTTCCTCACCGACTCCGGGTTCCTGCAGCGCACGGGCGACGAAGGCGGCGGCACCTACCGCACGACCGCCCGCTACCAGCTCCAGGTACGCGACATGGCCGCCAGCGCCGCCATGGCCGAACTGCTGGAACTGGGCGTCGTCCCGGTCACGGACGGCACCGCCAGCCTGCTGCCCGCCGAGGACACCGCCGACCTGGACCTGGTGGCCGACGCCGGGCTGCCCTTCCACTCCTGAACCCTCCCGATCTGCCGAAGACTTACGAGAGTCCGCCATGTACGAGCTGTCCCGGGTCCGCCTCTACTCCATCGGGCCCGCCGGCGCGCGCTACGCCGACACCGTGCTCGACCTGCGCGGTGTGGGCGAGCCCGTGCCCGACCCCGCGCCCACCCAGGCGGAGTTCTTCGAGGAGGAGCCCGTCGGCCCGCCGCGCCGGCCCGCCCCCGCCGGTGTGCTCTTCCTGGAGAACGGCGGCGGCAAGTCCGTCCTGCTCAAACTGATCTTCTCGGTGATGCTGCCGGGCCACCGCAACACCCTCGGCGGCGCCAGCTCCGGCGTGCTGCGCAAGTTCCTGCTCGCCGACGACTGCGGACACGTCGCGCTGGAGTGGCAGCACGTGCTGACCGGCGAGTGCGTGGTCGTCGGCAAGGTCAGCGAGTGGCGCGGACGGCAGGTCTCCAACGACCCCCGCAAGTTCGCCGAGGCCTGGTACTCCTTCCGGCCCGGCCCCGGCCTCAGCCTGGACAGCCTCCCCGTGGCCGAGTCCACCGCCGTACGCCCGTCCGCCGAGGGAGTCTCCGGCGCCCAGGGCCGCCGCCGCACCATGAAGGGCTTCAGGGACGCCCTCACCGAGTCCGGCAAGGCCTACCCGCACCTGGAGGTGCACTGGGAGGAGACCCACGACCGGTGGATCGAGCACCTCGGTGACCTGGGCCTGGACCCCGAACTCTTCCGCTACCAGCGGGAGATGAACGCCGACGAGGGTGAGGCCGCCGGTCTCTTCGCGGTCAAGAAGGACTCCGACTTCACCGACCTGCTGCTGCGCGCCGTCACCGACACCCGGGACACCGACGGACTCGCCGACCTGGTCAGCGGCTTCGGCAACAAGCTGGGCCGACGGGCCGAACTGATCGCCGAACGGGACTTCACCGCCGGATCCGTCGACCTGCTCGGGCGGATCGTCGAGGCCGCCGGGACGCGCTCACGCGCGCGTGACATCCACACCGGCGCCGAGCGCCGTACCCGCACCCTCGCGCGTCGGCTGTCCGCGCGCGGCGTGCGCGAGCGGACGCGCGCCGCCGACCTCGCCCAGCGGGTCACGGCCGCCGCCCACGCCGTCACACACTCCGAGGGCGCCCGGGAGCGCAGCGCGCTGATCGCCGCCGAACTCGCCTACCGGCATGCCTCACTGGCGCTGGCCGCCGGCGAGAAGTCCGCCGCCGCGCAGAAGCGTGAACTGGCCGACGCGCGGACCCTGCACTCCGCCTGGCAGGCAGCCGAGGCCGTGCTGCGGCACCGCGCCGCCGCCGACCGGGTCGCGCGCGTGGCCGCCGCCATCCAGGAGGCCGAACGGGACGCGGCCCCCGCGCTCGCCGCCCGCGCCAAGGCCGCCGTGGACCTCGTACGAGCCCTGCACGTGGCCGCGGGCGGCGCCGAGGCACTCGCCAACGAGGAGGAGGAGCGCTCGGCCGCCCTCCAGGAGGTCAGCGACCGCGCGCACCGGGACTCGACGTCCGCCGCCACCGAGGCGCAGCGCGCCCGCAGCGAGGCCGGGCACCTGCGGCAGCGGCTGAGCGAGGTCGAGCAGGAGACCGCCGAGGCGGTCCGCGCGGGCTGGCTCGACGACAGCGCGCCGGACGCGGATCCCGCACGGGCCGCCCTCGCGGCCAGCGACGCCGAGAAGACGGCGGTCGCCGCCTGGGACACGGCCCGCGAGGCCTCCCGCAAGGCCACCGAGTACGCGCGGGAGGCGGCCTCGGCCGAGTCCCGCGCGGAGCTGACGGCGGCCCGCGCGGCGGACGCCGCGACCGCGGCACGGCGGTCCTACGAGGCGGAACAGCGGCTCGCCGAGACGCTGGCGGCCGAGGAGCGGCTCATCGAGCTGCTGGGCCTCACCGGCGGCACCCGGCCCTCCGTCCCGCGGCCCCGGCACGAGGGCGAGAGCGACGGCGCCCGGGCCGAGGGCCTGCTCACCCCCGAAGACCTGGACCGGTTCGCCGACGAGCTGCGCGAGCTGCTCGACGACGCCGTCTCCTCCGCCGAGCGTCAGCTGTTCGAGCTGCGTACGGCCGCCGCCGACGACGCCCGCATCCTCGGCGCGCTCGGCGACGGCGGACTGCTGCCGCCCGGCCCCGACGTCCTGGCCACCGTGGAGTTCCTCGGCGAGCACGGCATCCCGGCGCTGCCCGGCTGGCGCTACCTCGCCCAGGCCGTCGACCCCGCCGACCACGCGCGCGTGCTCGCGGCCCGCCCCGAACTGGTCGACGGCGTGATCATCACCGACCCCGCAACCCACGCGCGCGCCCGCGAGACCCTCGGTGACGCGGCCCTGTTGCCGCGCTCCGCCGTGGCCGTCGGCACGGCCGCCGCCCTGCTCGCCCCCACCCCGGCCGAGGACGCCACCCCCGGTGACGTGTTCCTCGTACCGCCGAACCCGGCCATGCACGACGAGCACGCCGCCGACGAGGAGCGGCAGGCCCTGCGCGCGCGGGCGACCGAGCGGGACGAGGACATCCGTACGCTCGCCGCCCGGCTCGGCAAGGACCGCGAGCTGGCCGCACGGCTGGCCTCCTGGCGCACCGGGTGCCCCGCCGGACGGCTCCCGGAGCTGGCGGAGGCGGCCCGGGAGGCGACCGCGTTCGCCGAGGAGTCCGAGGCCGAGCTGGCCGAGGCACGGACCGTGCGCGCGGAGGCCGAGGAGGCCGCCGCCGAGGCGGCGCAGGTACGCGACGAGCGGCAGGAGTCCGCGCAGAGGGCCCGGCGCGCCGCCGACGCCCTCGCCGGACTGGCCTTCCGGCTGCGCGAGCGGGCCGGCTGGCAGGTCAAGCTGCGTGAACTCGCCGACGACGCCACCGAGTCCGAGGCCCGCGCCCAGCTCTGCCTGGAGCGCGCCCGCGCCGCAGACGAGGACCGGCGCGCCGCCCAGCGCGCCGCCGACGACGCCCGCCGCACGGCCCGCGCGCTGCGCGCCGAGCGCGCGGAGATCGCGGGCGCCCCCGACGACGTACCGGAGGCCGGTCCCGACGCGCCGAGGACGTCGCTGCCCGCCCTGCGCGAGGCCTACCGGGCCGCCTCCCAGGTGTACGAGAAGGTCGGCGTCGGCGCCGACCTGCGTGCCGAGCAGGCCCGGGCGGAGAGCGACGAGAGCGCGGCCCGCGCCGAACTGGACCGGCTCAGCAACAAGGTCCGCACCCGCGCGGAGCAGCTGCTGCAGTCGCCCGACGGCTCGGACGGACCGTCCCGGCAGGCCGCCGCCGCGCGCGCCGAGGAGCTGGTGCAGCTCCTGGAGACCCGCATGTCGACCGCGAGCGAGCAACTCGGGCGGCTGCGCGGCGAGGCCGAGCGGCAGTCCCCCGAGGAGGGCGAGGCGCACACCGAGCTGCCCGACGAACTCGTCCCGCGCGACGCCGAGCACGCGCAGGCTCTCCTGCGTACGGCGACGGCCGAACTGGCCTCCCGCGCCGAGGCGTTGGCCCAGGCACGGGAGGCGCACGCCGAGCTGCTGGCGGCCCACCGGGCCGCCGAGGACGCGGCCGGCGGCTTCGACGAGATCGCCGCGATGCTCCGCGACCTGCTGCGCGAGCACCCGACCGAGGAGGACCAGGAAGAGCCGGAGCCGTACCCCGGCAGCCTGGAGGAGGCCCGGCAGTCCGCCGCCGAGGCCCGCCGCTCCCTGCGCGGCTGCGCCGCCGACCTGTCCGCCGCCGAGGCGGCCCTGCGCGAGACCGGCGACGTCCTCGTCCGGCACGCCAACTCCACGCGCTACGAACAGGTCCGCACCCCGGCCCGGCAGCAGATCCGCGAGCTGCCCGCCTCGGCACTGCCCGAGCACGCCCAGAAGTGGGCCGACGCCTTCGCGCCCCGACTGCGGGTCCTGTCGGACGAACTGGCGCAGCTGGAACGCAACCGGGACTCGATCGTGGACCGGCTCAGGGGACTGGTCGAGTCCGCCCTCGCCACCCTGCGCTCCGCCCAGCGGCTGTCCCGCCTGCCCGAGGGCCTCGGCGAGTGGTCAGGGCAGGAGTTCCTGCGCATCCGCTTCGAGGAGCCCGACCACGCCACGCTCATCGAGCGGCTCGGCGAGGTCATCGACGAGGCCACCCGGGCCGCCGTGAAGAAGAACTCCGACCTGCGCCGCGACGGCATGTCCCTGCTGCTGCGCGGGGTCGGCGCCGCGCTCGAACCCAAGGGCGTGGCCGTGGAGATCCTCAAGCCGGACGCCGTCCTGCGCGCCGAGCGCGTGCCCGTCGGGCAGATGGGCGACGTGTTCTCCGGCGGCCAGCTGCTCACCGCCGCCATCGCCCTGTACTGCACGATGGCCGCTCTGCGTTCCAACGACCGGGGGCGGGACAAACACCGGCACGCGGGCACGCTGTTCCTGGACAACCCGATCGGCCGTGCCAATGCGACCTACCTGCTGGAACTGCAACGGGCCGTGTCGGACGCGCTCGGAGTGCAACTCCTGTACACCACGGGCCTCTTCGACACCACGGCGCTGGCGGAGTTCCCGCTCGTGATCAGGCTGCGCAACGACGCTGACCTGCGCGCCGGCCTGAAGTACATCAGCGTCGAGGAACACCTGCGCCCAGGACTGCCCGCCCAGCCCCGGGCCGGGGAGGCGGCGCACAGCGAGATCACCGCGACCCGGATGTTCAGGAAGCCCGCCTAGGGCCCCTGGCGGAGCACACCAGCCACGGCCACGATCCCGGGCCGGACCGGCACAGCGTGCCGGTCCGGGTGTCAGGGGTGCGACAACTGCCCGGCGCCACCACGCCGGCGTATACGCTCCTGCTCGCGCAGCGTGGCCCGCTCCTGCCGCCGGGCGACCCGCCGCTCACGGCGCAGGGACCGCGCCGTACTGCTGGGCTCCGACACCACCCCGTTGCGCTGGTTCCACACCTGGCGCGTCACCCATACGTCCACGGCGCCCCAGGTCGCCACCACGGTGCTGGCCACGCTGCTGATGACCATGGGAAAGGCCAGCCACGACCCGGCCATCGTGCACAGGAACGCCACCACGGCCTGGATCAGCGTCACCGAGATGATGAGAACCGCCCGCACCGCCGCCGTACGCACCGGATCGGGCATCCGGCGCCGACGCGCCGGTTCCTCGACCCACAACGGCTGATAGGGCGACGGCCGGGGCGCGCCCTCCACGTCCTTCCCGCGCCCGCGCGCCGGAATGTCGCGATCCGGTGCCCTGCCGCTCCGCCGCGCCATCAAGCGCACCGCGCCGCCGTCCTCAGGCGCCTCGCGCCGCTCTGCCGTGCCCATCAACGTGTCACTCCCCACCGCCAGCAGACCGCTCGCCCCGGCGTCCGACGACACCGACTCCCCAGTGGCTGCCCGGCTTGCGCTCTTTTACGCCGCCGGGGTGCGGATTGCGGCTCCTGTGGCCGATTCCGCCCCCATCTCCCACAGAGAAAGACGAACGACATCCCGTGAAGATTCCCCACAGCCGTAAAATTTCGGCCAACCGGCGTGTCATGCCGATTCGTTCGACCCGAGTTCCGCCCACCGGAATTCCGGTGGCAATCTCCCGCAATGCCCGGACAACTCGCCATGTCTCGCCGCTCGTGCGAAAGTTCATCCCCCGGACATGTCTTCGAGTTATCTGTGAGGCGGTAGTAGGCTCGCGCCGTTTGTTGACGCACCTGAGTACCCCCGGCCGGCGGGGGTCGAGCTGGGGGAGGCCATGCGCTTTCGCGGGAAGTCGATCCGCCGGAAGATCGTGGCGCTGCTTCTCGTGCCGCTGGTGTCCCTGACCGCCGTCTGGGGCTTCGCAACGGTACTCACGGGACGCGAAGTCACCCAGCTGTTCCACGTCTCCGACCTCGTGCAGGACATCGGCTACCCCACCGAGGACAGCGTCCGCGTCCTGCAGCAGGAGCGCCGCCAGACCCTCGTCTACCTCGCCGACCCCAGGGCCGCCGACGCGCTCTCCGCGCTGCGCCGCACCCGCACCCGCACCGACGCGGCCATCACCAAGATCCGCAAGAACGCCGAGAACCACCACATCGTCGACGGCATGGACGCGGACGACACCGAGCACCTCACCGCGGTCCTGGACGCCTTCGACGGCATCGACTCCCTGCGCCGCAGCGTCGAGCAGGGCACGGTCGACCGTGCCCAGGCCCTCGACCTCTACAACCGCCTCGTCGACCCCTGCTACGCCCTGCTCGACACCCTCGACGGCATCGACGACGTCGACATCGACCAACAGGCCCGAGCGCTCGTCAACATCACCCGCGCCCGCGAACTGCTCTCCCGCGAGGACGCCCTGCTCGGCTCCGCCCTGGTGGTGGGCAAGCTCCGCCACGACGAGACCCGTGCCGTCTCCGATCTCGTCGCCCAGCGCACCCTCCTGTACGACATCAGTCTGCCGCTGCTGCCGGCCGCCGAGCGCGAGCGCTACGAGACGTTCTGGAAGAACGCCACCACCGAACCGCTGCGCGTGGCCGAACAGGCCGCCATCGACACCGACGCCGGCACCCCGCGCGAGGTGACCGCCCAGGGCTGGGACACCGCCGCGGCCGGTGTCCTCAACGACCTCGCCACCCTCGACGACCAGGTGGGCGACCGGTTCCAGGACCGCGTGCACCCGGTCGCCGTCGGCGTGATCGTGCAGGCGGCGGTCGCCGGCGTCCTCGGACTCGTCGCCCTGCTGCTCTCCCTCTTCCTCTCCGTCCGCGTGGGCCGCGCCCTCGTCCGCGATCTGCGGCAGCTGCGCCTCGACGCGCACGAGGCGTCCGGAGTCCGCCTGCCCAGTGTCATGCGCCGCCTCTCCGCGGGCGAACAGGTCGACGTGGAGACCGAAGTGCCCCGCCTGGAGTACGACAAGAACGAGATCGGCGAGGTCGGCCAGGCCCTCAACACCCTCCAGCGGGCCGCTGTCGAGGCCGCCGTCAAACAGGCCGAGCTGCGGTCCGGTGTCTCCGACGTCTTCGTCAACCTGGCCCGCCGCAGCCAGGTGCTGCTGCACAAGCAGCTCACCCTGCTCGACACCATGGAGCGCCGGACCGAGGACACCGACGAACTCGCCGACCTCTTCCGGCTGGACCACCTCACCACCCGTATGCGCCGGCACGCCGAGGGCCTGGTGATCCTCTCCGGTGCCGCCCCGTCGCGGCAGTGGCGCCGGCCGGTCCAGCTCATGGACATCGTGCGCGCCGCCGTCGCCGAGGTCGAGGACTACGAGCGCATCGAGGTCCGCCGGCTGCCGCGCGTCGCGGTGACCGGCCCGGCCGTCGCCGACCTCACCCATCTGGTGGCCGAACTCCTGGAGAACGCCACGGTGTTCTCGCCACCGCACACCGCCGTCCAGGTCGTCGGCGAACGGGTCGCCAACGGCTTCACCCTGGAGATCCACGACCGGGGCCTCGGCATGACGGCCGAGGCGCTGCTGGACGCCAACCTGCGGCTCGCCGAGACGCCGGAGTTCGAACTCTCCGACACCGACCGGCTCGGCCTGTTCGTGGTCAGCCGCCTCGCCCAGCGCCAGAACGTCCGCGTCTCGCTGCAGCCCTCTCCCTACGGCGGCACCACCGCCGTCGTGTTCATCCCCGAGCTGCTGCTGAGCGACGACGTCCCCGACACCAACGGCATCGGCTTCCGCCTCGACCGCGAGCGGCCCGCTAAGGGGACCGAACCGGCGCAGGGCCACGCGACCGCCCTCACCCAGGTACCGGCGCAGCTGCCCGGGCTGCCGTCCTCGCTGCTCGACGGGCCGGTCGAACTGGAGGCACCCGTCGATCTCGACGCCCTCGACGACTTCCCGGGTGCCCTGGGCAGTGAGGACAGCGAGCGCGGCGGACTGTTCCGCCCCCGTCGCTCCCGCCCCCGCCCCGACGACCAGAGCCCGCTCCGGTTGGGCGAGCCGCATCAGCCGGACTCCGCCGGCGCGGACGGCCCCGGTGCCGCCGACCGCTCCGACGCCGCCGTACCGCTGCCCAGGCGGCGGACGCCCAAGCTGGTCAGCTCGCACGGCAGGCCCGTCACCGAGCAGCGCTCCCGCCGCGAAGCGCCCGACGAGCAGCCCCCGGCCGGCGCCGGCCCACACCTCGCCGACCCGGGCGGACCTGCCCCGCTGCCGGCCCGGCGCCGCGGTGAGGCGCCCCGCGACCGGGTCACCGGGCACGCCGACGCCGTCGACGAGCGCACGCCACCCCGGGCCGGCGCGGACGACTCCTCCGCGCCCCCCGCGCTGCCCCGGCGAAGCTCCCGCCCCGCGATCGCCCCCGCCGGTGATCCCCGCGCCACCCCGCCGCCGGGTGGCGGCACGCCCCGGGAGACCGGCACCGGGCCGCTGCCCAGGCGCGTCCGGCAGGCCAACCTGGCCCCGCAGCTCAGACAGGACCCCGAACCCCGCGCCGAGCGCGAGACGGATCCCGCCGAGCGCGATGCCGACGAGGTGCGCAGCCGGATGGCCTCGCTCCAGCGCGGCTGGCGGCGCGGCCGCGAGGAGAACGCCGCGATCGACGGAGTCCGGAACAGCACAGCACAAGGAACGACTAAGGGGGACGGTCGATGACCGCACCGAAGGCGACCGGCCACACGGCGACGAACAACGGCGAGCTGAACTGGCTCCTGGACGACCTCGTCGACCGGGTCGCCAGCATCCGCAAGGCCGTCGTGCTCTCCGGCGACGGCCTGCCCACCGGGGTGTCCAAGGACCTGACCAGAGAGGACAGTGAGCATCTGGCCGCGGTCGCGTCCGGGTTCCACAGCCTCGCCAAGGGCGTGGGCCGCCACTTCGAGGCGGGCAGCGTCCGGCAGACGGTCGTCGAGCTGGACGACGCGTTCCTGTTCGTCACGGCCGCCGGCGACGGCAGCTGCCTCGCCGTCCTCTCGGACGCCGACTCCGACGTCGGCCAGGTGGCGTACGAGATGACGCTCCTGGTCAAGCGGGTCGGCGTGCATCTGGGCACCGCTCCACGCACCGATCTGCCCGCAGGCGGGTAGTGGGATGACATGAGCGCAGAGGGTCAGGGAAGAAGTCACTGGTTCGACGACGAGGCCGGACCGGTCGTCCGTCCGTACGCCATGACGCGTGGCCGCACCACCAGCGCGGCCCAGCACCGCCTCGATCTCATCGCGGTGGTCGTCGCGGAAGCCCGGGCGGACGACCCGGAAGCCGACCAGACGCTGTCGCCGGAGCACGTGGACATCGTCGAGCTCTGCCGTGACGCGCCGCAGTCGGTCGCCGAACTCGCAGCCGAACTCGATCTGCCCATCGGAGTGGTGCGGGTCCTCATCGGAGATCTCGTGAACGAGGAACTCGTCCACGTCACGCGGCCGGTACCCCCGGCGGAACTGCCGGACGTGAGTATCCTGCGCGACGTGATCAACGGCCTCCGGGCGCTGTGACCGGCGTGGAAGCGGAGTAGTGACGTGACAGGCTGGCAGTGCTGGGTCGACCGGGGCGGCACGTTCACCGACATCGTCGCGCGGCGCCCGGACGGCCGCCCGCTCACGCACAAGCCGCTGTCCGACGACCCCGCCCATTACGCCGACGCGGCCGTCGCCGGCGTCCGCGAACTCCTGCACGGCTCCACGGACCCGGTCGACGCCGTCCGCGTGATCGAGGACTTCGGCCTCGACGCCGTCCAGGCCTACACGCGCCATGTCCCGCGCGCGGTGGTCGACGCCGCCCCACCACCGGCCGAACCCCTGGTGGCGGCGGTTACGGCCGACCGTCACCCGACCCCCGTCAAGCAGGAGAAGAGATAGATGATCTTCGGGCGTTCTGAGCGCGGCAAGCCCCCGGTCGAGCCCGTCACGCTCAAGATCCTCGTGGCCGGCGGTTTCGGCGTGGGCAAGACCACCCTAGTCGGCGCGGTCAGCGAGATCAGGCCGCTGCGCACCGAGGAACTGCTCACCGAGGCGGGGCGCCCGGTCGACGACACCACCGGGGTGGAGGGCAAGCACACCACCACGGTGGCCATGGACTTCGGCCGTATCACCCTGCGCGAGGACCTGGTGCTCTACCTCTTCGGCACGCCCGGTCAGGAGCGGTTCTGGTTCATGTGGGACGAGCTGACCGAGGGCGCGCTCGGGGCGGTGGTCCTCGCCGACACCCGGCGTCTGGAGGAGTGCTTCGCCGCCGTCGACTACTTCGAACGGCGCTCGATACCCTTCCTCGTCGGTGTCAACTGCTTCGAGGGTGCCGCCCGTTATCCCGCCGACGCCGTCCGGCAGGCCCTCGACCTCGACGAGGACGTACCCGTCGTCCTGTGCGACGCCCGCGACCGCGAGTCCGTCAAGGAGGTGCTGGTCGGGGTCGTCCAGCACGCGATGGCGCACACGGCGGACCGTCGTCGGACCCTCACCACCTGATCCACCGGCACGGCCCGCACCCCCGCCGACAGGGGTACGGGCCGTGGTCCCATGGGGAAACGCCCCGGTGGACGGTCAGTTGTCGCCCTCCTCCAGCCAGCCGAGGCTCTTCTCCACGGCCTTGCGCCAGTTGCGGTACTCACGGTCGCGCACCGGAGCCTGCATCGCCGGGGTCCACTCCGCGTCCCTCTGCCAGTGCGACTTCAGTTCGTCCAGGTCGTTCCACACGCCGGTCGCCAGACCTGCCGCGTAGGCGGCGCCCAGACAGGTCGTCTCGGAGACCCGGGGACGGATGACGGGCACGCCGAGCACATCGGCCTGGTGCTGCATCAGCAGATGGTTCTTCGTCATCCCGCCGTCCACCTTCAGGGTGGTGATCCGCACCCCGGAGTCCTGGAACATGGCGTCCACCACCTCCCGCGTCTGCCAGCTGGTCGCCTCCAGCACGGCGCGCGCGAGGTGTGCCTTGGTGACGTACCGGGTCAGTCCGGTGACGACCCCGCGCGCGTCGGACCGCCAATAGGGCGCGAACAGCCCGGAGAAGGCGGGCACGATATAGGCGCCGCCGTTGTCCTCGACACTCGCCGCCAGCGTCTCGATCTCGTCGGCGTCACGGATGATGCCCAGCTGGTCCCGGAACCACTGGACCAGTGCGCCCGTTATCGCTATGGATCCCTCCAGGCAGTACACCGGCGCCTCACCGCCGATCCTGTAACCCATCGTCGTCAGCAGCCCGTTCTTGGACGGCACCGGCCGGGTGCCGGTGTTGAGCAGCAGGAAGCTGCCGGTGCCGTAGGTGTTCTTCGCCGTGCCGACGTCGTAGCAGGCCTGCCCGAACACGGCGGCCTGCTGGTCGCCCAGCGCCGATGCGACCGGCACGCCGGCGAGCTGGCCGACGGCGGTGCCGTAGACCTCGGCGGAGGACCTGATCTCGGGCAGGACCGCCTCGGGGACGTTCATCGCGGAGAGGATGGAGGTGTCCCACTGGAGAGTCTCCAGGTTCATCAGCATGGTGCGCCCGGCGTTCGTCACGTCGGTGACGTGCCGGCCGCCTTCGGTGCCACCGGTGAGGTTCCAGATCAGCCAGGAGTCGATGGTCCCGAAGGCGATCTCGCCGCGCTCGGCCCGGTCCCTGAGTCCCGGTACGTTGTCGAGCAGCCAGGCGGCCTTGGGGCCGGAGAAGTAGCTGGCCAGCGGCAGTCCGGTCGCCTCGCGGAAGCGGTCCTGGCCGTGCGGGCCGCCCAGCTCGTGACACAGGGCGGCGGTGCGGGTGTCCTGCCAGACGATCGCGTTGTGCACGGGCTTGCCCGTGGCGCGGTCCCACAGGACGGTCGTCTCGCGCTGGTTGGTGATACCGAGGGCGCTGAGCTGGTCGGCGCGCAGCCCGGCCTTGGCGAGGGCGCCGGCCACCACGGCCTGCATCTTGGACCAGATCTCGGTGGCGTCGTGCTCCACCCAGCCCGGCTTGGGGAAGATCTGGCGGTGCTCGCGCTGGTCGACGGCGACGATCGCACCGCCGTGGTCGAAGACGATGCAGCGGCTGGAAGTGGTGCCCTGGTCGATTGCGGCGACGTACTTCTCGGCGGTGTCGGTCATGGCTGCCCCTGGGTCTCTGGTCACAGGTCGCTGGTCACAGGTCGCGGGTCGCTGGTCGGTCGTCGTGGGTCGTTTGCCGCGGGGTCGGGTCGCCGGATCAGAAGGCCACGTTGTAGACGAGGCCCGCGAGGGCCCCGCCGATCAGCGGGCCGACGACCGGGATCCACGCGTAACCCCAGTCGGACGTGCCCTTGTTCGGGATCGGCAGCACGGCGTGCACCAGCCTCGGGCCGAGGTCACGGGCCGGGTTGATGGCGTAGCCGGTGGGGCCGCCGAGTGAGAGTCCGATGCCGACGACCAGCAGGGACACGATCAGCACGGTGGTTCCGGACTGGCCGAGCCCCTTGGTCAGCCCGAAGGCGAGGACCGGAAGGACGAGCGCCATCGTCGCGATGATCTCCGTGACGAGGTTGGCGACCGGGTTCCGGATCTCCGGGATGGTGGAGAAGACGCCGAGCGTCGGGGTCGGTTCCTCCGCCGAGCCCTCCTCTCGGACGTTGGCCTGGAACTGGGCGAGGTAGACCAGATACGCCAGGACGGCACCGAGCATCGCGCCGACGAACTCGCCCAGCAGATAGACCCAGACCTTGCCCCACTTGCCGGTGTCCACGGCGATGCCGATGGTGACGGCGGGGTTGAGCTGTCCGCCGGAGAGGGGAGCGGCGGTGTACGCGCCCGCGAGGACACCGAAGCCCCAGCCGAACGCGATGACGACCCACCCAGAGGCCCGGGCCTTGGAATGTCTGAGCGTGACGGCGGCGCAGACCCCCGCACCGAAGAGGATCAGGATCGCGGTGCCGATGACCTCGCCGACGAAAATGTGTCCGTTGCTCATGGCGGCTCCTAGACGCCGGCCCGGGGATCGACCCCGGCCGTTCTTGCAGGAACGGTTCCCTTGGCGACTTCAGCCGTAGGCAGGGAGGGTCCCGCGCCCCGCCCGGCGTCCGTGACGAGCGTGCCGTCGCAGGCCGGATCGCGTGTGGGGAGCGGGCGATGGCGCAGCAGAAGCCCGCGACGCGGTGCCTGATAACGCCGTGAATGTACGGCGCTGCCGACCGACACCGGGAAGTGTTCACCGGCGCCCTGGGACCGTCAAGGTCGCCGACGGCAACGGTGACAGCCGCCCGCCGAGCCCCTGGTCGGGGTGGCGCAGCCACGCGGTTCACGCACCCGGCCGCTCAACCGGCGCGCCGGTGCCCGCCGTTCAGCCCAGGGGTTCAGCCCAGGGGCTCAGCGGCGGCGTACCCCGCCGGGGCTGACGCCGCCGAGCCGCGCCGGACCTCGTGCCCGCTCAGCCCCGCCCGCCCGAGGACCCAGCTCGCCCCGCGCAGGGCCTTCGCGGCCTTCTTCAGCGGAGCGAGCTGCGCGGCCGCCTGCCGGTGATCGGTGACGCTGTCCGGCGCGCACACCACCGTGGCCACGGACAGGGTGACGGACCGGCCGCCCGCCGACCAGGGTGCGTCGAGCACGGCACCGACCAGCTGATCCAGCCCGGCCTCCTCGGCGAGCACCAGGAAGTCGTCGCCGCCGATGTGCCCCACGCGCGCGTGTCCCGCCACCGCCTGCTGCAGTGCCCACCCCACCGAGCGGATCAGTTCGTCGCCCGCGGCGAACCCGGCACCGTCGTTGACCTGTTTGAAGTGGTCGACGTCCAGCCAGCTCAGCGCGAACGCCCGCCCCTCGGCGATCCACCGGTCCAGCTCGCCGGTGATCGCGTCCGAACCCGGCAGCCGGGTCAGCGGGTTGAGCCCGGCCGCCTCCTCCACCCGCGTCTCGGCCAGCGCCCGAACGAGGTCCGCGAGCCGTACCACGCCCACGCACCGCCCGTGCCGGTCGACGACCGCGACGTCGTCCGAGGTGCGGTCCCGGCCGCCGACCGCGACCACGTCCAGGACCTCCCAGGCGGTCGCGTCGACCCCGACCGCGCGCGGCGCGTCGCCAAGTTTGAAGGCAGGCCGGTCCGCGTACAGGGCGTGCCCGTAGCGGCCCGACATCGACAGCAGGAAGCGGGAGCGGTGCACGGAACGGACGGGCACGCCGGCCTGGTCCACCAGGAGGACCCCGGAGATGTCCGGCGAGCCGGTCAGCAGCGCCCGTACCTGCCCGGCCGACGCGGTGACCGGCAGCAGCGCGGCGGGCCGCACGAACTCCCGCACCGACGGCCCGGACCGCGGCACCGTGACGGCACCGGGGGAGCGGGGCGGAACGTATACGTCCGCCGCCGGAATCCGGGCCGGCGGCGCGAACAGCTCACCCTGGGCCAGCTGAGCGCCCGCCGACCGCGCTGTGGCGCACTGCAGTTCCGTCTCCACGCCCTCCACCGCCACCAGCGCTCCGAGCTGCTCGCACAGTGTCCGCATCGCCCGGACCGCGGCCGGCCGGGTCAGCAGCGAGGCGTCCAACTTGACCAGGTCCGGGGCGAGGTCGGTGAGCAGCCGCAGGGGTACGTCCCCGTCGCCGATGCCGTCCGCGCTGATCCGGAACCCCTGGCCGCGCAGTTGGGTCACCGCCTCCAGCAGCGCTCGCTGGGGTACGTGTGTGCAGGGCGGGACGATGTCGAGCGTCACCTCCCAGGGCATCCGTCCCGCCGCGCGCACGGCGTCGTACAGCGGGGTGAGGCCGCCGAGATCGGCGAGCGTGGCGGCGAACACGTTGAGGTGCAGCGGCAGGAGTGTCTCCTTGCGAGCGGCCGCGCGCAGGGCCAGCACGGCGAGGCGACCGTCGAGTTCGGGGTCCCGGCGGGCCTCGGCCAGAATGTCACCGGTCTCCGGGCGGGCGAGTATCTCCAGTGCCGCGACCGCGCCGGTCGTGAGGCTGACCACCGGCTGGAAGGCGAATCGGAGAGTATCCGTCCAGGAGTGCACGGCAGCATGATGGCGCCGCCCGTGGACGCCCAGGCCCAGTTCATGAGACGTTCACGCAGCATTCCGGGTTGATCACACCGCGTGGACGGCCGGCCCGCCGCTTGTGTCACCGCACCGCGACCACCGCCGACCCATGGCCGAACAGCCCCTGGTTCGCGGTGATCCCCGCGCGTGCGCCGGGGACCTGCCTCTCGCCCGCGGCGTCCCTCAACTGCCAGGTCAGTTCGCAGACCTGCGCGATCGCCTGGGCCGGTACCGCCTCACCGAAGGAGGCGAGCCCGCCACTGGGGTTGACGGGTATGCGACCACCCGGTGTCGTGGCGCCCTCCCGGAGCAGCTTGGCGCCCTCGCCCTCGTCGCACAGCCCCAGATCCTCGTACCACTGCAGTTCCAGCGCCGTCGACAGGTCGTACACCTCGGCCAGCGACAGGTCCTCGGGACCGATGCCGGCCTCCTCGTAGGCGGCCCGTGCGATCGAGGCCCGGAAGGTCGCACCGGGCGGGTGCACCGCTGCCGCGCAGTCCGTGGCGATGTCCGGCAGATCCAGCACGGTGTTCGGGTAACTGGGTGTCACCGTGGACACCGCCCGGATGCGGACCGGCCGCTTCACCCCGTGCCGGTGTGCGTAGTCCAGGCTGGACAGCACCAGGGCGGCACCGCCGTCGGAGGTGGCGCAGATGTCGAGCAGCCGCAGCGGATCGGCCACCACCGCGGAGGCGGCGACCTCCTCGGCGGTGACCCGCTTGCGGTAGCGCGCGTACGGATTCAGCGCCCCCATGGCGGCGTTCTTCACCTTGACCAGGGCGAAGTCCTCCGGGGTGTCTCCGTGCAACTCCATCCGCCGCCGCGCGTACAGGCCGAAGTACGTCGGATTCGTCGCCCCCAGGAGGCGGAAGCGCAGCCAGTCCGGGTCGTCGGGGCGGTCACCGCCGGCGGGCCGGAAGAACCCCTTGGGCGCCGCGTCCGCTCCCACCACGAGCACGACGTCCGCGAGTCCGGCGAGGATCTGCGCCCGCGCGGTGGCGACCGCCTGCGCTCCGGAGGCGCACGCCGCGTACACGCTGGTGACGCGCGCCCCCTGCCAGCCCAGGGCCTTGGCGAACGTCGCGCCCGCCACGTAGCCCGGATACCCGCCACGTACCGTGTCCGCCCCCACGACGGAGCCGACGTCGGGCCACTGCAGGTCCGCGTCCGCCAGGGCCGCTCGGGCCGCCGCCGTCCCGTACTCGACGAAGCCGCGCCCCCATTTGCCCCAGGGGTGCATGCCCGCGCCGAGCACCGCCACGTCCGCCGTCATGCCCCCACCCCCGTCGGCCGCCAGTGCCAGGTCGTCCAGGTCGTCCCGGGGTCCTCGTGGAGCACCCCGGGCACGACCTCCATCTCCATGCCCACCGTCAGACCGGCGACGGTGATCCCGGGGACCGCCTGTCCCAGCACCACGATCCGCTCGGACTCCAGCTCCACAGCGATCAACGCGTACGGCTCCCACGGAAGTTCCGGATCGCTCACATACGGTGACGGAGGCCGGTACCGACTGTCGGTGTACGACCAGATCCGTCCCCTGCGCGACAGCGGGACCTCGGCCAGATCACCGCCCGGGCACCGCGGATTGCGGCAGTGGACGTCCTCGCGCGGAAAGAAGACCGAGGCACAGGCCGAGCAGCGGGTGCCCAGGAGCCGGAAGCCGTCGCCCTCGCCGGTGAACCACCCGGCCACAGCGGGTGTGCGTGTACGCGTCACAGTTCCTCCGGGCCAAAGAAATCTGACGGAACGTCAGAAGTCTGCCACGGGCCACTGGAAAAGGGCAGGCCGCCCGCGGCCGTCCCGCGAGGACCGCTTCCGGAAGAAGTCCTTCCTGTGATCGGATACAGTCCGCGCGTGTCCGAAATCAAGCACTCAATCGCCAACTTCGCGCCGAACTCGCACTGTTCGACCTGCGGAGCGCCCTACGGAGAGGGCGTCTCCGGCTGGCCCCGCACCTGCCCGTCCTGCGGGACCGTCGCCTACCGCAACCCCCTGCCGGTGGCCATCGCCCTGCAGCCCGTGTACGACACCAAGGGCACCGCCCTGGTCGTCATCACCCGGACCATCGCCCCCGCGCGCGGGGGGACGGCCCTTCCCGGTGGCTACATCGACGACCGTGAGGACTGGCGGCAGGCCGTCGTGCGCGAACTCAGGGAGGAGACGGGCATCGACGTCGCCGCCCGTGACGTGCGGCTCGTGGACGCGATGAGTGCGCCCGACGGGCACCTGCTGCTCTTCGGTCTTCTGCCGGAACGGCCCGCCGAGGCACTGCCCGACTCCGCCGTGACACACGAGACAACGGGCTGGCACCTGCTGCGCAGGCCCGAGGAACTCGCCTTCCCCCTGCACACCGTGGCCGTGCGGGCCTGGTTCGAGGGCCGCTACGTCTGAGACCCGCGCTCAGCCCAGCCCCCGCACCCGCACCGGGCGGCCCGGTGAGCCCCCGCCGCGCTCCCCCTCCCGCTCGACCACCACGTCCCGGCCCTGCCGGCGGGTGACGTAACGCTCGATCTCCGGCTCCTCCCAACCGTCGCCCGCGTCCGGCACGACCAGTCCGCCCCCGGTCCGCCCACGGGCGGGCGCCCACACCTCCAGCTCCAGCCCGCCGTCCGCCCCCCGCACGGGCAGGACGGCACCCGCGCGCGCGAACACGGGTATCCGCGACAACGGCGCGTCGACGAGAACCCGCCCCGGGCCCTCGTAGACCTGCTCCGTCACCGTGTCGTACCAGCGCCCCCGAGGCAGCTGCACCGCACGCCGGCCGGTGCCCGGGGCCAGCACCGGCGCCACCAGCAGGCAGTCGCCCAGCAGGAAGGCGTCCTCGCAGTCACGCAGCGCGCGGTCCTCCGGCTGCCCCCACCACAGCGGCCGCACATAGGGCGCGCCCGTGCGCCGCGCCAGGTGCGCCAGCGTCATGAAGTACGGCAGCAGACGGCGCCGTTCCAGCAGCGCCACGCGCGCGTGCTCCAGCACCTGCGCGCCGAACTCCCAGGGCTCGCGGCGACCCGCCCGCAGGCTCGCGTGCGTGCGGAAGAGCGGCAGGTACGCGCCGAGCTGGAACCAGCGCAGATACAGCTCCGGCGAAGGGCTCCCGTCGAAGCCGCCCACGTCCGGCCCCGAGTACGGCACCCCGCACAGCCCGAGCCCCAGGACCAGCGACAAGGACGCCCGCAGCCCCGGCCAGCCCGTCGCCACGTCCCCCGACCACGTGCCCCCGTAACGCTGCAGGCCCGCCCAGCCGGAGCGGGAGAACACGAACGGCCGCTCCCCGGGATTCAGCTCGCGCAGCCCCTCGTAACCCGCCTGGGCCATGCAGAGCCCGTACACGTTGTGCGCCTCCCGGTGGTCGCCGCCGCGACCCTCCAGGCAGTGCCGGGCCGAACGCGGCAGCGTCGGCTCACCGAAGGCGTTGAAGGACGTCGGCTCGTTCATGTCGTGCCAGAAACCGGCGAAGCCCTGCCCCAGCCGCTCCTCGTAGAGCCCGCCCCACCACTTGCGCACGCGCGCGTTGGTGAAGTCCGGAAAGACCGACTCCCCGGCCCACGCCACACCCCGCACCGTCCGCCCCGAGGCATCCCGCACGAAGGCGTCCACCGCCGCCCCGCTCTCGTACACCGCGTTGCCGGGCGCGGCCCGCACCGCCGGATCGACGATCGACACCAGCCGGATCCCGTCCCGCCGCAGCTCCTCGGCGAGCACCGGCAGCTTGGGAAAGCGCTCCTGGTCGACGGTGAACACCTGTCGTGCGTCGTAGTGGTCGATGTCCAGATGGACGGCGTCCAACGGCAGGCCGCGCTCCTGGTAGCCCGACACGATCCGCCGCACCTCCTGCTCGCTCCCGAAACCCCACCGCGCGTGATGGTGTCCCAGCGCCCAGGCGGGCGGCAGCGCGGGCGCGCCCGTCAGGGAGGCCCAGGCGTGCAGCACGCGCGCGGGGGTGCCCACGATCACCCAGCAGCGCAGCGGACCGCCCTCCATCCGCAGCTCGCACCGGCCGGCCCGGTCGTGCCCGGACCCGGCACCCTCCTCACCCTCCCGCAGCGTCACCGTCCCGTCCCACGAGGTGTCGTGGAACACCAGATGCGTGGCCGCGTCGGCCACCACCAACTGCACCGGCACGGTCAGGTACAGCGGATCGTCCCCGGGACCGAACGCACGCCCGGGATCGGTGTGCCACAGCCGGTACCTCCCGTCGCGCAGCCGCGGCCCCGACGCACGGCCGCCCAGGCCGAAGAAACGCGCGTCCGCGGCCACCTCCGACCGCTGCATCCACCGCGCCGTACCGCCGTCGACCGGTTCCCACCACCGCGGCGGCAGATCCCGCCGCAGGCTCACCCCGCCGGGCGTACACACCTCCACCGCGCCGTGCCGCGAGACGACGACCGTCACCCGCTCCGCCACGACCCGCCAGCCGCCGTCCTTGTCCGGCTCCAGCACCGCCCGCGGATCCGGCTCGGGGCAGCGCCCTGCGAGCGCGTACGAGGGCTCGGGATCCGCCCCGTCCCAGCCCCAGAACACCGCCCCGTTGACCGCGACCGTGATCCGCAGCTCGGACCGGGCGAAACGGATCAGACCGCCCCCCGGCCCGGGCTCCACGCCCTGCACCGACCCCGGTACCCGAGCGCGCTCGGCACCCCGTGGTGGCAGTCCGACGGCGTCGACGCGCCTCCTGCGCCATGCGGAGCGTACGGTACGCCACCCCTGCGCAGCCCTCCCCGAACCGACCATCTTCACCGAACGCACCAGGTCACGACCGTCCATGCTGCTCACCCTGCCACCGACCGCCCCACGCGCGCGTGTCGTTCAACTGCCGTTCACCCGGGCCGGGACCATGTCTTCATGACACGGACCACGCGGGGCGCCCTGGTGTGGAAGTCGATCACATGGCATCGTCCGTGTCAGCCGCGTCACGCGCACACCCCAGCCCGTGCGCGGACCGACGCACACGACGCGCACAGTCCGGGAGCCGCCCCATGCCGACCGCGAACGACCAGCCGCTCTGGCAGCCGGATCCGAGATGGATCGCCCAGGCGCGCATCACCGAATTCCAGGCCTGGGCGGCCGAGCGCCACGGCGCCCCGGCCGGGGGCGGCTACCCCGCCCTGCACCGGTGGTCCGTCGACCAGCTGGACACCTTCTGGAAAGCCGTCACGGAGTGGTTCGACGTACGGTTCTCGACGCCCTACGCGCGCGTGCTGGGCGACCGCTCGATGCCCGGAGCCCAGTGGTTCCCCGGGGCGACCCTGAACTACGCCGAACACGCCCTGCGCGCCGCCGCCGACCGACCGGACGAACCGGCCCTGCTCCACGTCGACGAGACCCACGAGCCGAGCCCCGTGACCTGGTCCGAGCTGCGCCGTCAGGTGGGCTCCCTGGCCGCCGAGCTGCGCGCCCTCGGCGTACGCCCCGGCGACCGCGTCAGCGGCTACCTCCCGAACATCCCCCAGGCCGTGGTCGCCCTCCTCGCCACGGCCGCCGTGGGCGCCGTCTGGACCTCCTGCGCCCCCGACTTCGGCGCCCGCAGCGTCCTCGACCGCTTCCAGCAGGTCGAACCGGTGGTCCTGTTCACCGTCGACGGCTACCGCTACGGCGGCAAGGAGCACGACCGCCGCGAGATCGTCGCCGAGCTGCGTCGCGAGCTGCCCACCCTGCGGGCCGTCGTGCACATCCCCCTCCTGGGCACCGACGCACCCGAGGGCGCCCTCGACTGGTCGGCCCTGACCTCGGCCGACACCGAGCCCGTCTTCGAACAGGTCCCGTTCGACCATCCCCTGTGGGTGCTGTACTCCTCCGGCACGACCGGCCTGCCCAAGGCCATCGTCCAGTCCCAGGGCGGCATCCTGGTCGAACACCTCAAGCAGCTCGGCCTGCACTGCGACCTCGGCCCCGAGGACCGTTTCTTCTGGTACACCTCGACCGGCTGGATGATGTGGAACTTCCTCGTCTCCGGCCTGCTCACCGGCACCACGATCGTCCTGTACGACGGAAGCCCCGGCTACCCGGACACGGCCGCCCAGTGGCGGATCGCCGAGCGCACCGGGGCCACCCTCTACGGCACCTCGGCCGCGTACGTCATGGCCTGCCGCAAGGCCGGTGTGCACCCCTCCCGCGACTTCGACCTCTCCCGGGTGCGGTGCGTCGCCACCACCGGCTCGCCCCTGCCCCCGGACGGGTTCCGCTGGCTGCACGACGAGGTCCGTGACGACCTGTGGATCGCCTCCGTCAGCGGCGGCACGGACGTCTGCTCCTGCTTCGCGGGAGCCGTACCCACCCTCCCCGTGTACACCGGCGAACTCCAGGCGCCCGGCCTCGGCACCGACCTGCAGTCCTGGGACCCCAGCGGCAAACCCGTGATCGACGAGGTGGGCGAGCTGGTGGTCACCAACCCCATGCCCTCCATGCCGATCCACTTCTGGAACGACCCCGACGGCAGCCGCTACCACGACAGCTACTTCGACACCTATCCCGGCGTCTGGCGCCACGGCGACTGGATCACCGTGACCTCACGCGGCTCCGTGATCATCCACGGCCGTTCCGACTCCACGCTCAACCGCCAGGGCGTGCGCATGGGCTCCGCCGACATCTACGAGGTCGTCGAACGGCTGCCCGAGATCAGGGAATCCCTGGTCATCGGCATCGAACAGGCAGACGGCGGCTACTGGATGCCGCTGTTCGTACACCTGGCCCCGGGAGCCGTCCTCGACGAAGCCCTGCGAAACCGCGTCAAGCGGGCCATCCGTGAGCAGCTCTCGCCGCGGCACGTGCCCGACGAGATCATCGAGGTCCCCGGGGTGCCACACACCCTCACGGGCAAACGCATCGAGGTACCCGTCAAGCGCCTCCTCCAGGGCACGCCACTGGAGAAGGCCGTCAACCCCGGCTCCATCGACAACCTGGGCCTCCTGGGCTTCTACGAGGCCCTGGCCCGCAAGCGCGCCTGACCTCCCCGGAGGGGGCGCTCATCCTCCGTAGGTGGCCTCGGACTCGCCGAGCACGGCGGCGAACTCCGAGGCCAGCCGTGCCGCGTCGGCCGGCTCCAGGCTCGCGGCCGTGATCCGCACCCCGGGCTCGGCGGCCACCCGGAACCTCGCCCCGGCCGCCACCCACCAGCCGTACGACCGCAGCCCGTTCACCACCGCCGACTCGTCCCGCACGGGCACCCACAGGTTCATCCCGCTCCTCCCGTGCGACGCGATCCCGCGCGCGGCCAGCTCCCGGGCCAGCGTCCCGCGCCGCTCCGCGTACGTCTCCCGCGCGCGGGAGACCAACGCGCGCGTGCCCGCGTCCGTCAGCAGTCCGTGGACGGTCTCCTGCAGCAGGTGACTCACCCAGCCCGAGGTCAGCAGCAGCCGGCCGTCGTGCCGGGCCAGCGTGACCGGATCACAGGCCGCCGCCGCCCACCGCAGGTCCGTTCCCAGGAACTTGCTGACCGTCCGCACGTGCACCCAGCGGGCCAGGCCCGCGCCGGTCACCGAACACAGGGGGGCGTCGGCCACCGCGGAGGCGTGGTCGTTCTCGATCACCAGCACGTCGGGCTCGTCCCGCAGCACCTCGACGAGCGCGTCACGCCGGGTGCCGGAGAAGCGGCCGCCGTACGGGTTCTGCGCCCGGGGACTGAACACCACGGCCCGTACACCGGTCCGCAGCGCAGCGCGCAGGGCATCGGGCCGCACCCCCTCGTCGTCCACGGCGACCGGAACGATCCGCAGCCCCAGGGCCGTCACCAGGTCCAGCAGATGGTGATATCCGGGATCCTCCATCGCCACGGCGTCCCCGGGCCGCAGCTCCCCACAGAGCACACGGCCGATCAGGTCCAGTGCCCCGTGCGCGAAGGTCACCTGCTCCACGGGCACGCCGTCGGGGCGCAGCCAGTCGCGTACGGCGTCCTCGAGGTGCGCCAGCCGGGGCGTTGAGCGGTGCGAACGCGCGCCGGGCGAAAGCCGCGAGGGCGGCACCAGGGCAGGCAGCAGCTCCGGATCGGGATGCCCGCCCGCGAGGTCCCGCAGACCCACCGGCACCTTGGGCGGGCGCCGGGACGCGACGGCCGGGGCAGGGGCCACCACGGTTCCGCCCCGCCCACGCGTGGTCACGATGCCCCGCCGGCGCAGCTCCTTGTACGCCGTCGCGACCGTGCCCGGGCTGACCTGGAGCCGGTCCGCGAGGCGTCGCACCGGAGGCAGCGCGGCCCCCGGCGCCAAGGCGCCCTCGGACACCCCTCGTTCGACCGAGGCGGCAATCCCCTTGGCCGTCCCCCCACTGATCTCATATTGTGTTACCACGTTGCACATTATGTATTGATACATAACGTCAAGCAAGGGGGAACAGTGGACGCGAAGCCGCGTGCCGCCGTCCGGCAGCGCATACCGGGAGGGCGCGACGGACGCAGAATGATCGCCATCACCCTCGTCGACCGCGTAGGCAGCGGCCTGTGGGCATCCGTCTCCGTCCTGTACTTCACCTACGTCTCCGGCCTCTCCATGGCCGAAGTGGGCACACTCGCCGCCGTCTCCGGAGCCGTCGGCATCGCCGGAGCGCCACTCGGCGGCCGCATCGCCGACCGGGTTCCCCTCACCCGGCTCCTCCCCGCACTCCAACTCCTGCGAGCCGTGGCCTCCTTCGCGCTGCTCACCACCGACCACTACCCCCTGCTGCTGGCCTTCTCGGCCGTCGGAAGCCTGGGGGACCGCGCCGCGAGCGTCCTCACCAAGCTCTACGCGACCCGCGTGGCCGGCCCGGACCGCGTCCGCTACCAAGCCGTCAACCGCACCGCCGCAAACGCCGGCTGGGCCCTCGGAGGCCTCGCCGCCGCTGCCGCCCTCGCCCTGGGCACCACCGCCGTGTACCGCTGGCTGCTGGCCGGCGACGCCCTGACCTTCGTGGCGGCCGCGCTTCTCGTCCTGACCTGCGCGGAACCCCCCTCGGCGAGCCGTGTCGCCGCCACCTCCAAGGACGCGCCCCGCGCACTCAAGCCGGCCAGCCCCTGGCGCGACCGCTCCTACCTGGCGTACGTGGCGACCGAGACCGTCCTCTCCCTGGACGACACCGTGTTCAAGGTCGGCCTGCCCCTGTGGATCGCGCACAGCGACGACGTACCGCACGGACTGGCACCCCTGCTGCTCGTCCTGAACAACGTGATGGTGGTGGCCCTCCAGGTCCCCCTGGCCCGCTTCGGCACGACCACCGAGACGGCACGCCGACTGCTGATCCCCCTCGCCGCCGCGTTCGCCCTCGGCGGCCTCGCCATGGCCTTCTCCGCGACCGGCGGAACCGCGACCGCCATCTGCCTGGTCACCGCCTCGGCCGTCGCGTTCACCCTTGCCGAGATGCTGCACGCCACCGTGTCCTGGGAACTCTCCGTCGCCCTGGCCCCCGAGACCGCCCAGGGCGCCTACCTCGGCGTCCACGGACTCGCCCAGTCCACCCAGCGCGGCATCGGCCCGATCGCCGTCACCGCGGCCATCGCCACCGGCCCCCTCGGCTGGACCGCCTTCGGCGCGACCATCGCCCTGACCTGCGGAATCCAGCACAGACTGGTCCGAGACCGCCTTCGACGGATCGCATTGTCAGTGGCACCGGTTACGGTGAGTGAGCATTGATCGACTGTGACCAGGGGGAATCATGGCGCTCACCGACCACCAGACCATGCGACGCGTACTTCGGCGCGAAATGGCCGGCACCATCGCGGTCCTGACCGACGAGCACGACTTCCGCGCCATGCGGCGCTACGGCAGCTTCGCCTTCGACGACCACCTCACCTACCTCCAGCAACTGGAGGCCCTCCTCAAGGTCCGCGCCTCCCAGGGCACTCACACCACCCTGGCCCTCTTCGACCCCGAGGAGTACGCGGAGTTCTGCGCCGACAACGGCCTCGACCCCGACGACCCGCTGAACCGAAGCCGCTTCACGGCAGAACTCGCGGCCACCGGCCCCACCATCCCCTACGACGGCCGTCCCCTCGGCACCCTCGTCCCCGCGCTCGTGGACGAGGCCGTCCGGCAGGCCACCTGGGAGTACGCCAGCACCGTGCTGGCACGACTCGGACCATGTGTGACCTGCGGCGAGGACATCGGCCGCGCGGCCTTCGCCCGCGCCTCCGACCTCGTCGTCCGCATCCTCGACACGGCTCCGCCGGGAGACCGACACCTCGTGTGCAGCGTCTCCGGACCACCGGAAACCCTGGTGTCCGTCCTCCACGCCGACGAGGACCCGGAAGGCGCCGTCCACCTCGACGAGGCGGAGGCCCTCGAATTCACCAGCGTTCTCGCGCTCGGCCTCGCCACCCGCGGCCCCGGCGGTCTCGTCATGCGCACCAGCGCCCTGGGCAACGCCGACCGTGTCTACGGCTGGCGGCTGCGCGGGGACGGCCTGGAAGCCCTCACCGCCGGCGAGGTCTTCGACGCCTACTGCACCGACGTGGAGTCGGGCGAACCGATCTCGCCGGAATCGGGCGTCGACTACTGCGTGCCACCCGACCTCGGGGAGGAGGACCGGGCATCCGGACACCGGCACTGAGACCGCCGCCGGACACGGCAGGGGCGCCCCACCCGAAGACGGAGCGCCCCTGCGAGCCGGCCGACGGCGGCCGGGCCCGACTACTCGCCGGACAGCACGGCCTGGGCCGCACCACGCGCCTCCTCGGCGCTGTCGGCCGCACGCGCGGCCGCCGCCGCCCGCTCGCACTGCGCGAGCGTGTACTTCGCCAGCGTCGCCCGGACGTAAGGAATCGACGCCGCGCCCATGGAAAGGGAGGTGACACCCAGACCCGTCAGTACACACGCCAGCAGCGGGTCCGACGCCGCCTCGCCGCACACGCCACAGCTCTTGCCCTCGGCCCGCGCGGCTTCCGCGGACAGCGCGACCAGGTCGAGCAGCGCGGGCTGCCACGGATCCTGCAACCGCGACACCGCACCCACCTGACGGTCGGCGGCGAAGGTGTACTGCGCGAGGTCATTGGTCCCCAGAGAGAGGAACTCGACCTCCTGCAGGATCGCACGCGCCCGCAGCGCGGCCGACGGGATCTCCACCATCGCACCGAACTTCGCCCGCAGCCCCGCCTGGCGGCAGGCGTCCGCAAAGGCCTTGGCATCGGCGCGGTCCGCCACCATGGGGGCCATGACCTCGAGGTAGACGGGCAGTCCCTCGGCGGCCTTGGCCAGCGCGGTCAGTTGCGTGCGCAGGACCTCGGGGTGATCCAACAGAGTCCGCAGGCCCCGCACACCCAGCGCCGGGTTCGGCTCGTCGGCCGGTGTCAGGAACGCGAGCGGTTTGTCCGCACCGGCGTCCAGCACCCGCACCACGACACGGCCCTCGGGGAACGCCTCCAGCACCTGCCGGTAGGCCTCCACCTGCTTCTCCTCGGACGGCGCGTTCTTGCTGTCGTCCAGGAAGAGGAACTCGGTACGGAACAGACCGACACCCTCGGCCCCGGCCTCCACGGCAGCCGGCACGTCCGCCGGACCACCGACGTTGGCCAGCAGCGGCACCTTGTGCCCGTCGGCGGTGGCCCCCGGACCGGTCGAGGCGGCCAGCGCGGCCTTCCGCTCGGCGGCAGCGGCCTCCAGCTGCGCCTTCTTCTGCTCGCTCGGGTTCACGAAGATGTCGCCGGTGCTGCCGTCGACGGCGATCAGCGTGCCCTCGGCCAGCTCACCGGCGCCCGGCAGCGCCACCACGGCCGGAACCCCGAGCGCCCGGGCGAGGATCGCGCTGTGGCTGGTCGGCCCGCCCTCCTCGGTCACAAAACCGAGGACCAGGGTCGGATCCAGCAGCGCGGTGTCCGCGGGAGCGAGATCGCGGGCCACGAGGACGTACGGTTCGTCGCTGTCCGGGACGCCCGGCATGGGCACCCCGAGCAACCGGGCGACGATACGATTCCGCACGTCGTCGAGGTCCGCCACACGACCGGCGAGGTACTCACCGGCCCCGGCCAGCAGTTCTCGGTACGACGCGAACGCGTCGTAGACGGCGCGCTCGGCGGTGCTGCCGACCGCGATGCGCCGGTCCACGTCCGCCATCAGCTCGGGGTCCTGCGCCATCATGGCCTGCGCCTCGAGCACCGCCTGGGCCTCGCCGCCGGCCAGATTGCCGCGCGCCATGAGGTCGGCCGCCACTGCTTCCACAGCCTTGCGAGCCCGCCCCTGTTCGCGCTCGGCCTCCTCCGCCGGGATCTGCTTGGCAGGCGGTTCCAGCACCGCCGTTCCCATGTGCCGAACCTCGCCGATCGCCACGCCGTGGCTCACGCCGACGCCTCGCAGGGTTGTCTCCATCTCACCCGTCTCCGATAGTGCGGCGGGTCCCGCCGCGGTGGTTGTCGTGTGTGCCGTCGGCCGACGGCAGTGCCGTCAGCTCCAGAGGAAGAGACTGTCGCCGGCCTTCACGTCGCCGTCGTCACGGAGATCGGACAGGGATTCGGCCGTGGCTTCGAGGGCGACGACGGGGCAGACCGGTGACTTGCCGGCGGCCTCGACGGCGGCGGGGTTCCAGCGCACGACGGCCTGTCCCCGCGTCACGGTGTCGCCCTTGTCGACGAGCAGTTCGAAGCCCTCGCCGTTGAGCTGCACGGTGTCGATTCCGAGGTGGGTGAGCACGCCGTGCCCGCTCTCGTCGACCACGACGAAAGCGTGAGGGTGAAGGGAGACGATGACCCCGTCCACGGGGGCAACCGCCTCGGAAGGCTCGCGCACGGGGTCGATCGCTGTGCCCGGGCCGACCATGGCCCCGGAGAAGACCGGATCCGGCACGGCGGCCAGTCCGATGGCACGTCCTGCGAGAGGGGACGTCACGGTGGTCATGGGAAGCCTCCCAGTGGGTGGGGCTGCGAATGGGCCGTCACTGCCTGTCCCGGACGGCGTACTGAGCAGCAGGGTATGTCATATGAAGTGGCGGTTCCGCTTGGAAGCTACCAGCTAGTGGTCTAGACCACCAACCCCGTCGATTTGCTCCCGCTTCGAGGCCCCGTGTACAGTCGTAACCCTGCTTGAGACCGAGCGGCGCGAACACGCGTCATCGCTCAGCAGCACCCAACTTGTCAGATCCTAATCTCGGATCGCCTTCCGCATGCCTGCGGGACGGTGGTCAGGGGGACGGAAAAACACTGATAGAGTCGGAAACGCAAGACCGAAGGGAAGCCCGGAGGAAAGCCCGAGAGGGTGAGTACAAAGGAAGCGACCGTTCCTTGAGAACTCAACA